>NZ_JACBZJ010000001.1:3649554-4257813 GCF_013409305.1 Cellulomonas soli | reverse complement strand
TACCGTGCCGCTGATCGCGCTCGCACCGCTCGTGCGGTCCTGGGGCTCCAAGCTCGAGCTCGGCTTCGAGTGGATGCCGTGGATGTCGGTGGCCGTCATCGCCTCCTACCTGGCGTTCTTCCCGGTGGCCGTGGGCATGCTGCGCGGTCTGCAGTCGCCCGACACGATCCACGTCGAGCTGATGGCCGCCTACGGCGCGGGGTGGTGGTCGACCCTCGTGCGGCTGCGGCTGCCCGCCTCGGTGCCCTACCTGCTGCCCGCGATGCGTCTGGCGGCCGCGAACGCCGTGATCGGCACGGTCGTCGCCGAGGTCGCCACGGGCATGCCCGGCGGGCTCGGTCGGATGATCCTCGAGTTCGCCAACTTCGCCGCCAGCGACCCCGCCAAGCCCTGGGCCCCGATCTTCGGGGCGGTCGCGCTCGGCCTCCTGGCCGCAGGGCTCGTCGCCCTGCTCGGCCGCTCCCTGGGACGTTATCGACGAGTGGAGGTGGCTCGATGAGCGCCGCAGCAGTCAAGGTCAGCGCGGTCTCGCGGGTCTTCCGTGCGCAGGGCGGCAAGGGCAGCGAGGTGCACGCCCTCAGCGACGTCGACCTGACCGTCGCCTCGGGGGAGTTCGTCTCGCTCATCGGCCCCTCGGGCTGCGGCAAATCCACCCTGCTGCGTCTGGTCGCCGACCTGGACACCCCGACCTCGGGCAGCATCGAGGTGTTCGGCCGCGAGGCGCGGCAGGCGCGGCTCGCCCGCGACTACGGCATCGCGTTCCAGCAGGCCGGGCTCCTGCCCTGGCGCACCGTCCGGGCCAACATCGAGCTGCCGCTCGCCCTGTCCGGCACGGGCAAGGCAGGCCGGCGCGAACGGGCCGACCACCTGCTCGAGCTCGTCGGCCTGGCCGACTTCGCCGACCACCACCCCGACCAGCTCTCCGGCGGCATGCAGCAGCGTGTCGCCATCGCCCGGGCGCTGGCCGAGGAGCCGAGCCTGCTGCTCATGGACGAGCCCTTCGGTGCGCTCGACGAGATGACTCGCGAGCACCTGCAGACGCAGCTGCTGCGGATCTGCGCCGAGACCCGTGCCGCCGTCGTGTTCGTCACGCACTCGATCCCCGAGGCGGTCTTCCTCTCGGACCGGGTCGTGGTCATGTCCCCGCGACCGGGTCGGATCCGCGAGGTCGTCGAGGTCACGCTCGACAGGTCCGCGGCCGTGGGCGCCACCGCGTCGGGCCCCGCCGAGGCCGGGGACACCGGGGACGCGCTGCGCAACGACGCGGCGTTCTTCTCCTCCGTCGCCGCCGTCCGCGAGGCGCTGCACGGCGGTGCGGTCCCCGCGCGCGGGGTGGACCTGCGATGAACGGGCGCGGGCTCCTGCGGCAGGTGCTGCCGCCCGTCGTGCTGCTCGTCGCGCTCGTGGCGGGGTGGCAGGCGCTGGTCGTGCTCGGCGACGTGCCGCCGTTCGTGCTGCCCGGACCCTCGGACATCGCCGGTGAGGCCTCGACCTACGCCGGGCCGATCACCTCCGCGGCGCTGGTCACCGGGCGCAACGCGCTGCTCGGGCTGCTGCTCGGGTCCTTCCTCGCCATCCTGCTCGCGGTCCTCGCGGCAGCCTTCCGGCTCCTCGACCTGCTGGCCGCACCGGTCGTCACTGCCCTGTCCGTCGTGCCGATCGTCGCGCTCGCGCCGGTCCTGTACTCGATGTACGGCGCCAGCTCGGAGCAGGCCCGCGTGATCGTCGCGGCGCTCGCGGTCTTCGTGCCCGTGTACATCAACACGCTGCGCGGGCTCGGCCAGGTGCTGCCCGTGCACCGCGACCTCATGCGCGCGCTGGCCGCCACACCGCAGCAGGTCGCACGCACCGTCACGATCCCGACGGCCGTGCCGTTCGTGTTCACCGGTCTGCGCATGGCCTCCTCGCTCGCGGTGATCTCGGCGATCGTCGCCGAGTACTTCGGCGGGCCGCGCTCGGGCATCGGCTCGTTCATCACGACCGCCGCCGCCGGCTCCAACTACGCGCAGGCCTGGGCGTACGTCCTCGGCGGCATCGTCGTCGGCCTCCTGTTCTACGCGGTGACCGCCTTCGCGGAGCACCTCGTCACCCGCCGGAGCGGTGCATGACCCGCCCGGCCCGCACACGTCCACCCGCCAGCGCCGCCGGGTCGGTCGAGGCGAGCAGCTCCCGCTGCCCGTCGGTCAGTTCCACCAGCGAAGGGAGATGACAATGAGGACCACGAAGCGTTGGGGGGCGGCGGTGGCGGCCGGTCTGGCAGCAGGTCTGCTGCTGAGCGCCTGTGCGAGCGAGTCGGGCGCGGACGAGGCCGAGACGACCGCGAGCGAGGGCGGTTCCGGCGAGCTCACCCCGGTCAAGCTGCAGCTGCAGTGGCTGACGCAGGCCCAGTTCGCGGGCTACTACTCGGCCCTCGACCAGGGCTACTACGAGGACGAGGGCCTCGACGTCGAGATCATCCCCTCCGGTGGCGACATCGTCCCGCAGGACGCCCTCGCCGCCGGCGAGGTCGACTACGCGATCGCCTGGGTGCCCAAGGTGCTCGGCTCGATCGAGCAGGGTGCGAACATCACCGACGTGGCGCAGATCTTCGAGCGCTCCGCCACCCTCCAGGTGTCCTTCAAGGACAAGGGCATCACCTCCGCGGCCGACCTGGCGGGCAAGAAGGTCGGCTCGTGGGGCTACGGCAACGAGTGGGAGCTGTTCGCCGGGCTGAACAAGGCCGGCGTCACCGACTTCGAGCTCGTGACCCAGGCGTTCGACATGCTCGGTCTGCTCAACGGCGACATCGACGCCGCGCAGGCCATGACGTACAACGAGTACGCACAGCTGCTGGAGACGGTGAACCCGGACACCGGTGAGCTGTACACGGCCGACGACTTCAACGTCATCGACTGGAACGAGGAGGGCACGGCCATGCTCCAGGACGCCATCTGGGCGGACACGGCGCGGCTCGAGTCCGACACGGACTACCAGGACACGACGGTGAAGTTCATCAAGGCCTCCATCAAGGGCTGGGTGTACGCGCGGGACAACGCCCAGGAGGCGGCCGACATCGTCACCGCCGCCGGGTCGACCCTCGGCACGAGCCACCAGCTGTGGATGACGAACGAGGTCAACAAGCTGATCTGGCCCAGCACCACGGGCGGCATCGGCCTCGTCGACGAGGACGCGTGGGCCAACACGGTCGCGCTCGCCCTCGACACGCACAACGAGACCGGTGCGTCGATCATCACGCAGGAGCCGCCGGAGTCCGCCTACTCGACGGAGTACGTCAAGAAGGCGCTCGCCGAGCTCACGGAGGAGGGTGTCGACGTCGTCGGCGCCGACTGGGCACCGATCGACGTCACCCTCAACGAGGGCGGGAACTGATCTGAGCGCCGGTGCGGTGCGGCGCGCCTCGCGCCCGCCGCACCGCACCGGCCCGACAGTTCCCAGGTCAGCACGCACACCGAGGAGAAGGCTCCATGAGCAGCCACGAGGACGACACCACCCTGCAGCTCGACCGCGCGCACGTGTTCCACTCGTGGTCAGCGCAGGCGCACCTGAGCCCGATGGCCATCGCCGGCGGGTCCGGCAGCCACGTCTGGGACGAGTCCGGGCGGCGCTACCTCGACCTCTCCTCGCAGCTGGTCAACACGAACATCGGCCACCAGCACCCCAAGGTGGTCGCCGCGATCCAGGAGCAGGCCGCGGTCCTGACCACGATCGCGCCGGCGACGGCGAACCGGACCCGCGGCGAGGCGGCCGAGCGCATCCTCGCGCACGCCCCCGACGGGTTCTCCAAGATCTTCTTCACCAATGCGGGCGCCGACGCCAACGAGAACGCCATCCGGATGGCCCGCCTGCACACCGGTCGCGACAAGGTCGTCTCGGCGTACCGCTCCTACCACGGCAACACCGGTGCGGCCGTGGTGGCCACGGGCGACTGGCGGCGTCTGCCCAACGAGTACGCGCGCGGCCACCTGCACGTCTTCGGCCCCTACCTGTACCGCACGGAGTTCTGGGCGAGCACGCCCGAGGAGGAGTGCGAGCGCGCGCTGCACCACCTCGAGCGCATCCTGCAGGTCGAGGGCCCCGACACGGTGGCCGCGATCCTGCTCGAGACGATCCCGGGAACCGCAGGCGTGCTCGTGCCGCCGCCCGGCTACCTGCCGGGTGTGCGCGCCCTGGCGGACCGCTACGGGATCGTGCTGATCCTCGACGAGGTCATGGCCGGCTTCGGGCGCACCGGCGCATGGCTGGCCCTCGACCACTACGACGTGCGGCCCGACCTGGTCACGTTCGCCAAGGGGGTCAACTCCGGCTACGTGCCCGCGGGCGGCGTGATGATCTCCGAGCCCATCGCGAAGAGCTTCGACGACCGCGTGTTCCCCGGCGGCCTGACGTACTCCGGGCACCCCCTGGCCATGGCCGCGATCGTGGCCACGCTCGACGCGATGACCGAGGAGAAGGTCGTCGAGAACGCGGCCGCGATCGGCACCGACGTCCTCGGACCGGGCCTGGCCGCGATCGCCGAGCGCAACGCGCTCGTCGGCGAGGTGCGCGGCCTCGGGGTCTTCTGGGCCGTCGAGCTGGTCGCCGACCAGGAGTCCCGCACGCCCGTGAGCCCGGCGATCATGGGGCGCATCAAGGCCGGGATGCTCGCCCGCGACGTGCTGCCCTTCGTCGCCGACAACCGCGTGCACGTCGTCCCGCCGTGCATCGTCACGCCGGACGAGGCCGCCCTCGGGCTCGAGGTGCTCGGTACCGTGCTCGACGAGGTCGCCGCCGCCCTCTGAGGGCCCTGTCCCGGGCCTGTCCCTCTCGTCCCACCACCCGTCTGGAGAGTCCCGCATGTCCACCGCCGTCCCGCAGCAGCCCGAGCAGGTCGAGCCCTCGGCCCCGCGACCCCGCCGTGCCCTCGTCACCGGGGCCTCGTCCGGCATCGGTGCGGCCACCGTGCGGCGCCTGCGTGCCGAGGGGTGGGACGTCGTGGCCCTGGCCCGTCGGGCCGACCGGCTCGCGGCCCTCGCCGAGGAGACCGGCGCCGAGGCGTTCGTCGCCGACATCACGCTCGCCGAGGACATCGAGCGGCTCGCCGCGTACCTGGGCGCCACGGGCGGTCTGGACGCGGTCGTCAACAACGCCGGCGGTGCCCTCGGCCTGGAGCCCGTCGCCGACGCCGACCTCGAGCTGTGGCGCCGCATGTACGAGCTCAACGTGCTCGGCACGCTGCGCGTCACGCAGGCCGTGCTGCCGCTGCTGCGCGCCTCGGGTGCCGGCGACATCCTCATCGTGACCTCGACCGCGGCGCACGGCGCGTACGAGGGCGGCGCGGGCTACACCGGCGTCAAGCACGCCGAGCGCATGCTCACCCAGACGCTGCGCTGGGAGCTGGTCGGCGAGCCGTTGCGCGTCATCGAGATCTCGCCCGGCAACGTCGCGACCGAGGAGTTCTCGCTCGTGCGGTTCGACGGCGACGCCGAGAAGGCCGCCAAGGTCTACGAGGGCTACCTGCCGCTCGTCGCCGACGACATCGCCGACACCATCACCTGGACCCTGACCCGGCCCGCGCACGTCAACGTCGACCTGCTGATCGTGCGACCGCGTGCGCAGGCGCACAACACCAAGATCGCCCGCACGGGGGTCTGAGCCGCAGGACGCCGGAGGGTCTCGCGCGACGGGTGGCCGTTCACACGGTCCCGCCGCCGAGGCCCTCCGCGCGCGCCCGCACGATCAGCGCCGACCGGTCCGGCACCTCGACCTTGGTCAGCACGTTCGCCACGTGGTTGCGCACGGTCTTCGGGCTCAGGTGCAGCCGACGGGAGATCGCCGCGTTGTCGTGCCCGGCGGCCACCAGGTCGAGCACCTCGCGCTCGCGGTCGGCCGGGGGAACGGCACCCGGACGGCCGAGCGTCCGCCCAGCACGTACGCGAGTGCACGCTCGGCGACCGCCGGGCCGAGGATCATCTCGCCCGCCGCCACGGCACGCACCGCGCGTTCGACGGCGTCGGGCGGCGCCGAATTCACCAGGTACCCGCGTGCACCGGCCCGCACGGCCGCGACGACCGCGTCGTCGTCCTCGTGCATCGTCACCACGAGCACGAGCACGAGCACGAGCACGAGCACGAGCACGCGCAGGTCGGGTCGGCCGGCCAGCACGTCGCGGGTCACGTCGATGCCCGAGCCGTCGCCCAGGTCGAGGTCCATGAGCACCACCAGCAACGAGCCGACGGGAGCCTGCTGGTCGAGCCGCCGGGCCAGGCCGAGCGCGAAGACGGGCAGCAGGAGCAGGCACAGCGTCGTGGTGACGTGGAACGCGAGGTACGCGCCCTGCTTGTCGGCTGCGTCGGCGATCATCGCCTCGGGGTCGCCGGCGCTGCGCTCCCAGTCGACGGAGGCGGCCATCGAGGTCCAGATCGAGGCGAGGCCCAGGACCCCGGCGGCGACGCCGGTCCAGGCCCAGCCGCGGGCGGTCGACGACCGTGCGGGTCGGGTGGTGCGGACGGTGCTCGTCTCGAACGTGTGGCTGGTCATGCGGTGCTCCTGGTGACGGGGCCGGATCGGCCGGTCGGACTGCGACCCGGGCAGGTTCGCCGGGGGCGTCGCCCAGGCGCCAGGGCGTCGCGCCCGACCTTCCGGGCGGTGCCGCCGGGCGGGCCGGGGGCGGTGCCCGCGACCCGGGCGGGCCCCGGATTCACAGGAAGCGCGGCGTGTCTGTGCCGGACCTGTCGATTACCTGTCAATGCAGGTCAGACACCTCTTCCGGATCCGTGGCCGCCCGATGGGCCGGGCGACCGCAACACCGACAGGAAGGGAACGAC
Organism: Cellulomonas soli; assembly: GCF_013409305.1. Lineage (GTDB taxonomy): Bacteria > Actinomycetota > Actinomycetes > Actinomycetales > Cellulomonadaceae > Cellulomonas > Cellulomonas soli. Next base: position 4,251,010 of record NZ_JACBZJ010000001.1, on the reverse strand, counting down.
CATGAGCATCGGTGCCGTCACCGGCACGACGTCGTACGCGTACCTCGCGGCGACGACCGGGTCCCAGACGTCCGGCACGGGCCGCGCCGCCGGGGTCCCCGGGCACATCGAGACCGCCGCCGAGACGCTGGGGCTGTCCACGGACGAGGTGATGTCCGCGCTCGACCAGGGCCAGACCCTGGCGGACCTCGCCGAGGCGCAGGGCGTGTCGAAGGACGACCTCGTCGCGGCGCTCGTCGCGGACGCCCCCGAGGTGATCAGCGCGACGGGGGACGTCGAGTCCTTCGTGACCTCGCTGGTCGAGGGCACGGGCCAGGGTCGCGGGCCCGCCGGACCCCCGCCGCCGCCCCCGTCAGGCGGGGCTCTGACGGGTGAGCTCACCTCCGAGCAGCAGACCACGTTCGACGCGTTGGCCGACCTGCTGGGCACCGACTCGGAGTCGCTGCTCGACGAGCTGCAGTCGGGCACGTCGCTGCTCGACATGCTCGACGACGCCGGGGTGTCCTACGAGGACCTCGCCGGCGCCGTGCAGTCCGGGCTGCTGGTCGACGTCGAGCTCTGAGGGCCGCCTGAGGGCATGACCCGTCGCGCCGGCCGGGTGGTCGTCGCGACGGGTCGCCCTTGGTCAGCCCGTCACAGCGTGCGTCCGACGTGGACGCGCAGGCTGTCGCGGACGAACGTGGCACCCGCCGTCCCGCCGTAGGTCGAGGTGAACCGGGGGTCGTCCACGTACAGGTCGGCCAGGCCGAGGACGTAGTCGCGCACCGGCGCGGAGCCGTGGCCCGGCGTGCCCGGGACCGTGGCGAGCCAGGCGACGTGCCGTGCGGCCAGGGCCTGGGCGACGTCGCCGTCCGGGGCGGCGCCGGACTGCGCGGCCGCGATCCAGTCCTGGGCGAGCGCCCCCGCACGTGCCTGCCACGCGGTCCGGCCGTCCTCGCCCAGGTCGCGCCACCAGTGGTCGCCCGCGCGGTACGCCTCGGCGCCCCAGCGTTCGGTCACCTCCTGCTCGTGGCCGGTGTGGTCGAAGCCGTCGAACATCTCCTCGGGCATCAGCGGTGCCCCTCCCTCTCGCGCGGTGATCGTCCGCTCGACGGACGCGACCTGACGGGCCAGCCGTGCCTGCTCGGCGCGCAGCTGCTGCAGGTGCCGACGCAGTGCGGTCGCCTCGTCCTGCCCGTCCTCCAGCACGTGCCGGATGGCGGGCAGCCCGAGTCCGAGGTCGCGCAGCAGCAGGATCCGCTGCAGCCGGACCAACGCGTCCTGGTCGTACCAGCGGTACCCGCCGTGCCCGACCCTGCTGGGGTGCAGCAGCCCGACGGCGTCGTAGTGGCGCAGCGTGCGGCTGGTCGTCCCGGCCATGCGGGCGACCTGCTGGATCGAAGCCTCCATGCGTGCCGCCTCCGGGTCGGTCGTCGCGTCCGCCCGGCACCCGGCAGATCACCGGGTGCAGGCGGCGGCCCATCCGATGGCTGGGCGGTCTCGACGCTAGGAGTTGACGCTACGTCAAGGTCAAGCGGGCGGCTCGACCCCTTCCTCGCAACGTCCGGCGCTGCGTCGCTCAGGCCTTCGTCGACGGCGAGGGTGAGGTGACGCTCACGCCGGAGCAACCTGCGACCCGTACCCTGCGCTCATGGCGACGACTGAGGCAGCCCCCGGCCAGCAGCTCCCCGACGACCGCGAGATCCTCGACTGGGCCCTCTTCGGCACGGCGAGCCGCGCGCTGGCCCAGGAGGTCGTCGACTCCGGGTACGAGCCCGACCTGGTCGTGGCGGTCGCCCGTGGCGGCCTGCTGCCCGGCGGTGCGATCGCCTACGCGATGGGCACCAAGGCCGTCGGCACGCTCAACGTCGAGTTCTACACGGGCGTCGACGAGCGCCTGCCCGACCCCGTCGTGCTGCCGCCCCTGCTCGACACCGACGCGCTGCACGGGCTGCGGCTGCTCGTCGTCGACGACGTGGCCGACACGGGGGAGACCCTGGCCCTGGTGCAGCGGCTGATGACCGCGCACTGCGCGGAGGCGCGCACCGCGGTGCTGTACGCCAAGTCGCACTCGATCGTGAACCCGGACTACGTGTGGCGTCGCACCGACCGGTGGATCACGTTCCCGTGGTCCGACCTGCCGCCGGTGCGGCGGCACGCGTCGGGGAAGTAGCCACCGGCGCACGCGATCGGAGGGTGTGGACCGTCCGCACGGGGCCCCGAGGAGGGCCTCTACGCTGCTCGACCGTGGACTGGATCGAGATCGTCGGCTTCGTGACGGGTGCGGCATGCGTGTGGCTGGCGGCCAGCGAGCACGTCGCGAACTTCCCCGTGGGGCTCGTCAACACCGCGCTCTTCCTCGTCCTGTTCTGGCAGACGGGGATCTACGCGAACGCCGGGCTCCAGGTCCTCTACCTCGTCCTCGGGGTGCTCGGCTGGTACTGGTGGCTGCGGGGCGGCCGGGACGGCGGCGCCCTCGTCGTGCGTCGCGCGCCCGCGCTGGCGTGGCTCGTCGGCGCGATCGGCGTCGCGGTGGGAACCGTCGGGCTGACGGTGGTCCTGGGCACCTGGACGGACTCGGCGACCCCGTTCCTGGACGCGCTCACCACGGCTACGAGCGTCGTCGCGCAGGTCATGCTCGACCGCAAGTGGATCGGCAGCTGGGTGGTGTGGATCGTCACCGACGTCCTCCTCGTCGGCTTGTTCGCAAGCCAGGGGCTCGTGCTCACGGCCGTGCTGTACGTCGTCTACCTCGGCATCTGCGTCATGGGCCTGCGGCACTGGCGCTCGGTGCTGCGCGCGCAGGAGCCGGCCCCGGCGGCTTCGAGCCCCGCGGAGCCGACCGGAGCCGAGCCCGAGCCGGCGGTCCTGGCGTGAGCGCGAGCCGCCCGTTCCGGCACGGACTGGTCATCGGGAAGTTCTACCCGCCGCACGCCGGCCACCTCGCCCTGGTCAGGGCGGCGCTGGCCCGCTGCGACCGGGTGACCGTGCAGGTCCTGGCCTCCTCGCAGGAGAGCCTGGCGCCCGAGCTGCGCGCCGCATGGCTCGCGGCCGAGCTTCCCGGCGCGCACGTGGTGCACGCCGTCGACGACGCACCCGTCGACTACGCCGACGACGGCGCCTGGGACGCCCACGTCGCGGTGATGCGATCCCTGCTCGACGCCCCGGTCGACGCCGTCCTCACCTCCGACTCCTACGGCGCCGAGCTCGCGTCCCGGCTCGGCGCGACCTGGGTGCAGGTCGACGCCGGCCGGCGCGGCACCCCGGTCTCGGGCAGCGCGGTACGCGCCGACCCGGCCGCGTACTGGTGGGCGCTGCCGGCGCCGGTACGCGCCTGGTACGTCCGCCGGGTCGTCGTCCTCGGTGCCGAGTCGACCGGGACGACCACGCTCGCCGAGGCCCTGACCGCCCACTACGGCCTGCCCGCCGTGCCCGAGTTCGGGCGCGAGTGGAGCGCGGTGCGGCCCGGCGGGCTGGAGGCGCCCTGGCACACGGCCGAGTTCGACCTGGTGGCACGCGAGCAGGCCCGCCTCGAGGACGACGCCGCGACCCGCTCACCGGTGCCCCTGCTCGTGTGCGACACCGACCCTCTGGCCACGACCCTGTGGCACGAGCGCTACGTCGGTGCCCCGTCGCCGAGCGTGCAGGCGTTCGCCGCCGGTCGCGTGCCGGACCTCTACCTGCTCACCGGGGACGAGATCCCCTTCGTGCAGGACGGGCTGCGCGACGGCGAGCACGTCCGGCACGACATGCAGGCCCGGTTCCGCGAGGTCCTGGCCGCGCAGGCGGACGCCGGCGGTGCGCCGTGGTTCGAGCTGCGCGGCTCGCACGACGAGCGCCTGCGCGCCGCGATCGAGCTCGTCGACCCCTTGAAGCGCACACCCCGCCCGCTCGCCGAGCCGATGGTGCAGCACCACGGCGACGACGTCGACGTGACCGTCCCCGCACCCGAGAGGCACTCGTCATGACCGGACCGACCGCACACGGACGAGGCCTCGGCCAGGTCTCCGTGGCGCCCACCCGCACCCCCGCACCCCGATCGCCGCAGCAGCAGCCCCAGCTCCCGCCCGAGCAGCAGCCCGAGCTGTCGCCCCAGCTGGGTGTCGAGGACCTCTTCGGCGAGCCGCGCAGCCCCGAGGTCGAGGGCCGGCTCGACGAGAAGCTGCGTCAGGCCTACTTCTGGATGGTCAACCACGCGATCATCAGCCCGCACTACGACGTGGAGTTCCACGACCCGTCGCGGCCGCGCACGGTCTTCCGGCTGGGGGACTCCAAGGCCGAGGTCGAGCTGCCCACCGACCAGTCGTACTCCTCGTTCGCGCTGCTGCCGTTGCTCACGTTCGCCGTGCGGGGCCGCTGCCTGCTCGTCGGCGGACCGGGTCGCGGCAAGACCGCCTCGGCGATCCTCATGGGCGTGCTCGCCGGCTACCCGGTCCGCGAGGTGCGGCGGGCGATGCAGCACGGGCACCCCCAGCTGACCGTGCAGGACATGTTCGGCACACCGCTGCCACGCGACCTCGTCGCCGCGGAGCGCCTGGAGGACATCGACGTGGCCTGGCGGTCCTGGCTGGGCCGGCGCGTGAAGATCGTCGACGAGTACAACCGCATCCCCACGCGGACGCAGTCCGCGCTCCTGACGGTGCTGGCCGACGGGTACGTCGAGGTCTTCGACCAGGTCTACGAGACCCGCGCGGCCGCCTGGTACCTCACGGCGAACGACGACGCGGGTGGCGGCACCTACCAGGTCGTCGACGCGTTGCGGGATCGCATCGACGTGGTCGTGAAGGCGCTGTCGTTCAACTCGCGCTTCCTGGACGACCTGGTGCTGCGTGCCGAGCGAGGCCTGCGGCCCGAGGAGAACGTGCCGGCCGCCATCGTGTTCGACGCCGACGAGCACGCCCGGCTGCACCGGCAGGTCGTCGCCGTGCCACTGCCGCAGCCCGTGCGTCGACGGCTCGAGTTCTTCGCCGCGCAGCTCGAGCTGCTCGAGCCCGCCGCCCGCCAGCTGGAGTACCGGACCAAGGACACCGCCCGGCTCGCAGGGGTCGACCCGCACGACATCGCCCTGCAGGACACCGGCCGGGACAAGCTCGCCGACATCGGCGCCCAGACGCTCAACGGGCTCTCGGTGCGGGCGCTGCAGTCGCTCATCCTCTACGCCAAGGCCATGGCCTACTTCCGGGGTGACGCGCAGGTCACGCTCGACGACCTGCGCGCCGTGCTGCCGTTCGTGCTGCACGACAAGGTGCAGCCCGACCTGGAGTCGCCGGCGTTCGACGACCCCGAGCGTGGTCCCTTGCGTACCGACCGGGTGTCCTGGCTGCGCGACCTGTTCGACACCGCGTGCCGTCAGTACGACGCCGAGGGCCTCGACACCGACGACCCGGTCGGTCAGGTGCTGGCCGAGCTCGCCGTGGGCCTGGACGACCTGCCTGAGCAGGAGGTGCGCCGCCGGCTCGCGCACATCGAGGGCCTGCTCGCCGGCTGGCAGGACGCCACCAAGCTGCACGGGCACGTGTACGAGGACGCGCTCGCGCTCAAGTACGCGCACCAGCGCTACTCCGGCTACCTGCGCTGGCTCGGGTGGGGCGGGCGGTGAGCAGCCCTGTGCGCTCCGTCGAGCGCACGTCTGCGTACGGGCGTGCGCTCGCGGCGCACAGCACGGACGTCGAGACCCTCCTGCGCTCCGCGCACGAGCGCGGCGTCGACGCCGTGCTGGTGCGGACGGCGCTCGTGGACCTCGGCCCGTTCGTCGATCCGCTCGTGGCGGAGCTGCCCGAACCGGAGGGGGGTGAGCTGGTCGTCGCGCTCGTCGCGACCGTCCTGGATCTCACGGTCGGTGCCCGGTGGCGCCCCGGTCGACCCGAGAGGCGCGTGGTCGAGGAGATCCTGGTCACGCTGCCGGCGTGGTGCGCGCACCAGCCCGCCGCGACGGTGCGGACCCTGGTCGCCGCGGCCCCTGCCGTGCAACGCGGGGCGAACCTGGACCTGTGGGCGCACCTGCTCGGCCGCGCCCCCGAGGCCACGACCGTCGAGCAGGTGCGGGACGCGGTGCTGGTCGCCGCGTGGCGCGCCGGGCTCGCCCGCTATCGCATCGCGGCGCTGGACGCCGCCGCCCGGCTGCCGGGCACCCTGGCCCGTGCCGTGCTCGCGCTGGAGCCTGACGCCGACGTCCCGGCCGTGCTCGCCGCACACCGGGCGGACCGGTGGAGCTGGCCCGGCCTGCGGGAGGAGCCCGGGGTCGTCCTGCGCGCCGGGGGCTCCCGCGTGCTCGGCGGGCCGTGGTTCGAGCGCCCGCTGGCCGTGGCGGGCGGACCCACCGGATGGGCGGTGCGGGCCGACGGTGCGGCGTGGGCGTTGGTCGTCGACGTGCACGGTCACGCGCTCGTCCCGCTCGGGAACGTCCCGCCCGCCCTCGACGAGCGGGCGCCCGTGGGCTGCTCACTGCCCGTGCCCTGGCAGGACGACGTCACCGGGCTGGTGCCCGACGGCGCGCGCGCCGGCACGGTCCTGGTCAGCCGGGCCCACTCGTACGCGGTCGACGTGGTCCGACTGGGCGACGCAGGCGCCCGGGCGCTCGCCGAGAGGGCGGTGACGGTGTGAGCGCCGTCGATCCCGCGCTGGTCGGCCGGTGGGAGCAGGCGTGGCCGCAGGCTCTGGGTGCCTGGGGCCGCACCTCACGCATGCACGCCCCGGTGCTGCACGCGGATGCGGACCTGGACGGCTCGGCACCGTCCTTCGCCTGGTACGACACGGCGACGGTCGAGGTGCACATCGACCTCGCGCAGGTCGCGCGGCTCGGGCTCGGAGACCACGCCGTCGCGATCCTCGCGCACGAGGTCGGGCACCACCTGCTCGCCCCCGCGGACAGGCGTTCCGCCGTCCGGATCGCCGCGCGGGTGCGTGCGGGTCTGGTGGACCTCGACGACCAGGTCTCGGGCGTCGCGAACCTCTGGACCGACCTGCTCATCAACGACCGGTTGCAGCGACGGGCCGGGGTGGACCTGGCCGCCGTGTGGCGCACCCTCGGGCCGCCGCACGACCCGGTGATGGCGCTCGTGCTGCGGGCGTGCGAGATCCTGTGGGGGCTGCGACGTGGCGCGCTGGCGGGTCCGGCCCCGGTCGGAGAGGACCATGCGAACCTCCTGGCCAAGCTGGTGCGTGCCTACGGTCGGGACCCGGTCGCGGGCGCCGGCGGGTTCGCGAGCCTGGTGCGCAACGCCTTCCCGGTCGAAGCCCTGACCTCCGGACGGCCGCGGACCGCGTTCCTGTGCGCGGATGCCTGCACGGGAACCGATGTCCCGTACGGCCTGGCCTCGGACGACTCGCTCGCGGCTCCGGTCGTGCACCCGGCGCTCGACCCGGCCGTGGTCGGTGCGGCGCTGCCCGACGCCCCGCAGCCGCCCGCTGACGACGCAGCGGATGCCGGGGTCTCGGGCACCGCCCCGGACACGGCCGCGAGCCCGTCGGCCGGCTCACGTGGCAACACCCTGCTTCCCGCCGAGCTCCATGCCGTGCTGGCCGCCCTGGGCTCGCGCAGCACGCTCGAGGACGTCGCGGTGGCCTGGTACCGCGAGCATGCGGCGCCGCACCTGGTCCGCTTCCCGGAGAGGGTGAGCCACCGGTCCCCGGAGCCGCTGCTCGGCGGGCTCGAGGACTGGTCGGTGGGCGAGGACCTCGGCGACATCGACTGGGTCGCCACCGTCGCGGCATCGCCCGTGGTCCTGCCCGGGCGCACGACCCGACGCCGCGAGCTCCTGGAGGACGACGCGGCCGAGCCCGAGCGTCGTCCGCTCGACCTCGACCTCTACCTGGACTCGTCCGGCTCCATGCCCGACCCGAAGCGGCACCGGTCGGCCGTGGCCCTGGGCGGTGCGGTTCTCGCGCTGTCGGCGTTGCGGGCGGGTGCGTGGGTGCAGGCGACGACCTGGAGCGGTCCGCAGCAGATCGCCGGCACCGACGGGTTCACCCGCGACGCGACGGTGGTGCTCAGAGCGATCGTGGCGCACTTCGGCGGCGGGACGTCGTTCCCGCTCGGTCTCCTGGCGCGGACGCACCTCGGCGGTGACGGCAGGCGGCCGACCCGGCGTGGACCGACCCACCTGGCGGTGGTCTCGGACGACGGGGTCAGCACCATGTTCACCGCGTGGGACCCGGCCGAGAAGCAGGTCGTCGACCTGCCGCTGGCCGCACGGGCCCTCGAGGCGGCGGAGGGTGGCGGCACGCTGCTCCTCGACGTGCCGCGCGCGTCGGTCGCCGGGTTCGAGCAGATGGCCCCGGGGTTCGACGTGCACGATGTCCGCACCGAGGACGACCTGGTGGCGTTCGCGCGGGCGTTCGCCCGTCGCACCTGGGGATCGCGCACGTCGGCAGGAGGAGCACGATGACGTCGAACCGGCTGCCGCCGTCGGTGATCGAGGGCCCGAGCCTGACCGGTCCCGAGCTGGCGGTGCTCCTGCACCTGTTGGCCGCGGCGACGTCCGACGTCCTCGACCCGGGCCTGCACGTCCCGGCGCTCGTCGCCGACGTCGCGCTGCTCCTGGACGGCAGCGTGCTCCAGCGCCCGACCCTCGAGGCGCTGGACGAGGACCTGGGGCCGAGCGACTCGACGACGGCGCCCGCCGACCCGCGCGTCTCTCGCCTCGCGCTCGCGGCGCTGGTGTGCTGGCTCGCGGCGGACCCCCAGGTGCATCGGCACCCCGGTGTCGTGGCGGCCGCAGGTCGCGCAGGTGGCGCCGCGGCATGGTTCGTGGGGGTGCTCGCGCAGGTGCCGCGCGCCCTGGCCGGGCTGCGCCCGTCCGCGGCCTGGGTGGGTGACGCAGAAGGACGCGAGGAGCTGGCACGTGCGTTCCTGGCCTCGGGCGGGCTCCTTCCGGCCGGCGAGGACGACGAGCTGGCGTCCGACCGCTGGTTCGCCGTGAGCAGCGTGCACCAGAGGCACCTGGTCGCTGCGCTGGCGCAGGAGCAGCGGCAGGCCGAGGAGCTGGCCCGCCGGCTCGCCGAGCAGCGGGCCAAGGAGGCGGCAGCGCAGTATGCGAACTACTGAGGGCGACGGCACGCCCCCTGCCGTCGTGCCCGACCCGGTGCTCTCGGAGTACGCGGCGATGGGTGCGGCCGTGCTGGGCGACGACGAACGCTGGCCCACCCTCGGTCCGGACGGTCTGGCGCGCGTCGCGGCCGCGAGGGCGCACCCGCACGCGCCCGTGTGGGTGCACGCGACCGGCGACCGGTTGCGGCCGGACGACCACGAGGCGCTGCGGGCGTTCGCGGCCCGGCTGGCGGCGGCCGACGCGGCCCCCGGCGCGCAGCCGACCTGGATCGACGACCTCGTCGCCCGCGCCCACGCCGAGGTGCCCCGCTACCGACGGTCCGTGCGGGAGGGCCGGACCGGCCCCGACACCCCGCTGTCGGACCTGCCCACGGTGACGCGTCGTGACCTCGTCGAGGATCTCGCGGCGCACGTGCCGGTCGGTGTCCCGCTCGACCGGGTGCTCGAGGGCACCAGCTCGGGCAGCACGGGCGCGGCCCTGCGGATCCCGTTGCACCCGGTGGTGATCGCGGCCGACGTCGTCCTGCTGCGGCATGTGCTCGCGGGACTCGGGGTGCCTTGGGTCCCGGATCCTGGCCGCCTCGTGCTCGCGAACGTGGTGGAGCAACGAGCGGCGTTCACCTACGCCTCGGCGGTGACCGCGTTCGACCCGGGTGGCCTCGGACCCGTCCCGGTCATGGCACGGCTCAATCTCGACGACGCGGCGTGGCGCCGTCCCGGTGATCGCGAGCGCTACCTCGCCGACGTGGACCCGCAGGTGCTGAGCACGTCGACGCTGCCGCTCCTGCGGCTGCTGGATCTCGCCGAGGCGGGGCTGGAGCTGCACCCGGTGGCCGTCGTCAACGGCGCGACCGAGCTGTCGTCGGCGGTGCGCGAGGCCGTCGGCGGGCGATGGGGCGTGCCGGTCGTCGACCTGTACGGGCTGCGGGAGACGGGGGCGGTGGCGGTGTCCTGCGACGGCCGAGGTCACGTGGTCGTGCCGCGACGCGTCCATGTGGAGATCCTCGACGCGACGGGCTCGCCCGTCGCTGACGGCGTGCGCGGAGAGGTGGTGGTCACGGTCGACGAGAACCCGTACCTGCCGCTCCTGCGCTACCGCACGGGCGATCACGCGGCGGTGGTCCGGGACGGGCGCGGGGTGGTGCTGGTCGGTCTGGAGGGTCGGGCCGCTGTCCGCTTCCGGGCGGCGGACGGCTCGTGGCGTCCGTCGATCGACGCGACGCAGCTGCTGCAGGGCCATGGGCTGAGCGCGTGGCACCTGCGGCAGGACGCGGGTGGCGGGGTGCGGCTGGCCGCGTGGGCGCCGGGCGGTGCGGCATCGCGGGACGCCGCAGTTCGCGCGGCCTTGGACTCCCTGGGTTCGTGGCTCGGGCGGGTCGTGACGCACGACCTCGACGGGTCGACACCCGAGCTGCGGACCGGGCCGCAGGGCGGGCGCTGGTTCACCTGCGAGCTGCCCGTCCGGGGGGACGCCTGAGCTGTGCCGTGTCCGGACGAGCCGGCCCGGAACTCCGGCGGGACCGGACCACGCACTCCTAGGGTGGGCGAGGTGAGCACCCCGCGCGTCCGCCTCGACCAGGTCGGGCAGCTGCCCGGCGTCCCGTTCTCCGCGACGCTCGTCACCTCGGTGGCGGACCCGGTGCCCTGGCGGCTCGAGCAGGGCGGCCATGTCGTCCGGGTGGGCACCTCCGTGCCGCGCGGGCTCGACCCGTCCGCCGGGTTCACGGTGCACACCCTCGAGGTCGGTGCTCTGACCGCGCCCGGCGAGGGGTTCACGCTCGCGGCCGACGGTGCGACCAGCCACCCGTTCCGGGTCGCCGCCGACCTGCACGCCCCGCTCGCCGCCGACGCCCTGCAGTTCTTCCACCTGCAGCGCTCGGGTGTCGCGATCGGCCCCGAGGTCGCGGGCGCTGCTTACGCTCGTCCGGCCGGCCACACCGCCGCATGCGCCCACGGCGGCGACACCCGCGTGCCGTGCCTGCCCGCGGGGCGTGCCCTGACCGCCGACGGGGTCGACCTGTACGAGGGCTGGACCGACGGGCACGTGCTCGACGTGAGCGGCGGCTGGTACGACGCCGGTGACCAGGGCAAGTACGTCGTCAACGGCGGGATCGCGGTGGCCCAGCTGCTCGGGACGTACGAGCGTCTGAGCGCGCGGGCGGCCGCGGGCGCGCAGGTCGACGGCGCGCTCCTGCGGGCGCTGCGCGAGGAGGCCCGCTGGGAGCTGGAGTGGATGCTGCGCATGCGCGTGCCCGCCGGGTCCCGGTATGCGGGTCTCGTGCACCACAAGGTGCACGACGAGGCGTGGACGCACCTGCCGACGTTGCCGCACCGCGACCCGCAGCGCCGTTTCCTGCACCGCCCGTCGACGTCCGCCACGCTCAACCTGGCCGCGGTGGCAGCGCAGGGCGCCCGGGTGCTGGCCGCGCACGACGCGACGTTCGCCGCGCAGCTGCTGACCGCGGCACGTGAGACGTATGCCGCAGCGCTCGCCCAGCCCGTGCTGCTGGCACCTGACACGAACGTCGTGGCCGATTTCGGTGGGGGCCCGTACGACGACGTGCACCTGGACGACGAGCGGTACTGGGCGGCCGCCGAGCTGTACCTGACCACGGGGGAGTCCGCGTACCTGGCCGACCTGCGGGCCAACCCGTGCCATGTCGGGGGCGTCGAGCCGGTGTTCGTCCCCGAGGGCTACGACTGGAAGGACGTCGCCGCCCTGGCCCGGATCGACCTGGCGACCGTGCCCGGCGACCTGCCCGAGCGTGAGGAGGTGCGTGCCTCCGTCGTCGTCGCGGCCGAGGACCTGCTGGCCACGCAGGCCGCCCAACCGTTCGGCACCCCGTACGCCCCGCGCGACGGCCGCTACGACTGGGGCTCGAACGGTCTGGTGCTCAACCTGCTCACCGTGCTCCTGGCCGCCGCCGACGTGACGGGCGAGGACCGGTTCGTGCGCGGCGCGACCGCGGGGCTCGGGCACGTGCTCGGTCGCAACGCCCTGGGGCTCTCGTACGTGACGGGGTACGGCACCGATGCCGTGCACCACCAGCACAGCCGCTGGTACGCCGGGCAGCTCGACCCGACGCTGCCCGACCCGCCTCCCGGCACGGTCAGCGGCGGGCCGAACTCCTCGACGCAGGACGAGGTCGCGGCGGCCGCCGTCGGCGGGCTGCCCGCCCAGCGGTGCTTCGTCGACGACATCGGTGCCTGGAGCGTCAACGAGCTGACGATCAACTGGAACGCCCCGCTCGTCCAGGTCGCGGCCCTGCTCGCGTATCGGATCCCGGGCACCACCGGCACCACCGGCCCAGCCTGAGGAGGCGCCGGTCGCGGCGTCGACGGGCACCTCGGTTAGCATGGGCCGCACAGGCGTCGACCCGGCCATCACCGGTGAGCCTCCGGAAGAACAGGGCACCTGCGGGCGCCCCCAGTAGAACCGGACGGGGCAGGCCCGTCACAGCCGTCGCAGAGTGGTCGGTCACCCCGTCAGGGGCCCGGCAAGCGGGGTGGTACCGCGGTGGTCCCGGACGTCCGGGCTCGTCGTCCTCGCGGTCCCGTGCCGTTGCGCACCCCCGGGTGCCGATCACAGGAGCGTCCCGCGTGGCCTACCCGCTGCACCGCTCGTCCGGCTCGCAGAGCCAGCCTGCCGTCCCCGCCTCGCCCGACCTGCCCGCGCTCGAGCACGAGGTGCTCGCGCACTGGGAGGCCGACGGCACGTTCCTGGCCTCCGTCGAGGCGCGCGAGGCCGGCGAGAACGGCGCCAACGAGTTCGTCTTCTACGACGGGCCCCCGTTCGCCAACGGCCTTCCGCACTACGGCCACCTGCTCACCGGGTACGTCAAGGACGTCGTCCCCCGGTACCAGACCATGCGCGGGCGCCGCGTCGAGCGCCGGTTCGGCTGGGACACCCACGGCCTGCCCGCCGAGCTGGAGGCCGAGCGGATCCTCGGCATCACCGACAAGTCGCAGATCGACGAGATGGGCATCGCCGCGTTCAACGCCGCGTGCCGCGAGTCGGTGCTGCGCTACACCGGCGAGTGGCAGCAGTACGTCACCCGGCAGGCCCGCTGGGTCGACTTCGAGCACGACTACAAGACGCTCGACATCACCTACATGGAGTCGGTGCTCTGGGCGTTCAAGCGCCTGCACGACAAGGGCCTGGCCTACGAGGGGTACCGGGTCCTGCCGTACTGCTGGCGCGACGAGACGCCGCTGTCCAACCACGAGCTGCGCATGGACGACGACGTCTACGCCTCCCGGCAGGACCCGGCGCTGACCGTCGGCGTGCGCCTGGACTCCGGTGAGCTCGCCCTGCTGTGGACGACGACCCCGTGGACGCTGCCGAGCAACCTGGCGCTCGCGGTCGGCCCCGACATCGAGTACGTCGTGGTCGAGCCCGAGGCGGGCTCGCCGCTGGCCGAGCAGCACGCGGGGGAGCGGTTCGTGCTGGCCGCGCCCCGGCTGACCGCCTACGCCCGCGAGCTGGGTGCGGAGCCGACCGTCGTGGCACGGCTGCAGGGCTCCGACCTGGTCGGCCGGTCCTACACCCCGCCGTTCGACTACTTCGCGGGGCACCCGAACGCGCACGTGGTCCTGGCCGGCGACTTCGTCACGACCGAGGACGGCTCGGGCATCGTGCACATGGCTCCTGCCTTCGGCGAGGACGACATGATCGCCTGCGACGCGGTCGGCATCACGCCGGTCGTGCCGATCGACTCCAAGGGCCGGTTCACCGCCGAGGTGCCCGACTACGCCGGTCAGCAGGTCTTCGAGGCGAACAAGGCGGTCATTGCCGACCTCAAGGCCGGGTCCGGGCCGCTCGCGCGGGTCGCCGCCGAGCAGCGAGCCGTGCTCGTGCGGCACGAGACCTACGAGCACTCCTACCCGCACTGCTGGCGGTGCCGGAACCCCTTGATCTACAAGGCCGTCTCGTCGTGGTTCGTGCGCGTCACCGAGTTCCGCGACCGCATGGTCGAGCTCAACCAGGAGATCGACTGGTCGCCCGAGCACATCAAGGACGGCCAGTTCGGCAAGTGGCTGGCGAACGCACGCGACTGGTCGATCAGCCGCAACCGCTACTGGGGCACGCCGATCCCGGTGTGGGTCTCCGACGACCCGGCGCACCCGCGCACCGACGTGTACGGCTCGCTGGCCGCGCTCGAGGCCGACTTCGGGCGCCTGCCGCTGAACGAGGCCGGTGAGCCCGACCTGCACCGCCCGTTCATCGACGAGCTCACGCGACCCAACCCGGACGACCCGACGGGTCGCTCGACGATGCGTCGCATCCCCGACGTGCTCGACGTGTGGTTCGACTCCGGGTCGATGCCGTTCGCGCAGGTGCACTACCCGTTCGAGAACGCCGACTGGTTCGAGCACCACTACCCGGGCGACTTCATCGTGGAGTACGTCGGGCAGACCCGCGGCTGGTTCTACCTGCTGCACGTGCTGGCCACGGCGCTGTTCGACCGGCCGGCGTTCCGTTCGTGCGTCTCGCACGGCATCGTGCTGGGTGACGACGGCCGCAAGGCGTCCAAGTCGCTGCGCAACTACCCCGACCCGTTGGTCATGTTCGACACCTACGGCTCGGACGCGGTGCGCTGGTCGCTCATGGGCTCGCCCGTGCTGCGCGGCGGGAACCTGGTGGTCGCCGAGGAGTCGATCCGTGACGGCGCGCGGCAGGTCCTGCTGCCGCTGTGGAGCACCTACTACTTCTTCACGCTGTACGCCGGGGCGGCCGACGGCGGCGCCGGGTACACCGCCCGTGCTGTCGACGCCGACCGTGTCGCGGGCCTGCCCGCGCTCGACCGGTACCTGCTGGCCCGCACGCACGACCTGGTCGTGTCGGCGCAGGCGCACCTGGACGCGTTCGACATCGCCGCGGCGTGCGAGGTCGTCCGCGACCACATCGACGTGCTGACCAACTGGTACGTGCGCACCCAGCGCGACCGCTTCTGGGCCGAGGACGCCGACGCGTTCGACACGCTGTGGACCTCGCTCGAGGCGCTCACCCGGGTGATGGCCCCGCTCGCGCCGATGGTCGCCGAGGAGGTCTGGCGCGGCCTGACGGGCGGGCGCAGCGTGCACCTGACCGACTGGCCGGCGGCAGGTGAGGGTGCACTCGTCGCGGACGACGCCCTCGTCGCGGCGATGGACCAGGTGCGGTCGGTCACCTCCAGCGCGCTGGGTCTGCGCAAGGCGCACGGCCAGCGGGTCCGGCAGCCCCTGCGCACCCTCACGGTCGCGGTCGACGACCCGGACGCGTTGACGCCGTACGCGGCGCTGCTGGCCACCGAGCTCAACGTCAAGCAGGTGCAGCTCGTGGCGGCCGACGCGGGTGTGGCCGAGCGGTTCGGCATCGCCCAGCGACTGGCGGTCAACGCGCGCGCCGCCGGCCCTCGGCTCGGCCGCGGGGTGCAGGCGGTCATCAAGGCGGCTCGCGCCGGGTCGTGGCGCACCGACGCCCTCGGTGTCGTCGTCGTCGCCACGGACGAGGGCGACGTGCCGCTCGAGCCGTCCGAGTACGAGCTCACCACGGTCGTCCTGGTGGGCGACCAGGCCGGCGACCCGGCGCAGGGACCGGCGGCTGCTGCCGCGGTGCTGCCCGGTGGCGGATTCGTCGTGCTCGACCTCGCGCTCGACGACGCCCTGCTGGCCGAGGGCTACGCTCGCGACGTCGTGCGTGCCGTGCAGGACGCCCGCAAGGCGGCCGGTCTGCAGGTCGGGGACCGCATCGTGCTCTCGCTCGACGTGCCTCGTGACCGCGTGGGCGACGTCGAGGACCACCAGGAGTTCATCGGGCGCGAGACGCTGGCCGTGCGGGTCGTCGTCGAGGTGTCGCCCACACCCGAGCTGGTCGTGAAGGTCGAGAAGGTGGATGCATGAGTCGTGCCGGTGGGGACCATCTGCGTGACGAGGCGGCCCGGGCCGCCCGTGAGGCGGCCGACGAGGTGTACGCCGCGATCCTGCGGCGAGCGCCCGAGCACGACATCGACCCGACCCTGGACCGGGTGCTGGCCGTGTGCGAGCTGCTGGGCGACCCGCAACGCGCGTTCCGCGTCGTGCACCTGACCGGCACGAACGGCAAGACGTCCACGTCGCGCATGGTCGAACGGCTGCTGCGTGAGCACGGCCTGCGCACGGGCCGCTTCACCAGCCCGCACCTGACGCGGGTGACCGAGCGCATCGCGATCGACGGCGAGCCGATCTCGGACGAGCGTTTCGTCGAGGTCTGGCAGGACGTGGCCCCGTACGTGCACATCGTCGACGAACGTTCGGTCGCGGCCGGCGGGGTGCGGCTCTCGTTCTTCGAGGTGTTCACCGTGATGGCCTTCGCAGCGTTCGCGGACGCGCCCGTCGAGGTCGCGGTGCTCGAGGTGGGCCTGGGCGGCACGTGGGACTCGACGAACGTCGCGGACGGCGAGGTCGCGGTGATCGCGCCGATCGCGCTCGACCACGAGCGCTACCTCGGCTCGACGCTGGTCGACATCGCCTCGGAGAAGTCCGGGATCATCAAGGACGGCGCCACGCTCGTGCTCGCCCACCAGACCGAGGACGTCGAAGGGGTCGTGCTCGCGGCGGCCGCCGAGCACGGTGCACGGGTCGTGCGCGAGGACGTCGACATCACGGTCGTCGAGCGTCAGGTCGCGGTGGGCGGTCAGCTGCTCACGCTGCGTGCGCTCGGCGGGGTCTACCAGGACATCTTCCTTCCGCTGCACGGCGAGCACCAGGCGCACAACGCGCTGCTCGCGCTCGTCGCGACCGAGGCGCTGCTGACCGGCGGGGCGGCTCTCGACGGCGACGTGGTGGGTGCGGCGTTCGCCGACGTCGACTCCCCGGGCCGGCTCGAGATCGTCCGGACGAGCCCGACCGTGCTCGTCGACGCCGCGCACAACCCCGCGGGCGCCGAGGCGCTCGCGGCGGCGGTCGAGGAGTCCTTCGGCTTCGTCCGGCTCGTGGGCGTCGTGGCGATCATGGCCGACAAGGACCCCGAGGGCATCCTCGCGGCGCTCGAGCCGCTGCTGGACGAGGTGGTCGTCACGGGCATGTCCTCGCCGCGGGCGATGGACGTGCAGGACCTCGCCGACATCGCGATCGACGTGTTCGGCGAGGACCGCGTGCACGTGGTCGAGCGTCTGGACGACGCGATCGATGTCGCCGTGCAGCGGGCGGAGAGCGAGGCGGACCGCGGGGCCGGCGTCCTGGTGACCGGTTCGATCGTGCTCGTCGCCGAGGCACGTGTGCTGCTGGGGCGCCCCTGAGCGCACGGTCGCCGGTCGGTGACCGGTCTCTGACCGGCGCAGACGCGCACCACGGGCACCGCACGGGTGCTGCACGAACGTGCAGCGCCCGTGCACGTGCTCGGCTTGCGGCCCGTCGGGGCCGCCGTGAAGGTGAGGACGTCGGGGCGCGTACGCCCGGACCCGCCCTGACGTGCCGTGACCGGCAGCCGTCGGTGGTCGGTCGCCCGAAGGAGGGATGGCCACAGTGAAGAAGCTCATCAACGACCCGCAGACCGTCGTCGCCGAGTCCGTCGAAGGATTCGGGCTCGCGCACGCCGACCTCGTCGCGGTGCACACCGATCCGCTGTACGTGGCCCGCGCAGGCGGTGCGCGCGCCGGCAAGGTCGGCCTCGTCAGCGGCGGGGGCAGCGGGCACGAACCGCTGCACGCGGGTTTCGTGGGCCTCGGCATGCTCGACGCGGCCGTGCCCGGTGCGATGTTCACCTCGCCGACCCCCGACCAGATCGCCCCCGCCCTGCAGGCGGCCGACGCCGGTGCCGGCGTGCTGGCGATCGTCAAGAACTACACCGGCGACGTGCTGAACTTCGAGACGGCCGCCGAGCTCGCCGACGCCGAGGGGGTCACCGTGCGGTCGGTCGTCGTGAACGACGACGTCGCGGTCGAGGACTCGCTCTACACGGCAGGCCGGCGGGGCGTCGCCGGCACGGTCGCGGTGGAGAAGATCGCCGGGGCGGCCGCCGAGCGCGGCGACGACCTGGACGCGGTCGTCGCCGTGGCCGAGAAGGTCATCGCCAACGTCCGCTCGATGGGTGTCGCCCTGACCGCGTGCACGGTCCCGCACGCCGGCAAGCCCAGCTTCGACCTGCCCGAGGACGAGATCGAGATCGGCATCGGCATCCACGGCGAGCCCGGTCGGCACCGCATCCCGCTGGCCTCCGCCGACGAGATCACCGAGATGCTCCTGACGGCCGTCGCGGACGACCTGGTGCTGGCGCCGGGTGAGAAGGTCCTGCTGTTCGTCAACGGCATGGGCGGCACGCCCGCCTCGGAGCTGTACGTCGTCTATCGTCGGGCTCGCGCGTTGCTCTCCGAGCGCGGGGTCGAGGTCACCCGCTCCCTCGTCGGCAACTATGTGACATCACTGGAGATGCAGGGCGCGTCGGTCACGGTGCTCCGTCTGGACGAGGAGCTGACCGCCCTGTGGGACGCACCCGTGCACACGGCCGCGCTGCGCTGGTAGGGGCAGGGGTACGGGCATCGGACTCGGCCGCACGAGGAGGAGCACGGTATGACGCTGGACGTGGCATGGGCGATCGACTGGACGCGCCGATCGGCTCGGGTCGTCACCGAGCACCGCGAGGAGCTCATCGAGCTCGACCGGCAGATCGGCGACGGTGACCACGGCGAGAACCTGACCCGCGGCTACACCGCCGTGGTCGCCCGTCTCGACGCGCTCGAGCCCGCACCGGTCCTGGTCGGTGACGTGCTCAAGCTGGTCGCGACGACGCTCATGTCCACCGTCGGCGGTGCCGCCGGTCCGCTGTACGGCACGGCGTACCTGCGTGCCGCGAAGGTCTCGGCGACGCCCGTGCTCGACTCCGCCGGTGTCGTCGCGCTGCTCGAGGCGGCGCTCGAGGGCATCGTCGCCCGCGGCAAGGCCACGACGGGGGAGAAGACGATGGTCGACGCGTGGACGCCGGCGGTCGAGGCCGCGGTCGCCGCGGCGGACGCCGGCGCCGACGCGGCCGCGGTCGTGGCGGCTGCCGCGCAGGCGGCCGCGGCGGGCGCGCAGGCCACGATCCCGCTCGTCGCGACGAAGGGTCGCGCGTCGTACCTCGGCGAGAGGTCGGCGGGGCACCTGGACCCGGGCGCGGCGTCCTCGGCACTGATCCTGCAGGCTGCGGCGGACTCCGCCTCGGCGGGCGGACCGGTGGCGCCGTGAGCGGGTCGACCACCGCGCTCGTGCTGGTCTCGCACTCGACCGCGCTCGCGACGGGCGCGGTCGAGCTGGCCGCGCAGATGGCCCCGGGGGTGACGATCCTGGCTGCCGGGGGCATGGACGACGGCACCCTGGGCACCAGCTACGAGAAGATCGAAGGTGCTCTGCTCGAGGCGACCGCCGACGGCCGTGCTGCGGTCGTCCTGACCGACCTGGGTTCCGCCGTCCTGACCACCGAGTCGGTGCTCGAGATGCTCCACGACGACGTGGTCGCCCGGGTGCGGCTGGCCGATGCGCCGTTCGTCGAGGGTGCGGTGGCGGCCGCCGTGACGGCCTTCGGGGGCGCTGGCCTGACCGAGGTGCTGGCCTCCGCCGAGCAGGCGGGCGCGACGTTCGCCAGGTCCGCTGGTGCGCAGGTGCCTGTGCCCGTGTCGCCGACACCGGCCGGGCCGAACGTTTCGACGGTGAACGGTTCCATGTCGAACGGTTCGGCATCGAACGGCCTGGTGACCGAGGGTGCGCCCTCCGGTGCCGTCTCGGCTGTCGCGGTGCTGCGCAACCCGTTGGGGCTGCACGCGCGCCCCGCGGCGCTCATGGCCCGGATGCTCGCGGGGTTCGACGCGCAGGTGCGGGTCAACGGGGTCAACGCCGCGAGCGTGCTCGAGCTGATGAAGCTCGGGGCGACCCAGGGACAGCAGCTGCAGGTCGTGGCCGAGGGGCCGCAGGGCGAGCAGGCGGTCGCCGCGTTCGTGCAGGCGGTCGAGGAGGGCTTCGGCGAGGTGTGACGCACGTCGCCTGAATATTGCAGTGCGTGCAAACTTGCAGTGGGTGTAACGTCCTGACCGTGCACGACACCGCCACGCGTCCCGACGCCACCCCCGCCCCGGTCACGGGCGCAGCGGGGGAGCAGGGGCTGCGCGCACGGCAGAAGCAGGCGCGCCAGCGCGCGCTCGTCGACGCCGCGCACCTGCTCGTCGCCCGTGACGGCCTCGACGCGGTCACCGTCGAGGCCATCTGCGAGCAGGCCGGCGTCTCCACCCGGACCTTCTTCAACTACTTCGCCACCAAGGACGACGCCGTGCTCGGGCACATGCCCCTGCCGATCGCGTCGGACGCCTCGGAGCAGTTCGCCGCCGGCGGCCCCACGGGCAGCCTGACCGCGGACCTCGAGGAGCTGCTCGCCCAGTTCTTCGAGCAGCCACCCATGGGGCACGAGCGGATGGAGCGGGCCCTGGCCCTCGCCCGGGGCGAGCCCCGGTTGCTGACCAAGCACCTGGCCTGGATGGAACGGCACCGCGGCGAGCTCGTCGGGCTGATCGCCCGGCGCCTCGGCAGCGAAGCGCCCTACCGGGCCGAGACCGTCGCCGGGTTCGTGATGTGCCTCATGCACGCCACCTTCACCCGCTGGGACGCCGCGGACGGGCAGGGGCCCGGTCGCGTGCACCTCGCGGCCGCCATGTCCGAGCTGCGCGCCATCGTGGCCGACTGACCCACCGACCGACCCACCCACCGCCCGCACGTCCGGACCGGCGCGACGAACGCCCGGCCCGCGCGTCGATCCCGCACGCCCGCAGAACCGTCAGAACCCCCAGAACCGAGGTCCCCATGTCATCCGCTGCCGTCGCAGCTCCCCGTGAGGACGAGAAGCCTCTCGTCGTCCTCACCCCGCGCACCGTGTGGCTGATCTTCGGTGCGCTCATGGCGAGCATGTTCCTGTCCTCGCTCGACCAGTCGATCGTCGGCACCGCGATGCCCACGATCGTCGGCGAGCTCAACGGCGTCGAGCACCAGGGATGGGTCGTCACCGCGTACATCCTGGCGATCGCCATCGTCATGCCGCTGTACGGCAAGTTCGGCGACCTGTGGGGGCGGCGTTGGCCGTTCCTCGTCGCGATCGGCCTGTTCACGCTCGCCTCGGCCGGTGCCGGGTTCGCCCAGTCGTTCGGCGAGCTCGTGTTCTGGCGCGGGGTCCAGGGCCTGGGCGGCGGTGGCCTGATGATCCTGTCGCAGGCGATCATCGCCGACATCGTGCCCGCCAAGGAGCGCGGCAAGTACATGGGCCCGATGGGTGCGCTGTTCGGCATCGCGGCCGTCGTCGGCCCGCTGCTGGGCGGGCTGTTCACCGACCACGCCGACTGGCGCTGGTGCTTCTGGATCAACATCCCGATCGGCATCGCCGCGTTCACCACCGCGTGGTTCACGCTGAAGCTGCCCACGCACCGCTCCGGCCGCAAGATCGACGTCGCCGGCATCGTCTTCATGGTGCTCGGCACCTCCGGCCTGGTGCTGGCCACCTCGTGGCAGAGCTGGACGGGCAACTCGGGCTACGACTGGTCGAACACGGGCCTGCTCGCCCTGGTCATCGGCACGCTCGTCTCGATCGCGCTGTTCATCCTCGCCGAGACCCGCGCGAGCGAGCCGATCCTGCCGCTGCGCCTGTTCCGCAACCGCACGTTCACCATCGCCACGTCGATCGGCCTCATCCTCGGTATGGGGATGTTCTCCGCCCTCGCCTTCCTGCCCACGTTCCTGCAGATGTCGACCGGCGCCGGCGTCACCGAGTCCGGCTTCCTCATGCTGCCGATGATGGCGGGCGTCATGATCACCGCGATCGGCTCCGGCATCGCGATCACCAAGACCGGCCGTTACAAGATGTTCCCGATCGCCGGCCTGGCGATCACCGCAGCCGGCATCGCGTGGCTGACCCGGATCACCGGTGACATGTCGATGGTCCTGTTCGGCGCGATGATCTTCGTCGTCGGTGTCGGCATGGGCCTGGTCATGCAGACGATCGTGCTGGCCGTGCAGAACGCGGTCGACCCGCACGAGATCGGCACCGCCACCAGCGCGAACAACTTCTTCCGCGAGATCGGCGCCGCCGTCGGCACGGCCCTGTTCAGCACGATCTTCACCACGCGACTGACGAGCAACCTCGAGACCGTGTTCGCCGGTGTGCCGGCAGGCTCCGGCGGGGCCGACGCGTCGGGTCTGACCCCGGCCATGGTGCAGGCGCTGCCCGAGCCGTTCCGGACGGGTGTCGTCGACGCGTTCACCCAGGCCCTCGCACCCGCGTTCTGGTACCTCGTGCCGCTCGTGCTGGTCGGCTTCGTGCTGGCGCTCTTCCTCAAGGAGGTGCGGCTGTCCGACGTGGCCGGCATGGTCGCCCGCGGCGAGGCGCTCGCTGCCGACGACCCGGCGGCCACCTCGGTCGACGCGACGGACGCCGGCGACCCGCGGGAGGCGGACGGCGTGCTCGCCGGCGCCCGCGCAGGGACCGACGGGCGGACCGACGTGCCGTCCGGCGGGGCTAGCGAGCAGGGGCAGGCTCGTTAGCCTGTCCCGATGAGCTCCACCGTGCCGGCCGTGCGCCGCAAGCGACCCGCGAAGCCTCAGTTCACCCAGACGATCCTCGTGCTCGAGGCGTTCGTGGTGCTGTTCGCGACGCTCGTGGTGCACGGCCTGCGCACGTACCCGACCGGACCGGTGTGGGCGGTCGGCGGCGGGCTCGTGGTCCTGCTGCTCGTCGCCTCCGGCTGGGTCGGTCGCCCCGGCGGGTACGTGGTCGGCTGGGTGCTGCAGGGCTGGCTCCTCGCGGCGTCGCTGCTCGCCCCGGCCGGGGCGCGCGACCTCACGGTCATCACCGTGGTCGTCTTCGTCGCGCTGTGGGCGGTCGCGCTGCGCCTCGGCGGTCGTATCGATCGCGAACGTGCCGAGTACGACGCCGCGCACCCGGCGGACGCCGCACCCTGACGGCCCCGGCCGCCCCGCTAGGGTGGCGACCATGACCGACGCACCCCTCGCGCAGCGCACCCTCGTCCTCGTCAAGCCCGACGGCGTCCGCCGCGGACTGGCCGGCGAGGTGCTGCGGCGCATCGAGGCGAAGGGCTACACGCTGGCGGCCGTCGAGCTGCGGCACGCCGACGAGGCCCTGCTCGTCGAGCACTACGCCGAGCACGCGGGCAAGCCCTTCGTCGGCCCGCTGATCGCCATGATGTCGTCCGGCCCCGTCCTCGCGATCGTGGCCGAGGGTCAGAGGGTGGTCGAGGGCTTCCGGTCGTTGGCCGGTGCCACGGACCCGACGCTCGCGGCCCCCGGCACGATCCGTGGGGACCTCGCCCGGGACTGGGGTCGGCCCGTGATCGAGAACCTGGTGCACGGCTCGGACTCGCCGACGTCGGCCGAGCGCGAGATCGCGCTGTGGTTCCCCGCCCTCTGACGGCCCGGCCCGTCCGCGGACCGGCCTCGCAGCGTCCGACCGACCGGACCTCCGCGGGCGTCGACCGCACGCACCCTAGGCTGCCCCCGTGCACCTGAAGACCCTGACCCTGCGCGGGTTCAAGTCGTTCGCCTCGGCGACGACGCTGCACTTCGAGCCCGGTGTCACCTGCGTCGTCGGGCCGAACGGGTCGGGCAAGTCCAACGTCGTCGACGCCCTCGCCTGGGTCATGGGGGAGCAGGGTGCCAAGTCGCTGCGCGGCGGCAAGATGGAAGACGTCATCTTCGCCGGCACCACCGGGCGGCCGCCGCTCGGCAGGGCCGAGGTCGCCCTGACGATCGACAACGCCGACGGTGCCCTGCCGATCGAGTACTCCGAGGTGACGATCTCGCGCACCCTGTTCCGCAACGGCGGCTCGGAGTACGCGATCAACGGGCAGGGCTGCCGGCTGCTCGACATCCAGGACCTGCTCTCGGACTCCGGCCTGGGCCGCGAGATGCACGTGATCGTCGGTCAGGGTCAGCTCGACGCGGTGCTGCGGGCGACCCCCGAGGAGCGGCGCGGCTTCATCGAGGAGGCGGCGGGCGTCCTCAAGCACCGCAAGCGCAAGGAGAAGGCCCTCCGCAAGCTCGACGCGATGCAGGCCAACCTCACGCGGCTCGGCGACCTCACCGGCGA
Organism: Cellulomonas soli; assembly: GCF_013409305.1. Classification (GTDB taxonomy): domain Bacteria; phylum Actinomycetota; class Actinomycetes; order Actinomycetales; family Cellulomonadaceae; genus Cellulomonas; species Cellulomonas soli. Next base: position 4,226,909 of record NZ_JACBZJ010000001.1, on the reverse strand, counting down.
GATCCGGCGCCAGCTCGGCCCGCTCGGCAGGCAGGCCGAGGTGGCCCGCAAGGCCGCGGTCGTGCAGTCCGACCTGCGTGACTCCCGGGCACGCCTGCTCGCGGACGACCTGGCCCAGCTGACCGCCACGATGGAGCAGGAGATCGCGGACGAGTCGGCCGTGGCCGCCCGGCGCACGCAGGTCGAGCAGGTGCTCGCCGAGACCCGCGCCCGGCTGGCGACCCTGGAGCGGGAGGCCGCCGAGGCCGCGCCGGCCCTGAGCGAGGCCAGCGAGGTCTGGTATCGGCTCTCGTCGCTGCGCGAGCGGCTGCGCGGCACCGCGTCCCTGGCCGCCGACCGGGTGCGGCTCCTCGGGTCGGCGACCGCCGAGCGTGCGGGCGGGCAGGACCCGGACGATCTCGCGGCGCAGGCCGAGCGCGTGCGACGGGCCGAGGCCGAGCTGGCTGCCGAGGTCGACATCGCCCGGGTGGCGCTCGAGGCGGCCGTCACCGCCCGCCAGCAGGCCGAGCAGGCGGCGGCGTCGGCCGAGCAGGAGCTCGCGACGGCACTGCGGGGTGCGGCCGACCGTCGTGAGGGCGTGGCGCGGCTGGCCGGCCAGGTCGCCGCACGCCGCAGCCGGGTCGAGGCGACGCAGTCGGAGATCGGCCGGCTCCGGGACGCCCTGGGCGAGGCGGAGCGTCGCGGCCAGCAGGCGACGGTCGAGTTCGTGGCGCTCGAGTCGCAGGTCGCCGGCGCCGAGCAGGGTGAGGAAGGGCTGGACGCCGAGCACGAGGCGGCCGTCGAGGCGCTCGAGCAGGCGAACGACCTGGTCGCGACCTTGCGGGAGCGGCTGGCTCAGGCCGAGCGTGAGCGCACGGCACTCGGGGAGCGTGCCGAGACGCTCGAGCTGAGCCTGCTGCGCAAGGACGGTGCAGGCGCGCTGCTGGCCGCCGACGGTCTGGGTGGCACGATCGGCTCGCTCGCCGCCCTCCTGCAGGTGGCGACACGTGACGAGGAGGCGGTCGTCGCTGCGCTCGGTGCGCTCGCCGACGCTGTCGCGGTCGTGTCGGTCGACGCCGCCGTCGACGCGATCCGGTACCTGCGCACCGAGGATGCGGGTCGGTCCACGCTGGTCGTCGCAGGCGCGGCCTCCGTCCCGACGGTGACCGACCTCCCTGCTGGGGCCCAGCGGGCCGTCGACCTCGTCCAGGCCCCGGAGCACGTGCGCTCCACCGTCGAGGCGCTGCTGGCCGACGTCGTCGTGGTCGACGACCTCGCGCAGGCGCGGGCGATCGTGGCCGCGCACCCGCACCTGGTGGTGGCGACCAGGTCCGGTGACGTGCTGGCCCGGGACCGCGCGTCGGGCGGTTCGGCCTCGGCGCCCAGCGCGCTGCACCTGCAGTCGGCCCTCGACCAGGCCCGCGCCGGCGCTGAGCGGTCCACGGCGACCGCCGAGCGCACGCGGTTCGAGCTGGTGGGCGCGCTCGAGGCGCAGGAGGCTGCACGGGCGGCGCACGAGCGGACGCTCGAACGGCTGAACGAGTCCGACGCGGCGCTCGCCGCGGTCGCCGAGCAGCTGGGGCACCTCGGCTCGACCGCGCGGTCCGCCCGTGCCGAGGCCGAGCGCATGCAGGCCTCGCTCGACGCGGCGACGCGCACGCTGGCCGACGACTCCGAGACCCTCGCCGAGCTGGCCGCACGGCTGGAGGTCGCCGAGCGGGAGCCGGCGGACAGCGAGGTGGCCATCGCTGCGGGCACGGCCCGGCGTGACGAGCTCGCCCAGCTCGCGACGGGGTCACGAGCGCGCGAGACCGAGGCGCGGCTGACCCTGCGCACGAGCGAGGAGCGTGCACGGGCACTGTCCGGTCGTGCGGAGTCGCTGGAACGGGCAGCCCGTTCCGAGCGCGAGGCTCGCGCCCGTGCGGCCGAGCGCGAGCGCGCCCGCGCCCGCCAGGCCGCGGTGGCCGAGGCGGTGCGGGACGGTGCCACCCGGGCGCTCGCGACGCTCGAGACGTCCCTGCGCCGAGCGACCGCGGAGCGCGAGGCCGTCGAGGTCGCACGGACGCGGCGCGACGAGGAGATCGCGGCCGTGCGTGCCGAGGTGGACGCCCGTGCCAAGGAGTTCGCCGAGCTCACCGACGTGGCGCACCGTGACGAGGTCGCACGCACGCAGCAGCGGCTGCGGATCGAGCAGCTGCAGGGGCGTGCCGTCGACGAGCTGGGGCTCGACCCGGCCGTCCTGCTCGACGAGTTCGGTCCGCACAGGCCTGTGCCGGTCGTGCTCGCCCCGGGCGTCGAGCCGGAGGACGGGGCGCCGGCGACCGTGCCGTACGTGCGCGAGCAGCAGGAGAAGCGGCTGCGCGCCGCCGAGCGTGCGCTGTCGCTGCTCGGTCGGGTCAACCCGTTGGCGTTGGAGGAGTTCGCCGCGCTCGAGGAGCGCCACAAGTTCCTCACCGAGCAGCTCGCCGACCTCAAGCGGTCCCGGACGGACCTGCTGGAGATCGTCAAGGAGATCGACCAGCGCGTCGAGCAGGTCTTCGCCGAGGCCTACCGGGACACGGCCGCCGCGTTCGACCGGGTCTTCCCCCGCCTGTTCCCCGGTGGCGAGGGCCGGTTGGTCCTGACCGACCCGGACGACATGCTCACCACCGGTATCGAGGTCGAGGCGCGCCCCGCGGGCAAGAAGGTCAAGCGGCTCTCGCTGCTGTCCGGTGGGGAACGGTCGTTGACGGCCGTGGCGCTGCTCGTGGCGATCTTCAAGGCGCGGCCCAGTCCGTTCTACGTGATGGACGAGGTCGAGGCGGCGCTCGACGACGCGAACCTGGGTCGGCTGCTCGAGATCTTCCGTGAGCTGCAGGAGGACTCCCAGCTCATCGTCGTCACCCACCAGAAGCGCACGATGGAGATCGCCGACGCGCTGTACGGCGTGACGATGCGCGGCGACGGCGTGACCACGGTGATCAGCCAGCGCATGCGCGAGGACGCGGCCGTCTGACGCCTCCCGGTCCGGCCCGCTGAACGGGTGAGCGCCGTGACGGTCCGGTGTGAAGGTTTGGTGCGCCTTCGCTCGCGACGGCGCGTGCCGGTCGGGCTGCCCCGGGCCGGGGGCGGAGACTGGTGCCGTGGCTGTCGTCGTCGGGATCGTGCTCGCTCTCATCGTGGCCGCGGTCGTCCTGGTGGCGGCCGCGCGATCGGCTGCGCACGAGGGCGAGAACCCGGTGGCCGACCTCGTGTCCGCCTGGCGCGAGCGCGGCGGTCCGAGCGGAGCCGCGCGGGCCGAGGTCGCCGAGGCCGCGCCGGTGGACGTGAGCCTGACGGAGTTCCTGCAGGCGAACGTGGAGCAGGGCGACGCCTACCTGCAGGTCGACGAGCTCGCCGATCGCCTGCAGCGGGCGACGGACGCGACGCGCCGGGCCATGCCGGGTTCGCCGGGGCACGCCGACCGCCGCAGCGCCTGACTGCTGCCCGACTGCTGCGCCCGACTGCAGCGCCTGACCGTGGCGCGGGTCGCGTGACCCGTCGGGCGACCGTCAGACTGTGCCGGTGAACTCCGAGACCCTCACCCTCCTCGCGGTCGGCCTGCCGACCCTCGTCGCCGTGGTGACGGCTGCGGCCTTGCTCGTCCGTCGTGGCCGGCCCGGGAGCCCTGGCGGCTCCGAGAGCTCTGAGACCTCTGAGGCCCCGACGAGGCCCGAGAGCGGGCAGGGTGCGGGCGCCGGGCAGCAGCCGACCGCGGGTCCCGGCGCCGCGGGGGACGTCACGGGTCCGGTGCCGGCAGAGCGCACCGTCGACGTGGCGACGCCCGAGCCGGACGTCGCCGTCGAGGAGCTCAGCCGGGTCGTGCCGCTCGACGTGCCCGCGCCCGTCCAGGGCCGCATGGCACGGTTGCGCGACCGCCTGGCCCGTTCCGGGTCGCCGTTGGGCGCGCGCCTGCTCACGGTGCTCTCACGCGACCACCTGGGCGAGGACGACTGGGACGAGCTCGAGGAGACGCTGCTGCTCGCCGACATCGGCGCCGGACCGGCCGCCGAGCTCATCGACGCGCTGCGGACCCAGGCGCGCGTGCACGGTCTGAGCGACCCGGCGCAGGTGCGATCGCTGCTGCGCGCCCAGCTGCTCGCGCTCGTCGACCCCGCCCTGGACCGGTCCTTGGCCACCGTGCCGACGCTCGCGGAGGACGGCACGCAGGTCCCCGCGGTCGTCCTGGTCGTGGGCGTCAACGGGACGGGCAAGACGACGACCGTCGGCAAGCTCGCCCGGGTCCTGGTCGCCGAGGGCCGCACCGTCGTGCTCGGGGCGGCGGACACGTTCCGTGCCGCGGCGGCCGACCAGCTGCAGACGTGGGGCTCGCGCGTGGGCGTGCCGACGGTGCGTGCCGACCGGGACGGGGCCGACCCGGCCGCGGTGGCGTTCGACGCGGTGCGTGCGGGCACACAGGACGGGGTCGACGTGGTGCTCGTGGACACCGCCGGGCGCCTGCAGAACAAGGCCGGGCTCATGGACGAGCTGGGCAAGATCACCCGTGTCCTGACCCGCCAGGCGCCGCTGTCGGAGGTGCTGCTCGTCCTCGACGCGACGACCGGTCAGAACGGCCTGAACCAGGCCCGCGTGTTCGGCGAGGTCGCCGGCGTCACGGGCATCGTGCTGACCAAGCTGGACGGCACGGCCAAGGGCGGCATCGTCGTCGCGGTGCAGCGCCAGCTGGGCGTCCCGGTCAAGCTCGTCGGGCTCGGCGAGGGCCCGGACGACCTGGCGCCGTTCGACCCCGAGGCGTTCGTCGACGGGCTCCTGCGCGAGTGAGATCGAGGCCGTCCGTCGCCCTCGCGCGGCGGACGGCTGCGGCTCCCGGCGGGCACGGCCGGTGCTCGCATGTTGGACGTCCGCCTGGGACGAAACCGAACGTTTACGCCGACGCGGGGCTTGTCACCTCGTCGTAACACTGTCAGTGCACCACGGAAACCCGCCTCCCCGACCGTGATACCAGACCAGCCACCCCGGGCTGGCGAGCGGAGAGGCGATCTCGATGGAATTCGCTTTGGACAGCGGGAACACGGCGTGGATGATCACCGCCGCGTCTCTCGTGCTGCTGATGACGCCGGCTCTGGCGTTCTTCTACGGCGGCATGGTGCGCGGCAAGAGCGTGCTCAACATGATGATGATGAGCTTCGGTGCGATGGGCATCGTCGGCCTGATCTGGGTGCTCTACGGCTACTCGGGCACGTTCGGCACGGACGTCGCCGGCCTGTTCGGCAACCCCTTCGACTTCTTCGGCCTCCAGGGCGCCACCGACGACGCGAGCCTCATGGCGGCTGCCGGTGTGCCGTTCCTCGTCGCGGCCGGCTACCAGGCCACGTTCGCGATCATCACGGTCGCGCTGATCTCCGGGGCGATCGCCGACCGGTTCAAGTTCAGCGCGTGGATGGTCTTCGCGGCCATCTGGGTGAGCATCGTGTACGTCCCGCTCGCGCACATGGTGTGGGGTGGCGGCCTGCTCGGCGCCGACGGCATCACCTCGGGGCTGTCGACACCGATCGACTTCGCCGGCGGGACCGTGGTCCACATCAACGCCGGTGTCGCCGGCCTGGTGCTGGCGATCCTGGTCGGCAAGCGCAAGGGCTTCGGCAAGGAGCCCATGCGGCCGCACAACCTGCCGTTCGTCATGCTCGGTGCGGCCCTGCTGTGGTTCGGCTGGTTCGGCTTCAACGCGGGCTCGGAGTTCGCGGCCGACGGCGTCGCGGGTCGCGCGTGGCTCAACACGATGGTCGCCACCTGCGTCGCGATGCTCGCCTGGCTCGCCACGGAGAAGCTGCGTGACGGTCACGCCACCTCGCTCGGTGCCGCCTCGGGTGTCGTCGCCGGTCTGGTCGCGATCACCCCGGCCGCTGCCGCGGTCGACTCCTACGGCGCCATCGCCATCGGCGCGATCGCCGGTGTGCTCTGCGCGCTGGCCGTCGGCCTGAAGTACAAGTTCGGCTACGACGACTCGCTCGACGTCGTCGGTGTGCACCTGGTCGGCGGTCTGACCGGCACGGTGCTCATCGGCTTCTTCGCCACGGACGCCAACTCGACCTGGTACCCGGACGGCGCCCTCAACGGCCTGTTCTACGGTGGCGGGGTCACGCAGCTGGCCACGCAGGTGATCGTCGCACTGGCCGCGGTCGTCTTCAGCGGCGTGATGACGCTCCTCATCGGGCTCGCGCTCAAGGCCACCATCGGTCTGCGTGCCAGCGAGGAGGCCGAGGTCGGCGGCGTCGACCTGGCGGTGCACGGTGAGACGGCGTACGAGACCCTGGGTGCCCGCGTTGTGACGGAGGTGAAGTGATGACGAAGCTCGTGACGGCTGTCATCCAGCCGCACCGGCTGGATGACGTCAAGTCGGCCCTCGAGGCTGCTGGCGTGCGTGGTCTGACCGTGAGCGAGGCGAGCGGCTACGGCCGCCAGCGTGGCCACACGGAGGTCTACCGCGGTGCGGAGTACACCGTGGACCTGGTCCCGAAGGTCAAGATCGACGTGCTGGTCGGCGACGAGGACGTGGCAGGTGTCGTCGAGGTCGTCGTGAAGGCCGCGCAGACCGGCAAGATCGGGGACGGCAAGGTCTGGGTGGTCCCGGTGGAGGACGTCGCGCGCGTCCGCACCGGTGAGCACGGCGAAGACGCCCTCTGACGGGGACGGTCGTACGCACGAGATGACACAGGAACGGCCGCCCGGGGGCGCGGCCGGGAACGAGTCGCCGGAGGTCCCGCACCCTGTCGGGGTGCGGGACCTCCGCGTCGAACGGCTCGATCTCGCCGCCCGCCTCGCGGGCCCAGGAACGGACGGCGTCGCTCGACGCTCCGCGATCGTCGAGCTGGTCGTGCACCGGCTCGGGGAGCTGTGGGGGCAGGCGACGGAGGGTGCCGACGTGCAGGGCGTCGCGCTCGGCGCCGTGGGCAGCATCGGCCGCGGCGACGCGAGCCCGGTCTCCGACCTCGACCTGCTGCTGGTGCACGAGGGACGCGGGCACTCGTCCGAGGAGCTCTCGGCGCTCGCCCAGCGCCTGTGGTACCCGATCTGGGACGCCGGTCTCGACCTCGACCACTCGGTGCGCTCGCTCGCGCAGTGCCGTCAGGTCGCCTCGAAGGACCTGCCGGCCGCGGTCGGTCTGCTCGACCTGCAGCCGGTCGCCGGTGACGCGGTCGTCATCGCACGTGCCAAGTCCGCGCTGCTGGCGGACTGGCGCTCGGCCGCGCGTCGACGGCTGCCCGAGCTGCTCAGCTCGACCCGGCAGCGCGCCGAGCGGCACGGCGAGCTCGCCTACCTCATCGAGCCGGACCTCAAGGAGGCCCGCGGGGGGATCCGTGACGCCGTGGTGCTCAGCGCGCTGGCGGCGACCTGGCTGACCGACCGCCCACACGGTGCCGTCGACAGCGCCTACACGCACCTGCTCGACGTGCGCGACGCGGTCCAGGTGGCCACGCGGCGGCACACGAACCGGCTGCTGCTGGCCGACCAGGACGAGGTCGCCTCGATCGTCGGCTTCGACGACCGCGACGACCTGCTGGCCTCGATCGCCGAGGCCGGGCGGATCATCTCCTACGCGCTGGACACCACGGTCCGCAACGCCCGGCAGGCGTTGCAGCGCCCGGCGCTCAAGCCGATCCTCGTGCGCGGTCGGCGGGGGGCGCCTCGGCTGCGGGCGATCGCCGAGGGCCTCGTGGAGCACGACGGCGAGATCGTCCTGGCGGTCGACGCACGCCCGGCCGACGACCCGCTGCTCTCGCTGCGTGCCGCGGCGACGGCCGCCCGGACGGGCCTGACCCTGTCCCCGGTGACGGTCGCCAGCCTGACCGCGACCCCGGCGCTGCCCGAGCCGTGGCCCAAGGCCGCGCGCACGTACCTGCTGCAGCTGCTCGGCTCGGGCGCCACGCAGGTCCCCGTCTGGGAGGCGCTCGACCTGGCCGGCGTGGTCACGACCTGGATCCCCGAGTGGGCCGCCGTGCGGAACCGCCCGCAGCGCTCGCCCGTGCACCGGCACACGGTCGACCGGCACCTCGTCGAGACGGTCGCGCGTGCCGGACGGGACCGCAAGAACGTCGAGGCGGGCGACACGCTGATGCTCGCCGCGCTGCTGCACGACATCGGCAAGCGGGCAGGCGCGGGTGACCACTCGGTCGAGGGCGCGCGGCTGGCCGGGCCGATCGTGCTGCGCATGGGGTTCGACGAGCAGGTCGCCTCCGACGTCGGCCGGCTGGTGCGCGAGCACCTCACGCTGGCCGACCTGGCCACGACGGCCGATCCGGACGACCCGGCGACCCTCGACCGGCTGCTCGACGCGGTCGACCACCGCCTGGACCTGCTGCGCGTGCTGCGGGTGCTCACCGAGGCCGACGCCTCCGCGGCCGGACCCGCGGCCTGGAGCGCGTGGCGCGGCACCCTCATCGACGACCTCGTCGCGCGGGCGTCCCGACGGCTGGCGGGTACCCTGGACCGTCCGTAGCCCAGCATGCCGATCCGATCCGAGCGAGGTCCGTAGCGGTGTTCGCCACCCTGTCCGACCGACTGACGTCGACCTTCAAGAACCTGCGCACCAAGGGTCGGCTCTCCGAGGCCGACATCGACGCCACGGTGCGCGAGATCCGCCGCGCCCTGCTCGACGCGGACGTGGCCGTGCCGGTGGTTCGCTCGTTCGCCGCGGCGGTGCGCGAGCGGGCGCTGTCCTCCGAGGTCTCCGGTGCGCTCAACCCGGCGCAGCAGGTCGTCAAGATCGTCAACGACGAGCTGGTGACGATCCTCGGCGGTCAGAACCGGCCGCTGACGCTCGCGAAGAACCCGCCGACGGTCATCATGCTGGCGGGTCTGCAGGGTGCCGGGAAGACGACCCTCGCCGGCAAGCTCGCTCTGCACCTCAAGGGCCAGGGGCACACCCCGCTGCTCGTCGCCGCCGACCTGCAGCGGCCCAACGCCGTCACGCAGCTCCAGGTGGTGGGGGAGCGCGCCGGCGTGCCGGTGTTCGCCCCGCACCCGGGCAACCAGGGCCACGACGACGTCCTGCCGTCCGGCGCCGACCCGGTCGCGGTCTCCCGCGAGGGTCTGGCGACGGCTCGGGCCAAGCAGCACGACGTCGTCATCGTCGACACGGCCGGCCGGCTCGGCGTGGACGCCGAGCTCATGGCCCAGGCGGGCCGGATCCGCGACGCGGTCGACCCCGACGAGGTCCTGTTCGTCATCGACGCCATGATCGGCCAGGACGCGGTGGCCACGGCCCAGGCGTTCGCCGACGGCGTCGGGTTCACGGGCGTGGTGCTCTCCAAGCTCGACGGCGACGCACGCGGTGGTGCGGCCCTGTCGGTCGCCTCGGTGACCGGTCGTCCGATCCTGTTCGCCTCGACCGGTGAGAAGCTCACCGACTTCGAGGTGTTCCACCCCGACCGCATGGCCTCGCGCATCCTCGACATGGGTGACGTGCTCACCCTGATCGAGCAGGCCGAGAAGGCCTTCGACGCCGAGCAGGCCGAGAAGATGGCCGGCAAGCTCGCCAGCGGCGAGGACTTCACGCTCGCGGACTTCCTCGTGCAGATGCAGCAGCTGCGCAACATGGGCTCGATCAAGAAGATGTTCGGGATGCTGCCCGGCATGGGCCAGATGCGCGAGGCCCTGGACAACTTCGACGAGCGCGAGGTCGACCGCATCGAGGCGATCATCCGTTCGATGACGCCCGCCGAGCGGGAGACCCCGAAGATCATCAACGGCTCGCGCCGTTCGCGCATCGCCCTTGGCTCGGGCACCACGGCGACCGACGTCAACCAGCTGCTCGACCGGTTCGACGGCGCGCAGAAGATGATGAAGCAGATGGCCCGCACCGGTGGCGTGCCGGGCATGGGCAACCTGCCGGGCATGGGTGGCAAGAAGTCCCGCGGTCGGGTCGTGGCACCCGCGCGCAAGGTCAAGGGCAAGTCCGGGAACCCGGCCAAGCGCGCCGAGCAGGAGCGCGCCGCCGCCGACCGGGCGCTCAACGGCCCGGCCGCACCGGCCGGTTCCGCGTTCGGCCTCGGTCAGCCGCAGCCGGAGCAGGTCGACCCGTCGGCGCTGCAGCTGCCGGCCGGCTTCGACAAGCTGCTCGGAGGGCGCTGAGCGTCGTGACGGGGCGGCACGTGCTGCACCTGCGCGGGACGATCGTGCTCGGCGACGAGCACGAGGTCGGTGAGGCGTGGGTCGTCGGGGGTCGACTGACCTTCAGCCGACCGTCCGCACCTGTGCACGCGACGTTCGAGGGCTGGGTGCTGCCGGGGCTCGTCGACGTGCACTGCCACATCGGTCTGGCCGCCGACGGTGCGGTCGACCGCTCGACCGCGCACGCGCAGGCGGTCGCCGACCGTGACTCCGGCGTGCTGCTCGTGCGGGACGCCGGCTCGCCGGCCGACACCGCCTGGGTGCACGAGGCCGACGAGCTCCCGCGGTTGCTGCGCGCCGGTCACCACCTGGCACGCCCGAAGCGCTACCTGCAGCACTACGGCCGTGAGCTCGCCGACGTCGCCGAGCTGCCCGGGGCCGTCGCCGAGGAGGCCGCGCGCGGGGACGGATGGGTCAAGCTCGTCGCGGACTGGATCGACCGTGACCTCGGTGCCGACGGCGACCTGCGACCGCTGTGGCCCGCGGACGTGCTCACGCGTGCGGTCGCTGCCGCGCACGCCGCCGGTGCCCGGGTCACCGCGCACACCTTCGCCACCGAGTCGCTCGACGACCTGCTCGACGCCGGGGTCGACTGCCTCGAGCACGCCTGCGGTGCCACGCCCGACCAGGTCGACCGGATCGCTGCGGCAGGCATCCCGGTGACGGCGACGCTGCTCCAGGTCGCCCAGTTCGAGGCGATCGCCGCCCAGGGGGAGCGCCGGTACCCGAGGTTCGCCGCGCGCATGCGAACGCTGCACGAGCACCGCTACGACCTGGCGCGTGACCTGCACGACGCGGGCGTCCCGGTGCTGGTCGGCACCGACGCCGGCGGCACGATCGCGCACGGGCGGATCGCCGACGAGGCGGCCGAGCTGGTCCGTGCCGGGATCCCCGCCTCGGAGGTGGTCGCCGCCGCCTCCTGGCGTACCCGGGCGTGGTTGGGCGTGCCCTCGCTGACCGAGGGCGCGAGCGCCGACCTCGTGGTGTACGACGCCGATCCGCGGCTCGAGATCGGCGCGCTCGCCTCCCCGCGCGCGGTGGTGCTGCGGGGCACGCGCGTGCGCTGACGCTCGTGTTGGGGGCGGCCCCGCGCGTCTGGCACAATGGTCGGCTGTACCCGGCCCGAGCAGCCCCTCTACCTGCGCGGTGCCGTGTCCCCGGTCGAACCGCTGCGCCCACCCCACGGAGCCGCACGGCGAGACCAACCCCAGCAGACATCAGGAGAAGACCACACCGTGGCCACCAAGATCCGCCTCAAGCGCCTGGGCAAGATCCGCGCGCCGTACTACCGCATCGTCGTCGCCGACTCGCGCACCAAGCGTGACGGTCGCGTGATCGAGGAGATCGGCAAGTACCACCCCACCGAGGAGCCCTCGTTCATCGAGGTCACCTCGGACCGTGCGCAGTACTGGCTCGGCGTCGGCGCGCAGCCGACCGAGCAGGTCCTCGCGCTCCTGAAGATCACGGGCGACTGGCAGAAGTTCAAGGGCCTGCCGGGCGCCGAGGGCACGCTGCGCACGAAGGCCGCCAAGGTCGACGCCAAGGCTGCCGTCGAGGCCGTCGCCGCCGACGCCGAGAAGGCCAAGGCGAAGGCGTCCGAGAAGAAGGCCGCTGCGGCCGTCGAGGCTCCGGCCGAGGACGAGCAGGCCTGATGCTCGCCGACGCGCTCGAGCACCTGGTGCGCGGCATCGTCGACCACCCGGACGACGTCCGCGTGAAGACGTCGACGCTGCGCCGTGGCGAGCTCCTCGAGGTGCGCGTGCACCCCGACGACCTCGGCCGGGTGATCGGTCGCGGCGGGCGGACCGCACGCGCACTGCGCACCGTCGTCGGTGCGCTCGCGCAGGACGGCTCCGTCCGGGTCGACGTCGTGGACGTCGACCGCCGCTGACGCAGGACTCGCGAAGGCCCGGCCCCTACCCTGGGGACCGGGCCTTCGCCATGACAGTGCGAGCCCGACACGGTCAGATCGGCCGTCGTCACGGTGCGCGCCCCACGACCCGGATCCACCGGAGGACCCCATGCAGCTGACCGTCGCCCGGATCGGCCGTGCCCATGGCCTGCACGGCGAGGTCGCCCTCGACCTGCGCACCGACACCCCCCACGAGCGGTTCGCCGAGGGGGCGCAGCTGCGGACGGATCCGCCGACCGCCGGGCCGCTCACCGTCGAGCGCACCCGGGTGCAGCAGGACCGCTGGTACGTGACGTTCGCGCAGGTGCACGACCGCACGGGCGCCGAGGCCCTGCGGGGCGTCGACCTCGTGGTCGAGGCGGCCGAGTCGGACGAGGACGACGCCTGGTACCCGCACGAGCTCGCGGGCCTGCGGGCCGAGCACGTCGACGGTCGGGTGCTGGGCGAGATCGTCGGCCTGGAGCACCTGCCCGCGCACGACATGCTCGTGCTGCGCGAGAGCGAGGGTGCCCGCACCCTCGTCCCGTTCGTCCGGGCGATCGTGCCCGTCGTCGACGTCGCTGGCGGACGGGTGGTGCTCGACCCGCCCGGCGGGCTGCTCGCCTCGGATGCCGCGAACCTGGTCGTCTCCGACGAGACCCGTGGCTCGGACGAGCCGGCCTGACATGCGCATCGACGTCGTCTCGATCTTCCCGGACTACCTCGCCCCGCTCGACCTCTCGCTCGTCGGCAAGGCCCGGCAGACCGGGCTGCTCGACCTGCGGGTGCACGACCTGCGCGACTGGACCACGGACCGGCACCGCACCGTCGACGACACCCCGTTCGGCGGGGGCGCCGGCATGGTCATGCGACCCGACGTGTGGGGGCGGGCGCTCGACGACGTCCTCGAGGAGGGCGCGCACCTCATCGTCCCGACCCCCTCGGGTGAGCCGTTCACGCAGCGGCACGCCGAGCGGCTCGCGCAGGAGCAGCACCTGGTGCTCGCGTGCGGCCGGTACGAGGGCATCGACGCCCGGGTCGCCGAGCACTACCGCTCGCACGGGCAGGTGACCGAGCTGTCGATCGGCGACTACGTGCTCAACGGCGGGGAGGTCGCCGCGCTCGTCGTGGTCGAGGCGGTCGCACGGCTGCTGCCCGGGGTGGTGGGCAACCCCGCCTCGCTCGTGGAGGAGTCGCACGGGGCGGCCGGGCTGCTGGAGTACCCGGTGTACACCAAGCCGCCGGTCTGGGACGGGCTCGAGGTGCCCGACGTGCTGCTGTCCGGGCACCACGCCCGGATCGCCCGCTGGCGGCGTGACACGGCCCTGGTCCGCACGGCGCAGCGCCGACCGGACCTGGTCGCCGCGCTCGACCCCGCCGACCTGGACGCCCAGGACCTCCGGGTCCTCGCCGAGTCCGGGTGGCGACCGGCGGACGGCGCGCTGCGCCAGGACTGACGGCGCAGGCACCGGCTCTCCGGCGAGGCGGGCGCGTCCTCTCGATTACCGGCCTCGGGACGCCCTGTGGCAGACTGGTCGGTCGGTGCGCGCAGGTCGCGTCTCTGCCACAGGGGAGACGGCGAACGACCACCGGGATCACCTCCCGACGCACCGGACCATGAGCCGACGCGGCGCCCACGGCGCCCAGACGACGCTGCTGACCTGTGGCAGAGCGAGGAAGCGACACATCATGCACGTGCTCGACACCGTCGACGCAGCATCGCTGCGTACCGACGTCCCGGACTTCCGCGCCGGAGACACCGTCAAGGTCAACGTCAAGGTCGTCGAGGGCAACCGCTCCCGTGTCCAGGCGTTCCAGGGTGTCGTCATCGCCCGCCAGGGTGATGGCGTGCGTGAGACCTTCACCGTCCGCAAGATCAGCTTCCAGGTCGGCGTCGAGCGCACCTTCCCGGTGCACTCCCCGACGCTGGAGTCGATCGAGGTCGTCACCCGCGGTGACGTCCGCCGCGCGAAGCTGTACTACCTGCGCAACCTGCGCGGCAAGAAGGCGAAGATCAAGGAGAAGCGCGACGCGATCCCGGCCAAGAAGGCCTGAGTCCTCGCAGCACCTCGTCCCACGGGCGGTCACCGGATCACGGCGGCCGCCCGTCGGCGTACCGGTCCCGGGCCGTCGTCGCCGTCCGGGCGGGGTCCCGGCACGCGGCCCGGTCCCCGTCGGGCTCCGCGGCGTGCGAGAGTGTCCCGGTGGACGACCGCACGGACGAGATCGACGACCTCCCGCGACGACCGTGGGAGCCGACCTCGGCGCAGGGGAGTGATCGCTCGGCCACCGCCGTCCCCGTCCCCGTGGCGGCCGACCCGCCGCGCGACCCCGGGACGAGCCACCCCGAAGGACCGTCCGGAAGCCCACGGACGCATTCGAGCGAGCACCGCCACGCCGTGCGCCGCCGTCCGAGCGCAGGGCTGGCCTGGGCCCGCGAGACGGTCATCATCCTCGGCAGCGCGCTCGTGCTCTCGCTGCTGGTCAAGACGTTCCTCGTGCAGGCGTTCTTCATCCCGAGCTCCTCGATGCACGACACGCTCGTCGAGAACGACCGGATCCTGGTCAGCAAGCTCACGCCGGGGCCGTTCGACCTGCGCCACGGCGACATCGTCGTCTTCAAGGACCCGGGTGGGTGGCTCGACCCGTCGGTCGCCGAGGAGCGCAGCGCGGTGGGCGAGGTCGTCAACGACGCGCTGACCTGGGTCGGGCTGCTGCCCCAGGACGCCGGGTCGCACCTGGTCAAGCGGATCATCGGGCTGCCGGGCGACCACGTGGCCTGCGCCGGTCCGGGTTCGCCGGTCACGGTCAACGGCGTGGCCATCGAGGAGGACTACCTCGCCGAGGGCGCGGTGCCGAGCGAGGTCGCGTTCGACAAGGTGGTGCCCGACGGGTTCCTGTGGGTCATGGGGGACAACCGTCAGCACTCGGCCGACTCCCGGTTCAACACGGGCAAGCCGGGTGGTGGCTTCGTGCCGATCGACAACGTCGTCGGCGTCGCCTTCGTGACCGTCTGGCCGCTTGCGCGCGCCTCGGTGCTGCACAACCCGAGCGACGTCTTCGCCGACGTCCCGGCGGCGTCGGCCGCGGGATGACCGGTCCGCACCTGCGCCTCGAACGGACCCTGCTGCGGGAGGGTGCGTCGTTGGTCGCCGGGATGGACGAGGTCGGCCGCGGGTCGCTGGCGGGCCCCGTGAGCGTCGGGGTGGTCGTCGTGGACGCCGGCACGCGATCGGCACCCGTCGGTGTCGCCGACTCCAAGCTGCTGAGCCCGGCCGCCCGGACCGCTCTCCTGCCGGCCCTCGGACGGTGGGGGCGGGCCCGCGCGGTCGGTCATGCGAGCGCGGAGGAGATCGACGAGCTGGGCATCATCGCCGCCCTGCGGCTCGCCGGGACCCGTGCGTTGGAGGTCGCGACGGCGGCCGTCGGTCCGATCGACACCGTGCTGCTCGACGGCTCGCACGACTGGCTGACCCCGCCCGCGCAGGGCGACCTGTTCAGCACCGGCGACACGCGTCCTGGACCGCGGGTCCGCATGCGGGTCAAGGCCGACCGCACGTGCGCGTCGGTCGCGGCGGCAAGCGTCCTGGCCAAGTGCGAGCGGGACGCGCTGATGACCGCTCTCGCGGCGGACCACCCGGCCTACCGGTGGCAGGACAACAAGGGCTACGCCTCGCCGGACCACCTGGCGGCGCTGCGCACGCTCGGCCCGAGCGTGCTGCACCGGCGCTCGTGGCGGCTGCCGACGGGTGACACGGTGGCCGATCCCACGCCCGGCGCGGCGGCCGGAGCCGGCGGTCCGGGCGTGCTCGACGTCGAGGCGCTGGTCTGACGCCATCGACCTGCGGGAGGTGCGGCGGGTGCGTCGCACGGCCGGAGCAGCCTGATGGGGGATGATGGGTCCGTGAGCGCGGAGGACCTGGAGAACTACGAGACCGACATGGAGCTCGCGCTCTACCGTGAGTACCGCGACGTGGTCGGGCTCTTCTCGTACGTCGTGGAGACCGAACGTCGGTTCTACCTGGCGAACCAGGTCGACCTGCAGGTCCGCTCGGCGGCGGGCGAGGTCTACTTCGAGCTGAGCCTCGCCGACGCCTGGGTCTGGGACGTGTACCGCTCGGCGCGGTTCGTGAAGTCGGTCCGTGTCGTGACGTTCAAGGACGTCAACGTCGAGGAGCTCGCCAAGGCTGAGCTCGACCTGGGTGGCGGTGCGGGCTTCGCCCGCTGACGGTCGAACCGACCACAACCCCAGGTCGCCTCGCCGACCTCCCGCGGTCAGGCCTGCTGCCGATCGACGGCGCCCTTCCCCGGGCACCCTGGTCGTCCAGGAGGTGGTCCGGTGCGCGCGAAGGATGCGGTCGGCAGGTACGGGGAAGACGTGGCCGCGGCGCACGTGCGCGAGGCGGGCTGGCAGGTGCTCGACCGCAACTGGCGGTGCACCGACGGTGAGCTCGACCTCGTGGGGATGGACGGCGACGAGCTGGTCGCGGTCGAGGTCAAGACCCGCAGGTCGACGGCCTACGGGCACCCTGCGGAGGCGGTGACGGCGCGCAAGCTGGCGCGGGTGCGGCGGCTCGCCGCGCAGTGGCTCGCGACCCATGACGTCCACCCGGCCTCGGTGCGGGTGGACGTCATCGCGATCCTCCTGCCTCGCGCCGGTGCAGCCCAGGTCGAGCACCTTGTCGGGGTGGTCTGAGTGGCCCTCGGGCGCACGCTCGCTGTGGCGCTCGTCGGGCTGGTGGGCCATGTCGTGGAGGTCGAGGCGCACCTGGCACCGTCCCTGCCGGCCTTCGCGCTCGTCGGGCTGCCCGACGCCTCGTTGGCGGAGTCCCGTGACCGGGTACGGGCCGCCGTGACATCCTCCGGTCTGGCCTGGCCCAACCGGCGGATCACGGTGAACCTCTCACCGGCGACGCTGCCGAAGTCGGGCTCGGTGTTCGACCTCGGGATCGCCGTCGCCACCCTCGCGGGTGCCGATGTGGTGCCCGCGCAGGCGGTCGCCGGGGTGGTGCACCTGGGCGAGCTCGGGCTCGACGGGAGGCTGCGTCCCGTCCGCGGTGTGCTGCCGGCGGTCGCCGCCGCGGTCGCGGCCGGGCACGACCGCGTGGTGGTGCCGACGGCGAACCTCGCGGAGGCCCGGCTCGTCCCCGGGGCGCAGGTCCGTGGTGCGGGCAGCCTCGCGGAGGTCGTCGCCTGGTACGGGGCCGACGTCGAGGTGCCCGAGGTGAGCGCGGCGGGCGAGCTGGTCACCGCGCCGCGGCCCGCGACCGAGCGGCTCGACCTGGCGGACGTCGTCGGGCAGGCCGCGGCGCGTCGTTCGCTCGAGGTCGCGGCGGCGGGCGGCCACCACCTGCTCATGGTCGGCCCGCCCGGTGCCGGCAAGACGATGCTCGCGGCCCGTCTGCCGGGGCTGCTGCCCGACCTGGACGAGGGCGAGGCGGTCGAGGTCACCGCCGTGCACTCGGTCGCGGGCACGTTCGACCCGCACGGTGGGCTGCTGCGGCGACCACCGTTCGAGGACCCGCACCACACCGCGACGCCCGCCAGCATCGTCGGCGGCGGGTCCGGGCTGCCCCGACCCGGCGCGGCGTCCCGGGCGCACCGCGGTGTGCTCTTCCTCGACGAGGCGCCCGAGTTCACGACGGCGGTGCTGCAGACGCTGCGGCAACCCCTCGAGCACGGCGAGCTCGTGCTGCACCGTGCTGCCGGGACGGCCCGCTACCCGGCGCGCTTCCAGCTCGTGCTCGCCGCCAACCCGTGCCCGTGCGGGCACGCGTGGGGCAAGGGGTTGGACTGCACGTGCCGGAGCGAGCAGCGGCGCCGGTACTTCGGCAAGCTGTCCGGGCCCCTGCTCGACAGGGTCGACCTGCAGGTCGAGCTCGCACCGGCACGAGCGGGCGACCTGCCCGGCGAGAGCTCGGCCGTCGTCGCCCGACGTGTGCAGGAGGCGCGCGCGGCGCAGTCCGCCCGACTGGCGGGCACCCCGTGGCGGACGAACGCAGAGGTGCCGGGCGCCTGGTTGAGGGACCGGCTCGGTGGCGGTCGGGCGCTGCTGTCGGACCTCGACCGCGCGATCGACCGGGGCACGCTCAGCCTGCGAGGGGTGGACAGGGTGCTGCGCGTCGCGTGGACGCTGGCCGACCTCGAAGGGCGAGAGGCACCGGGCCGGGGCCATGTCGGCCAGGCACTCCTGATGCGGACGAGAGGACAGGGCGCGTGAGCGGGTCGGCAGCGGCTGTGACGTCCGAGGAGCGTGCCGCACGGGCGGTGTGGAGCGGTCTGGTGGAGCCGGGCGACGCCGTGGCCGGTGCGCTCGTCGAGGCGGTCGGTGCCGCACCGGCGCTCGACTGGGTCCGACGTCGGGTCGCCGGGTCGTGCACCTCGACCGACGGTGCCTGGGAACAGCTCGAGCAGCGGGGCGGCGACCTGGGTCCGCACGGTCGGCGGCAGGTCGAGCGCGCCCTGGACCGATGGGCGCCACGCGTCGCGCGGGCCGCCGACACCGATCCCGCGTCGTGGCGCTCCGAGGCCGAGCGCGCGGGGGCGCGGGTCGTCGTCCCGGGCGACGACGAGTGGCCCGCGGGTCTGCAGGGGCTCGGGCTGACGGCCCCGCTGTGCCTGTGGGTCCGTGGCGCCGCGATCGGCCCGGCGCTCGACCGGTCGGTCGCCCTGGTCGGTGCTCGCGCCTCGACCTCCTACGGCGACCGGGTCGCGTTCGACCTGGCGGACGGTCTCGTGCACCGCGAGGCATGCGTCGTCTCCGGGGGTGCGTACGGGATCGACGCCGCGGCACACCGGGGTGCGCTCCACGCCGGCGGACGCACCTGCGTCGTGCTGGCCGGCGGTGTCGACCGCGCCTACCCCGCGGGGAACGCTCGGCTGGTCGAGCGCACGGTGACCGACGGAGGAGCGGTGCTGGCGGAGGTCCCACCGGGCGCTGTCCCCACCAAGAGCCGATTCCTCCAGCGCAACCGGATGATCGCCGCGATGGCCTCGGCGACCGTGGTCGTCGAGGCGGCGTGGCGCTCGGGTGCGCTGAGCACGGCCCACCACGCGGCGCGGCTGCTGCGCCCGGTGGGCGCCGTGCCCGGTCCTGTCACCTCGGTCGCCTCCGTCGGGACGCACCGGCTGCTGCGCGAGGGCGTCGCGGTCTGCGTGACGGATGCCGCGGAGGTCATGGAGCTGGCCGGTCTGGTCGGCACCGACCTCGCACCGGCACACGCCGAGGACGTCAGGGCCGGCGACCTGCTGGACCCGCACGCCCGGGCGGTGCTCGACGTGCTCTCCGCCCGGACGCCGCGCTCGGCTGACGAGATCGCCGCGTCGGCAGGCGTCGCGCTCTCCCAGGCGCGAGGCGCACTCGGGCTGCTCGAGCTGGACGGGGTGGTCGTCCGCGTCGGCGGTCTGTGGCGTCGGGCAGCCGTCCGGCGCCCCTGACCGACCGCGCGCTGCTCCGTCCGCGACGGGCCTTCACGGCTCGGTCGCCGCGTGCGACGTCCGGCACTCGGGACGATCCCGCCCGACCCTGAGCCCAGTCGGGGGTGAAATCTGTCACTCGTCACACTGATCGTGACTTGAGAATCCGACATTGCCGTCGCATTCCCCCACCCGATTCGCGAGGTACGGCGAGGCTGCCTTGTCCGTTGGTGTGTTTCCCGTCACCGTTGTCCCGTGCAGACGCCAGAACCCACAGCGACCACCCAGGAGCGCACGCTCCTGGTGGCCGACTTCGCGCTGCACCTGCGCGCGCAGCGGGGTCTGTCGGAGCACACGGTGCGGGCCTATGTGGGCGATGTCGAGCAGATGCTCGGCTACGCCTTCCGGCACGGACGCGCCACGGTGGACGCCGTCGACCTGGCCACCCTGCGCGGCTGGTTGGCCTCGATGGCGACGGCGCATCGCTCGCGCGCGACGCTGGCCCGACGGGGCGCCGCGGTGCGGACGTTCTTCGAGTGGGCTGCCCGAACCGGTCGTGTCGCGGCCGATCCGGCTGCGAGGCTCGCGAGCGCGCGTCCGGGCGTGACCCTCCCGACGGTGCTCGGCACCGGCCCGGTGGGCGAGCTGCTCGACACGGCACGTGCCCGGGCCGAGGACGGTGACCCCGTCCACCTGCGCGACTGGGCTGCGCTCGAGCTCCTGTACGCCTCCGGCGTGCGGGTCGGGGAGGCCTGCGGGGTCGACGTCGACGACGTGGACCTCGCGGAGCGCACGATCAGGGTCGTCGGCAAGGGCGACAAGGAGCGTGTCGTCCCCTTCGGTCGGCCGGCCGCTGTCGCGTTGCGCACCTGGCTGGACCTGGGTCGACCGGCACTGGCGCGTGAGGACTCGCCGGCGGCCCTGTTCCTCGGTCGGCGCGGGGGGCGGATCGACCAGCGCCAGCTGCGCGAGGTCGTGCACCAGGTCGCGGCACTCGCCGGGGTCGACGACGTGGCGCCGCACGCGCTGCGGCACACCGCCGCCACGCACCTGCTCGAGCGCGGGTCCGACCTGCGCAGCGTCCAAGAGTTCCTGGGTCACGCGAGCCTCGCGACGACCCAGCGCTACACCCACGTGTCCGCGGAGCGCCTGCGCTCCGCCTTCGAGCTCGCGCACCCCCGGGCTTGAGCGAGAACTGGAGCAGACCATGACCGTACAGACCGACGCGCTCGACGCGCGTGCGCGGTTCGCCGGCTCCGCACCCGACGGTGTCATCCCGTCCCAGCGTGTGGTCGTCCCGGTCGACGAGCCGACCGTGGCGCCGGTCGATGCCCTCGCGCTCGAGGTCGCCCGGCTGTGGGCGGTCTTCAAGGCCGAGGCGTGCCAGGTCTCGCGCGAGCGGCTGATCCTGCACTACGCACCGCTCGTGTCGGCTGTCGCGGGCCGGGTGGGCATGCGCCTGCCGAACACGGTCGAGCAGGCCGACCTGGTCTCCTACGGCATGTTCGGGCTGATCGACGCGATCGAGAAGTACGAGACCGACCGTGCGGTGAAGTTCGAGTCGTACGCCTCCTCGAGGATCCGCGGAGCGATCATCGACGAGCTGCGGGCGATCGACTGGGTCCCGCGTTCGGTGCGGACGAAGGCGCGCGCCGTGGACCGTGCCTATGCCGAGCTCGAGGGCGAGCTGCACCGCGTTCCGACGGAGCGCGAGGTCGCGGCCCGGCTCGAGATCGGTGTCGACGACCTGCGCGCGGTGTTCACCCAGCTCTCGACCGTCAACGTCGCAGCTCTCGACGAGCTCCTGGGTGGCGGCGACGACCGTCCCGGTGCGGTGTCGCTGGGGGAGACGCTGAGCGACGACCGGGTGGTCGACCCGGCAGGTTCGCTCGAGGCGCAGGAGACGAAGTACCTGCTGGCGCGTGCGATCGAGCAGCTCGGCGAGCGCGAGCGCATCGTCGTCGTCCTGTACTACTACGAGGGCATGACGCTGGCCGAGATCGGTCGGGTCCTGGGCGTGACGGAGTCGCGCATCTCGCAGATGCACACGGCGGCCATGGTGCGGCTGCGGACGCACCTGCTCGAGGCCGAACGCGTCTGACGACCCTGCCGCCCACGCCGTGGGTGGAGGCCGTCCGTCAGCGGTCCGGCAGCAGCACCACGGGTCCGGGCGCACCGAGCAGGTCCATCGGGTCGAGGTAGTCGGTCCCACGCCGGACGCCCCAGTGCAGGCACGTCGCGGGCGCGCAGTGCGACGAGGCGGCGGCGTCGGTGCTGACCGTGGCCACCACGTCCCCGCGGTGCACGCCCTGTCCGGTCGCCACGACGGGGTCCACGGGTTCGAGGCTGGATCGCAGCCCGTCGGCGTCGACGACCGTCACGATGCCTCGGCCCGCGACCGGGCCGGCGAACGACACGGTGCCGTCGACCGGTGCGAGCACCCTGCTGCCCGGCTCGGCCGCGAGGTCGACGCCCCGGTGCCCCGGCGCCCACACCTCGGCGGGCCGTTCGAACGGGCGCAGCAGGGTCGGTGCACCGTCGGTCGGTGCGGCGTACGCGGGGCTCGTCGTGGTGCCCGGCGAGGCCGGTGTCGGCGATGCGTCGGCCGCGGCGAGGCCGGGCAGGATCCCGCCGACGAGCAGGGCGAGCGTGCCGACGAGCGCCGGGCGGCCCCGGGCGCCGGGCAGGGGGGAGGCCATCCGCCGATGCTGGTGGGTCGTCGTCCCGACGGATCGGCCGGCGGCGCACGAGCGGGGTGCCTGGGCACGGTCGGTGGGCTGTGGGTGCGCCGGGATCGGCTGGGCTCCGTGCTCGGCCGAGCTCCCCGGTCGGGTCACGTCCGCGAGTCCGCTAGACTTCGGGTGCGACCGGTCCGTGCCGGTCGACTTCGCGCGCCATCCTCTCGGCACGCCGCCCGGTCCGACCTCGTCGGTCCGGCTGCGGCCGGGGTCGGCAGCGGCATCGGTCCGGGTTCGCCCGGGGACGCCGTCGACATGGTGCCAGGGGTGCCGATCTGAGCATCGGTGCCGACAACCGAGACGCGGGCCCGTTCCGGCGGGACCGCACGACTGTGCGCCCACCCCGTCGGATGGGCGCCGGAAGGACGTGCCATGGCCGTCGTGACCATGCGTCAGCTGCTCGAGAGCGGTGTCCACTTCGGGCACCAGACCCGCCGCTGGAACCCGAAGATGAAGCGCTTCATCTTCACCGAGCGCAACGGCATCTACATCGTCGACCTGCAGCAGTCGCTGTCCTACATCGACCGCGCGTACGACTTCGTCAGCCAGACCGTCGCCCACGGCGGCAGCATCCTGTTCGTCGGCACCAAGAAGCAGGCCCAGGAGGCCGTCGCCGAGCAGGCAGCCCGCGTCGGCATGCCGTACGTCAACCAGCGTTGGCTCGGTGGCATGCTCACCAACTTCGCCACGGTGAACAAGCGTCTGCAGCGCCTCAAGGAGCTCGAGCTCATCGACTTCGACGACGTCGCCGGGAGCGCCTTCACCAAGAAGGAGCTGCTGATCATGCGTCGCGAGAAGGACAAGCTCGCCAAGACGCTCGGTGGCATCCGTGACATGGTCAAGGTTCCCTCGGCCGTGTGGATCGTCGACACGAACAAGGAGCACCTCGCGGTCGACGAGGCGCGCAAGCTCAACATCCCGGTCGTCGCGATCCTGGACACCAACTGCGACCCCGACGTCGTCGACTACCCGATCCCGGGCAACGACGACGCGATCCGCGCCGTCCACCTGCTGACCCGTGTGATCGCGGACGCCGCGGCCGACGGTCTGCTCAAGCGTCACTCGGGTCGCACCGCGGCCACCGAGGGTGCCGAGGCCGGTGCCGAGCCGCTCGCCGAGTGGGAGCGTGAGCTGCTCGCCGGTGCCGAGGCCGACCTGCAGGCCGCCCCGGTCGCCGAGGAGGCTGCGCCCGCTGCCGAGGAGACCGCCCCGGTCGTCGCCGAGGTCGTCGAGGAGGCTCCCGTCGTCGAGGAGGCCGCCGTCGTCGAGCCGGCCGCAGCCGAGGCCCCGGCCGAGGGCGACGCCGCGTCCGAGTGACGCGTTGCTCCATCGCACCCACCACGACTAAGGACGGACACTGATGGCGAACTACTCGCTGGCAGACATCAAGGCGCTGCGCGAGAAGACCGGTGCGGGCATGCTCGACGTCAAGAAGGCGCTCGAGGAGGCCGAGGGTGACGCCGACAAGGCGCTCGAGATCATCCGCGTGAAGGGCCTCAAGGGCGTCGGCAAGCGCGAGGGCCGTTCGGCCTCCGACGGTCTGGTCGTCGCGCACGTCGGCCCCACGGCCGACGGCGAGGGCCAGACCGGCGTGCTGGTCGAGGTCAACTCCGAGACGGACTTCGTTGCGAAGAACGCCTCGTTCATCGCGCTCGCGGAGAAGGTCATCGCCACGGCGGCGACCTCCGCCGCCCGTGACGCGGACGCCCTGCTGGCCGAGGACGTCGACGGCGCCTCGCTGCAGTCGGTCGTCGACGAGACGGCTGCCACGCTCGGCGAGAAGGTCGTCGTGCGTCGCCTGGGCCGTGTGGCCGGCGAGCACGTCGAGGTCTACCTGCACAAGGTCAGCAAGGACCTGCCCCCGCAGGTCGGCGTCCTCGTGGCGACCGACACGGCCGCGGCGGGCGTGGCCCGTGACGTCGCGACGCACATCGCGGCGTACTCGCCCACCTTCCTCACGCGCGAGGAGGTCCCGGCCGAGACCGTCGCGTCCGAGCGCCACATCGCCGAGGAGACGGCGCGGAACGAGGGCAAGCCCGAGGCCGCGCTGCCGAAGATCATCGAGGGTCGCCTCAACGGCTTCTTCAAGGAGAACGTGCTGCTCGAGCAGGCGTTCGCCAAGGACCCGAAGAAGACGGTCGGCCAGGTGCTCACCGAGGCCGGCGGCACGGTCACCGCGTTCGTGCGGTTCCGCGTGGGAGCCTGATCTCGTCCCTGTGATCGGTGGCCCCGACCCGCTCGGGTCGGGGCCACCGGCGCACCGGGGCCCGAGCGCCCCTGCAGCACCCGTGCCTCACCGGCAGCAGCCAGCAGCACCGAACGGATCGTGGAGGACCCGTGACCGAGGACCTGACCGCTGAGACCGCACCACGTCGACGCGTCCTGCTCAAGCTCTCGGGCGAGTCGTTCGGAGGTGGCGACATCGGTCTGGCCGCCGAGGTGGTGCGTCGGATCGCCGCGGAGATCGCGGTGGCCGTCCGTGCCGGTGTCGAGGTCGCCATCGTGGTCGGGGGAGGCAACTTCTTCCGAGGTGCCGAGCTCGCGCAGAACGGCATGGACCGCGCGCGTGCCGACTACATGGGCATGCTCGGCACGGTGATGAACTGCCTCGCGCTCCAGGACTTCCTCGAGCAGGCCGGGGTCAGCACTCGGGTGCAGACGGCCATCACGATGGGTCAGGTCGCCGAGCCGTACATCCCGCTGCGGGCGATCCGCCACCTGGAGAAGGGCCGCGTCGTGATCTTCGGCGCGGGCGCCGGCATGCCGTTCTTCTCCACGGACACCGTCTCGGTCCAGCGCGCCCTCGAGACGCACTGCCAGGAGGTCCTCATGGGCAAGAACGGCGTCGACGCCGTCTACTCGGCGGACCCGCGCACGGACCCGACGGCCACGCGCCTCGAGCACCTGACCTACACCGACGCGCTCGTCAACGACCTCGCCGTCATGGACGCCACGGCGCTGAGCCTGTGCCGTGACAACGACGTCGTGATGCGTGTCTTCGGCCTGGAGGAGCGGGGGAACGTCACCCGCGCCCTGCAGGGTGAGAAGATCGGCACCCTGGTCACCGCCGACTGACCTGCGGCCAGACCGTACCTCCAGCCACCCGCACCACCCCACATGCACGAAGGAGCTCCGGTGATCGACGAGACCCTCCTCGAGGCCGAGGAGAAGATGGACAAGGCGATCGAGGTCGCCAAGGACGACTTCGCGACGATCCGTACGGGCCGTGCGAACGCCGCGATGTTCTCCAAGGTGTTCGTCGACTACTACGGCAGCCCGACGCCGCTGCAGCAGCTGGCGTCGTTCAACGTGACCGAGGCGCGCACCGTGCTGGTCTCGCCGTTCGACAAGTCGGCCTCGCACGCCATCGAGAAGGCGCTGCGCGACTCCGACCTGGGCGTGAACCCGACCAGCGACGGCAACGTCATCCGGGTCGTGCTGCCGGCTCTGACGGAGGAGCGCCGCCGCGACTTCGTCAAGCTGGCCAAGGCCAAGGCGGAGGACGCCCGCATCGCGGTGCGCAGCGTGCGTCGCAAGGCCAAGGAGGAGCTCGACCGCATCGTCAAGGACGGTGAGGCCGGCGAGGACGAGGTCCAGCGGGCGGAGAAGGAGCTCGAGGGGCTGACGAAGAAGCACGTCGACCTCATCGACCACCTGCTCACGTCCAAGGAGCACGAGCTCCTCGAGGTCTGATGACGGAGCACGCCGTCGCCGCCCCCCGCACCCCGCGCTCGGGCCGTGACCTGCCTGTCGCGATCCTCGTGGGCGTCAGCCTGCTGGTCGCGGTCGTCGCGAGCCTCTTCATCCGCAAGGAGGCGTTCGCGGTCCTCGCGATCGTCGCGGTCTGCGCCTCGTTGTGGGAGCTCGCCCAGGCGTTCACCCGCCGGGCGATCCATCTGCCGCTGCTCCCGCTGCTGGTCGGTGCGGTCGGCATCATGGTCTCGGCGTACACCTCGGGGCCCGAGGCCCTGTTCGTGGCGTTCTCCTTGACCGTCGGCGGCGTCGTCGTGTGGAGGGCGCTGGACGGCCACGGGCTGGCCGCGCTGCGGGACGCCTCGGCCGCCACGTTCGCGGCCGCGTACCTGCCGTTCCTCGGTGGTTTCGTCATGCTCATGCTGGCCGAGCCCGACGGTGCGGCCCGCGTGATGCTGTTCGTCCTCCTGCCGGTCGCCAGCGACACGGGCGGCTACGCGGTCGGTGCCCTGCTGGGTCGTCACCCCATGGCGCCCAAGGTCAGCCCGAAGAAGACCTGGGAGGGGCTGGTCGGCTCGATCGTGCTGGCCAGCGTCGTCGGGGTCGTCGGGGTGCAGGTCGCCTTCGAGGGTGACCCGCTCGTCGGCCTGTTCCTCGGCCTGGCGACCGTCGCCACCGCCACGCTCGGCGACCTGGCCGAGTCGTTGCTGAAGCGGGATCTCGAGCTGAAGGACATGGGCACGTTGCTGCCCGGTCACGGTGGTCTTCTGGACCGGCTCGACTCCCTGCTGCTCACGGCTCCCGCCGTGTACGTGATCCTGGCAGTGCTGCTGCCCGCCTGACCCGAGAGGGGGCACCCGTGACCGGGACGCCCGTCCGACTGGACATGTCCGCGCCGACCCGTGGAGCGCGTGGCAAGCCGCCGCGCCACTTCGTCGACCTGACGCCCGAGCAGCGGGTCGAGGCGGTGACGGCCCTGGGGGAGAAGCCGTTCCGGGCCAAGCAGCTGGCGACGCACTACTTCACGCACCTGACCTCGGACCCCTCCGAGATGACCGACCTTCCCGCGGCGATCCGCGACCGGATCGGTGAGGAGCTGTTCCCGCAGCTGCTCACCTCGGTGCGCACGCTGACGGCCGACGGCGGCACGACGGTCAAGACCTTGTGGCACCTGTTCGACGGCGTGAAGGTCGAGTCGGTGCTGATGCGCTACACGAACCGTTCGACGCTGTGCGTCTCGAGCCAGGTCGGCTGCGGGATGGCCTGCCCGTTCTGCGCGACGGGCCAGCTGGGCCTGACGCGCAACCTGTCGACCGCCGAGATCGTCGAGCAGGTGCGTGCGGCGGCACGTGCCCTGGCCGACGGGGAGATCCCGGGTGGTCCGGGTCGGCTCTCGAACGTGGTGTTCATGGGCATGGGCGAGCCGATGGCCAACTACAAGGCGGTCATCGAGACGGTGCGGCGCCTGGTCGCGCCCGCGCCCGACGGCTTCGGCATGTCGGCGCGCAACGTGACCGTGTCGACGGTCGGCCTGGTGCCCGCGATCGACAAGCTGGCTGCCGAGGGGATCCCGGTGACGCTCGCCCTGTCGCTGCACGCGCCGGACGACGAGCTGCGCGGCGAGCTCGTGCCGATCAACACCCGGTGGGCCGTCGACGAGGCGTTGGACGCGGCGCACCGCTACTTCGTGACCACGGGTCGGCGCGTCTCGATCGAGTACGCCCTGATCAAGGACATCAACGACCATGCCTGGCGGGCGGACCTGCTGGGCGAGAAGCTCAACGCCCGCGGCCGCGGCTGGGTGCACTGCAACCCGATCCCGCTCAACCCGACACCCGGTTCGAAGTGGACGGCGAGCGAGCCGGAGGTCGAGCAGGAGTTCGTGGCACGCTTGCGGGCGCACGGCATCCCGACGACGATCCGCGACACGCGCGGGTCGGACATCGACGGGGCCTGCGGTCAGCTGGCGGCGGAGGAGGACGAGTGAGCGACGGCATGTTCCGGACCGTGTCGGGTCTGCGTTCCGGGTACGACCCGGACGAGGTCGACGAGTTCTTCGAGCATGCCCGCCTCGTCTACGAGCAGGGCCCTCCCGGCACGGTGTCGGGCAAGGACGTGCGTGACGTCGCGTTCGAGATGGTCCGTGGCGGCTACGTCACGTCCGCGGTCGACTCCGCGCTCGACCGCCTCGAGGCGGCGTTCGTCGCCCGGGAGCGGGCCGAGTTCGTCGCCGAGCACGGTCAGCAGGCGTGGATGGACAAGCTCGGTGAGCATGCGCGCACGCTCTACGGCCGGCTGTCGCGGCCTGACGGTGACCGGTTCGCGCCGCCCGAGGGCCGGCACGTCGGGTACGAGGCCGCGGACGTCGACGCGTTGTGCCACAAGCTCGTCGGGTTCTTCGACAACGGTGTCGCGCTGACGGCGGCGGAGGTCCGGGCGGTCACGTTCCGGCGGCGCAAGGGCCGCGACGCGTACGGGCGTCAGGCGGTGGACGCGTTCGTCGGGCGTGCGGTCGAGGTGCTGCTCGGCGTCGAGTGACCTGCTGCATGGCGCGCGTCGCGCTGCTCAGGCGTCCGGGCGTCACACCCGACCGTGCGGGTCCGCGATGATGGTCGGGTGAGTCAGCGCAGCGTCATCCTGCTCGGGTCGACCGGGTCCATCGGGACCCAGGCCGTCGACGTCATCACCCGCAACCCCGAGTCGTTCACGGTGCGCGGCCTGAGCGCCGGTGGCGGCGACGTCGGGCTGCTGGCCCGGCAGGCAGCCCTGCTGCAGGTCGAGGCGGTGGCCGTGGCCGACCCTCGGGCGGCCGAGCCCCTGCGTGCTGCTCTCGTGCAGGCCGGTGCGCGCGCGGACGTCGCGGTGCTGGTCGGGCCGGAGGCTGCCGGTGAGCTGGCGGGTGCGGGCGCCGACGTGGTGCTCAACGGCATCACCGGGTCGGTGGGCCTCGGCCCGACGCTGGCGGCCCTGCGCGCGGGGAGCACCCTGGCGCTGGCCAACAAGGAGTCGCTGGTCGTCGGCGGCCCGCTCGTGCATGCCGCACGCGTGCGACCCGACCAGATCGTGCCGGTCGACTCCGAGCACTCGGCCATCGCGCAGTGCCTGCGCGGGGGCTCGCGTGCGGAGGTGCGCCGGTTGGTGCTGACGGCGTCCGGCGGTCCGTTCCGCGGGTGGTCGCTCGACGAGGTCAAGGCCGCGACGCCGCAGCAGGCGCTCGCGCACCCGACGTGGTCGATGGGGCCGGTCGTGACGATCAACTCCGCGACGCTGATGAACAAGGGGCTCGAGCTCATCGAGGCGCACCTGCTGTTCGGTGTGCCCGTCGAGGACATCGCGGTCGTGGTGCACCCGCAGTCGGTCGTGCACTCGATGGTCGAGTTCGTCGACGGCTCGACGATCGCCCAGGCCTCGCCGCCGGACATGCGCCTGCCGATCGCGCTGGGCCTGTCGTGGCCGGACAGGGTGCCGGATGCGGCGTCCGCGTGCGACTGGACGCGGGCGACCACCTGGACGTTCGAACCCCTCGACGAGCAGGTCTTCGGCGCGGTGCGGCTCGCCCGGGAGGCGGTGGCCGCCTCGGCGACGCACCCGGCCGTGTACAACGCGGCGAACGAGGAGTGCGTGGCCGCGTTCCTGGACGGGCGGATCGGGTTCGCGGACATCGTCGCGACGGTCGAGCGGGTGCTGGGGGAGCACACCGCGACGGACGGCCTGGCGCTGGCGGACGTCCTGGCTGCCGAGGCGTGGGCCCGGTCGCGCACGCACGAGGTGCTCGCGCGCCGCTGACCGGTCGGGTCAGTGCCCGGTGAAGCGTCCGAGCAGCGCGGCCGTCCGGCTCGGACGTCCGGAGCGTTCCTCGGAGCGGTCCGCGAGCTCGGCCGCTCGCAGCCCGGCCGTGATCCCGGCCCAGCGCCACGGCTCGGGCTCCCAGTCGGGGGACCGGTGCCCGACCCAGGGCAGGTCGACCAGGGGGCTGTCGGTGCCGGTCACCAGGTCGGCGAGCGTGCGACCGGCGAGGTTGGTCGTCGACAGGCCGTCGCCGACGTAGCCGCCCGCCCACCCGATGCCCGTGGTCGGGTCGAGCCCGACCGAGGGGTGCCAGTCGCGGGAGATCGCGAGCGGGCCGCCCCAGGTGTGCGTGATCTCGGTGCCGTCCAGGACGGGGAACAGGTCGAGCAGCGCGGCGTGCAGGTGCCCGAAGACCGTCGGTGACCGGTCGAACTCGGGGCGCACCGCCGAGCCCGGGTGGTAGGGCGCGCCGCGACCGCCGAACGCGAGCCGGTCGTCGGTGGTGCGCTGGCCGTACACCAGCAGGTGGCGGCCGTCGGTGAACGTCTGCCCGCGCTCGAGCCCGATGTGCTCCCAGGTCTGCGGGGGCAGCGGTGCGGTCGCGATCATCAGGGAGTACACGGGCACGACCGCCCGCCGGCTTCCCGGCATCGACGCGGTCCAGGCCTCGGTGGCGCGCAGCGTCCAGCGGGTGCGGATCGTGCCCTGGTCGGTGACGACCGCCCGTGGGGAGATGCGCAGGGCCCGGGTGCCCTCGACGATCCGGGCCCCGCGCTGCTCGACCACCTCGGCCAGTCCGCGGACCAGGCGTGCGGGCTGCACGCGCGCGCAGTCGGGCGTCCACGCACCACCCAGGACGCGGGTGGCCTGCACGTGCTCGGCGACCTCGGCGGCGTCGAGCACGTGCGTCTCGTCGCCCCACAGCTCGTCGGTGGCCGCCTCGGCCCGGACCCGGGCCAGCTGTGCCTGGTTGCGCGCGAGGGTGACCGTGCCACCGTAGGCGAACCCGCAGTCGATCTCCTCGGCGGCGGCGACCCCGCCCACCTCGACGACGGTGTCGCGCATCGCGGCGCGCATCGCGAGGGCGGCGTCGCGACCGTACCGGCGTGCGAGTGCGTCCCCGGAGACGGGGAACAGCGCCGAGCACCACCCGCCGTTGCGACCGCTGGCGCCGAAGCCGGCGACCTCCTGCTCGACGACGAGCACGTCGAGCGAGGGGTCCGCCTCGAGCAGGTAGTACGCGGCCCACAGTCCGGTGAGCCCGCCGCCGACCACGACCACGTCGGCCTGCGCGTCGCCGTCCAGCGGGGGGCGCGGCGCGGGCGACGGGCCGTCGTCGGCGAGCTGGTCCCACCACAGCGACAGCGCGCGCAGGTCGCTCACAGGTGCGACCACGCCTCGGACAGCACGCCGTGCAGGATCTGCTCGATCTCGTCGAACTCGGCCGGCCCGCAGGTCAGCGGCGGGGCGAGCTGGATCACCGGGTCGCCGCGGTCGTCGGCGCGGCAGTACAGCCCGGCGTCGAAGAGGGCCGGGGACAGGAACCCGCGCAGCAGGCGCTCGCTCTCGTCCTCGTCGAACGTCTCCCGGGTGACCTTGTCCTTGACGAGCTCGATCCCGTAGAAGTAGCCCTCGCCGCGCACGTCGCCGACGATCGGCAGGTCGAGCAGCCGCTCGAGGGTCCCCCGGAGCACCGGGGCGTTCTCCTTGACCCGGTCGTTGAGGCCCTCGCGCTCGAAGATGTCGAGGTTGGCCATGGCGACGGCCGCCGAGACGGGGTGCCCGCCGAACGTGTAGCCGTGCGCGAAGGAGGTGTTGCCCTTCGCGAACGGCTCGAAGAGCCGGTCGGAGGCGATCAGGGCGCCGATCGGGGAGTAGCCGGAGGTCATGCCCTTGGCGCAGGTGATCATGTCGGGCACGTAGCCGAGGTCGTCGCAGGCGAACATCGAGCCGATGCGGCCGAACGCGCAGATGACCTCGTCCGAGACGAGCAGGACGTCGTACCGGTCGCAGATCTCGCGGACCCGCTCGAAGTACCCGGGCGGGGGCGGGAAGCAGCCGCCGGCGTTCTGCACCGGCTCGAGGAAGACCGCCGCCACGGTCTCGGGCCCCTCGAACTCGATGGCCTCGGCGATGCGGTCCGCGGCCCAGATCCCGAACGCCTTGGGGTCGTCGCGCAGGCCCTCCGGGGCGCGGTACTGGTTGGTGTTGGGCACCTTGTGCGCACCGGGCACGAGCGGCTCGAAGGGTGCCTTGAGGCTCGGCAGCCCGGTGATCGACAGGGCGCCGTGCGGGGTGCCGTGGTAGGCGACGGCCCGCGAGATGACCTTGTGCTTGCCGGGCTGCCCGACGAGCTTCCAGTACTGCTTGGCCAGCTTCCACGCCGACTCGACGGCCTCGCCGCCACCGGTGGTGAAGAAGACCCGGTTGAGGTCGCCGGGAGCGTGGTGCGCGAGGCGCTCGGCCAGGTCGACGGCCTGCGGGTGGGCGTAGGACCACAGCGGGAAGAACGCGAGCTGCTCGGCCTGCTGCCGGGCCCGCTCGGCGAGCTCGGCGCGCCCGTGGCCGACCTGCACGACGAACAGCCCGGACAGGGCGTCGATGTAGCGGCGGCCGGTGTCGTCCCAGATGTGGTGGCCCTGCCCGCGCACGATCGTCGGGACCCCGTCGTCCCACGCGCTGTGCCGGGTGAAGTGCCCCCACAGGTGCGAGCGCGCGGCGTCGGCGCGCGCGGTGCCGCGCGGGGTCGTGGACAGGGTCGTCGACGGTGTCGTGGACGGGTTCGTGCCGGGTGCCTGGCTCATCGGGTTCCCCAGTTGTAGAGCTGCTTGCGCAGCCGCAGGTAGACGAACGTCTCCGTGGCGCGCACGCCGGGCAGCGTGCGGATCTTGCGGTTGAGCACCTCGAGCAGGTGCTCGTCGTCCTCGCAGACGACCTCCACCAGCAGGTCGAACCCGCCGGCGGTCACCACGACGTAGTCGATCTCGGCCATCGTGGCCAGGGAGTCGGCGAGCGCCTCGAGGTCGCCGTCGGCCTTGATGCCGATCATCGCCTGTCGGGTGAACCCGACCTGGAGCGGGTCGGTGACGGCGACGATCTGCATGACGCCGGACTCGACGAGCCGCTGCACACGTTGGCGCACGGCGGCCTCGGACAGACCCACGGCCTTGCCGATGCTGGCGTACGGGCGGCGCCCGTCCTCCTGGAGCTGCTCGATGATCGCCTTGGACAGGTCGTCGAGCGGCGCGCGTCCTGCGGGGGTGGTGGTCCTGGTGCTCACGCGGTCGATCGTGCAGTGCGGGCCCGTCGGATGCAAGCGAATCCGTCGTGTTTCGTGTCTGTGGCCATGGAATCCGGCGCGGAAACGCGACTGTTACATCGAAATCCTCCGTTGCGCTGCCGTTTGGGGGAGTATCGGCGTAGCCTGCCGCGCACCGCCGCAGTGCGCATGCACGCAGTCTCGCAGGCCGCCACGAAGGAGAGCACGATGAGCCCGTCCCTCCCGTCCGCCGCAGGTGCACCGGCCGCCGCGCCCGCACCCGTGGAGCTGCTCAACCTCATCGCCGGCGAGCGACGGCCCGCCGCCGACGGGCGCACGTCCACCGTGGTCGACCCCTCGACCGGGCTGCCGTACGCGACCGCGCCGGTCAGCTCGGCGCAGGACGTCGACGACGCCTACGCCGCCGCGTCGCAGGCCTTCACCACCTGGGGCCGCACGACGCCGGCCGAGCGCCAGCTCGCGCTGCTGCGGCTCGCCGACGCCGTCGAGGCACGGGCCGAGGAGTTCGTCGCCGTCGAGTCGCGCAACACCGGCAAGCCCCTGCACCTGGCGGCCTCCGACGAGGTGCCCCCGTGCGTCGACCAGCTGCGCTTCTTCGCCGGTGCCGCGCGGGTGCTCGACGGCCTGAGCGCGGGGGAGTACCTCGAGGGGCACACCTCGTGGATCCGGCGGGAGCCCGTGGGTGTCGTCGGGCAGGTCACGCCGTGGAACTACCCGCTGATGATGGCCGTGTGGAAGATCGCCCCCGCGCTCGCGGCGGGCAACACCGTGGTGCTCAAGCCGTCGGACACGACGCCGGCCTCCACGCTGCTGCTGGCCGAGGTCGCCGCCGAGGTCCTGCCGCCGGGCGTGCTCAACGTCGTGTGCGGCGACCGGGACACCGGTCGGGCTCTGGTCGCCCACCCGCGGTCCGACATGGTCGCGATCACCGGGTCGGTGCGCGCAGGCTCGCAGGTCGCCGAGGCCGCGTCCGTCGACGTCAAGCGCGTGCACCTCGAGCTCGGCGGCAAGGCGCCCGTGATCGTGTTCGCGGACGCCGACCTGGCCGCCGCCGCCGAGGGCATCGCCGCGGCCGGCTACTACAACGCCGGTCAGGACTGCACGGCTGCCACGCGTGTGCTCGTGCAGGCCTCCGCGCACGCCGACTTCGTCGCCGCGCTGGCCGAGCAGGCGCGCGGAACCCGCACGGGCATGCCGGACGACCCGACGGTCGCCTTCGGCCCGGTCAACAACGCGCACCAGCTCGAGCGCGTCACGGGCTTCCTCGACCGGCTGCCCGGTCACGCTTCCGTGCTGGCCGGCGGCAACCGGGTCGCCGGTGCCGGCTACTTCCTCGAGCCGACCGTGGTGGACGGGCTGCGTCAGGACGACGAGGTCGTGCAGGACGAGATCTTCGGGCCGGTCATCACCGTGCAGACGTTCACGGACGAGGCCGAGGCGATCGCCCTGGCCAACGGCGTGCGGTACGGGCTGTCGAGCTCGGTGTGGACCAAGGACCACGGCACCGCCCTGCGCGTCTCGCGCGCGCTCGACTTCGGGGTCGTGTGGATCAACACGCACATCCCGTTCGTCGCCGAGATGCCGCACGGCGGGTTCAAGCAGTCCGGCTACGGCAAGGACCTGTCCATGTACGGGTTCGAGGACTACACGCGCATCAAGCACGTCATGTCGGCCTTCGGCGCCTGACGCGCCACCGACCGGCACCCGCATGCCCGCCGTGCCCTGCGTGCCCTTCGTGTCGACGAGCGGTCTGCCCGAGCCGGGCCCGACGATCGTCAGCGACCCCTCTGGGCGACCTTTTGAGCACGCAATGTTCCGTGCATGCAACATTTTCGTTGCGGGGAGCCACTTTCGCGACGAAATCCTTGTATCGCCCCCTGGGCGTTTGCGACGATCCACCCGGCGCCCCGGGCGTCGCGTGCCCGTGCACCACCGGCAGGTCGGACGACCTGCCGCGTCGAGAGGAGTCCGATGACCGCTCATCGCCGCCCGCCGCTCACCGACCCCCGGGTGCGTGCGCTCGTCGCCGCAGCCGGTGGTCGCTCGCACACCGGGCCGTCGCGTCGCACGTTCCTCCTGGGTGCGCTCGGCACCGCCGGCGCCGCCACGCTGCTCGCCGCGTGCGGGACCGGCGGCACGACCGGCACGGGCTCGGCACCCTCGGCCGGGGCCGACCTGTCGGAGACCGACAAGCTCGTCCGCTGGGCCAACTGGACGCTCTACCTCGACCAGGACGACAGCGGCACGCGGTACCCGACGCTCGAGGCGTTCACGGAGAAGACCGGCATCGAGGTCGAGTACTCCGAGGACATCGACGACAACGACTCGTTCTACGGCAAGGTCTCCGGGCAGCTGGCCAACGGCCAGGACATCGGCTACGACATCATGACGCTGACCGACTGGATGGCCGCGCGGATGATCCGGCTCGGCTACACCCAGGAGCTCGACCGCACGCGCATCCCGAACGCCGAGAACATCCTGCCGAACCTCGCGGACGTCGACTTCGACCCCGGGCGCGCGCACTCCCTGACCTGGCAGTCCGGGTTCGGCGGGCTCGCCTGGGACAAGTCGAAGGTGCCGGGCGGGCTGCACACCGTCTCGGACCTGTGGGCGCCCGAGCTCGCCGGTCGCGTCGAGGTGCTCTCGGAGATGCGCGACACGGTCGGCCTCATCATGTTCGACCAGGGCGTCGACCCGGGCGGCACCTGGGGTGACGACGAGTTCGCCGCCGCCCTGGACGTGCTCAAGGAGAAGATCGACTCCGGCCACATCCGCCAGGTGCGCGGCAACTCCTACGCGCAGGACCTGGTCTCGGGCGACGCCGTCGCGGTCATCGGCTGGTCCGGCGACATCACGGCGCTCAACTACGAGAACGACGACCGCTTCGAGTTCGCGATCCCTGAGGCCGGCGGCACGCTCTGGTCGGACAACCTCATGATCCCGATCGGCGCCACGCACAAGGCCAACGCCGAGACCCTCTTCGACTACTACTACGACCCGGAGGTCGCGGCCCAGGTCGCGGCCTGGGTCAACTACATCACCCCGGTCCAGGGGGCGCAGGCGGCGATGGAGGCCATCGACCCCGAGCTCGCCGCGAACACGCTGATCTTCCCGGACGAGGCGACCCTGGCGAAGGTCAGCACCTTCCGCTCGCTCGCCCCGGACGAGGAGGAGCGCTACAACGGCGACTTCCTCGACGTGATCGGCGCCTGACCGATGGCCACGACCCTTCCCGTGCCCCCCTCTCCCGTGCCCAGCGACGCGGGTCTCGCCCCGGCCGGGGCCGCGCTCGAGATCGAGCGGGTGACCAAGTCGTTCGGCGAGTTCGTCGCGGTGGACGACCTCACGCTCACGATCCCCTCGGGCTCGTTCTTCGCCCTCCTCGGCCCGTCGGGCTGCGGCAAGACGACGACGCTGCGCATGGTCGCCGGACTCGAGCAGCCCAGCGCCGGCACGATCTCGATCGGCGGTCGGGACGTGACCGGCACGCGGGCGCACCAGCGCCCGGTGAACACGGTCTTCCAGAGCTACGCGCTCTTCCCGCACCTGACGATCGCCGAGAACGTGGCGTTCGGCCTGCGGCGCAAGGGGGTCAAGGAGGTCGCCCGACGGGTCGCCGAGGGGCTCGAGCTCGTCGAGCTCGGTCACCTCGCGCAGAACAAGCCGTCGATGCTCTCCGGTGGGCAGCAGCAGCGCGTCGCGCTGGCCAGGGCGTTGGTCAACCGACCCGCGCTCCTGCTGCTCGACGAGCCGCTCGGCGCGCTCGACCTCAAGCTCCGGCGGCAGATGCAGCTCGAGCTCAAGCGCA
Source organism: Cellulomonas soli (assembly GCF_013409305.1). Classification (GTDB taxonomy): domain Bacteria; phylum Actinomycetota; class Actinomycetes; order Actinomycetales; family Cellulomonadaceae; genus Cellulomonas; species Cellulomonas soli. The sequence continues at coordinate 4,190,166 of NZ_JACBZJ010000001.1, read as the reverse complement.
TCCAGGACGAGGTCGGGCTGACGTTCGTGCACGTCACCCACGACCAGGAGGAGGCCATGACCATGGCCGACACCGTCGCCGTGATGAACAAGGGCCGCATCGAGCAGATGGGGGCGCCCGCCGAGCTGTACGAGCACCCCCGCACCGCGTTCGTGGCCAACTTCCTCGGCCAGTCGAACCTGGCGCCCGGCACCGTCGTCGAGGAGCTCGACGGCGGCGCGATGCTCGGGGTCGACCTGCTCGGTGCGCGGGTGCTCGTGCCGCGCTCACGGGCCGTGCGCACCGAGGGTGCGGTGCTCGTGGGCATCCGCCCCGAGAAGGTGCGGATCCTCGTCGGCAGCCAGGAGCCCGGGCCGGACGAGAACGTGCTCGGGCCCGGGGTGGTCACCGACGTGTCCTTCACCGGGGTGAGCACGCAGTACCAGGTCGAGATCCCCGGCCTGGGCACGTTCGGGGTGTTCGCCCAGAACCTGCTCGGCGGGGCGACCGTCTCCCACGGCGCCACGGTGCGCCTGGCGTGGACGGCGGCCTACTCGTTCGGGCTCGACGGCCGCGAGGACGTCGAGTCGGGCCTGGCCGACCTGGACGACGAGCCGTGAGCATCGCGGCGGCGCTCGGGGACGCCGGATCACCCACCCCGCACGCCACGCCTCGGGTGCAGTCCCGCTCCCGCGGCTGGGTGCCCCTGCTCCTGCCCGGTCTGGGCTACCTGGTGCTGTTCTTCGTCGTCCCCGTCGGTGCGCTGCTCGCCACGTCGCTGTACGTGCCGGTGCCGGGCGGTGACGTCGGCCAGTTCCAGCCCGCCCTGGAGTTCTCCAACTACACCGACGCCCTCGGCCAGTTCTGGCCGCAGCTGGTGCGCTCGTTCGCCTTCGCGCTCCTGGCGACCGTCGCCTCGCTGATCATCGGGTACCCCATGGCCTACGCGATCGCCGTGCGGGCCCGTGGCCACAAGCTGCTGCAGGGCCTCATGCTCGTGCTGGTCGTCGCCCCGTTCTTCACCAGCTTCATCCTGCGCACCATCGCCTGGAAGCAGATCCTGGCCGACGACGCGTTCGTCGTGCAGGCCATGCAGTGGCTGCACCTGCTGCCACCCGACGGACGCCTGACGGCGACCCCGTTCGCCGTGGTCTGCGGCCTGACGTACAACTTCCTGCCGTTCATGGTCCTGCCGATCTACGCGAACCTCGAACGGCTCGACTCGCGGCTGCTCGAGGCGGGCGCCGACCTGTACGCCTCGCCGCTCACCACCTTCCGCACGGTGACGCTCCCGCTGTCCATGCCCGGCATCGTCGGTGGCACGCTGCTGGTCTTCATCCCGGCCTCCGGTGACTACGTGAACTCCTCGCTGCTGGGCAACAACACGAACACCGCGATGATCGGGCAGGTGATCGACGCCCGGTTCTTCAAGGTGCTCGACTACCCGACGGCCGCCGCGTTGTCGGTGGTCCTCATGGCCGCGATCCTGCTGCTGGTCGGCGCGTACGTGCGCCGCGCCGGGACGGACGACCTGCTGTGAGCGCCGTCGTGGAGCAGGCGCGCACCGCACCGCCCGCGAAGGGCACCGCGACCCGGAGGGCCCCCGCCCGTCGGCCACGGCGGCGGCTCGGCGACGCGATCATCCCGACGATCGCCGCGCTCGCCTTCCTCTACCTCATGGTCCCGGTCGCCTACACCGTCCTGTTCTCGTTCAACGACGCGGGCAAGACGAACCTCGTGTGGCGCGGCTTCACGCTCGACGCGTGGCAGAACCCGTGCGGTGCGCCGCAGGTGTGCGAGGCGTTCGTGAACTCGCTGCAGGTCGGGGTGATCGCCACGCTGATCGCCACCGCGCTCGGCACCCTGATCGCGATCGCCCTGGTCCGCTTCCAGTTCCGGGGGCGCCCGCTGGTCAACCTGCTGATCTTCCTGCCGATGTCGACCCCCGAGGTCGTCCTGGGTGCGGCGCTGCTCGCGCAGTTCCTGTCGCTGCGCGTCCAGCTCGGCATGACGACCGTGATCATCGCGCACACGATGTTCTGCATCAGCTTCGTCGTCGTGACCGTCAAGGCGCGCGTCGCGAGCCTCGACCCGGCCCTCGAGGAGGCTGCCGGCGACCTGTACGCCACCCCGTGGCAGGCGTTCTGGCGGGTCACGTTCCCGCTGCTCCTGCCCGGGATCGCGGCGGCGGCGCTGCTGGCCTTCAGCCTCAGCTTCGACGACTTCATCATCACGAACTTCAACTCGGGCAGCTTCGAGACGTTCCCGAAGTTCGTGTACGTCTCGGCCACGCGCGGCATCCCGCCACAGGCCAACGTCATCAGCTCGTTCATGTTCGTGCTCGCCCTCGTGCTGGTCGTGGTCGTGCAGGTCGTGGGCGCCGCCCGGGGCCGCCGACGGCGCGGGTGAGCAGTGCCTGAGCAGTGACTGAGCAGTGCCTGAGCAGTGCCGCCCGTCACCGTGGCGGGCGGTCGCCTGAGAGGTGGGAACGTGCGGATCCTCGTGATCGGCAGCGGAGGTGTGGGGGACGCCGTCGCGCGGATCGCCGCCCGACGTGACTTCTTCGAGCTGATGGTCGTCGCCGACGTCGACGTCACCCGTGCCCAGCGCACGGTGGACGCCGCGCGCGTGAACGACGTGGGCAAGGACCGGTTCGTGGCCGCCGCCGTCGACGCCTCCGACGCGGGGTCGGTCGAGTCGCTCGTGCGCGAGCACGGCGCGACGCACGTGCTCAACGCGGTCGACCCGCGGTTCGTCATGTCGATCTTCACCGGGGTGCTCGCGGCCGGCGCGCACTACCTCGACATGGCCATGTCGCTGTCGCGCCCGCACCCGCAGCAGCCGTACGAGCAGGTGGGCGTCCGGCTCGGCGACGAGCAGTTCGCGACCACGGCGAGCTGGCAGGACGCCGGGCTGCTCGCGCTCGTGGGCATCGGCGTCGAGCCGGGGCTCTCGGACGTGTTCGCCCGGTACGCGGCCGACCACCTGTTCTCGCAGATCGAGGAGCTGGGCGTGCGCGACGGGGCCAACCTCGTGGTGCGCGGCGACGACGGAGAACCGGTGTTCGCCCCGTCGTTCTCGATCTGGACGACGATCGAGGAGTGCCTGAACCCGCCCGTCATCTGGTCGGCCGCGCGGGCCGCGTCGGGCGGCGGGCTCGAGGACGGCTGGTACACGGTGCCGCCGTTCCACGAGCCGGAGGTCTTCGACTTCCCAGAGCCGGTCGGCCCCGTGGAGTGCGTGCACGTCGAGCACGAGGAGGTCCTTCTCATGCCGCGCTGGGTCGACGCGCAGAAGGTGACCTTCAAGTACGGCCTCGGTGAGGAGTTCATCGGGGTGCTGCGCACGCTGCACCAGCTGGGCCTGGACTCCACCGCGCCCGTCTCGGTCCGGGGGGTCGAGGTCAGCCCGCGGGACGTCGTGGCCGCGGTCCTGCCCGACCCGGCGACGCTGGGCCCCCGCATGACCGGCTCGACGTGTGCCGGCCTGCTGGTGACCGGCACCGGCAAGGACGGGTCGCCGCGCGAGGTGTACCTGCACCACCTGGTCGACAACGCCTGGTCGATGGCCGAGTACGGCGCGCAGTGCGTCGTCTGGCAGACGGCGGTGAACCCGGTCGTGGCGCTCGAGCTGCTGGCCGCGGGCACCTGGTCGGGCACCGGCGTGCTCGGTCCGGAGGCCTTCGACGCGGTCCCGTTCCTCGAGCTGCTGGCCGCGCCCACGCCGGGCGGCTACGGCTCGCCCTGGGGTCTGCAGGAGCGCGTGCCGGCCGTGTCGGCGGGGGTCGCGACGGCCTGATCTCGGCGACACCCGCGTGTCGCGCGGGTGTCGCCGGCCGGGTGTCTCAGCAGGTGGGGGCCGGGTTCACAGCCGTCACAGCGTTTGCGACACTCCGTGCGGCGCGCCTGTGCGCGCGCCGTCAGACATCAGTGACGACCCGCCAGGGGGGTGGGCCGTCCGAGGGGAGCACGATGTCCGTCCGACGTCCGCCACTGACCGACCCGCGCGCCCAGGCCCTGGTGCGTGCAGCCTCCCGTTCCCGCTCGTCCGGGCTGACCCGCCGAGGGCTTCTGCTCGGTGCGCTCGGCACCGCGGGTGCCGGGGCCGTGCTTGCCGCGTGCGGCGCACCCGCGAAGGGCAGCGGTGCCGGATCGGGCACCGCCGGCCTGGTCCGCTGGGCGAACTGGTCGTACTACCTGGACACCGACGAGTCGGGCACGACGCACCCGACGCTCGAGGAGTTCACGGCCCGCACCGGCATCCGTGCGGAGTACACCGAGGCGATCGAGGACAACGACACGTTCTGGGACTCGATCAGCGGCACGCTCGAGGCCGGCAAGGACATCGGGTACGACATCGTCACCCTGACGAACTACAAGGCCGCGCAGATGATCGAGGAGGGTTTCGCCGAGGAGCTTGACCGCAGTCGGATCCCGAACGCCGCCAACCTCGTCGAGGAGCTCAGCCTCGTCGACTTCGATCTCGGTCGGACGCACTCGCTGACCTGGCAGTCCGGCTTCGCGGGGCTCGCCTGGGCCAAGGACCAGGTGCCGCGGGGCCTGCACACGCTGTCCGACCTGTGGGCACCTGAGCTGGCCGGTCGCGTCGAGGTGCTCTCCGAGATGCGCGACACGATGGGGCTCATCCTGCTGGACCTGGGCGTCGACCCGGGCGGCAGCTGGGGAGACACCGAGTTCTACATGGCGCTCGAGGTGCTGCGGGACAAGATCGACACCGGCCACGTGCGCAAGGTGAGCGGCGCCTCGTACACCGACGGGCTCGTCGCGGGTGACACCGTCGCGGTCATCGGCTGGTCCGGCGACATCACCGCGCTCAACTACGAGAACGCGGACCGCTTCGAGTTCGCGCTGCCCGAGGCGGGCGGCACGCTCTGGAGCGACAACCTGCTGATCCCGACTGGTTCGCCGCACAAGGCCGACGCCGAGGACCTCATCAACTTCTACTACGACCCCGAGGTCGCCGCGCAGGTCGCCGCCTGGGTCAACTACATCACCCCGGTGCAGGGCGCGCAGGAGGCGATGGTGGCCATCGACCCGGAGCTCGCGCAGGACCCGATGATCTTCCCCGACGAGGCCACCCTGCGTCAGGCGCACGTCTTCCGGACGCTCGCTCCCGACGAGGACGCCCGCTTCACCGCCGAGTTCGCCGCCGTCATCGGCGGCTGATCGGGCGGCCCGGGCACCGGGCGGTCGGTGGGCCACGCAACCCGCTCCGACCGCCCGGTGGTCCTCAGCCGCGCGGTCGCAGCGCCCGGACCGCGTCTGCCGCCTCGGAGAACGCCGCGCTGTGCCGGTCCACGTCCGCTGCGCTGGTCGCCGGGCTCATGAGAGCCATGTTGTGGAACGGCGTGAGCAGGACCCCACGGTTGAGCGCCTGCAGGTGCAGGTACTGCTGCAACGGGAAGTCGTCGCTCGCGGCGGCCTGCGCGCCGTCGTGCGGGGCGTTCGGCGAGAACGCGTACTCGGCACGCGCCCCGAGCCGGGTGACGTGCCACGGCAGCCCGGTGGCGCTCAGCACGCCCTGCACGCCCTCGGTCCACCGCACGGCGAGCTCCTCCATGTGCGCGAACGCCGCCGGGGTCAGGACCTGCGTCAGTGTCGCGCGGGTGGCGGCCATCGACAGGGCGTTCCCGGCCAGCGTGCCGCCCACCCCGCCCACGTCGATGTCCTCGAGCTCGACGCTGCGCTGCACGGCCGCCGCGAGGTCGGCGGTGAGACCGAACGCGGCGGACGGGACACCGCCGCCGATCGTCTTGCCCACGACGACCACGTCGGGGTCGAGGCCCCAGGCGGCGGTGCAGCCCCCGGGTCCGGCGCACAGCGTGTGCGTCTCGTCGACGACCATCCAGGCCCCGTGCTCGCGCGTCAGCGCCCGGACGGCGTCCAGGTAGCCGTCGTCGGGCAGCACGATGCCGATGTTGGTCAGTGCGGGCTCGAGCAGCACCGCGGCGACGTCGCCGCCGGCCAGGGCGGTGCGCAGGGCGTCCACGTCGTTGAACGGCACCACGAGCGTCGTCAGGTCTGCAGGGACCGGGGCTCCGATCGTTCCCCGGCGCGGGACCACGTGCCCCTGCGCGTCGAGCGTCGCGAACGTCTCGTCGACCGAGCCGTGGTAGCAGAAGTCCATGACGACGACCCGACGGCGGCCGGTGACGTGCCGTGCGTAGCGCAGCACGTGCCGGTTGGCGTCGGTGGCGGTCAGGGTGAACTGCCAGGCCTCGACGCGTGAGGCGCCGGTGCCGAACCGTGCGGTCAGCTCGGCGGCGACGAGGGCGGCGTCGGCGGTGGGCAGCATCGAGGTGATGCCGCGTGCGGCCTGCGCCGTGATCGCCGCGACGGTCGGTGCCGGTGCGTGCCCGCTCATCGCCCCGGTGTCGCCGAGGCACAGGTCGACGTGCTCGATGCCGTCGGCGCAGGTGAAGTGGGCGCCGGCCGCCTGGTCCACGTGCACGGCGAACGGGCCCGGCCACTTGGCCATCCACGACATGGGCACGCCGTAGGGCATGTGCGCACGCCCGGCCTCGGCCAGCCGCGCGCAGGCGGGGTGCGCCTCGACGAACCGCTGGGTCTCGGTCGCGTGCAGGGCGTGCAGCGCGCCCCGGTCCACGTCGGTCACGCCAGGCCGCGCAGGGCCCGCTCGAGCACGTCGAGCGCGTCGTCGAGCACGGAGGTCTCGATGACCAGCGGGGGCAGCAGGCGCACCACGTTGCCCCAGGTCCCGCAGGTGAGCACGAGGACTCCGGCCGCGAGGCACGCACGCGCGACCGCCCCCGCGGCATCCTTGTCGGGCTCGAGCGTGCCGGGTCTGACCAGCTCGATCCCGAGCATGGCCCCGCGTCCGCGCACCTCGGCGATCGCCGGCACGTCGGCGGCGATGTCTCGCAGCCTCCCGAGCGCGCGGTCCTCGATGGCGCGTGCGGCACCGGCGAGGTCGTCCCGCTCGTACAGCGCGGTCGCCGCCAGAGCGGCGGCGCACGCCACCGGGTTGCCGCCGTAGGTCCCGCCCAGCCCTCCGGCGTGCACGGCGTCCATGAGCTCGGCCCGACCGGTGACGGCCCCGAGCGGCAGACCGCCGCCGATCCCCTTGGCGAGGGCCACCAGGTCCGGCACGACGCCCTCGTGCTCGCTCGCGAACATGGCGCCTGTCCGCGCGAACCCGGTCTGCACCTCGTCCGCGACGAAGACGATGCCGTTCTCCCTGGCCCAGGCGGCCAGGGCCGGCAGGAACCCCGGCGCGGGCACGACGAAGCCGCCCTCGCCGAGGATCGGCTCGACGACCACGGCGGCGATCCGATCGGCCCCGACCTGCCGCTGCGCGATGTCGATCGCGCGTGCGGCCGCCTGCGCGCCCGTCATGCCGTCGGGGTCGCGCAGCGGGTAGGACGCGGGGACCCGGTACACCTCGCCGGCGAACGGCCCGAATCCCGTCTTGTAGGGCATGGCGCGGGCGGTCATCGCCATCGTGAGGTTGGTGCGTCCGTGGTAGGCGTGGTCGAGCACGACGACCGCATCACGCCCGGTGGCGCGGCGGGCGATCTTCACGGCGTTCTCGACGGCTTCCGCGCCGGAGTTGACCAGGACGGACCGTTTCGCGTGGGTGCCGGGGGTCAGGCGGGCGAGCACCTCGCAGAGCGCGACGTACTCCTCGTACGGCGAGACCATGAAGCACGTGTGGGTGAAGTCGGCGACCTGCTCGCTGACCGCGGCGACCACCTCGGGTGCGCTGGCGCCCACGGAGGTGACGGCGATCCCGGACCCGAGGTCGACCAGCCGGTTGCCGTCCACGTCCTCCAGGACGGCGCCGCCCGCGCGAGCGACGTACACCGGCAGGGTGGAGGAGACACCGGCGGCCACCACGGTGGCGCGGCGGGCGGCCAGCGCGAGCGAGCGCGGACCGGGGATCGCGGTGGCGAGGTGGCGGCTCTGCTCGAGCGGCGGCCGGGGGTGCGGCGTGCCCGGTTCGCGAGGAGTTGACGGCGGCGTGGGGGAGGACGCGGAAACCGTGGTCATGAGGGGAACGTAGTGCTGATGACGGCGGCGTGGAAGGGCCTGGACGACGAAATCCGCCGTTAACGCATCGACCGGCAGCGCCACCGCCCGGCTGCGCGCCACGAACGGCCACGGCCTGCGCGCGGCGTTGGCAGCCAACTCCCAGGATCTCGGGAGAGGATGTCGTCAGGTGTGTCGTGCACCGGTCGTGCGACGTGTGGACGGAGGGTCGATGGCCTACCTGGTCGGCGTGCTCGTGGTGGTCGTGGTCCTGCTGGCCTCGATCGGCCTGCACGAGGTCGGTCACATGGTGCCCGCCAAGCGCTTCGGCGTGCGGGTCAGCCAGTACATGGTCGGCTTCGGGCCCACGCTGTGGTCCCGCACGAAGGGCGAGACCGAGTACGGCCTCAAGGCCATCCCCCTGGGCGGGTACGTCCGCCTCATCGGCATGTACCCGCCGGCCGAGGCCGTGGGCGACCCCCAGCCCCGCACCGCGTTCGGCAGGCTGGCTGCCGACGCCCGCGCCGCGAGCGCCGAGGAGATCCTGCCCGGGCAGGACCACCGCGCCTTCTACCGCCTGTCGACCCCCAAGAAGCTCGTGGTCATGCTCGGCGGCCCGGTGATGAACCTGCTGATCGCCGTCGTCCTCATGGCCGTCATGCTGCTGGGGTTCGGAACCCCGGGCTCGAGCACGACGCTCTCGGTCGTCGCCGAGTGCGTCATCCCGCTCGACGCGCCCGCCGATCGCACGTGCGCCGAGGGCGACAAGACGTCCCCTGGCGCGGCTGCCGGCCTGCTCCCGGGCGATACCGTCGTGGAGTACGACGGGACCGCGATCGAGTCCTGGGACCAGCTGGCGGCGTTGATCCGTCAGACGGGTGAGCAGGCCGTGCCGGTGGTCGTGCGGCGCGACGGCGAGCTCGTCGACCTGTCCGTGACGCCGATGGTCGCCGACCGTCCCGTGCTCGACGACCAGGACCAGTACACCTACGACGCGGCGGGCGACATCGTGACGGCCTCCGTCGGCTACGTCGGGATCACGCCCACCGACGAGCTGCAGCGCCAGTCCGTCCTCGACGTGCCGGCAACGGTCGTCGACCGTACCTGGCAGACCGCCACGGTCGTGGCCACGCTGCCCGCCAAGGTCGTGGACCTCGCGCGGTCCACCTTCGGTGGTGCGGAGCGCGACGAGACGAGCATCGTCGGGATCGTCGGCATCGGCCGGTTCGCCGGGGAGATCGCGTCCTACGACGGCGCAGGCATCGACACCCAGCTGAAGATCATCTCCCTGCTGGACATGCTCGCGAGCCTCAACATCGCGCTGTTCGTCTTCAACCTCATCCCGCTGCCCCCGCTCGACGGCGGGCACGTCGCGGCGGCGCTCTGGGAGGGTGCACGCAGGCAGGTCGCCCGCCGGCGCGGGCTGCCGCGGCCGGGGCCGTTCGACACCGCGCGCCTGGTGCCGCTGGCGTACACCGTCTTCGTCCTGCTCGGCGGCGTCGGGCTGCTGCTCGTCTACGCCGACCTCGTCAACCCGGTGACGATCGGCTGAGCCGGCACGAGCCACGAGCCACGGGCCCGGGCCGGAGCGCCGCGTCCGGCCGGGCGATGCGCACGGTTCGTGGCGATACCGTGAGCGGCCTCACGTCTGCGTCGGACCCCGACGCGGCGGTGCGATGATGGGCGGGTGAGCACCCCGATCAGTCTCGGCATGCCGCAGGCGCCGGCCCCCGTCCTCGCGCCGCGGCGCCCCACCCGCAAGATCAAGGTCGGCAAGGTCGAGGTCGGCGGCGACGCCCCCGTCTCGGTCCAGTCGATGACGACGACGCCGACCACCGACATCAACGCCACGCTGCAGCAGATCGCGGCCCTGACGGCCGCCGGATGCGACATCGTCCGCGTCGCGGTCCCCAGCCAGGACGACGCAGAGGCGCTGCCGGCGATCGCCCGCAAGTCGCAGATCCCGGTGATCGCCGACATCCACTTCCAGCCGAAGTACGTGTTCACCGCGATCGACGCCGGTTGTGCGGCCGTGCGCGTCAACCCCGGCAACATCCGCAAGTTCGACGACCAGGTCAAGGAGATCGCCCGTGCGGCCTCGCAGGCCGGGGTGTCGATCCGGATCGGCGTGAACGCCGGCTCCCTGGACCCTCGCCTGCTCGCCAAGTACGGCAAGGCCACGCCCGAGGCGCTCGTCGAGTCGGCCGTCTGGGAGGCGTCGCTGTTCGAGGAGCACGACTTCCACGACTTCAAGATCTCGGTGAAGCACAACGACCCGGTCGTCATGGTGCGTGCGTACGAGCTGCTGAGCGAGCGGGGCGACTGGCCGCTGCACCTCGGCGTGACCGAGGCAGGGCCGGCGTTCCAGGGCACGATCAAGTCGGCGACCGCGTTCGGCGCCCTGCTCAGCAAGGGCATCGGCGACACGATCCGGGTGTCCCTGTCGGCGCCTCCCGTCGAGGAGGTCAAGGTCGGCATCCAGATCCTACAGTCGCTCAACCTGCGTCCGCGCAAGCTCGAGATCGTCTCGTGCCCGTCCTGCGGGCGCGCCCAGGTCGACGTCTACACGCTCGCCGAGCGGGTGACCGCCGGTCTGGAGGGCATGGAGGTGCCGCTGCGCGTGGCCGTCATGGGGTGTGTCGTCAACGGCCCCGGTGAGGCGCGGGAGGCGGACCTCGGTGTCGCCTCGGGCAACGGCAAGGGCCAGATCTTCGTCAAGGGCGAGGTCATCAAGACCGTTCCCGAGTCGATGATCGTCGAGACGCTCATCGAGGAGGCCATGCGCCTGGCCGAGTCGATGGACCCCGTCGAGGCAGGTCAGGGGAGCCCGACCGTCAGCGTCGGCTGAGGCCCGTCGCGACACCGGGGACGACAGGTGCCGCCCCACCCCCGCCCGCACGGGCGGGTGGTGCACAATCCCCTCATGACCCTGCGGCGCACCACGCTCGACGGGCGTTCGGGCGGGCGCGTGCTGCGTGACGTCGACGTGGCCGCCGCCCTGGCCGTGTGCGCGCAGGACCCCGTCGGGTCGGTGCTGGCGAGCACGAGGCTCGAGCACGCCGCGACCGCGGGGCTGCGCAGCGCAGGTGGTCAGCTCTGGGGCTTCGCGCGCGACGGCGTCCTCGTGGCGGTGTGCTGGGCGGGCGCGAACCTGGTGCCCGTCGTACCCGAGGGCGCCCCGCAGGCGTTGGACGCGCTCGACGCGTTCGCCGCGCTCGGGCGGACGGCCGGACGACGGTGCTCCTCGATCGTCGGTCCGGCCGACGTCGTCCTGGCGTTGTGGTCCCGCCTGCGCCCCGTGTGGCCGGCGGCCCGCGAGGTCCGGGACGACCAGCCGTCGATGGTCATCGACCACGACCCCCTGATCGCCCCCGACCCGCAGGTGCGCCGCTCTCGTCCTGAGGAGTACGACGTCGTGCTCCCGGCCTGCATCCGGATGTTCACCGAGGAGGTCGGCTACTCGCCCGCGAGCGGCCCGGGTGGGCCCTACGAGCTGCGGGTGCGTTCGCTGGTCGCGCAGGGCCGCTCGTTCGTGCGCATCGAGCGCGCAGATCCCGGTACCCCGGATGCCAGGACGCAGCGGGTGGTGTTCAAGGCCGAGCTGGGTGCCGTCGGTGGTGGCGTCGCGCAGGTGCAGGGTGTGTGGGTTCCGCCCGACCGGCGCGGGGAGGGGCTCTCCGAACCGGGCATGGCCGCGGTCGTCGCCGCCACGCGCCGTGACGTGGCCCCGGTCGTCTCGCTGTACGCGAACGGCTACAACACGCGCGCGCTCGCCGCGTACCGGGCGGTGGGGTTCCGCCGGGTCGGTACCTACGCCACCGTGCTCTTCTGAGCCGACGGTCAGCGCAGCAGTCGGGACATCCGACGGTCGGCCAGCGGGCGCCCGCCGGTCTGGCACGTAGGGCAGTACTGCAGCGAGGAGTCGGCGAACGACACCTCGTGCACGACGTCGCCGCACGGGGTGCCGTCCCACCCCGGGCACGGCTGGCCGGTGCGTCCGTGCACGCGCATGCCGCGCCGCTTGGCGTCCTTGAGCTCGGCGGCGGGTCGTCCCTGCGCCGCGGCGACGGCCTCGGTCAGGACGGCCCGGATCGCCTCGTGCAGCGCAGCGGCGCGGTCGGCGTCGAACCGGGCGGTCGGCGCGAACGGTGACGTGCGCGCGACGAGCAGGATCTCGTCGGAGTAGGCGTTGCCGATCCCGGCGATCGTCGACTGGTCGCGCAGCAGGCCCTTGACCTGCTGGTTGCGTGCTGCGAGCAGCGCGCCGAGCCGCTCGGGCGTGAACTGCTCGGACAGCGGCTCGACGCCGAGGGTCGCGATCGCGTGCACGTCGTCGGGGTCGTGCACGACGTGCACCGCGAGCCGCTTGCGTGTGCCCGCCTCGGTCAGGTCGAAGCCGGAGCCGTCGTCCAGCCGCACCCGCAGGGCGATCGGCGAACGTCCGGGGCGCACGGGGCGTTCGGAGAGCACGTCCGACCAGCGCAGCCAGCCCGCCCGGGCCAGGTGCCACACGAGGTGCAGCGTGCTGCCGTCGGTGGTCCGCACCTGCAGGTCGAGCCACTTGCCGTGCCGTCGCACGCCGAGCACCGTGCCCCCGACCAGGGCGTCGGGCGCCGGCGAGAACGTCTTGAGCGCGCTGATCGCACCCACCTCGACGCCGCGCACGACGTGGCTCGTCGCACGCTCGTCCAGGAACCGGGCGAGACCTTCGACCTCCGGCAGCTCGGGCACCCGGCCATCGTGGCGCAGGTGACCGACACGCGGCCACTAGGCTCGTCCCCATGCTCCTGCGCCTGTCCACGTTGTTCGTCCGTACCCTGCGCGAGGACCCCGCCGACGCCGAGGTCGCCAGCCACAAGCTGCTCGTCCGCGCCGGCTACATCCGTCGCGCCGCTCCCGGCATCTACACCTGGCTCCCGCTGGGCCTGCGGGTGCTGGCCAAGGTCGAGCAGGTGGTGCGCGAGGAGATGGCCGTCGCCGGCGCGCAGGAGGTGCACTTCCCGGCCCTGCTGCCCAAGGAGCCGTACGAGGCGACGGGCCGCTGGACGGAGTACGGGCCGAACATCTTCCGGCTCAAGGACCGCAAGGGCGGCGACTACCTGCTGGCCCCCACGCACGAGGAGCTGTTCACGCTCCTGGTCAAGGACCTGTACTCCTCGTACAAGGACCTGCCGCTGGCGCTCTACCAGATCCAGACCAAGTACCGCGACGAGGCCCGCCCGCGCGCCGGCCTGATCCGCGGCCGCGAGTTCGTCATGAAGGACGCGTACTCCTTCGACGTCGACGACGCCGGGCTCGAGGCCTCCTACCAGGCGCAGCGCGACGCCTACCAGCGGATCTTCGACCGCCTGGGCCTGGAGTACGTCATCGTCGCGGCGACGTCGGGAGCCATGGGCGGTTCACGCTCCGAGGAGTTCCTGACCCCGACGGCGATCGGCGAGGACACGTTCGTGCGGTCGCCGGGGGGCTACGCCGCGAACGTCGAGGCCGTGACCACGGTCGTGCCGGAGCCGATCGACTTCGCCGACGCGCCCGCCGCGCACGTCGAGGACACGCCGGACACGCCCACGATCGACTCGTTGGTCGCTGTCGCGAACGCGCACTTCGCCCGCCCCGACCGGCCCTGGACGGCTGCGGACACGCTCAAGAACGTCGTGCTCGCGCTTCGGCAGCCGACGGGGGAGCGCGAGCTGCTCGTCGTCGGCCTGCCCGGCGACCGGGAGGTCGACCTCAAGCGCCTCGAGGCGGCCGTCTCGCCCGCCGACGTCGAGCCTGCCGGTGACGCCGACTTCGCGGCACACCCCGAGCTCGTGCGCGGCTACATCGGCCCTTCCGCCCTCGGCCCCAACCCTGCCGTCGCCGACGGTGCGGAGCGGACCGCGGTGCGGTACCTGCTCGACCCGCGCGTGGTGCCGGGCACCCGGTGGATCACGGGGGCGAACGAGCCCGGACGCCACGTCTTCGACCTGGTCGCCGGGCGTGACTTCGTCGCCGACGGCACGATCGAGGCGGCCGAGGTGCGTGCGGGTGACCCGGCGCCCGACGGCTCCGGTCCGCTCGAGCTCGCCCGCGGCATCGAGATCGGCCACATCTTCGCCCTGGGGCGCAAGTACGCCCAGGCGCTCGGGCTGTCCGTGCTCGACCAGAACGGCAAGTCCGTCGTGGTCACGATGGGTTCGTACGGCATCGGCGTCACCCGCGTGCTCGCGGCGCTCGCCGAGGCGAACCACGACGAGAAGGGCCTGGCCTGGCCCGCGCACGTCGCCCCCGCGCACGTGCACGTGATGGCCACGGGCAGGGACGCGAGCGTGTTCGAGGCCGCCGAGGCGCTCGCGCAGGAGCTGGGCTCGCGCGGGGTCGAGGTGGTCTACGACGACCGTCCGAAGGTCTCGCCGGGCGTGAAGTTCGCCGACGCAGAGCTGTTCGGTGTCCCGCTGGTCGTGGTCGTGGGCCGCGGCCTGGCCGACGGCGTCGTCGAGGTCCGTCCGCGGGTCGGCGGCGAGTCGGAGCAGGTCCCGGTCGAGCAGGCAGCCGACCGTGTCGAGGCACTCGTGCGAGGGCTGCTGCGCCGCTGATCCCGGCCAGTTCCCGGGGCGGCGACCGCACCCGCCGGCTCCGGCCGCAGGCTCAGCCCGCGGCCGGAGCGAGTTCGGGCATCCCCGGGAAGGCCACCGCCGTCGCGCCCCAGGTGACGGCATCGGCCGTGCCGGTCGTCAGCCCGTCGAGCAGCGAACCCCGGGTGCCCGCCTCCGCGCGCGCGGTCAGGGTCGCGTAGGTGTCGGCGAGGGTCGTCAGGACGGTCCGGGCGAGGCCCAGCGCGACCGTCGGGTCGTCCACGCCGACGGGGACGGCGTAGGCGACGCGTCGCGGGTCGCTCGTCGTGCCCGTGGTCCCGGCCAGCGTGGCCCACTCCTCGGCGACCTGCCGGTGGGTGGCAGCCGCCGCCTGCGCCTGCGTGCGCTGGTCGCCGGAGAGCACCGCGGCCACCACCTCGAACGCGTACCCGGCCTGGTCTTCGGCGAGCACGAGCGTGTCGAGGTCGCTGCTGGCGAGCCCGGACGGGTCGCCGCCCGAGGCCTCGTCGGTCGGTGTCGTGCCGGCGGACGGTGCCGGCGAGCTCGTCGCCGTCGGGGTGCCGGCCGGGTCCGGTTCGGGCAGCTGCTCGGGGACGGGCGTTCCCGTGACCTGGCTCAGGCGCTGGGCCAGGCCCGTGCGCGCCGTGCCGACCGAGGCCACGAGCCGGGCGAGCGACCCGTCCTTCGTGGCACCGGCGTCGTCGAGGGCGGTCGCGGCGGACCGGGCCAGCAGGGCGAGCACCTCCACCGGGGTGACGGCCGCTGCGGGGCTCGTCGCGGTACCCGGGGTCGGTCCCGTGGGGGAGCCGCTCGGGTCGGGCAGGCCGGAGTCGTAGACGCCACCGAGCTCGGTGGCGTGCTGCGTGGAGAACGTCACGATGTCGTCGAGCACGGCCGTCAGGGTCACGGGGTCGACACCCGCGGCGGTCGCCTGGTCGGTGGCGTCGGTGGCGTCGTGCGCGGAGGTCGCTGCCTCGACGAGCGCGAGGGCGTCGTCGACGGTCCGGGCGCGCACCTGCTCGACGGCGTCGGGCGCGGGTGCGGTCGGCGCGGGGGTCTCCAGCCTGACCCCGCACCCGACCAGCGCCGGCACCAGGGCCACGACGACGGCGACGAACCGCAGGCGTCGGGCCGGCATGCGCCGTCGCACGAGCGGCTCCGGGGCGCGGGCAGGTCCGGCGGGGGCAGCGGTCACGGTCGCTGATCCTGCCACGTGCCGCTGACCGGCCGACCGGTCGTTACGCTGGGACCACAACATCACAGGGTCCATGCCGCGTCCCGGCGACCCGCTGCAGCCCACAAGGAGGCGGACATGGTCGCGACAGCACCCGCGCAACGGGTCAGGCAGGCCCTCGACCCGGTCGTGGGTCGTGCCGGACTGGTGCTCGAGGACGTCGAGGTGAGCCGCGCCGGGAGCCGGTCGGTGGTGCGCGTCGTGGTCGACCTGGCCGAGGACGACGACGGTGAGCTCGACCTGGACCGGGTCGGCGAGGTGTCCCGCGTCGTCTCGGACGCGCTGGACGCGGCCGACGTGGTGCCGGGCCACTACACGCTCGAGGTGTCGACCCCCGGGGTGGGTCGTCCGATGACGCTGCGCCGGCACTTCGTGCGCGCGGTCGGACGCACCGTCCGGGTCGAACGGACCGAGGGCGGCCCCGTGCAGGGTCGCCTGCAGGCGGTGGAGCAGGTGGGCGGCGAGGACGTGATCGTGCTCGTGCCCCAGGTGGAGCGCGGCAAGGGCCGTCGTCCCGTGACGGGCGCGCCGGTGACGGTGCTGCTCGCGCAGGTGCGCGTCGGCCACGTCGAGGTCGACCTGTCCGGCATCGGCCCTGTGGACGACCACGAGCTGCTCGGCGACGGGCACCACGACGAGCACGACGACAACGACGACCACGACGACAACGACGAGCAGGACGAGCAGGACGACTCGGCGGGCGACGCGCCCGAGCGCGACGCGCAGACCGACGAGCACACCGACGAGCACGGCACCGGCACGGCCGGACAGGGGAGCTGAGATGGACATCGACATGCAGGCGCTGCGACTGATCGAGCGGGAGCGCGAGATCAGCCTCGACGTGCTGATCGCCGCGATCGAGCAGGCGCTGCTGTCCGCCTACCACCGCACGCCGGACGCGTACGCGTCCGCGCGCGTCGAGGTCGACCGCCGGTCCGGCCACGTCACGGTGTGGGCGCGCGAGCCACGGCCGGTGGACGAGGACGGTCAGGTGGTCCTGGACTCCGAGCCCGGCCCCGAGTTCGACCACACGCCGGACGGCTTCGGGCGCATCGCCACGGCGACGGCGCGCCAGGTCATCGTGCAGCGCCTGCGCGACGCCGAGGACGACCAGGTGCTCGGCACGTTCCGCGGCAAGGAGGGCGAGATCCTCGGCGGCGTGATCCAGCAGGGTCGTGACCCGCGGGTCGTGCTCGTGGACATCGGCGGGACCGAGGCGGTGCTGCCGGCGCACGAGCAGGTTCCGACCGAGAAGTACGTGCACGGCGAGCGCCTGCGCGGTTTCGTGCTCGAGGTGGCGCGTGGCCCTCGAGGCCCTCAGGTGACGCTCTCGCGCACGCACCCGATGCTGGTGCGTCGGCTGTTCGCGATGGAGGTCCCGGAGGTCGCCGACGGCACCGTGGAGATCACCGCGCTGGCGCGTGAGGCCGGCCACCGGACCAAGATGGCCGTGCGCGCGACGGTGCCGGGCGTGAACGCCAAGGGTGCGTGCATCGGGCCCATGGGTGGACGGGTGCGGGCGGTCATGGCCGAGCTGCACGGCGAGAAGATCGACATCGTCGACCATTCCGACGACCCGGCCGAGATGATCGCGCACGCGTTGTCACCGGCACGGGTGCTCTCGGTGACGGTCGTCGACCCCGAGGCGCGTTCCGCCCGGGTGGTCGTGCCGGACTACCAGCTCTCGCTCGCGATCGGCAAGGAGGGGCAGAACGCCCGCCTGGCCGCCAAGCTCACGGGTTGGCGCATCGACATCCGTTCCGACGCCGAGGGTGCGACCGGTCCGGGCGCGGGCCCGGAGCGGGAGGTGGACACCGCCGAGGACGTCGCTCCCGCACCGGGTCACGGTCGGTGACGCGAAAGGGTAGACTTGCCGCGGCTGGGCCGGACGCCCGGCTCTCCTCGCCGAGCAGGCGGACCCCCGAACCCGCAGCGCGCACCGTGCTGCCCGTCGCAGGTCCAGTGCGCACGTGCGTGGGGTGCCGTGGTCCCGGCCCGAGGTCAGCCCTGCTGAGGGTCGTCGCCGTCACCGACGGCACGGGAGCTCCCGTGCTGGTCGTGGACGAACGGCGTCGGATGCCGGGCAGGGGTGCGTGGCTGCACCCCGATCCTGACTGCTTCGAGCTCGCCGTGCGTCGGCGTGCGTTCAGCAGGGCCCTGCGACTGGCAGGCCCCGCGGACCACACGGCGGTGCAGCGCCGTCTTGAGCAGAGCCAGGAGGACACCGCCGGGACCATCCCGGGGGTGGAAGCCGATCGTCGACAGGGAAGCGGGTTGGAAGCCGATGGCTGCCCGATGAGCACGCACCGATGAGCACCCAGCGATGAGTGCCCCGCACTAACGACGGTCCGACCCTGTCCCGGGCGGACCGAGACAGGAGAGATGTGGCTAAGGTCCGCGTCTACGAGCTCGCCAAGGAGCTCGGGGTGGAAAGCAAGACCATCATGAACAAGCTGGGCGAGCTCGGCGAGTTCGTCCGATCGGCGTCCTCGACCATCGAGCCGCCCGTCGTGCGCAAGCTGCGCGACATGT
This sequence comes from Cellulomonas soli, assembly GCF_013409305.1. Classification (GTDB taxonomy): domain Bacteria; phylum Actinomycetota; class Actinomycetes; order Actinomycetales; family Cellulomonadaceae; genus Cellulomonas; species Cellulomonas soli. Next base: position 4,171,837 of record NZ_JACBZJ010000001.1, on the reverse strand, counting down.
ACCCCGTCGGTGGCGGCGCGTCCGCGTCCGCTGCGCCGGCGGCTCCCAAGCCCGCCGCTGCGCGACCGGCCGCACCCGCGCCGGCCGCCCCCGCTGCGTCCGCGCCCGCCGTCGCCGCCCCGGCCGCCCCGGCACCCGTCGCAGCGGCCCCCGCTGCTCCGGCTGCGCCCGCGCCGGCCGCCCCTGCGGCACAGCGTCCTGCTCGTCCCGCGGCCCCGGCGCCGAGCGCACCCGCGCCCGCCGCACCGGCTCCTGCCGCACCGGCGGCCCAGGCACCGCGCCCCGGCAGCCCGCGTCCCGGCGCGCCGCGACCGGGCAACAACCCGTTCGCACCCTCGCAGGGCATGCCCCGCCAGGGTGAGCGCTCCTCGGGCGAGCGCCCGTCGGGCGATCGTGCCGGCGGTCCGCGTCCCGGTGGCCCGCGTCCGGGAAACAACCCGTTCGCGCCGTCGCAGGGCATGCCCCGTCCGGGTGAGCGTCGCACCGAGGGTGCTCCGGCCGCGTCTGCGGGCGAGCGTCCCGGCGGCCCCCGTCCGGGTGGTCCGCGCCCGGGTGGTCCGCGCCCCAACCCCGGCATGATGCCGGGCCGCACCTCGAGCGGCGTCGGTCGCCCGGGTGAGCGCCCCGCCGGTGGTGCCGGTCGTCCCGGCGGTGCCGGTGGCGGACGTGGCGGTTTCGCCGGTCGTCCCGGTGGCCCTGGTGGCGCCGGTGGTGCCCCGGGTGCCGGTGGCGGCGGTTTCGCCGGTCGTCCCGGTGGCGGCGGCGGTCGTCCCGGCGGTGCCGGTCGCGGCAGCACGCAGGGTGCGTTCGGTCGCGCCGGAGGGCGCCCCGTCCGTGGGCGCAAGTCGAAGCGTGCGAAGCGCCAGGAGTTCGAGCAGATGCAGGCGCCGTCGCTCGGCGGCGTGCAGGTTCCGCGCGGCAACGGCAAGACCGTCGTCCGTCTGCGTCACGGCTCGTCCCTGAACGACTTCGCCGACAAGATCGACGCGAACCCGGCCTCGCTGGTCACGGTGCTGTTCCACCTCGGTGAGATGGCCACGGCGACGCAGTCGCTCGACGAGGACACGTTCGGCACGCTCGCGGTCGAGCTCGGCTACGTCATCGAGATGGTCTCCGCCGAGGAGGAGGACCGCGAGCTTCTCGGGTCCTTCGACATCGACCTGGAGGCCGAGCTCGACGCCGAGACGGACGACGACCTGCAGGCACGCCCGCCGGTCGTGACCGTCATGGGTCACGTCGACCACGGCAAGACCAAGCTCCTCGACGCGATCCGCTCGACGGACGTCGTCGCGGGCGAGGCCGGCGGCATCACCCAGCACATCGGTGCGTACCAGGTGCGCGCCGAGCACGAGGGCATCGACCGCGCCATCACGTTCATCGACACCCCGGGCCACGAGGCGTTCACCGCCATGCGTGCCCGTGGTGCGCAGGTCACCGACATCGCGATCCTCGTGGTCGCGGCGGACGACGGCGTGATGCCGCAGACCATCGAGGCGCTCAACCACGCCCAGGCCGCCGGCGTGCCGATCGTGGTGGCCGTCAACAAGGTGGACAAGGAGGGGGCCAACCCCGCCAAGATCCGCCAGCAGCTCACCGAGTACAACCTGGTGGCCGAGGAGTACGGCGGCGACACCATGTTCGTCGACGTGTCCGCCAAGCAGCGCATCGGCATCGACCAGCTGCTCGAGGCCGTGCTGCTCACCGCGGACGCCTCGCTCGACCTTCGGGCCAACCCCGACAAGGACGCGCGCGGCGTGGCCATCGAGGCCAACCTCGACAAGGGACGCGGTGCGGTCGCGACCGTGCTGGTCCAGTCGGGCACGCTGCACGTCGGTGACGCGATCGTCGCCGGCACGGCCCACGGCCGTGTCCGGGCGATGTTCGACGAGCACGGCAACGCGCTCACCGAGGCCGGTCCGGCCCGTCCGGTGCAGGTCCTCGGCCTGGCGTCGGTGCCGAGCGCCGGTGACACCTTCCTGGTGGCACCGGACGAGCGCACCGCCCGTCAGATCGCCGAGAAGCGCGAGGCTGCCGAGCGCGCCGCCCTCCTGGCCAAGCGTCGCAAGCGCATCAGCCTCGAGGACTTCACGCAGGCGCTGCAGCAGGGCAAGGTCGAGACCCTCAACCTGGTCCTCAAGGGCGACGTCTCCGGTGCCGTCGAGGCACTCGAGGACGCCCTGCTCAAGATCGACGTCGGCGACGAGGTCGAGCTGCGGGTCATCCACCGTGGGGTGGGTGCCATCACGCAGAACGACGTCAACCTGGCCACGGTCGACTCGGCGATCATCATCGGCTTCAACGTCAAGTACGCCGAGCGGGTCGAGGAGCTGGCGGACCGTGAGGGCGTCGACGTGCGCTTCTACTCGGTCATCTACCAGGCGATCGACGACGTCGAGGCAGCGCTCAAGGGCATGCTCAAGCCGGAGTACGAGGAGGCGCAGCTCGGTTCGGCCGAGGTGCGCGAGGTGTTCCGCTCCTCCAAGTTCGGCAACATCGCCGGCTCGATCGTCCGGTCGGGCGAGATCCGCCGCAACACCAAGGCGCGCGTCCTGCGCAACGGCAAGGTCATCGGGGACAACCTGACGATCGAGTCGCTCAAGCGGTTCAAGGACGACGCCACCGAGGTCCGCGAGGGCTACGAGTGCGGTATCGGTCTCGGCTCGTTCAACGACGTGGAGATCGGCGACATCATCGAGACCTGGGAGATGCGCGAGAAGCCTCGCGCCTGACCAGGACGACCGCGGGCCGCGGCTCCGGCGCCGGACCTCACCGTCCGGCCCGGCGTCGCGGCTCGCGTGTCGGTGCCGCCGGCAGGGAGTCGGCGGCCGGTACGACCCCGGCCCGGGAGGGTCGACGGCTCGTAGGAGGAAGGACGGCACATGGCGGACACCGCACGCGCTCGCAAGCTGGCCGAGCGCATCCAGCAGGTCGTCGCGCAGATGCTCGACACCCGCATCAAGGACCCGCGTCTGGGGTTCGTCACGGTGACGGACGTCCGGGTGACGGGCGACCTGCAGCACGCGGACGTGTTCTACACGGTCCTCGGTGATGACGAGGCGCGCACCGAGAGCGGCAAGGCGCTCGAGAGCGCGAAGGGCGTCATCCGCTCGGAGGTCGGCAAGCAGACGGGCATCCGGCTCACGCCGACGTTGGCGTTCCACCTGGACGCGGTGCCGGAGACGGCCGCGCACCTGGACGCCGCACTGCACGAGGCTGCTCGTCGTGACGCCGAGGTCGCCGCGCTGGCGGCGCGTGCCACGCACGCGGGTGACAGCGACCCGTACCGCCGCCCGGCGGACGAGGACGAGGACGAGGACTGACGCGTAGCGCGCACGCGTCGACCCCCGCAGCCTGCTGGCGGCGGGGGTCTAGCGTTCTTCGGTGACGATCGGTCGTGCGCCGTCGGTCACCTCAGCGATGTCGGCGGCGGCGGTCCGGGCCCGGCTGGGTGGTCAGGCCGCGCCGACCGGGGTGGCGACGTCGGCGGGCCGGGGCGCCTCGGTGCCGGTGGTCGTCGGGCGCAGCCGTCCGGTGGCGCGCGGGACGCGCAGGGCGACCAGCGCGCCGAGGGCCACGACCGCGGCCCCGACGAGCGCTGCCGGGCGCAGGCCGCCCGCGTACCCGTCGGGGGTCAGGGTCCCGTCGGCGGCCTGGAACACGGCCACCAGGACGGCCACGCCGAGCGCCCCGCCGATCTCCCGCAGGGTCGCGTTGACCGAGCTGGCCGTGCCGTGGTCGTCGGGGGCCATGTCGGCGAGGACCGCGGTGGCCGCCGGGGCGAAGGTGAGCCCCATGCCGACGCCCGCGAGCACGAGCCCGGGGACGAGCTGGGGGTAGGTGGTCGCGCCTCCCACGAGCAGCCCCATCCAGCCCAGGCCGATCGACTGCAGGGCGAGTCCGGTGACGAGCAGGGGCCTGACCCCCAGGCGGGGTGCGAGCATCCCGGCGACGGGTGCGACGAGCATCGGTGCGGCGGTCCACGGCAGCGTGCGCAGTCCCGCCTGGAGCGGGGTGTACCCCTGGCCGATCTGCAGGTACTGCGAGAGCAGGAAGACCAGTCCGAACACGCCGACCGAGAAGAGGAAGGCCGAGCCGTTGGCGGCGGCGAAGCTGCGGACCCGGAACAGGTGCAGCGGGACGAGCGGGTGCGTCGCACGGGTCTCGCGGACGAGGAACCCGGCGAGCAGCGCGGCGCCGAGGGCGAGCCCGCCCAGGACACGGGTGGATGTCCACCCGTCGTCGTTCCCCCGGGTGATGGCCCACACCGTGGCGAGCACGGCCGACCCTGCGAGCAGGACGCCGGGGACGTCGAGCGGCTGGCGGCGTCCGTACGACTCGGGAAGCACCATGCGCACCAGCAGCACGGCGACGGCGGCGACCGGCACGTTCACCCAGAAGATGGCCTGCCAGGAGATCCCGTCGACCACGGCGCCGCCGATCACGGGTCCCAGCGCGACGCCGAGCCCGGAGATCGCACCCCAGAGCCCGATCGCCATGGCTCGTCGGGCTGCCGGCACGGATCCGGCGAGCAGGGTGAGCGAGAGCGGCATGATCGCGGCGGCACCGGCGCCCTGCACGGCGCGTGCGGCGATGAGGGTGGCCGGGTCGGTCGCGAGCGCCGAGCCGATCGAGGCCAGTCCGAAGACCGTGATGCCGGTGAGGAAGACGCGGCGTCGGCCCCAGCGGTCGCCGAGCGTGGCCGCGGCGATCATGAGCGCTGCGAAGGCGAGGGTGTAGGCGTTGATCATCCACTGCAGCTGCTCGAGGGTCGCGGACAGCTCGGTCCGCAGCACGGGCAGGGCCGTGGTAATGACGAGGTTGTCCAGCGTCGCCAGGAACATCGGGACGGAGGCGGCGAGGAGCGCGAGCGCGGTGCGGGGCGCCGTGCGGGGGCGTCGGTCGATGGAGGTCACGTCAGCTCCTTGTTGTCATTGACTGATTACTAACAAGGGGGACAGTAGGCATCGGCTGATAACATGTCAACCATGGTGACCTCGACCGAACCCGCGGCCCGCATGACCGGAGCGCAACGACGCGACCAGATCCTCGCCGCCGCCCGCCGGGTGTTCGCGCAGGGGGGCGTGGGCGCCAGCACCGACGACGTGGCCCGGGCCGCCGGGGTCTCGCAGCCCTACGTCGTGCGCCTCTTCGGCACCAAGCGCGCGTTGCTCGTCGAGACCTACCGGCAGGCGTGCCAGGAGATCCTCGCCGCGATGTCCGCCGTGCCCGCGGGGCCGCAGGCCGACAAGCAGATGGCGCTGGCCTACACGCTGCTGCTCGACGACCGCGACCTGCTGCGGCTCGTCGTGCTCGGGTTCAACGGAGGGGTCGACCCGGAGGTCTCGGCGCTGGCCAGGACGACTCTCGGCGAGACGTTCCGGCTCTTCCGGGAGCGCACCGGCGCCGATCCCGACGCGGCCCGCACCTTCGTCGCACAAGGCATGCTCATCAACGTGCTGCTCGGGGTGGACGCGCTCGAGCACACGGGGGAGGACCCCTCGCTCGACGCGCTCGTCCAGTGCGTGCTCGCCGGGACCGGGGAGGCCGCATGAGCGCCGCCGGCCCCGCCCGCACCCCGCGCGCCCGACGGCCCACCGCGGACGACGGGTTCGTCGTCGTCGACAAGCCGCAGGGCTGGACCAGCCACGACGTCGTCGCCCGCATGCGCCACCTCGCCGGCACCCGCAAGGTCGGGCACGCCGGGACCCTCGACCCGATGGCCACCGGTGTCCTCGTGCTCGGCATCGGACGCGCCACCCGGCTGCTGACCTACGTCGTGGGCGCGGACAAGGAGTACACGGCGACGATCCGTCTCGGGCAGTCGACGACGACCGACGACGCCGAGGGGGAGACGGCGCGCTCGGCCGACGCCTCGGCGCTGACCGTCGAGCAGGTCCGTGCAGCGGTCGGGCCGCTGACCGGGCCGATCCAGCAGGTGCCCAGCGCGGTGTCGGCCATCAAGGTCGACGGGAAGCGGGCGTATGCCCGGGTCCGCGCGGGCGAGCATGTCGAGCTGCCGCCCCGCCCGGTCACCGTCAGCCGGTTCGAGGTGCACGGGGTGCGCCCCGAGGTCGCCGGGGACGGCACCGCCGTGCTCGACGTGGACGTGACGGTCGTCTGCTCCTCCGGGACGTACATCCGGGCGCTCGCCCGCGACCTCGGCACCGCGCTCGGCGTCGGCGGGCACCTCACCGCCCTGCGGCGCACGCGGGTCGGCGGCTACGCGCTCGCGCAGGCGGCCGACCTCGACGTGCTCGCCGCCGCACCCGACGACGTGCCGCTGCAGGTGCTCGGTCTCGCCGATGCCGCGCGGGCGACCTTCCCGGTGCGTGAGCTCACGCAGGCCGAGGCGCGGGCGTTGTCCTACGGCCAGCGCATCGACTGGGCCCCCGGACGCATCGGGGTCGCCGGGGCTGACGAGGTGGCCACGCAAGGCGAGGTGGCCACGGAGGACCAGACGGTCGCGGAGGACCAGACGGTCGCGGAGGACCAGAGCGTCGCCGACGGTGCCTCGCGGGCCGACCTTCCTGTCGCGGCGCTCGCGCCCGACGGCTCGCTCGTCGCGCTCGTCGGTCGGCGCGGCGGGTACGCCGTCCCGGAGCTCGTGCTCGCGCCGGCCTGAGCCGCACCCGCCGACGGGCCCGGCTCAGGCCCGCTCGGGGTGCTCCAGCAGGAACCGGAGCACGCCGGTCACGCTCATCCCGTCGCCCAGCGAGCCGTCACGGACGAACCCGCGCACCTCCTCCAGCGGCACCCACTCGATCCGGTCCGCCTCGCTCGGGTCGGACGGCGGGCCCACGTACGTGGCGCCGTCGGCGACGAACACGTGGAAGGTCTGGTCGACCGCGCCCGGCGAGGGGTGGTACGTGAGCAGGGGGCGCAGCGGCCCGGGCCGCCACCCGGTCTCCTCGAGCACCTCGCGTGCGGCTGCCTGCTCCGCACTCTCGCCCTCGTCGATCCGCCCGGCGGGGATCTCCCAGCCCCATCGGTCGACGATGAACCGGTGCCGCCACAGCAGCAGCAGGCCGCGGTCGAGGTCGTGCACGACCACGCCCGACGCCCCGCGCGGGATCCGCACCACGTGGTGGTCGAGCCGCCCGTGGCCGGGGACGTCGACGTCCACCAGGCTCAGACTCACCCAGGGGCTGTCGTAGAGGGTCCGTTCGCCGTACGTCTGCCACCGCATGCCCCGACCCTAGGCCCCTGCGCCGGGGTGCCGGCCCCGCCAGAGCGCTCCGCCGCGCCCGGGCGTGGACCACGTGTGCGCGGCACCTGCCACAGGTGGCAGGCTTGCCCGTCGGGGACGCACGACGCGCGAGGCGCTCGTGCGTCGGTTGACGACGGGTGGACCGACGAGGAGCACGTGTGCAGGTCTGGACGGGTCTGACGGACGTCCCTGCGGGCTTCGGCCCCTCGGTCGTCACGATCGGCAACTTCGACGGCGTCCACCGCGGGCACGTGAGCGTGCTGGAGCGCATGTGCGCCGACGCCCGCGCGGTCGGGGCCGCAGCGGTGGCGGTGACCTTCACGCCGCACCCGCAGCAGGTGCACCGCCCGGACACGGCTCCGCCGCTGCTGACGGGGGACGAGGACCGGCTCGAGCTGCTCGCCGCGACGGGCCTCGACGCCGTCCTGCTGCTGCCGTACAGCCTGGAGTTCGCCCGGCAGAGCCCCGAGGAGTTCGTCCGGCGGTACCTCGTCGATGCGCTGGGGGCGCGTGCGGTCGTCGTCGGCCGTGACGTGCGCTTCGGCTGGCAGAACGCGGGTGACCTCACCACGATGGTCCAGCTCGGTGCCCAGCACGGCTTCGCCGTCGAGGTCATCGGCGACGTGACCCCCGACGTCGACCACGGCGACCTCGCCGATCCGCACCGCAGGCGCTGGTCCTCGTCCTGGGTGCGCGAGCTGCTCGAGCACGGCGACGTCGTGCAGGCCGCGCACGTGCTGGGCCGTGCGCACCGGGTCCGCGGCACGGTGGTGCACGGGGACGCGCGCGGTCGCGAGCTCGGCTTCCCGACGGCCAACCTCGGTCAGGACGCCCGGGGCATGGTCCCGGCCGACGGCGTCTACGCCGGGTGGTTGCGGCGCGTCCGGCACGCCGACGGGACCGTGCCGTCGGCCGAGGCCGCCGAGGGCCTGCCGGTCGCGATCTCCATCGGGACCAACCCGACGTTCGACGGGACCCAGCGACGGGTCGAGGCCTACGTCCTGGACCGCACGGACCTCGACCTGTACGGCGAGGAGGTCGTCATCAACCTCGTGGACCGCCTGCGCCCCACGTTGCGCTTCGACTCGGTCGCGGACCTGCTGGTGCAGATGCACGCCGACGTCGCGCAGGTGCGCGTCGTGCTCGGCGCGCAGGGTGGCGCCGGTCGAGGCTGAGGGTCGGGCGGCGTGGGCTCAGTCGACGAGCCGCACGTCCACGGCGCCGCCGAGCCGGTAGCCCGCCCCGCGCACCGTGGTGACCAGGCCGTCGAGTCCGGACTTCTCCCGCAGGCGGCGCACGTGCACGTCGATCGTGCGCGAGTCGACCCGCAACGTGCGCCCGCCCCACACGGCGGCGAGCAGCTCGGCGCGGCTGACCACGCGACCGCCCGTGCGCACCAGGTGCACGAGCAGGTCATACTCCCGTCCGGTCAGCTCGACGGGGGAGCCGGAGGCCACGACCGTGCGCGAGGCCGTGCGCACCTCGACGACCGGCACCGCGGGGATGCGGCTGAGCAGCTCGCGGAAGCTCGTGGACACCCCGTCGGCGACGACCTGGTGCGCCTGCTCGCTCGAGCTGAGGACGGCGCGGGTGCGCGCCCGCGGCAGCCACTCGCCGGTCAGCTCGGCGAGCGTGCGGGCGACGCGCAGCACGGCCTCGGGGTCGTCGGCCTCGGTGCTGGCGGACAGATCGACGTAGAGGACGAAGCCGCGGCGCGCCGTCGGCTCGAGCGAGGGTGCCTTGGAGGCCGGGGCGGAGGGGGCGGGCAGCGCGGTGGTGGCCGTGGCGTGGCTGTTCCGCTGGGGGGCGCGGGTGAGGGTCGTGGCAGTCATGTCGGGTCCAAGTCAGGGTGTCGTCCCGCGCTGGGCGCAGGTGCCGAGGTGCTCGGCGGCGTGTCGGGGAGAGAAGAGGTCAGACCCGACACGGACACGACGTGGTGCCCGGGCACGCGCACGACGGCAGCAGCCAAGGGGCGGCTGGCGTCGGGGTGCTCACGGTGTGCAGGATGCCAGCAGTCCGCCGGCGGCGCACCCCTCGGGACGACATGTTCTCGGTGACTGAGACGACGTGACGTCGGGCGACCGGGTGCCGGGACGGAGGGCGGGGCCTCGTCGAGGCCTGCCCGAGGGTGCACTCCTGGTAGTCTTCTGGGGCCGTCAGAACGGCCGCGGAACCAGAGAGCCCGGGTGGACATGCCCCGGCGCACCGCGCAACGAGTCAACCAGGAGAACCGTGTCCCTCGAGAACGCCGCCAAGCAGGCCATCATGACCGAGTACGCCACGCACGAGGGCGACACCGGTTCGCCGGAGGTCCAGATCGCGGTGCTCACGCAGCGCATCAAGGACCTGACCGAGCACCTCAAGACCCACAAGCACGACCACCACAGCCGCCGCGGCCTGCTGCTGCTCGTCGGTCGTCGCCGTCGCCTGCTCGGCTACCTGCAGAAGGTCGACATCAACCGCTACCGCTCGCTCATCGAGCGCCTCGGTCTGCGTCGCTGAACGCCCCGGACCAGCCCGGACCCGTGACGGGTCCGGGCTGGTCCCGCGTCAGGGCCGGTGCGTCGTACGTGCCGGAACCGGACGCGAGGTGCACGATCTGAGTGCACCACGCACGACAGAAGCACGACCGCACCACACACCGCCGCGCCGGTTCATCGTCCGGTCCTCGGTAGTGGCTCCCGGAGCACCGTCCTCGTGAGGGACTCCGGAGGCCTCGATCGAAGACCGCCGTGACCAGCGCCGGCGCCACTCGAGAACAAGGAGGGCACCCGTGGAGGGTCCCGAGATCCAGTTCGCCGAGGCCGTCATCGACAACGGCCGCTTCGGCACCCGCACCGTCCGCTTCGAGACCGGCCGTCTGGCCAAGCAGGCCGCCGGCTCCGCCGCCGCCTACCTCGACGGCGACACGATGCTGCTGTCGGCCACGACGGCCGGCAAGCACCCCAAGGACCAGTTCGACTTCTTCCCGCTGACGATCGACGTCGAGGAGCGGCAGTACGCCGCCGGCAAGATCCCCGGCTCGTTCTTCCGCCGTGAGGGTCGCCCGTCGACCGAGGCGATCCTCGCCTGCCGGCTCGTCGACCGCCCGCTGCGCCCCCTGTTCGTCAAGGGTCTGCGCAACGAGGTCCAGGTCGTCATCACCGTCCTGGCGATCCACCCGGACGACGCGTACGACGTGCTGGCGATCAACGCCGCGTCGATCTCGACGCAGCTGTCGGGCCTGCCGTTCTCCGGCCCGGTCGGTGGCGTGCGCATCGCGCTGATCGACGGCCAGTGGGTCGCGTTCCCGCGCTACTCCGAGCGCGAGCGCGCCACGTTCGACATGGTCGTCGCCGGCCGCGTCGTCGCTGACGACGTCGCGATCGCGATGATCGAGGCCGAGGCGCCCGAGAAGTCGTGGAACCTGATCCAGGAGGGTGCCACGGCGCCCACCGAGGAGATCGTCGCGCAGGGCCTCGAGGCGGCCAAGCCGTTCATCAAGGCCCTCGTCCAGGCGCAGGTCGAGCTCGCCTCGAAGGCCGCCAAGGAGACGCAGGTCTTCCCGACGTTCCCGGACTACCAGGACGACGCGTACGCCGCCGTCGAGGCCGCCTCGGCGACCGCCCTGGGCGAGGCCCTCTCGATCGCCGACAAGCAGACGCGCGAGAACCGTCTCGACGAGATCAAGGCCGAGGTCGTCGCCCAGCTCGCCGCCCAGTTCGAGGGCCGCGAGAAGGAGCTGTCCGCCGCGTACCGCTCGGTGCAGAAGAAGCTGATCCGTCAGCGCATCCTCACCGACGGCTTCCGCATCGACGGCCGTGGCCTGCGGGACATCCGCACGCTGTCGGCCGAGGTCGAGGTCCTGCCCCGCGTGCACGGCTCGGCCCTGTTCGAGCGCGGCGAGACCCAGATCCTGGGCGTCACCACGCTGAACATGCTGCGCATGGAGCAGCAGCTCGACACGCTCTCCCCGGAGACGCGCAAGCGCTACATGCACAACTACAACTTCCCGCCGTACTCGACCGGTGAGACGGGCCGCGTCGGCTCGCCGAAGCGTCGCGAGATCGGTCACGGCGCGCTGGCCGAGCGGGCGCTCATGCCCGTGCTGCCCAGCCGCGAGGAGTTCCCCTACGCGATCCGTCAGGTGTCCGAGGCTCTCGGCTCCAACGGCTCGACGTCCATGGGTTCGGTCTGCGCCTCGACCCTGTCGCTGCTCAACGCCGGTGTGCCGCTGCGCGCACCCGTCGCGGGCATCGCGATGGGCCTCGTCTCCGACACGGTGAACGGTGAGACCCGCTACGCGGCGCTGACCGACATCCTGGGGGCCGAGGACGCGTTCGGCGACATGGACTTCAAGGTCGCCGGCACGCGCGAGTTCGTCACGGCCATCCAGCTCGACACCAAGCTCGACGGCATCCCCGCCTCGGTGCTCGGCGGCGCGCTGACGCAGGCCAAGGAGGCCCGCCTGGCGATCCTCGACGTCATCGCCGAGGCGATCGACGTGCCCGACGAGATGAGCCCCAACGCTCCGCGCGTCATCACGGTGAAGGTCCCGGTCGACAAGATCGGCGAGGTCATCGGCCCGAAGGGCAAGATGATCAACCAGATCCAGGAGGAGACCGGCGCCGACATCTCGATCGAGGACGACGGCACGGTCTACATCGGCGCCACCGACGGTCCGTCGGCGGAGGCCGCGCGCGCGGCGGTCAACGCGATCGCCAACCCGCACATGCCCGAGATCGGGGAGCGCTTCGTCGGCACGGTCGTCAAGACCACGACGTTCGGTGCGTTCATCTCGCTCTCGCCGGGCAAGGACGGTCTGCTGCACATCTCGCAGATCCGCAAGCTCGTGGGCGGCAAGCGTGTCGACAACGTCGAGGACGTGCTGGCCATCGGCCAGAAGGTCCAGGTCGAGATCGGTGAGATCGACCCGCGCGGCAAGCTGTCGCTGCACGCGGTCGTCGAGGAGGGTGCGGCCGACGAGGCCTCCTCCGAGAAGCCGGCTGACGCCTGACGTGACCCTGGACCTCCCGCTGGTCGCACCCGGGCGACCGGGCAGCGAGCAGTCCGTCGGGCAGGACGGCGACGCGCACGTGCGTCGTTCCGTCCTGCCCGGCGGGGTCCGCGTGCTCACCGAGCACATGCCGGGCCTGCGCTCGGCCACCGTGGGCGCCTGGGTGGGTGTCGGCTCGCGTGACGAGTCCGACGGGCACCACGGCTCCACGCACTTCCTCGAGCACCTGCTGTTCAAGGGCACCGCGCGGCGCTCCGCGATGGACATCGCCGAGGCGTTCGACGCCGTCGGTGGTGAGGCCAACGCCGCCACCGGCAAGGAGCACACCTGCTACTACGCCCGTGTGCTCGACACCGACGCGCCCATGGCCGTCGACGTGATCGCTGACATGGTCACCTCCGCCCGGATCGACCCGGACGAGCTGGAGACCGAGCGCGGGGTCATCCTCGAAGAGCTCGCGATGAACGACGACGACCCGAGCGACGTCGTGCACGAGCAGTTCGCCGCCGCGGTCCTGGGGGAGCACCCCCTGGGTCGTCCGATCGGCGGCACCCCCGACACGATCCGCGCGGTGCCGCGCGAGGCCGTGTGGGCGCACTATCGCGAGCACTACCGTCCTGGCACGCTCGTCGTGACGGCCGCCGGCGGGATCGACCACGACGCGCTGTGCGCGCAGGTCACGCAGGCGCTGGCCGACGGTGGCTGGGCGCTCGACCCCGAGGCGGCCCCCACCGGGCGGCGCACCGTCGCGACCAGGGCGCTGTCGCCCGGCACCGACGGGCTGCCCGCGCAGGGCGTCGAGGTGACGTTGCGTCGGTCGACCGAGCAGGCGAACGTCATCATCGGCTGCACGGCGCTGACCGCCACCGACCCGCGACGGTTCACGCTCTCCGTGCTGAACGCCGTGCTCGGCGGGGGCATGTCCTCACGCCTCTTCCAGGAGATCCGCGAGAAGCGCGGCCTGGCGTACTCCACGTACTCCTTCGCCTCGGGCCACGCCGAGACCGGCACCTTCGGGCTCTACGCCGGCTGCACGCCGACGCGCATCGACGAGGTCGAGGCGCTGCTGGCCGCCGAGTGGGAGCGTCTGGCGGACTCGGGGATCACCGCCGCCGAGCTCGAGCGCAGCATCGGCCAGCTCTCAGGCGGGCTCGTCCTGGGCATGGAGGACACGGGTTCGCGGATGAGTCGGCTCGGCAAGGCCGAGCTGGTGCACGGGGAGCTGCTGAGCCTCGACGAGTCGCTCGAGCGGATCCGCGCGGTCACGGCTGCGCAGGTCCAGGAGCTCGCCGCCGAGCTTGCCGGGCTGCCTCGGTCCGTCGTCCGGATCGGCCCCCTCGGCGACTGAACCCTCGTCTGCCCGGCTCGGCTGCCGGCTGTTCCGGCAGAGGGATCGGGCGACGCGTGAGCCGAGGCGTCAGCCGACGAACCGCGTGATGGCGTCGGCGGACATCGGCCGGGCGAGCAGGTATCCCTGGACGTAGCCGACGCCGCTGCGTCGGACCGCGTCGAGCTGGCTCTGCTCCTCGACGCCCTCGGCGACGACCTCCAGGCCGCGCTCGCGCGCCACCCGCAGCACGGCCTGCACGATGTGCGCGTCGACGACGTCCTCGGCCATCCCGATGACGATCGAACGGTCGATCTTGAGCACGTCCAGCGGGAGCCGGCTCATGTGTCGCAGCGTCGAGAGCGTCGCCCCGAGGTCGTCGAGCGCGATCTGGACGCCGGCCGCCCGCAGCCCGTGCAGCGCCGGGCCGGCGCGGTGCAGGTCGTCGAGGCTCGCGCACTCGGACAGCTCCAGCCGCACGGCCGACGCCGGGGCGCGGACGGCGTCGAGGACCGCGAGCACGCGCGACTCGAGGTCGGGTGCGGCCAGGCTCGTGGGGGCGAGGTTGACGTGCACCGTACGGGGCGCGCGCGGACCGAGCACCGCGTGCCACCGCGCCCAGGCACGGCAGGCCTCGCCGAGCACCCACAGGTCGAGCTCGAGCGCGGCACCGGCCTCGGCCGCCTCGGCCAGGGCCGGGCCCGGGGCACCGAGCTCGTCGTCGGCCTGCCGCGTGCGCAGGAGGGCCTCCACGGACTCCAGCCGTCCGCTGCCCGCGGCGACGATCGGCTGGTACACCACGGCGAGCGTGGCCGTGGGGAGCAGGTAGGGGTGGCGCGGTCGCAGGACCTCGCCCCGAGTGCCCGACCCGACGGACGTGCGGGCCGCGCCGCGGTCCAGGATGGACGGCGTGGAGGGCGTGGACGGTGTGGTCCGTGGCTCGACGAGCGCGGCCAGGGCTGCCATGACGACGCGCGGTGCCAGCACGCCCACCGGGTGGCCGCCCTGCGTCACGAGGAGGTCCGCGTAGTAGGCGCCGGCGCTCGTCAGGACGCGGGCCGCGACGGTGACGCTGTCGTCGACGTCGACGCACGGGGCGTCCCACCGGGTCAGGCGTCCGACCGGGAGCCGGGACCAGGTCCCGTGGCCGGGACCGGGGCCGGCGGCGGTGGCGGCGACGAACGACTCGCGGGACACCAGGCCGTGCCGCGTGTCGGGATGGCGCGCACGGACGAGCACCGAGCTCGCTGTCCACCCGGTGTGCCAGCCCTGCTCCAGGGCCGAGCAGGGCGTGTCGGGATCGAGCACGACCGTCGGCTCCATGAGGTCGCCCACGCGCGGCGGCGCTGCCGGGGGTGCGGTGGTCACGAGGGGCACATCCCGTCCATCGGCACATGCGGGCCAGTTCTCAGGAGTGTCACCGGTGTTCCTTCGATGTTCTCCCAGGTCCCGGACCCTGTGGGTTGCCAGCGGGCGGCCGGTGTCCCGGCGGGCGGGCCGTCGCCGTCGGCGATAGGTTCCCCACGACCTCGAGGCGAGGAGGACGGGACCGATGGCCGCCAGACGGACGCTGCGCACGCTCGCCCTGCTCGCCGTCGCCATGGTGCTGACGACGGCCGCCTGCACCTCGAACCCGGACCCCGGCCCGACGGCGCCCGTGACGATCCCGCCGCCGGAGCAGACCCACCGGGACCTGCCGGCGCCCGCCGACCCGCTGCCGCTGTCCGACGCGGCCGCGTGGTCGGGCGTCGGCCAGCTCCGGCTCGCAGGTCAGTGCACGGCGACGCTCCTGGACACCGGGGTGCCTGCCGGGCCCGCGTACGTGCTGACCAACGGGCACTGCGCGGGCGGGTGGGGCTCCCATCCCGGGTACGTCCTGGTCGATGGCGACGCCGAGGACGCCGGCTCGGTCGCGTTCGGGCTCGTCGCCGGTGCCGCACCGGGGCCCGTGCTCGACGTCGTCGCGGTCCCGTACGCGACGATGTCCCGGTACGACCTCGCTGTCGTGCAGCTGGCCGGCACGCTCGCGGACGCGCAGGGGCAGGGGCTGCGTGCACTGCCCCTGGTGACGTCGGCGCCGCGGACGGGCGACCAGGTGGTCAACGTCGGCGTCCCCGTGCGCGAGCTCGCGGAGCAGGACTGGGTGCTGCGGACGGGCACGTGCACGCTGGGGGAGCCGGTCGACCTGCTCGAGAGCGAGTGGTGCTGTGGTCGCGGTCATCAACACCACGACGTACGGCGGGTTCGTGCGTGGCGGCCTGTGCGCGATCAACAACCCGTGCGAGGTCCGCGACGACGGTGTCGAGGTCGTGCCGGACCGCAGCTACGCGGTGCCGATCGAGGGTGTGGCGTCCTGCTTCGGGGCCGACGGCGTGTTCGTCCTCGCGGGGGGCTGCCCGCTGCCGCGCCCGCCTGACGTCGCTGCGAGCGCGTTCCCGTCGGTGTTCTCCCTCGACGACGTGCGGGCCGGCTCGGCCGGGGCCGAGGTGGTCCTGACCGCCGACGTGGCGGCGCGCGCCCGGTACGGGCTCGTGCCGGTCGGCGACGGCGCCGGCTGCGCGGACGAGGCCGTCTACACCGGCACGGTCCTGGTGCAGGCGGCGGACGTCGCGGGTGACGGTCTCGTGCAGGCGACGACCGTCCCGGTCGACCTGCCTGCGGTCGAGGGTCGTTCGTGGTGGTGCGTGACGACCGGTAGCGCCGCGCAGGCCACGGGCGTGCTGCTCGAGGTCGACGGCACCCCGCCCGTGTTCGCACCGGGGATCACGGTCGAGGACCTGGGTGACGCGTTGTGGGTGACGCCGGCGTTCGCCGTGCCCGAGCTCGCCGACAGCCTGGTCAAGGTCGGCCCGGTCGGGTCGACCGACTGCGCGGACGAGTCCGGCTACGGTCGCGTCCTGCAGGTGTCGGTGACGATCGACCACGGCGACCTGCCCGTGACGTTCTGCGTGCTGAGCTCGGATGCGGCCGGGAACAGGGCGCCGCCGGCGCAGTTCACGATCCGCTGACGGCACCGACCCGCGCGACCCGGGGGTCCGAGCGGGTGGGATATGGCCTGTTTTGGTGCGGTTCGCCGGGATCGGGCGCGATCATGGAGCCATGGCCCTCGTCGAGTACCACCACGTCGTGACCCCCGCGTCGATCCGCGACGTCGTCGAGCACCTCTGGGTTGTCCGGCACGGCGAGGGGGAGCCCGAGCACGAGGTGCTGCTCCCGGACGGTCGTGGGTGCGTGGTGGTCGCGGCGGGGGAGCCGGGTCGCCGCGTGGACGCCCTGACCGGCCAGGTCTCGCTCGATCGTGGCGGTGTGCGGGGGATCGCGACCCGCCCGGTGGTGCGGACCCAGTCGGGTCCGTCGGTGCGTGTGGGTGCCCAGCTCACGCCGTGGGGTCTGGCGCGGCTCTCGCCGCACGCGCTGCTGGTCGACGCAGTGGCCCCGGTGGCGACGTTGCTCGGGGGCCCGGCTGTCGAGGCGTGCGCCCTGGCTGCGGACCGCGGGGACGACGCCGGGGCCGTTGGTCTGCTGGCGGACGCGCTGGCGACCGCGGCACGGTTCGAGGACCCCGAGCTGGAGCTTCTGGTGCCCGTGCTGCAGGGCATCGACGCCCAGCGGGGTCTGGTCCGTGCTGCCGACGTCGCGCGCACGGCCCGCGTCCCCGTGCCGCAGCTGCACGCGTGGACGTCACGTCACCTGGGGGTCGAGCCTGCGGTGTACCTGGCCGCCGTGCGGTTCTCGGCCTTCGTGCGTGAGGCCGTCGGCCCGGGGCCCGTCCGGCCGCACGACGCGCTCGCGGCCATCCGCTGGTACGTGCAGGCCGGCTACCCGCCGCGTGAGGTCGAGCGGTTCACCGGGCACCGACCGGTCGAGCTGCGGCGCATCGAGCAGGGCATCGCCGCGGCCCTGGCGCCCGTCGCCTGAGCGGGATCCGCCCCGTATTGACGATGTGTCAATAGACGGCGTACCGTCGTGGACGTCAGACGACCCCACGACGACGAGGTGCGCGATGGAGCCACGAACGGCCCCGGCGGCGACGACCCCGGCCCGGGCAGGAGGCCGTGCGCGGCGCACGGTCCTGCCGCCCGAGGTCCGGCGCGATGCGATCGTCGACGCGGCGCACGCGGTCTTCGCGGAGAAGGGCATCGCCCGCACGACGACCTCCGACATCGCCCGTGCCGCCGGCGTCACCCGCGGCCTCGTCTACCACTACTTCCCGGAGACCGAGCAGATCGTCGACGCCGTGCTCGACCGCTACGTCGCCGGGTTCGCAGCCTCCGTCCGCGAGTGGGACGCCCGGCGGCAGACCGGACGCATCGAGGACGCGCTGCGCGACATCATGGTGCTCTTCCGCAACCACCTCGCCGCCCGGGACCCGCTGCGCGTGGACCTGCTGAGCGTCGACAACGCCGCGCTCTACCGCCGGTACGTCGACCGCGCCGTCGAGGCCGTCGTCGACGCCCTGCAGGTCACGACCGTCGAGGCGTACGCCCGCCGGCACCGCATCGAGATCGTGCACGTGCGCGAGACGTTCGTGGTGCTCGTGCACGGCCTGCTCGGGCTCGTGCGGACCCATCCGGACACGCCCGAGCACGTGCTGGCGGCGATCACCCGCCAGACGCTCCACCTGGACGCCGGCCCCGAACCCCTGCCGGCACCGCAGACCGAACCCGCCTCGGACGAGGCACCTACCGGCGACCGTGAACACGGCCGTCCGACCCCGAAGGAGTGAGTGACCGTGTTCCTGTTCGATTCGATCCCGTGGTACTCGGCGTTGATGTGGTGCGTCGTGCTGGCCGGCCTGATCGGGCTGAACGAGGTGACGCGGCGCTGGCGGGCCGCCGGCCTCGCGTTCTTCGTCCTGCTGCCGCTCGTCCTGACGATCTTCGTGTGGCCGACGACCGCCGGCCCCGACTCCAGCACGGGCACCTGGTTCCACTGGGTCAAGGTCTACTCCGCGCTCGCCGGCTGCCTCGGCTTCATGGCGCTGCGCTACCACCCGAACCTGGCCGCCAAGCGCTGGGCCCTGGTGTTCCCGCCGCTGATCCTGGCGCTGAACATCGCCGAGGCCGTCATCCGTGACTTCCAGGTCGGCGGGATGACCGAAGGCATGCACGACGGCGTCTACATGATCGGTGGCGCCTGGAACTACATGAACGGCATCGCCGGCATCATCAACCTGGTCACGATCTGCGGCTGGGCGGGCATCTTCATCGGCCGCTCGAAGTCGAAGGACATGATCTGGCCGGACATGCTCTGGTTCTGGATCGTCGCCTACGACCTGTGGAACTTCGCCTACGTCTACAACGCGGTCGGCGACCACTCCTTCTACGCCGGTGCGGCCCTGCTGATCTCGTGCACGATCCCCGCGTTCTGGCTGAAGAAGGGCGCCTGGCTGCAGCACCGGGCGCACACGCTCGCGCTGTGGATGATGTTCACGATGGCCGTCCCGACGTTCGTCACCGACTCCACGTTCTCGGTGCAGTCCTCGCACGACCCCGCCGCGCTGTTCACGGTCAGCGCGCTCTCGCTCGCGGCCAACGTCGCGGTGCTCGTCTACCAGGTGCGCACGATCGCCCGGAAGCGGCGCAACCCGCTCACCGGCACCGAGCTCTTCGAGCACCTGCCGCAGTACCAGCAGGTCGTCGCCGCAGAGAAGCCCGTCCCGAGCCAGGAGCCGGTGGGCGCGACCGCCTGAGCGCGGCAGGAAGGTCCGTCGACGAGGCCGCGGGAGCCAGGACGCTCCCGCGGCCTCGCCCGTGCGAAGGGCTAAGGTGCGAGCCGTGACCGAACGACTGAAGGTGGCCGTGCTGGGCGCGGCGGGCCGCATGGGCAGGACCGTGGTGGAGGCGGTGGAGTCGGCCGAGGACCTCGAGCTCGTCGCCCGCGTCGACGCCGACGGGGACCTGAGCGCCGTGACCGACGCCGGGGCGCAGGTGGCCGTGGACTTCACCGTCCCGTCCGTGACCGAGGCCAACGTCCACACGCTCGTGGACGCCGGCGTGCACGTCGTGGTCGGCACCACCGGGTGGGACGACGCCGCGCTCGGGCGCGTCCGCGACCACCTCGTGCACGCCCCCGCGGTCGGCGTCCTCGTCGCCCCGAACTTCGCGCTCGGTGCCGTGCTCACCATGGCGTTCGCCGCACAGGCCGCGCGCTGGTTCGAGTCGGTCGAGGTCGTCGAGCTGCACCACCCCGACAAGGTCGACGCGCCGTCGGGCACCGCCCGGCACACCGCCGCGGGCATCGCCGCGGCCCGCGCCGCAGCCGGCGTCGGTCCCAGCCCGGACGCAACCAGCCAGCAGATCGAGGGTGCACGCGGCGCGGACGTCGACGGCGTCCGGGTGCACGCGGTGCGGCTGCGCGGGCTGGTGGCCCACGAAGAGGTGCTGCTGGGCAACCCCGGCGAGATGCTCACGATCCGGCACGACTCGTTCGACCGCATCAGCTTCATGCCCGGCGTGCTGCTCGGCGTCCGTCAGGTGGCCCGGCACCCCGGCCTGACCGTCGGGCTGGAGCACCTGCTCGACCTCGGGGGCCGGCGATGAGCGTCCGGGGCGGCGCGCGCCGCACCTCCCTGGTCGCCGCGGTCGTCCTGACGGCGCTGCTGGCGATCTACCTGTTCGTGGTGGCCACCCGCGCGACCGCGCTGATCCGCACCGGCGAGCCGGTGGGCATCGTGCTCGGCATCGCGTTCTGGGTGCTCCCGCTGCTCGTCCTCGGCCTCGTCGCCAAGGAGTGGCGGCTCGCGATCGACGTGCAGCGGATGGCCGACGAGCTGGCCGACGAGGGCCGGCTGCCGGTCGACGACCTGCCCCGCTCGCCGGGCGGACGCATCGACAGGGCCGTGGCGACCGAGGCGTTCGACGAGGCGCGTCGTCGCGCCGAGGCCGAGCCGGATGCCTGGTCCTCCTGGTACCTGCTGGCGTTCGCCTACGACGCAGCGGGAGACCGTCGCCGGGCCCGGGAGTCGCTGCGGACCGCGAGCCGGCTGCACCGCTCCGCCGTGGCCGGCTGAGCCTGCCGCCTCAGATCGCGGCGTACCAGCGTCGTTCGAGCACCACGAGCTGCGCGCCGTCGGCATCCGTGCCCGTCGCGAGCTCCCGCACCGCCTCGTCCGGTCCGAGCCCGGCGCCGGACAGGAATCGCGCACGCGCGTCGTCGCCGTCCAGCACCCAGGTGTGGACCTGGTCGGCGCCGTCCTCACGCAGCAGGTCGACGGCGGCCGCGAGCAGACGTGAACCGTGCCCGCCGCGCTGGTGCGCCGGGTCGACCTCGAGGGCCAGCAGCACCCCGCCGGGTGCGGCCAGCGGGGTGTGCTCGGCGGCGGGCACCGGGGCCACGGACACGAGCCCGACGACCGTCGCACCCTGGCACGCGACCAGCACCCGGTAGCCGCGGCCGGGCGGGGTGCCGATGGCGGACGCCCACTGCGCGGCCATCGCGTCCTCGTCCAGGCGCTCCAGCGCGCCGGCGAGCACCTGGGCGTGTGCCGCACGCCACGAGGCGAGCTGCACCCGGGCGATCGCGCGCTCGTCGCCGGGCACCGCCGGTCGGACCGAGACGTCAGCCGGTGTGTCGAACAGCGCCACGGGTCCTCCAGGGGTCGGGCCGGACGGCCCCGGGGCGGGGACGGCCGCGCCCGGCGAGGCTACCAACCGGGGAGGTCGGGCCGCGCAGAGGGCCTTCGGGGGGCCCTCAGAGCGCGACGTACACCGGGTCGAGGTACTCCTCGATCCCCAGCTCGCCGCCCTCACGCCCCAGGCCGGACTGCTTGAGACCGCCGAACGGGGCCGTCGCGTCGGAGACCATGCCGCGGTTGATGCCGATCATCCCGGCCTCGACGCTCTCCGCGAGCCGCATGACGCGCCCGACGTCCCGCGTGAACGCGTACGCCACGAGCCCGAAGTCGGAGCCGTTCGCCAGCGCGACCGCCTCGTCCTCCGAGCCGAACGGCACGATCGGGGCGACCGGCCCGAACGTCTCCTCCGAGACCACCCGCAGGTCCGGTGTCACACCCTCCAGCACGGTCGGGGCGTAGAAGTACCCGCGGCGCGCCGGCCGGGTGCCGCCCGTGCGCACCACCGCGCCGGCGTCGACCGCCTCGGCCACGACGGTCTCGACGTGCGTCACCGCCGGCTGCTCGATCAACGGTCCGACCGTCGTCCCCGGCTCGGCGCCGTGCCCGACGACGAGCTGCTCGAACGCCGCCGTGAGCCGGTCCGCGAACTCCCCGGCGACCGCGTGGTGCACCAGGAACCGGTTGGCGGCCACGCAGGTCTGCCCGGCGTTGCGCATCTTCGCCTGCACCGCCCCGATCACGGCGGCGTCCAGGTCGGCGTCCTCGAAGACGAGGAACGGCGCGTTGCCGCCCAGCTCCATCGACGTGCGAAGGATGCCGTCGGCCGCGCTCTTGAGCAGCAGACGACCGACCTCGGTCGACCCGGTGAACGACAGCTTGCGCAGCCGCGGGTCGGCCAGCAGCGGCCCGGACACCGACCGCGCCGACGAGGAGGGCACGACGTTGATCACCCCGGTGGGCAGGCCCCGGTCGGCGAGCTCCTCGCGGATGATCTCGGCCACGTAGGCCGTGGTCAACGGGGTCAGCTGCGCAGGCTTGACCACGACGGGGCAGCCGGCGGCCAGCGCGGGCGCGACCTTGCGGGCGATCATCGCGATCGGGAAGTTCCACGGCGTGATCAGCAGCGCCGGACCCACAGGACGGCGCAGCACCAGCTGGTGGTTCCCCCCGGACGGTGCCCGCCGAGCGAGCCCGTCGAAGCGCACGGCCTGCTCGGCGTACCAGCGCACGTACTCGGCGGCGTACGCGACCTCCGCCCGGGACTCGGCCAGCGGCTTGCCGCCCTCGGCGGTGACGATCGCCGCGATGTCCTCGGTGCGTGCCACCAGCGTCTCGAACACGGCGCGCAGCAGCTCCGAGCGCACGCGCGGTGCGGTCGCACGCCAGGCGGGGAACGCCTCGTGCGCCGCGGTGAGCGCGTCGAGCGCGTCCTGCTCGCCGCCGTCGGCCACGTCGAACAGGACCTCCGTGGTGGCCGGGTCGGCGACCTCGAACGTGCGGCCGCTGCGCGCGGGGCGCCACGACCCGTCGATGAGGACCCCGGTGGGTACGTGGGCGGCGACGGTCGGCGGCAGCGCGGTGGTCATCGTCACAGTGTGGGTCCCGAGCAGCACCGGCGCAGCCCGTTCTCGGCAGCTGGGTGCCTACGATGCGTGCATGACGGACGCGCCGGTGACCCCCCTCGCCACGCCCTACGAGGACCTGCTGCGCCACGTGCTGGCGAACGGGACCCCCAAGGCGGACCGCACCGGGACGGGCACGCGCAGCGTCTTCGGCCACCAGATGCGCTTCGACCTGTCGGCCGGCTTCCCGCTCGTGACCACCAAGCGTGTCCACCTGCGCTCGATCGCCTACGAGCTGCTGTGGTTCCTGCGCGGGGAGTCCAACGTGCGCTGGCTGCAGGAGCACGGGGTGACCATCTGGGACGAGTGGGCCGACCCCGACGGCGAGCTCGGCCCCGTCTACGGCGTGCAGTGGCGTTCGTGGCCGACGCCCGACGGCCGGCACCTCGACCAGATCACCCAGGTCGTCGAGGACCTGCGCCGCGACCCCGACTCGCGGCGGTTGATCGTCTCGGCGTGGAACGTGGCGGACATCCCGTCGATGGCGCTCGCGCCGTGCCACGCGTTCTTCCAGTTCTACGTGGCCGACGGCCGGCTCTCCTGCCAGCTGTACCAGCGCTCGGCGGACCTGTTCCTCGGGGTGCCGTTCAACATCGCCTCCTACGCCCTGCTCACGCACATGGTCGCCCAGCAGGTCGGGCTCGAGGTCGGGGACTTCGTCTGGACGGGCGGCGACTGCCACATCTACGACAATCACGTCGAGCAGGTCACCGAGCAGCTCACCCGCGAGCCGTTCCCGGCCCCCACGCTCCGGCTGCGCAAGGCCGCCACGATCCTGGACTACGTGTACGAGGACATCGAGGTGCTCGACTACCGGCACCACCCGGCGATCAAGGCGCCGGTCGCCGTCTGACGCGACCGCTCCAGCGGGCCTGCTGGCCCGCTGACGGGCGAGCCGTCGGCGGGTGAACTGCTGACGGTCGACGCGCGGGCCGTCGCGGGCGCCTCAGTGCCGCGCGGAGCCTGCCGATGGGCCGGTCGACCACCGACGTGCGACGAACGTGAGCCCTCCATGAGCCTGGCCAGCCGGCTGCCCCGCGGTGCCACCCTGACCGACGCCTCCTTCGAGGCCCGTCACCGGATCGTCCAGGGCTTCGTCTGGCTCAACGTCCCGGTCCTGGCACTCATCGGGTTCGTCTTCTCGGGCGAGCCCGCGCTGCACGTCGCGGCCATCATGGCGGCGATCGTGGGCCTGGCGGTCGCAGGCCGAGTCGTGGCCTCCGCCGGTCTGCGTGCCGACGTGACGTCGATGGCGCTCATGGGGTGCTCGTACGCTGCGATCCACTTCAGCGGGGGACGCCTGGACTCGCACTTCCACCTGTTCGTCTCGCTCGTCTTCGTCGCGCTCTACCAGCGGTGGACCGCCCTGCTGACGGCCATCGTCACGGTCGTGCTGCACCACGCGGTGCTCGGTCTGCTCGCACCGGAGCACGTCTTCGGCATGGTCGGGGTCGCGCACGCCGGCCACGGCGGGGGCGCCGCCCTCACGACGGTGCTGCCCCTGGTCGGGCTGCACGCCGGGTTCGTGGTCATCGAGGTCGTGGCCATCCTGACCTGGTGGCACTTCGCCGAGCAGTCCGAGCGCGAGGTGCACGCGGCGCTGCAGGCGAACGCCGACGCCCGCGCTGCGGCCACCGAGGCGGCCGCCGCCGTCGAGGCCGACGCCCGGGCCGCCGAGCACGCACGCGCCGCGCGGCTGTCCGCCCTCATCGACTCGATCTCCGCGCAGGCGGACCGGATCAGCCGGCAGGCCATGAGCGCCGCCGAGGCCGTCGCCCAGATGGACGGCCAGATGACCGTGCTCACCCACGGTGCGCACGCCGTGGCCGAGCAGGCCGGGCGGGCGGCGTCGGCCGCGGAGGAGGGGCGTGGCGTCGCCGCGACCGCGCAGCAGCAGGTCACCCAGCTCGAGGTCGCCGCGAAGGAGATCGCCGAGGTCAACACGCTGATCACCGAGATCGCCGGCCAGACCAACCTGCTCGCGCTCAACGCGACGATCGAGGCCGCACGCGCAGGTGAAGCCGGCAAGGGGTTCGCCGTGGTCTCCGCCGAGGTCAAGGACCTCGCTCGCGAGACCACCAGCTCGGCGTCCTCGATCGCCGACCTGGTCACCCGGGTGCAGGCCGGCACCGACCAGGTCTCGGAGTCCATCCGCGCCACCGGCGCGGCGATCAGCGCGATCACGAGCGTGCAGGACCAGATCTCCCAGGCGGTCGCCGAGCAGGTCGCCGCGGCCGGCGTGGTCTCCGCCCGTCTCGACGAGGCGGCCGAGGCCGCGCGAGAGATCGCCGCGGGGGTCGACGCGCTGCGCGACTCCGCGCACGGTGCGCTCACGGATGTCGGGGCCTGAGACCCGCTCGTCCACGCCGCTGTGCCGACTGCCGCGGCAGGGGCCGGTAGGTTCTCGCACGTGACGATCGCGCTCATCTGGGCCCGCACCGCCGACGGGGTCATCGGTCGCGACGGCACGCTGCCGTGGCGGCTGCCCGAGGACCTGGCGCGGTTCCGGCGCCTGACGGACGGCTGCGCCGTCGTGATGGGCCGTACGACCTGGGAGTCCCTGCCCCCGCGCTTGCGCCCTCTGCCCGGGCGGCGCAACGTCGTGCTGACACGGTCGGCGGGGTACGAGGCTCCGGGTGCGGAGGTCGTCGGGAGCCTCGAGGAGGCCTGGGCGCTGGTCGGCGCGCACGACGAGGCCACCACGGTCTGGGTGGTCGGCGGGGGAGCGGTCTACGCGCAGGCGCTCCCGCTGGCGACCCGGGTCGAGGAGACCGTGGTCGACGTGGCGGTCGAAGGTGACACCTGGGCGCCCGTGCTCGACCCCGCGACGTGGACGTGCGAGGCGCAGGACCCGGCGACCGGGTGGCACGCCTCGGCACGCGACGGGCTGCGCCACCGGTTCGAGACCTGGCGTCGGACGGGCTGATCCCCGACGTCCCGGTGGCGACCCGGCCAGGGCACGGACCTGCACGTCGCGTCCCGACCTCGGGCGGTACCGTGACCCCATGCCGCACGTCACGTCGACCGTCCGCCCGTTCGGGTCGGTCCTCACCGCGATGGTCACCCCGATGGCAGCCGACGGCGACGTCGACCTCGACGCCGCGGTGGCCCTGGCCCGGCACCTCGTCGACCACGGTCACGACGGCCTGGTCCTGAACGGCACCACGGGTGAGGCCTCCACGACCCACGCGCCCGAGAAGGCCGAGCTGGTCGCGGCGGTCGTCGAGGCCGTGGGGGA
This sequence comes from Cellulomonas soli, assembly GCF_013409305.1. Taxonomy (GTDB): domain Bacteria; phylum Actinomycetota; class Actinomycetes; order Actinomycetales; family Cellulomonadaceae; genus Cellulomonas; species Cellulomonas soli. The sequence continues at coordinate 4,145,871 of NZ_JACBZJ010000001.1, read as the reverse complement.
GCGGGCCTACGTCGTGGCCGGTGCCGGCTCCAACGACACCGCGCACGCGGTCCGGATGGCCGCGCAGGCCGCCGAGGCCGGTGCGCACGGGCTCCTCGTCGTGGCCCCGTACTACTCGCGCCCGTCCCAGGACGGCGTGGCCCGGCACATCGAGGCCGTCGCCGACGCGACCGCGCTGCCGGTCATGCTCTACGACGTCCCCGGGCGCACCGGTGTGCGCATCCAGCCCGCCACCGTCGCCCGCCTCGCGCAGCACCCGCGCGTCGTGGCGGTCAAGGACGCCTCCGGCGACCTGTTCGGCGCGGCCCGGTCGATCGCCGCGACGGGCCTGGCCTGGTACTCCGGCGACGACGGCGCCTACCTCGCGCTGCTCGCGCACGGTGCGGCCGGCATCGTCTCGGTCGTCGGCCACGTGGCCGGGGCGCAGCTCGCCGCCGTGACACGCTCGTGGGACGCCGGCGACCACGCGGGCGCCCTGGCGACCTTCCGCACGATCATCCCCGCCATCGACGCGCTCAACGGGGCCGGCTTCCAGGCCGTCGCCGCGAAGGCTGCGTGCGAGGCGCTCGGCCTCATCCCCGGGCGGACCACCCGTCTGCCCCTGGTGCAGGCCACCGACGACGAGGTCGCGCAGATCCGTGACGGCCTGGAGGCCGCCGGGCTGCTCGACGTCGTGCCCCGCTGACCGACGCCGCAGCCTCCTGGAGAACTGAGTGAGTCATCCCCATCCCGAGCTGACGCTGCCGCCCACGCTGCCCGAGGGAGCGCTGCGAGTCGTGGCACTCGGCGGGCTCGGCGAGGTCGGCCGCAACATGTCCGTCCTCGAGTACGACGGTCGGCTGCTCGTCATCGACTGCGGCGTCCTGTTCCCGGAGGACCACCAGCCCGGGGTCGACCTGATCCTCCCCGACTTCGACTACATCCGTGACCGGCTCGAGGACATCGAGGCGATCATCCTCACCCACGGTCACGAGGACCACATCGGCGCGGTGCCGTACCTGCTGCGGCTGCGCGGCGACATCCCCGTGATCGGCTCGCAGCTGACGCTCGCGTTCGTCGAGGCCAAGCTCAAGGAGCACCGCATCGCCCCGTTGACCTTCACGGTCGCGGAGGGGCACACCGAGCAGCTCGGGCCGTTCTCCTGCGAGTTCGTCGCGGTCAACCACTCGATCCCGGACGCGCTCGCGGTCGCCGTGACCACCGGCGCGGGCACCGTGCTCAACACCGGCGACTTCAAGATGGACCAGCTGCCGCTCGACGGCCGGATCACCGACCTGCGTGCGTTCGCCCGCCTCGGCGAGAAGGGCGTCGACCTGTTCATGGTCGACTCCACGAACGCCGAGGTCCCCGGGTTCGTGGCCCCTGAACGTGGCATCGGCCCGGTGCTCGACTCGGTGTTCGCCGAGTCGCGCAAGCGGATCGTCGTGGCGTCGTTCGCCTCGCACGTGCACCGCGTGCAGCAGGTGCTCGACGCCGCGGCGTCGCACGACCGCAAGGTCGCGTTGGTGGGCCGGTCCATGGTGCGCAACATGGCGATCGCCGCCGAGCTGGGCTACCTCAAGGTCCCCGACGGCGTGCTCGTCGACGCGAAGAAGATCGACGACCTGCCCGACGACGAGGTCGTGCTCATGTGCACCGGCTCGCAGGGCGAGCCGATGGCCGCGCTGTCGCGGATCGCGAACAACGACCACAAGATCTCGGTCGGCCCGGGCGACACCGTGATCCTGGCCTCCTCGCTCATCCCGGGTAACGAGAACGCGGTGTACCGCGTGATCAACGGGCTGACCCGGCTGGGCGCCCGTGTCGTGCACTCGGGCAACGCCAAGGTGCACGTCTCCGGGCACGCGAGCGCCGGTGAGCTGCTCTACTGCTTCAACATCCTGCGTCCGCGCAACGTCATGCCGATCCACGGCGAGGTGCGTCACCTGGTGGCCGCGGGTGCGCTCGCGGTGCAGACGGGGGTGCCCGCGGACCGGGTCGTGCTGGCCGAGGACGGCGTCGTGATCGACCTCGTCGACGGTCGCGCGAGCGTCGTGGGGGCCGTGCCGTGCGGCTACGTCTACGTCGACGGGTCCAGCGTCGGCGGGATCACCGAGGCCGAGCTCAAGGACCGGCGCATCCTCGGCGACGAGGGCTTCGTGTCGATCTTCGCCGTGGTCAGCTCGGCCGACGGCAAGGTCCTGGCCGGCCCGCAGATCCACGCCCGCGGGTTCGCCGAGCAGGACGAGGTCTTCGAGGACATCCTGCCCGAGCTCACCGCGGCCCTCGAGGAGGCGGCCCGGTCGGGCTCGACCGACACCCACCAGCTGCAGCAGGTCATGCGCCGCGTCGTCGGACGTTGGGTGTCCAACCGGCTGCGTCGACGGCCGATGATCATCCCGGTGGTCGTCGAGGCATGACCGGTGCCGGCTCGTCCCGACCGATCTCGGGACGAGCCTCGACGTCCCGGGGCTCCTGCACGGGCTCGGGACGGCGCCGTGAGGCGGCCGCCGAACCGAGCAGGATGAGCGCGGCGGCGCCCACGACCCCCGGCGTGATCGCCTCGTCGAGGACGAGCGCACCGAGCGTGACGGCGACGACCGGGTTGAGGTAGGCGACGAGCGTCGACCGCGCAGCCCCGACCTCGGCGATCAGCGCGAAGAACAGCGTGAAGGCCAGCGCGGTGCACACCACGCCGAGGACCACGAGCGCGAGCACGGCCGACGCGGGTGGCACGGGGTGGGGGCCGGTCAGCGCGACGACGGGTGCGTACACGAGCGCGGCCAGCGCCAGGCACGCCGCGGTCAACGGCACGGTCGGCACCTCGCGCAACCAGCGGTCGGCGATCATCGGTGCGGTCGCGTAGCCCACGGCGGCGAGCAGGACCTGGGCGACCGCCCACGGGTCCCCGCCGGCGGCGCCAGGTCCCAGCAGCAGCGCCACGCCGCCCAGGCCCACGAGCAGCCCGACCCAGCGCGTCGTCCCGACCGGACGCCTGTCGCCCACGAGCCGGCCGAGGACGACCGCGCCGATCGGCACCGTGGCTACGAGCAGCCCCGTCGTCGAGCTCGACAGCGTCCGCTCGGCGTTGGACAGCAGGAGCCACGGGCCGACGATCTCGAGCACGGCGAAAGCCAGCGCGGGACGCCAGTGCGTGAGGACGACACGCAGCCCCCCGTGGCGGACGGCGAACGGCAGGAGCAGGACTGCACCCAGCCCGGTCCGGGTGAGCACGATCGCGGCGGGTGTCACGTCGGCCTCGACCGCGACCTTGATCAGCAGGTACGGGATCCCCCAGATCGCCCCGAGGGCGAGCAGGAGCGTCCAGCCGCGCCGGCTCACGGGCCGACCTCCGTCATGATCGTGCCGCCTGTCATGCGTCCCCCTCGATCGGCTCGGTGCTCATCGGCCCGGTGCTCGCCGGCCTACCGTGCCACCGGGCACCGACACGGCGGCGGACTCAGACACGCAGGCCCGGCGTCGGCGGTCCGGGGGACCGGTCCGGCTACCGTGAGGACCATGGCCACCCGCACGTCCTCACCCGCCAGCCGCAGCCGTGCCTCCGCAGGTGCCGGCACGCGCGGCACGGGTGCCGGTGCCCGGACGTCGGCGCCGCGCGGCTCGGCCCGCAAGCCCGCCGAGCCGCCACGGCCCGCGCTGCCGCTGCGGATCGTGCGGGGCATCTGGATGGGCGGGGCGCACCTCGTGGGCGGGACCGCGCGCAAGATGGGTCACGGCGCCCGCGACCTCGACCCGGCGCACCGCCGCGACGGTGCGGCCTTCACGCTGCTCGCCCTGTCGATCATCATCGCCGCGCGCGAGTGGTGGGACCTGTCCGGCACCGCCGGGAACGTCGTGCACGACGTCGTCGCGGGCACGTTCGGACGCGTCGGCGTGGCGGTGCCGGTGGTGCTGCTCGCCCTGGCCGTCCGACTCATGCGGCATCCCGACAGGGTGCAGGCCAACTCGCGCATCTCGATCGGGCTGTCCGCGATCACGCTCGCGGTGTGCGGGCTCGTGCACATCAGCCGGGGCCTGCCCTCGCCCTCCGACGGGTTCGCGCCGGTGCGGGCCGCGGGCGGGGTCGTCGGCTACCTGGTCGGCACGCCGCTTGAGAGCCTGCTGACGGCGGTCGTCGCCGTCCCGCTGCTCGTCCTGCTGGCCTTCTTCGGCGTGCTGGTCGTGACCGCGACACCCGTGCACCAGATCTGGCCGCGGCTGCGCGGCGCCTACGACCGGCTGACCGGCAACCACCGCGAGGAGGTCGTCGAGGACGAGGACGCGCCGCTGGTCATCCACGCGGGCCACTCGGCGCTGCCCGAGGTCGAACCCGCACCGCGGCGCAAGCGGCTCGGGCGCGGAAGGCGACCGCGTGGCGAGGGCGCCGACGAGGTGGTCGACACCACGCTCGAGGAGTACGTCGGCGACGAGGCCTTCCTGCGGGCCGCCCAGGTGGCGCACGACGACCTCGTCGCGCAGGAGAAGGCGGCCGCTGCCGCGCCTGCCGCGGTCACCGCGCCGACCGCCGTCGTGGCCGACAAGGACTCCACGCCGACGCGCACGCTGGCTCCGCCTGCGACGACCGGGGTCCCGCGGGGCGAGCAGCCGATGCTCGAGGGTGACGTGCTGTACACGTTGCCGACCGAGGACGTGCTGGCCAAGGGGGCCCCGCACAAGGTGCGCTCGGCGGCCAACGACCGGGTCGTCGAGGCGCTGACCACGGTGCTCGACCAGTTCGAGATCGACGCCCAGGTCACCGGCTTCACGCGCGGTCCGACGGTCACCCGGTACGAGGTCGAGCTCGGCCCGGCCGTCAAGGTCGAGCGCGTCACGCAGCTGAGCAAGAACATCGCCTACGCGGTCGCGTCGGCCGACGTGCGCATCCTGTCGCCGATCCCGGGCAAGTCCGCGATCGGCATCGAGATCCCCAACACGGACCGCGAGACGGTCTCGCTCGGCGACGTGCTGCGCTCGAGCGCAGCACGTCGCAGCGAGCACCCGATGGTCATCGGTGTCGGCAAGGACGTCGAGGGCGGCTACGTCACCGCGAACCTCGCCAAGATGCCGCACCTGCTCGTCGCGGGCGCCACGGGCGCGGGCAAGTCGAGCTTCGTGAACTCGATGATCGTCTCGATCCTCATGCGCTCGACGCCCGACGAGGTGCGGATGATCCTCGTCGACCCCAAGCGCGTCGAGCTCACGCTGTACGAGGGCATCCCGCACCTCATCACCCCGATCATCACCAACCCGAAGAAGGCCGCCGAGGCCCTCGAGTGGGTGGTCCGCGAGATGGAGGCCCGGTACGACGACCTGGCCATGTTCGGGTTCAAGCACATCGACGACTTCAACGCGGCCGTGCGGGCCGGCAAGGTGAAGCCGCTGGCCGGCTCCGAGCGCAAGATCGCGACGTACCCCTACCTGCTGGTCATCGTCGACGAGCTCGCCGACCTCATGATGGTCGCCCCGCGGGACGTCGAGGCGTCGATCCAGCGCATCACGCAGCTCGCACGCGCCGCGGGCATCCACCTGGTGCTGGCCACGCAGCGGCCGTCGGTCGACGTCGTGACGGGTCTGATCAAGGCCAACGTCCCCTCCCGGCTGGCGTTCGCCACGTCCTCGCTCACCGACTCGCGCGTCGTGCTCGACCAGCCCGGGGCCGAGAAGCTCATCGGTCAGGGCGACGCGCTGTTCCTGCCGATGGGCGCCGCCAAGCCGATGCGCACGCAGGGGGCCTGGGTCTCGGAGTCGGAGATCCACGCCGTCGTCGAGCACGTCAAGGGCCAGCTCAAGCCGAGCTACCGCCAGGACGTCGCGGTCGCCGCGGTGAAGAAGCAGGTGGACGACGACATCGGCGACGACCTCGACCTGCTGCTGCAGGCGGCCGAGCTCGTCGTCACGACGCAGTTCGGCTCCACCTCGATGCTGCAGCGCAAGCTCCGGGTCGGCTTCGCCAAGGCGGGGCGGCTCATGGACCTGCTCGAGTCGCGCGAGATCGTCGGACCTTCCGAGGGCTCGAAGGCCCGTGAGGTGCTGGTCCAGCCCGACGACCTGGCCGGCACGCTGGCGATGCTGCGCGGCGAGCCCGTCGAGGACCGGTACGCCTCGGACGACGGCGCGATGCCGGGCGACCCGCCGGTGGCCACCGACTACTTCGACGACGACGACGAGGGCGACGACGGCGGGCCACGGTCCGCCGGGCGGCGGTGACTTCAGGGCGGACCGTGGGTCGAGAGCTGGGCGCAGCCCCGCTCCGTGGGGCCTTCGCCGATCCGCTGGGGTCGGTCGCCACGGTCATCGCCGTCGTCGCGATCCTCGCGCTCGTCGCGGTCCTGGTGCTGCTGGCCCGTGAGCGGGCGCAGGGGCGCCGCGCCAAGGCCCTGCTCGTGCATGCGCGCGAGCTGCGCCACCGGTACGACGCCCTGCAGTCGGTGACCCGTGAGGGCGTCCTCGTGCAGTCGCTCGGCGGTCGGGTGCTCGACCTCTCCGACCGGGCCGCGGCCATCCTCGGGGTCGATGCGGCCGCGAGCGTCGGTCGGGCGATCACCGACCTGCCGGTGGTCGTGGTCAACGAGCAGGGCCTGGCGATGAACCCCGCCGCGGTGCTCGGTCACCGCACGGGGTCGGCCCGTGCGGGGTACTCGGTCGACTCCGAGCTCGTGGGGGTGCTCCGGCCGGGCACGAACGCCACGCAGGCCCGCATGGTGCAGGTCGCCACGCAGCTCGTCCCGGCAGGCGACGGCGACGCGCCCGCTGTGCTGACGACCCTGGTCGACGTCACGGGCCGTCACGAGGTCGAGGCGGCACTGTCGCGCAGCGAGACGCAGTTCCGTGTCGCGATGGAGAACGCCCCGATCGGCATGGCGCTCGTCGACCCGCAGTGGTGCGTCGTCGAGGCGAACGCGGCCCTCGCCGAGCTGCTCGGCACGAGCGTCGAGGCGTTGCGCGGCTACCCGATGTCGGAGCTGTCCGCCGCGGAGGACCGCGAGGCCGAGCGGCGCGAGGTGCGGCGGCTGCTCGACGGCGAGCTGCACCGTTTCTCGCTCGAGAAGCGGTACCAGCGCGCGGACGGCCACCTCGTGTGGGTCGCGCTCGACGCCGCGCTCGTGCGCACGCCGGACGGCAGCCCTGACCACTTCGTGGTGCAGGTGCGCGACTCCACCGAGTCCCGGCTGCAGGCCGAGATGCTCACCCACCGTGCCATGCACGACCCGCTGACCGGGCTCGCCAACCGCACGCTGCTGCAGGAGGTCCTGCAGTCCGTGCTCGAGCAGCCGGGCGTCGTCGAGCGTGTCGCCGTCCTGGCGTGCGACCTGGACGGCTTCAAGGAGATCAACGACCGTTACGGGCACGCGACCGGCGACGAGCTGCTCGTGCACGTCGCCGGCGTGCTGCGGGCGGCGACCGCCCGTCGCGGCACGGTCGCCCGGCTCGGCGGCGACGAGTTCGTGGTGGTCGTGCAGGACGTCGACGGGCCGAAGGCGGTCTTCGAGGTCGCCGCAGCCGTGCACGCCGCGCTGCGCGAGCCGGTCCGGGTCGGTCGACGTCGCCTGACGGTCTGCGCGAGCGTCGGCATCGCGCTGGCCGAGCCGGAGACCGTCCGGGGTGGTGCACCGGCCCTGCTCGCCGCGGCCGACGCGGCGATGTACCGGGCGAAGGCGGCAGGGCGTGCACGCACCGAGGTGTACGACGCCTCGATGGCGCTGCCGACCGGTGGGCTCGCGCACGAGCTCGCCGACGCGTTCGCGCGCGGCGAGGTGCTCGCGCACTACCAGCCGATCGTCGACCTCGCCGACGGGCGGGTCGTGGGGTACGAGGCGCTCGCGCGCTGGCAGCACCCGACTCTCGGGCTCCTGCTGCCCGGGGCCTTCCTGCCGCACGTGCAGGAGGCGGGGCTCGCGGTGCCGCTCGGCCAGCTGGTCGCGACGCAGGTGGTCGAGTTCCTGGCCCGCACCCAGGACCAGTCCCGGTGGTGCTCGGTCAACGTCTCGGCCGACCAGCTCGGGGACGGCGAGTTCGCCACGACGCTGCTGCAGGAGATCTCCCGGCACCGGGTGGCTGCGGGCAGGCTCGTCGTCGAGCTCACGGAGTCCTCGCTGGTGGCTTCCGGCACCCGCATCCGGCACGAGCTGACGCAGCTGTCGGCCGCGGGCGTGCCGATCCTGCTCGACGACTTCGGCACGGGCGTCTCACCGTTGTCGTACCTGCGCGAGCTCCCGGTCGCCGGGGTGAAGCTCGACATGTCGTTCACCTCGGGCATCCCCGACGACCCGACGGCCGGCAAGGTGGCCCGGGCGCTGGGTGCGCTGGCCCGCGAGCTGTCCATGGTGACGATCGCCGAGGGGATCGAGCACGAGGAGCAGGCGCTGTACCTACACCGCAGCGGTTGGCGGTACGGGCAGGGGTGGTTGTACGGCGGTGCGCAGCCGGGCGACCCGTTGCGCTGACGCACCGATCGGGCAACCGTCCCCGGGTCCCGTCCGCGCACGTCTAGGCTGTGCGCGTGGTCGATGTCGCGCCTTCGGTGTGGAACGCCGCGAACGTGGTGACGGTGCTCCGGATCGTGATGGTGCCGTTCTTCGCGCTCGCGCTCGTCGTCGACGGCGGTGACTCACCAGGCTGGCGGCTCGTCGCGACCGCGATCTTCGTGCTCGCCGCCTCGACGGACCGGCTCGACGGCTGGCTCGCCCGGCGCAGCGGCCTGGTCACCGACCTGGGCAAGCTGCTCGACCCGATCGCCGACAAGCTGCTCATCGGCACCGCGCTCGTGCTGCTGTCCGTGCTGGGCGAGCTGCCCTGGTGGATCACCGTCGTCATCCTCGTGCGCGAGCTCGGCATCACGGTCATGCGCTTCTTCCTGCTGCGCTACCTCGTGCTGCCCGCCTCGCGCGGCGGCAAGCTGAAGACGGTGCTCCAGTCGGTGGCCATCGGGCTCTTCCTCCTGCCCCTGGACCACCTGCCCGACGTCGTCACCTGGATCGCCTGGGCGGCGATGCTGGCAGCCGTCGTGGTGACCGTCGTCACCGGTGCGGACTACGTGCGTGACGCGCTGCGCATCCGCCGCGAGGCGCACCGCCCGTCCGCCGGGACGGCGTGACGAGGGACCCGGACCCGGTCGCGGACCCAGGGTCCGGGGACGGCGCCGCCCCGGTGCTGCTGGCGGCGCTCGAGGCGCGGGGGTGGACCGTCGCGGCGGCCGAGTCGCTCACGGGTGGGCTGGTCGTCTCAGCGCTGGTCGACGTGCCCGGCGCGTCCCGGACCGTGCGTGGCGGCGTCGTGGCGTACGCGACGGACCTGAAGTCCTCGCTCCTCGGCGTGGATGCCTCGCTGCTGCACGAGCGCGGGGCCGTCGACCCCGACGTGGCCGCCGCGATGGCCCACGGGGTCCGTGACCGGCTGGGCGCGGACGTCGGCCTGGCGACGACCGGGGTCGCCGGACCCGACGCGCAGGACGGTGCGGCGCCCGGCACCGTGCACGTCGCTGTCAGCACCCCCGAGGCGGTGCGCGTGCGCACGCTCCAGGTCGACGGATCGCGCGCCGTCGTCCGGCGGACGGCCGTCGACGCGGTGCTCGCCCTCGCCCTGGAGCAGGTCGCAGCACACCGCTGAAGACCTCCCGGGTGCGGCCGAGGTGAGCAGGACGTGCGCAGCGGGTGAGAGTCGGGTGATCGTGGCCACGCCGGGAACACCCGCGAGGGTCGCCACGTTGGGACTCACGTGATGACCACTCGGCCCGCCGCACGGCGCCTCACGGCGCGCGCTGGCGGCGCACGGTACGGTGGGGTTCTTCCCCACAAGGGACAACGGGGTGGCACGGTGCCGGGTCCGCTGGTCGCGGATCCTCAGCCGGTGCCGCACGAGGAACGAGACGCGAAGGGGGGAGCCCGAATGGTCGTTCTGCGACGTGAGATCGGTGATGTGCTGCGGGACGCGCGTCAGCGCCAGGGGCGGACCCTGCGCGAGGTGTCCTCGGCCGCACGTGTCTCGCTCGGTTACCTGAGCGAGGTCGAGCGGGGGCAGAAGGAGGCGTCGTCGGAGCTGTTGCACAGCATCTGCGAGGCGCTCGCCCTGCCGATGTCGTTGGTGCTGCGTGAGGTCAGCGATCGCATCGCGGTCGCCGAAGGTCTGCTGATCCCTGACACCGTCCCGGCCGAGCTGGCCGCCTCGGTGGGGAGCGCGGGCGACGGCGGCTGGGCGCGATCGCGTGCGGAGCTCGCCTTCGTGGGCTGACGCCACCACAGACACACCAGGAGGGGTCGGACGGCCGCAGGCTGTCCGGCCCCTCCTGCATGCCCGGACCGGCGGTCCCGTCATGACCCCGTCACGGTGAGAGTTGGCAGGTCGGGCAGTAGAAGATGGGCCGTTCCATCGGCGGACGCCGGGCCATGCCGACCGCGATCGGGGTCCCGCACCGCGGGCAGGGTTCGCGCAGACGCCCGTGCACCCGCCCGGGCGGACGGCCGGAGGCGACCGAACGCTGCATGAGGACGCGGGCGACCAGCAGCAGCCGACCCGGCTCGACCACGGCATCGGCCGGGGTCCATGGCCAGATCCGCTGCGCGAAGAGCGACTCGGCGGTGTAGATCGTGCCGATGCCCGCCGCGACCGTCTGGTCCAGCAGGACCTCGCCGACGGGCGTCGACCCGCGCAGCGACCAGCGTCGCAGCGCCTCGTCGAGCCCGGCACCAGGCGCGAAGTCGTCGCCGAGCACGTCGGGGCCCAGGTGGCCGATCAGGGTGCGCTCGTCCCGGGTCCTGACGACGTCGAGCATGCCGAGCAGGGTGCCGATCGCCGACCAGGTCTCGTTGGCCAGCACGGCCCGCACCCGGGAGGATCGGGCGGACGCATCGGGCGACCCCGTCCGGGCGATCCGCCACGAGCCGTCCATGCGCAGGTGCGTGTGCAGGGTGCGGCCGTCGTCGAACCGTGTCAGCAGGTGCTTGCCGTACGCCACGGTGCCGAGCACGAGCGGGCCACGCAGGTCCACGCCCGCCGCCGAAGGCCACCGCAGATCGGCCCGCTGCAGTGCCCGACCGGCCAGCGCAGCATCGAGCCGCGACGCGGTGCGCCGCAGCACGTCACCCTCGGGCACGGTCGCCCCACCCGGCCCCGGGTCGTCGTGCCCGGTGGCCGCTCATGCCTCGCCCCGCAGTCGCAGGCCGCGCGGCGTGGGCGCGAACCCGGCCGCCACGAGTGCCTGACCGAGCGGTCCGTGCAGCGCGCCGCCGCCGAGGACCTCGACCCCGTCGGCCCGCGCGATCGTCACCCGGCCCGACTGCCTGGCCCGCAGCGCGGCGGCGAGCGCCGAGGCAGCTTCGGCGAGCACCCTGCTGGTGTCCGAGAAGGAGAGCACCGTGCGTCCTCCGCGCTCGAGGTAGAGCACGAGCGCACCGTCGACGAGCACGACGAGCGCGCCGGCCTTGCGCCCGGGCCGGTGCCGCCCCGTCGTCGCCGGGTCCTCGCGTCCCGGGGGCAGGTCGGGCCAGGCGACCGCGGCGCCGTACGGGTTGGCGGGGTCGGTGGCGGCCAGCACGACCGTGAACGGTTCGCCGTCACCGGACCGTGAGACGGGGTCGTCCGCCGCGTCGAGCCTGCGGCCCAGCAGGTCCGCGTCGGCCCGGAGGCGGTCGACGGCACCCGGCAGGGCGAACTGCGACCCGCCCAGGCGCTCCACGAAGTAGCCGCGACGCACCTGACCGGCCTGCTCGAGCGCCGCGAGCACCCGGTACACGCCGGCGAACCGGGCCCCGATCCCCTCCGCGGGGGCGACCGCGCGGGTCAGGACGCCGTGCCGGTCGAGGAGCTGGGCGGCCAACGCGTGCGCACGCAGGGTCGGGTCGGGCTCCCGGGCGGGGAGCAGCGACCATCGCCCGCCCGCGGCCCCGCCGCCGCCCTCGGTGGCCAGCGCCGCCGACATCGCCGCCGACGACCCGGTGCCGCTGCCGAGCCGCACGGCGGCCCGCAGCCCGAGTCGGGGGCGCACCGGCCGACCGCGGGGTGTCGTCGCGCGTGCGCGGTGCGCCGTCGTCCCCGAACCGAGCCAGGCCCGCAGCGGCGACAGGCTGTCGTTGGTGACCAGGCCCGCCCAGACCAGGTCCCACAGCGCCTCGACGACCTGTCCGGCGGAGACGGGCTCGTCGACCTGCGCGCCGACCCGCTCCACCAGCGCACCGAGGAAGTACGCGCCGCCGCCGGTGAGGGAGTCCACCAGTGCGCGGTGCACAGGACCGTCGGGGGCGTCCTGCGGCACGGGGGGCAGCGTCAGGTCGGCCACCGCCGCCGGGTGCAACGACACCACGCCGTCGTGGCCCGCCAGTGCGCCGTGCCCCGCCCAGAGGACCTCGCCCGCGGCCGTCAGCTCGTCGAGCATCGCCGGGTGGTAGTCGGCGACCCGTGCGGGCAGCACGTGGGTCTCCCACGCCGAGGCGGGCACCGCCGCGCCGGCGAGCTGCTCGACGACCCGCGCGACGCCGTCGACCCCGCGCAGGCCGCCCGTGCGGCCCGCACCCGTCGTCGCCCGCACACCCTGCCAGCGCGGCAGGAAGACGCCGAGCGCCTGTGGCTCGACCGGTTCGACCTGGGCGCGCAGCGCCGCGAGCGACCGGCGTCGCAGGGTGCGCAGGACCTCCGCATCGCAGAAGTCGTCGCCCGTGCCGCCCAGGACGTCCGGCCGCAGCCGGCCCTGCACGAGCACCCCTGTGCCCTCCAGGCGGCGCAGCACCTCACCGACCACGGCGACCGGCAGACCGAGGTGGACCGCGACGTCGGCCGCAGGGAACGGGCCGTGCGTGCGCGCGTACCGGCGCACGAGGTCGCCGAGCGGGTCGGGGAGCACCTCCGTGAAGACCTCGGGCACGCCGACCGGGAGCGCCACGCCGAGGGCGTCGCGCAGGCGACCGGCATCCTCGACCGCGGCCCACTGCTCGATGCGATCGGTCTCGACGCCGGCCAGCCGCACCCGCACGGCCCGGCGGGCCTCCTCGAGCGCCTGCAGCCACGCCCCCACGTCTTCGCGGACCTCGGGCCGCACGCGCCGGCGGGCCTCGTCCACGGTCAGCGGCCCGTGCCGGCGCAGCGCGTCCGCGAGCTGCTCGAGCGTGCCCGCCTGGCGGTCCGGCGCGGTGCCGGCCAGCTCGGCCTCGGTGCGCAGGACCGCCTCGGGGTCGAGCAGGTCGGCCAGCTGGGACTGCCCGCCCTGCCCGAGCAGCTCGGCCAGGAGCGTCGGGTCGAGCGCGAGCGCCGCCGCACGACGCTCGGCCAGCGGTGCGTCCCCCTCGTAGAGGAACTGCGCCGTGTACCCGAACAGCAGCGACTGCGCGTACGGGGACGGGTGGGGCGTGGTCACCTCCACCAGCCGCACGCGCCGGGCCACCACGTCGCGCATGAGCCCGGTGAGCGCGTCGATGTCGAAGTCGTCCTGCAGGCACTCGCGCACCGCCTCGAGCAGGATCGGGAAGTCCGGGTACTGCGCGGCGACCGACAGCAGCTGCGAGGCCCGCTGCCGCTGCTGCCACAGGGGCTGGCGCTTGTCCGGTCGGCGTCGGGGGAGCAGCAGCGCGCGCCCGGCGGCCTCGCGGAACCGGGCGCCGAACAGGGCCGAGCCCGCCAGCTCGGCCCGGACGGCGTCGGCGACCTCGTCGGGGTCGATGAGCAGGTCGTCGAGGCCCACGGCCGGGCCGCTGCCCGACCACCAGTCGTCGGGTCCGATCCCGGCGCCCGGTCCGTCGAGCGCCGTGTCGGTGTCGAGGACGTCGGGCAGCCGGACCACGATGCCGTCGTCGGCATGCATGGTCGCGACGTCGACCCCGAACCGTGCGCGCAGGCGCGCACCGATCACCACGGCCCACGGTGCGTGCACCCGGGCTCCGTACGGAGAGTGCAGCACGATCCGCCAGTCGCCCAGCTCGTCGCGGAACCGTTCGAGCACCAGCACGCGGTCGGTGGGCAGGTGGCCGGTGGCCTCGCGCTGCTCGGCCAGGTAGCCGAGCAGGTTGTCGGCGGCCCAGGCGTCGAGCCCGGCCCCCGTGACCTCGGAGCGCGCGGCGGCCGGCTCCATGCCGGCCAGCTCACGGACCCAGGCGCCCATCGCGCTGCCCAGCTCGGCGGGACGTCCGGGGGAGTCGCCCTTCCAGAACGGGAGCCGGCCCGGCAGGCCCGGGGCCGGTGTGACGAGCACGCGGTCCGGGGTGATGTCCTCGATGCGCCACGTGCTCGACCCGAGCGTGAAGGTGTCGCCCACGCGCGACTCGTAGACCATCTCCTCGTCGAGCTCCCCGACGCGTCTGCCCCCGCGCAGCCGGCCCGCGGTGCGCTCGGCGTCGACCGGGACGTCGTCCCCGGCGCTCGGGCCCGCCTGACCCGCGCCGGCGAGGAACACGCCGTAGAGCCCCCGGTCGGGGATCGTGCCACCGCTCGTGACCGCCAGGCGTAGCGCGCCAGGTCGGCCGGAGAGTGTGTCGGTGACCCGGTCCCACACGATCCGGGGGCGCAGCTCGGCGAAGTCCTCGCTCGGGTAGCGGCCCGCGAGCATGTCGAGCACGGCACGCAGGGTGGCGTCGCCGAGGCCGGTGAACGGAGCGGCGCGGCGCACGAGCCTGGCCAGGTCGCTCACCTGCCAGTCCTCGACGGCGGTCATCGCGACGATCTGCTGGGCGAGCACGTCCAGCGGGTTGGCGGGCACGGCCAGCGCCTCGAGCTTGCCCTCGCGCATGCGCCGGGCGGTGACCGCGGCCGGGACGAGCTCGCCGCGGAACGTCGGGAAGACGACCCCGTGCGAGACCGCACCGACCTGGTGCCCGGCGCGGCCGACGCGCTGCAGACCGCTGGCCACCGAGGGCGGGGAACCGACCTGCACGACGAGGTCGACCGCGCCCATGTCGATGCCCAGCTCGAGCGAGCTCGTGGCGACGACCGCGGGCAGCTGCCCGGACTTCAGCTCGGACTCGGTGCGGGTGCGTTCGGCGCGGCTCATCGACCCGTGGTGCGCGCGCGCGAGGATCGTGGACGCGTCACGGGTGTCGACCCCGGCGCCCGTGCCCGACTGGCCGGGGACGGCAGCCGGTTGGAGCGCACCGGTGTCCGGCAGGTCGAGCCCGTGCCGTTCGGCCCACACCTCGTTCATCCGGGCGGTCAGGCGCTCGGCGCCGCGGCGCGAGTTGGTGAACACCAGCGTCGAGCGGTGCTCGGCGACGAGGTCGACGACCCGCTCCTCGACGTGCGGCCACACGGAGGGGCGCGCGAGCGGGGCGTCGGCGGGTCCGGACAGGTCGACCTCGGCGCCCGCCGGTGCGCGTCCGGCCCCGCCCGGGGTCCCCGCCGAGGCGACGTCCGACAGGTCCGGCACCGGGACCACGACGTCGACCACGATGCGCTTGGTGGACGGCGGCTGCACGACACGGACCGTGCGACCGCCGTCCTCGGGTGCCCGGGCCCCGCCGAGCAGCTGCGCGACCGTCTCCACGGGCCGCACCGTGGCCGACAGGCCGATCCGTTGTGCGGGACCCGGACCGCCGGGTCCCTCGAGCAGGGCATCCAGCCGCTCGAGCGAGACCGCCAGGTGGGCGCCCCGCTTGGTCCCGGCGACCGCGTGGATCTCGTCGACGATCACCGTGCGCACCCCGGCGAGGCCGGCGCGCGCGCCCGAGGTCAGCACCAGGTACAGCGACTCCGGGGTGGTGATCAGGATGTCGGGCGGGCGGGTCGCGAAGGAGCGCCGCTCCGACGGGGGCGTGTCACCCGTGCGGATCCCCACGCGGACGTCGGGCAGCGCCACCCCGAGCCGGGTCGCGGCCTGCCGGATCCCGACGAGCGGGGAGCGCAGGTTCCGTTCGACGTCGGTCGCGAGCGCCTTGAGCGGGGAGACGTACAGCACGCGGCACCGCTGCACCGGGTCGGTCGGCTGCTCGCCGGTCAGCAGCCCGTCGAGCGCCCACAGGAACGCCGCGAGCGTCTTGCCCGAGCCGGTCGGAGCGACCACGAGGGCGTGCTCGTCACCGCTGACCGCGGCCCAGGCGCCCTCCTGCGCGGGTGTGGGTGCGGCGAACGCACCGGAGAACCACGCCCGGGTCGGTTCGGAGAAGCGGTGCAGCACCACGGCGCCATTGTGCTGGTCGCGACCCACACCCACCTGCCGGCTCGCCCCGGTCGGGGTCTCGCGGACCGGTGAGCGATGGCAGGCTGTGCCTCGTGAGGAATCGCGAGTTCTGGGACCTGGTCGACGAGGTGCTGGGCAGCGCCAACGGCCGGGTGCTCGCCCGTGAGCTCGTGCTCGACGAGCTCGACCAGCGCACCGTGGTGCAGGCCCTCGAGGACGACGTCGAGCCTCGAGCGGTGTGGCACGCCCTGTGCGACGCCCTCGGTGTGCCCGACACGGCACGGTGGGGCACCGACGACCGACGTCCCGCACCACCCCGGCGGTGACCTCCCGGGCACCCGCGCCGGCGCCCTCCGTGCACCCCTGGCGGTGGCGTCCGACGCTCGAGGACGTCGGCGACTCGGTCGTCGGCCTGGCCACGACGGCCGTCGGCCTCGGCGTCGCGATCGCCCTGGTCGACGGCGCGAGCGCCGAACAGCCGTGGTCGGTGCTGCTGGCCGCGCTGGTCGTCGCCGCCGGCGACGTGGTGCTGCGCCCGCCGCTGCGTGTGCTCGCCCGGCTGGTCGGCGCTGTGGGTGCGCTCGTCACCGGGCTCGCCGCGCAGGTACTGCTCACGTGGGCGGCGCTGTCGCTCGTGCCGGGCCTGGACGTGCTGGACACCTGGAGCGCCGTCGAGGTCCTCGTCGTGACCGGCCTGGTGATGGCCGTGGGTCGCTGGCTGTGGGGCTCCAACGACTCGGAGTACGTGATCGCCGACGTCCTGCGGCGCGCCCGTGCGCACGCGCGCCGTCAGGGCGTGCTGCCGGACGACGCGGCGACCGGGGACGCCCGTCCGGCCGGGATGCTCGTCGTGCAGCTCGACGGCGTGTCCGCAGCCGTGCTCGCGCAGGCGATCGAGGCCGGCCTCGCCCCCACGATGCAGCGCTGGTTGGCCTCGGGCACGCACCGCTGGGCGTCCTGGTGGGCCCGCGTGCCCTCGACGACCCCGGCGAGCCAGGCGGGACTGCTGCACGGGGACTCCTCGGCCGTCCCGGCCTTCCGCTGGTGGGACCGCGGGCTCGGGCGGCTCGTCGTGACGAACCACCCGGCGGACGCGGCGCTCGTCGAGCAGCGGGCCTCGGACGGCAGCGGGCTCCTGGCCGGTGGTGGCACGGCGATCTCGACGATGTTCTCCGGCGACGCGGCGCGCACGTTCCTCGTGATGAGCCGGACCACGACGCGGGGCCCGGACGGGGAGCGTGCAGGGTTCGGGCCCGGGCAGTCCTTCGTGCGGTTCTTCGCCAGCCCGTTCGTCCTGACCCGTGCGGCGGGCCTGTCCCTCGGCGAGATGGTCAAGGAGCTCTACCAGGCACGTCGCCAGCGGGTGCGGGGCGTCGTGCCGCGGATCTCGCGCACCGGGTGGTTCGTCGTGCTGCGCGGGGCGACGAACGTGCTCATGCGTGACCTGAACACCGCGCTCGTCGCCGAGGCGCTCGTGCGCGGCGACCCGACCGTGTTCGTCGACCTGGTCGACTACGACGAGATCGCGCACCACGCCGGGCCGACGCGACCGGAGTCGCTGCGGGCGCTCGAGGGGCTCGACCGGGTGCTGGGCATCCTCGAACGCGTCGCCGAGGTCGCCCCGCGCGCCTACCGCTTCGTCGTCGTCTCGGACCACGGGCAGGCCCTGGGGGCCACGTTCGAGCAGGTCGAGGGGCGCAGCCTGCTCGACACGGTCCGTGCGCTCATGGCCGAGCCGCACGCGCCGGGGCTGCAGTCCGGGGACGGCGAGGAGTGGGGGCCGTTGAACGCGCTCCTCGCGAGCCTGACGTCGCGTCCGGGTGCCGTCCGGTCGCAGGGCGCCGACGACCGAGGACGGCGAGGCCTGGCGGACGACGGTGCCGACGCCCAGGACGGTCCGACCCGTCGCGGCGGCGCGGGCGCGCGGGCCGACCGTGCCGCCACGGGCGGAGCAGGGGACCCCGGCGCGTCCGGTGCGCCGGGTGCTGCTGGTGCTGCTGGTCCGTCGGACCGCGCCCCCGAGGTCGTCGTGGCGGCCTCGGGGAACCTCGGGCTCGTCTGGTTCCCCCGGGCGCGGCGACGTCTGGTGCTCGAGGACCTGCAGGAACGCTGGCCGGGTCTGGTGGGCGCCCTGGCCGCGCGTCCGGCGATCGGCGTCGTCGTGGTGGACACCCGCGAACGAGGCCTGGTCGCCATCGGCGCGGGAGGCGTCGTCCTGCTCGAGCAGGACGACTCGCCCGTCGAGGGCGAGGACCCGCTCACGCCGTACGGGCCGCGGGCACGGGCCGACCTCGCCCGTGCCGCACGGCTCGCTGACACCGGGGACCTGCTCGTGGTCTCGGCCGTGAGCCGCCCCGCAGGGGCCGCGCACGTGCACGCGTTCGAGGGTCAGGTCGGCTCGCACGGCGGCATCGGCGGGGACCAGAACGAGGCCCTGCTGCTGCACCCGGCCGAGTGGCCGATCGGCTCCGACCTGCTCGAACCCGTCGGGGAGCGCACGATGGTGGTGGGGGCCGAGCAGGTGCACCGCCAGCTCGTCCGCTGGGCGCGAGAGGCAGGGATCCGGGCATGACCAGGTCGCCGGGTGCCGTCGACCCGCGCCGTGACGCCGGGGCCGCCGGGGCCGCCGGGGCTGCCGAGCGTCGCGGGACTGCCGTCGTGCGCTGGCTCGGGCACGCCTCCACGGTGCTCGACCTCGACGGCGTGCGGGTGCTCACCGACCCGCTGCTGCGCGAGCACGCCGGGCTGCTGCGGAGGCGCGGCGCGGCGCCCGACCCCGCGCACTGGCAGGACCCCGACGTCGTGCTCATCTCGCACATGCACCACGACCACGCCGAGCTCGGGTCGCTGCGTCTGCTCGGCGACGTGCCGGTGCTCTCGGCGCCGGCCAACGCGCACTGGCTGCGCGGGCACGGCGTGCGCGGTGCGACCGGCGTGCACGACGAGCACTGGTGGTCGCCGCCCGACCCGCCGGCCTCGTCCGTGCGGGTTCGGGTGGTGCCCGCGGTGCACGGCCACCGACCGATGCCGCGCCGCCCGAACTCGGCCAACGGCTTCCTCGTCGTGGCGCCGTCGCTGACCGTGTGGTTCGCGGGGGACACCGCGCCGTACCCGGCGATGGCCGACCTGCCGGCGCTGCTGGGTGCGCCGCCCGACCTGGCGCTCGTCCCGGTCGGCGGGTGGGGCCCGCGGCTGTCCGGCGGGCACATGGACCCGGTGCAGGCCGCGCAGGCGTGCGCGCTGGTCGGCGCCCGTGCCGCGGTGCCGGTGCACTGGGGCACGTTGCACGCCCCGGCGAGCAGGCGTCTGCCTCCCGGGTGGATGGACCGTGCGGGCGCGGCGTTCGCGCACGCGATGGGCAAGGTCGCGCCCGACTGCCAGGTGCACGTGCTCGAGCAGGGCGAGGCGGTCGCGCTCGCGTAGCACCGCCTCGCATCGCTGCGCCGACACGCGCGTCGCGGGGCGCGACATCGAACACCTGTTCGGGTAGCGTGGCGTGCGCGGGTGACGACGGCGAGCCACCCCCAGCCCTCCGGGTCCGCACGGGACCACGGGTCGGGGGAGCACGCCGATCAGGTGTCGGTGGTCGGGCATACCGTCACCCGCGACGACGCAGACCAGCCCCCGCAGGCGCAGCGCACGCTGCAACGAGCAGACGAGGTACAGGACATGGCCGCACCCCAGGACCGCGAGAAGGCTCTCGAGGCCGCTCTCAGCCAGATCGACCGCCAGTTCGGCAAGGGCTCGATCATGCGCCTCGGCGACGAGGGGCGTGCCCCCGTCGAGGTGATCCCCACCGGCTCGATCGCGCTGGACGTCGCGCTCGGCATCGGTGGGCTCCCGCGTGGCCGTGTCGTCGAGATCTACGGCCCGGAGTCCTCGGGCAAGACAACGGTCGCGCTGCACGCGGTGGCCAACGCCCAGCGGGCCGGAGGCATCGCGGCGTTCATCGACGCCGAGCACGCGCTCGACCCGGAGTACGCGAAGAAGCTCGGTGTCGACACCGACGCGCTGCTCGTCTCGCAGCCGGACACCGGTGAGCAGGCGCTCGAGATCATGGACATGCTGATCCGCTCCGGCGCGATCGACATCGTCGTCATCGACTCGGTCGCCGCGCTCGTGCCGAAGGCCGAGATCGAGGGTGAGATGGGCGACAGCCACGTCGGCCTGCAGGCCCGGCTCATGTCGCAGGCCCTGCGCAAGATCACCGGCGCGCTCAACTCCTCGGGCACCACGGCCATCTTCATCAACCAGCTGCGCGAGAAGATCGGCGTGTTCTTCGGCTCGCCCGAGACGACGACCGGTGGCAAGGCGCTGAAGTTCTACGCCTCGGTCCGGATGGACATCCGCCGCATCGAGACCCTCAAGGAGGGCACCGAGGCGGTCGGCAACCGCACCCGCGTGAAGGTCGTCAAGAACAAGATGGCCCCGCCGTTCAAGCAGGCCGAGTTCGACATCCTCTACGGCGTCGGCATCTCCCGCGAGGGCAGCCTCATCGACATGGGCGTGGAGCACGGCTTCGTGCGCAAGTCCGGGGCCTGGTACACGTACGAGGGCGACCAGCTCGGCCAGGGCAAGGAGAACGCGCGCAAGTTCCTGCGCGACAACCCGGACCTGGCCGACGAGATCGACAAGAAGATCAAGGAGAAGCTCGGGATCGGGGCGCGTCTCGACGCGCCCGCGGACGGGGCAGCTCCGGTCGACTTCTGAGGCCTGAGATGCACGCACGACGTCGGGGGCGGTCGGTCGACGAACCGCCCCCGACGGGCGCGGCGGCGCAGGACGCCGAACCCGACCCCGAGCAGGTGGCCCGGGCGATCGCTCTGCGGATGCTCACGGGCGCGCCGCGCAGTCGGGCCCAGCTCGCCGAGGCGATGGCGCGCCGCGACGTCCCCGACGAGGTCACGCAGCGCGTGCTCGACCGGTTCACCGAGGTCGGGCTCGTCGACGACGTCGCGTACGCACGGATGCTCGTGCGTACGCGGCACGCCGAGCGGGGCATGTCCCGCCGTGCCCTCGGCGTCGAGCTGCGTCGGCGCGGTGTCGACGAGGAGACCGCAGCCGAGGCGCTCGGTCAGGTCGAGGACGCGGACGAGGAGGTCGCCGCTCGTGCGCTCGTGCGGCGCAAGCTGGCCTCGACGGTCGGCCTCGACCCCCAGACCCGGTCTCGACGCACCTATGCCGCGCTCGGTCGCAAGGGCTACGGCCCCGGCCTCGTCGCCCGCCTGGTGCGGGAGGAGCTGGCCCGGGAGGGCGCCGACGAGCAGGACGTGCCCGACCTCGACGACTGACCCGGCTGTCACACAGCGCCGAGAGCTGCCTGTCGGACGTCGCGACGCGATGCGGTTCACCATGTGCCGGCCCGATCTCACCGTCACGGCCCGGCCCGTGGGTCACAATGGCCGTCGCACGCAGGGGCGGGCACCGTGCCGTCCCTGCCGCCATGCAACGGACGAGCATCGGAGAGCACGTGGATCTGCCGCAGGACCTCGGGACGGTCGTCGGTCTGCTCGGCGTCTGCCTGGTCGCCCTCATCCTCGTGGTCGTCGCACGGCGCGAGGCCTCCGCACAACGCCAGCAGGCAGCGCAGGACGTGGCGTCCATCAAGGACGAGGCCCGCAGCAAGCTCGCCGACGCCGAGCGTCGTGAGGCCCGAGCGGTCGAGCGTGAGTCGGCCGCCGCCTCCGAGCTGGCCGCCGCAGCCGAGAAGGAACGAGCCGCGCGCGAACGCTGGGAGTCCGCGCTCGAGGCGGAGCGGGCGGCGCAGCGCCGGCTCGAGGACGTCGACCGCACCGTGGAGCGACGGGTCGCGGACGCCGAGCGGGACGCCATGGCGTTGCTCGAGGCCGCCGAGAAGGAGGCCCGGGTCGAGCTGGAGAAGCTCGGGGGACTGACCGCAGGCGAGGCGCGGGCGGACCTGACGCGACGGCTGACCGAGCAGGCCACCAACGACGCGGCCGCGCACGTGCGTCGGGCCGAGGCGCAGGCGCGTCGCACGGCGGAGGCGAAGGCGCGCCGCATCGTGGCGACCGCGGTGCACCGGGCGGCGGTCCCGACCAGCGCGCAGTCGGCGATCACGGTCCTGCCCCTGCCCTCGGAGGAGATGAAGGGCCGGATCATCGGCAAGGAGGGGCGCAACATCCGCTCCTTCGAAGCCCTCACGGGCGTGAACGTGCTGGTCGACGACCAGCCCGACGCGGTCGTGCTGTCCTGCTTCGACGCGGGGCGTCGCGAGGTCGCCCAGGTCGCGCTCGAGTCGCTGATGGCGGACGGGCGCATCCACCCCCAGCGCATCGAGGCCGCGTACGCCGAGGCGCTGGCCGGCGCCGACGACCGGACGGACGCCGCGGGCCACGACGCCGCCGAGAGGGCCGGTGTGACCGGGCTGCACCCCGAGCTGGTGCGGACCGTCGGCCGTTTGCGGCTGCGCACGTCCTACGGCCAGAACGTCCTCGAGCACCTCGTGGAGTGCGCGCTGCTGGCCGCGTCGCTGGCGGCCGAGGTCGGCGCCGACATCGAGGTGGCCCGCCGCGGAGCGTTCCTGCACGACATCGGCAAGGCGCTCACCGCGCAGGTGCCCGGCACGCACGCGCACGTGGGTGCGGACCTGGCGAGGCGGCTGGGGGAGTCGGAGTCGGTCGTCAACGCGATCGAGGCCCATCACGACGAGGTGGCGCCGAGCACGGTCGAGGCCGTGCTGGTGCAGGCCGCGGACGCGGTGTCGGCGGCGCGGCCGGGTGCACGCCGCGAGGAGCTCGACCAGTACGTCGAGCGCATGGACAAGCTCGAGGCGCTGGTCACCGCGCACGCCGGGGTCCGTCGGGCCCTGGCGATGGCGGCCGGCCGGGAGGTCAGGGTGGTCGTGGAGCCCTCACAGGTCGACGACCAGGCGATGCCGCAGCTGGCCGTGGCGATCGCCCGGCACATCGAGGCCGACCTGAGCTACCCGGGCGAGATCAAGGTGACGGTCGTGCGTGAGCTGCGCGCGAGCGCGACCGCCGGCTGACGGGGCCCGAGCCGGGTGCGCCTTACCCTTGACGGTGATGTCCACCACCCTGCCTTCGCCCGTGACCGTCCCGCCGACCGCGCCGGAGCCGGCGCCCGGCGTGCGCCCCGAGACGGCGCCCGCGCGCACCTACCTGGTCAAGACGCTCGGTTGCCAGATGAACGTGCACGACTCCGAGCACATGGCCGGGATGCTCGAGCAGGCCGGGTACGTCGCTGCCGACTCCCGGCACGCGGCGGCCGAGGACGTCGACGTGATCGTCATCAACACGTGCGCGGTCCGGGAGAACGCGGCGGACAAGCTCTACGGCAACCTGGGTCGGCTCGCCGGTGCCAAACGCGCCCGGCCGGGCATGCAGATCGCGGTCGGCGGCTGCCTGGCGCAGAAGGACCGTGCCGGGATCGTCGAGCGGGCGCCGTGGGTCGACGTCGTGTTCGGCACGCACAACCTCGACGTGCTCCCCGCGCTGCTCGAACGCGCCCGGCACAACGAGCGCGCCGAGGTCGAGATCGCCGAGTCGCTGCAGGTCTTCCCGTCCACGCTGCCCACCCGGCGGGAGTCGGTCTACGCCGGCTGGGTGTCGATCTCGGTGGGCTGCAACAACACGTGCACGTTCTGCATCGTGCCGCACCTGCGCGGCAAGGAGCGTGACCGACGTCCGGGCGAGATCCTCGCCGAGGTCGAGGCGCTCGTCGCGCAGGGCGCGATCGAGGTCACGCTCCTGGGTCAGAACGTGAACTCCTACGGTGTGGAGTTCGGGGACCGGGGTGCGTTCGCCAAGCTGCTGCGTGCCGCGGGGGCGGTCGAGGGTCTCGAACGCCTGCGGTTCACCTCGCCGCACCCGGCGGCGTTCACGGACGACGTGATCGAGGCGATGGCCGCGACGGCGACCGTGATGCCGCAGCTGCACATGCCGCTGCAGTCGGGTTCGGACCGCATGCTGCGAGCCATGCGTCGCTCGTATCGGGCCGAGCGCTTCCTGGGCATCCTCGATCGGGTGCGCGCGGCGATGCCGGAGGCGGCGATCACGACGGATGTGATCGTGGGCTTCCCGGGGGAGACCGAGGAGGACTTCGCCCAGACGCTGCGCGTCGTGGAGGCGTCACGGTTCGCCTCCGCCTTCACGTTCCAGTACTCGCCGCGCCCCGGCACGCCTGCGGCGGACCTGCCCGACCAGCTGCCGAAGGCCGTCGTCCAGGAGCGCTACGAGCGGCTCGCCGCACTGCAGGAGCGCATCTCGCTGGAGGAGAACCAGCGGCAGGTGGGGCGCGTGATCGAGGTCCTGCTGGCCGAGGGGGAGGGGCGCAAGGACGGGGCGACCGCACGCCTGTCGGGGCGCGCCGCCGACAACCGCCTGGTGCACCTCGCCCTGCCCGACGGGCTCGCCGCGCCGGACGCGCCGCGTCCGGGTGACCTGGTCTCGGTGAGCGTCACGCACGGCGCACCGCACCACCTGGTGGCCGACTCCGCCCTGGTCCCGGGTGGCGCGTTCGCGGTCCGGCGCACGCGTGCCGGGGACGCCTGGGCCGCCCGGCAGGCCGGTGACGGGGAGCACGCGCACGGCGCGGCCGACGCCGCCTGCGGCACACCCGGACCGGCCGGACCGGTCTCGCTCGGGCTGCCGACGATCGGGCGCGTCGCACCGGTGGTCTGAGCGGGTCACCGCCTGGGTCTTTCGGACCACGTCCGCGTCGCGGAGGGGTCTTGTATGGGGCACGACTGTTCTCTCCGTCACAGGAGTACCTCATGCCCAACGTTGTGCTGAGTGCCGCTCAACAGCCCGTCCTGCTGCTCTTCTTCCTCATCGGGGCCGGCTCGCTGATCGGTCATGTCAAGGTCAGAGGCGTCGGTCTCGGCGCCGCGGCCGTCCTCTTCCTCGCGATCGGCGTCAGTGCCTGGGGCACGGCGCACGGGCGGGACCTCGAGCTGCCGGAGGAGATCGGCACCCTCGGGCTCGCGCTGTTCACGTTCTCCGTCGGCATCGTGTCCGGTGCCACCTTCTTCACCTCGCTGCGGCACAGCTTGCGGCTGATCGCGGCGATCGTGGCCGTGCTGGCGTGCGGGGCCGGTGCCGCCGTCCTCGTCGGCGGGTGGCTGGACCTGTCGCCGGCCGTCGTGGCGGGTGCGTTCGCCGGTGCCGTGACGAACACGCCGGCCCTGGCTGCCGCCCGGGAGGCGGCGGGCGACTCCGACGCACCGACCGTGGGCTACGCGGTCACGTACCTGTACGGCGTCATCGGCATGCTCGGCGTCGTCACGCTCGCGCTGCGTCGGTCGGGGGCGGACGACGATGCACCCCCGGCGCTGGTCAACCGCACGGTGCGGGTCGAGCTGTCCTCGGCCCCGAGCATCAAGGACGTCGAGAGCCGGCACGGCGACCGGGTGACGTTCTCCCGGCTGCGGCACGGTGAGGCTGCCCCGGTGCGGGCGGCCGGAGACACCGACACGCTGCTGCGTGACGACCTGGTCACCGTGGTGGGTCCGCTCGCGGACGTGCAGGCGGTCACCGAGGAGCTCGGGCACGCCTCGTCGCACCACCTGGAGGCGGACCGCAGCTATCTGGACCTGCGCCGCATCACCATCTCGAACGCCCGGGCGGCGGGTCGCACGGTGGCGGACCTGCAGCTCGCCGAGCAGTTCGGGGCGAGGATCTCGCGGGTGCGTCGTGGCGATGTCGACATGGTCGCCAGCGACGACTTCCACCTGCAGCTCGGTGACCGGGTGCGCGTCGTGGCGCCTCCCGACCGGATGAAGGAGGTCTCGGCGTTCCTCGGGGACTCGGCGCGTGGGCTCTCGGACATCACGCCGGTCATCCTCGGGCTGGGCATCGCGCTCGGCGTGCTGATCGGTGCGCTCGCGTTCCCGATCGGCTCGCACACCCTGGCGATCGGTTCGGCGGCCGGCTCGCTCATCGTCGGTCTCGTGCTCGGCAGGATCGGTCGTGTCGGTCCGTTCGTCACGAGCATGCCGAACACGGCTGCGAACGCGATGGGCGAGCTCGGGCTGCTGTTCTTCCTCGCGCAGGCAGGAACCCGCGCGGGTGCGCAGATCGGTGAGGCGTTCACGTCCGGGGAGTGGATCCGGATCCTGCTGCTGGGCTTCGTGGTGACGACCTTGGTCGGGGCGGGGCTGTACGTCGTGCTCCGGCACGGTTTCCGGGTCAGCGGGCCGCGCCTGGCGGGCATCGTCTCCGGCGCCCAGACGCAGCCCGCGGTGCTCGCGTACGCGAACGGCAGGACGATGTACGACTCGCGGGTCGCCCTGGGCTACGCGCTGATCTACCCGGCGGCGATGATCGCCAAGATCCTGCTCGGGCAGGTGCTCGGAGGCCTGTGAGCCCAGCCCGGGGGCAGACGGGTGTCGCCGACGCACCGTCCGCCCCCGGGCATCCGAGCAGCTGGCCGGGCACGCCTCAGTTGTCGGGCACGTCCGGGCTGGGCGCGTCGTCGGGAGGCAGCATCGCCTCGAGCGCGGAGAACATCTGCACCCCGGTGCCCAGCCCGCAGGCCAGCAGCTGGGCCAGCTGCACCTCGTTGACCCCCGGTTCGAGGTCGGCCGACACCTCGCTGTAGAGGGCGAGCAGGCCGTCCTCCTCGCGCAGGTAGGCCTTGGGCCAGATCCGCTCACGGTTCCAGTCGTTGAGCGCCAGCGTCACGGCGGCCCGCTGCTCGAGCGGGAGCGAACGGTGCCAGCGACCGCGCACCTGCAGGATCTCCTGGTGCTCGCCCAGCGTGAGGAACCAGAACCGGCTGCCGTCCCACGTGCCGGTCAGGTCGCCGTCGTCGTCGATCACGAAGCGGTACGCCCTCGAGAGCAGGTAGTCGGCGATCCGCTCGCGGGTCAGCGGCGTGGGCGGCTCGTCGTCGACGACGAGCCCCTTGGTCGGCTTGGGCAGCCCGCCGAGCACGCGCAGCAGCCAGCCGGGCCCGCTCACGGTGCCACCCCGGCGGGGTCGGGGTACCGCTCGTCGAGGGAGTCGAAGAACATGCTGCCGGTCGACAGGCCGCAGTAGAGCATCTGGCTCAGCTGCTCGTCGGTCGCACCGTGCTCCAGGTCGGTCGCGACCTCCGAGATGACGTGCACACGGCCGTTGTCACGCACCCGCACGTAGGCCTTGGGCCAGATCCGGTCGGCGTTCCACTCGTTGCACAGGTCGAGCACCTCCTCGAGGCGTTCCAGGGCGACCTCGCGGTGCCACTGCCCCCGGATCTGCAGGATCTCCGACTGCTCCCCGAACAGGAAGAAGTAGAAGAGGCGTCCGCGCCACAGCCCGCCGAGGTCGCCGTCGGAGTCCACGAAGTAGCTGAACTGGTTCTCCGTCATCCAGGCCGCGACGCGTCCGAGCGAGATGGGGGTCGGCACGTCGCCGTCGCCTCCCGAGCCCTCGACCCCGAGCTCACGCGCGATGATCCGGGCGACCGTCTCGTGCAGCTCCTCGTCGCTGGCGGCCTCGAGGGGGGCGTCGGTCGCCTGTGCGGGGGGGCGGCGTCCGAGCAGTCGTCGGGCGCGATCGCGGAACAGGCCCATGCGCGAGACCTTACCCGTCCCTCACCCGTGACCGTGAGGGGCCCCTCACCCGGCACCCTGTGAGGGGTAGACCGGGCGCGCTGCGGTGGCCTGCACGATGGCCAGTAGTGTCGTGCCCGGTCGTCTCGTCCGCCCTCACCAGGAGGTCAGTTCCCCATGGGCTTCTTCACCAAGCCGGATGCCGCAGCCGACGGCGGCGCGCTCGCACCGCTCACCCACGAGCGCATCGCGGGCCGGCTCGACGCGGGTGGTTACAACTACGGCGTCGACGACGACGGCGACATCGGCGGACGCTGGGACGACCACCTGTTCTACTTCTTCCGCTACGGGCCCGAGGGGGAGTTCCTGCAGGTCCGGGGCCGCTGGTCGAGGTCCGTGCCGGTCTCCGAGCGCAGCGCGGTGCTCGACCTGGCGAACGAGTGGAACGCCGAGAAGATCTGGCCCAAGGTCTACGTCCGGCCCGAGGGCGACGAGCTCGGCGTCTACTGCGAGCACAGCGTCGACTACGAGCACGGCGTCAGCGACGAGCAGATCGACCTGCACCTGGCGGCCGGGGTGTCGACGTCGCTGCAGTTCTTCACCCGGCTCGACGAGGCGTACCCGGAGGCCGTCGCGGCGTTCCAGGCGGAGCAGGGGTCGGCCGAGGGCGGGGACGCCTGACCGCATGAGCACCACCCGTGCGTTCGCCGTCGACCTGCGCGGCATGGTGGACCTGCTCGCTCGCCACCTGT
This sequence comes from Cellulomonas soli, assembly GCF_013409305.1. Classification (GTDB taxonomy): domain Bacteria; phylum Actinomycetota; class Actinomycetes; order Actinomycetales; family Cellulomonadaceae; genus Cellulomonas; species Cellulomonas soli. Next base: position 4,117,538 of record NZ_JACBZJ010000001.1, on the reverse strand, counting down.
ACTCGGGCCCCCGGGTGTACCTGCGTGAGCTGCTGCAGAACGGTGTCGACGCGGTGACGGCGCGTCGCGCGCTCGATCCCGGAGCTCCTGCGACCGTCCGGATCGTCCCCGGGCCCGACGGCTCCCTGGAGATCACCGACTCCGGGGTCGGCCTGACGTTGGCGGAGGCCGAGGAGCTGCTGGCCACGATCGGACGCAGCTCCAAGCGTGACCTCGCGCTGGGCCACGGCCGCGCCGAGTTCCTCGGCCAGTTCGGCATCGGTCTGCTCTCGGCCTTCATGGTCGCCGAGACGATCGAGCTGGTGTCCCGCTCGGCGCGCGAACCCGACGCCCCGGCCGTGCGGTGGCGCGGTCACGACGACGGGACCTACGAGCTCGCGCAGATCGACGAGGACGTGCCCGTCGGCAGCACCGTGCGGCTGCGCCCCCGTCGGGACGCCGAGCACTGGCTGGCCACCGAGACCGTCGTGGCTCTGGCGGAGGAGTTCGGGGCGCTGCTGCCGGTGGACGTCGCCGTCCAGGTGCCGCTGGACGACGGCACACCGGTCTGGCGGCGCACGAGCACGCCCGAGCTGCCCTGGCGGCGCACCTACGGCTCGGACGAGGAACGCCGGCTGGCGCTCGTCGGGTACTGCGAACGCACGCTCGGCTTCACGCCCCTGGCGCACATCGACCTGGACGTCCCGCTCGCCGGGGTCAGCGGCGTCGCGTTCGTGCTGCCGGCCGCCGTTCCCGCCGGCCGCGGGACCCATCGGGTGTACGTCAAGCGGATGCTGCTGGACACCCGTGTCGACGGGTTGCTGCCCGACTGGTCGTTCTTCGTGCGCTGCGTGCTCGACGCGGACGGGCTGCGGCCGACCGCCTCCCGCGAGGCGCTCTACGAGGACGAGGTGCTGCTCGCGACCCGGGAGGTGCTCGGCGAGGCGGTACGACGCTGGACCATCGACACGCTGCACCGGCACGACCTGGCCGCCCGGCGGTTCGTCGAGGCCCACCACCTGGCGGTGCGTGCGCTGGCGACGACCGACGACACGATGCTCGACCTGGTCGCCGACGTGCTGCCGTTCGAGACGACCGACGGCACCCGGACGCTCGCCGAGGTCCGGGCCGAGCACGGCTCGCTCGTGCACACCGGCACGGTCGAGGAGTTCCGGCGGATCGCGCCCGTGGCCCGCGCGCAGGGCCTCGCGGTCGTGAACGCCGGGTACGTCTACGACGCCGAGCTGCTCGCCCGGCTCGCGGCCCGGCACCCCGACTGGGGCGTGCGCGCGCTCGCGGCCGCCGACGTCGCTGCGGTGCTCGCACCGCTCGACCCGTTGGACGAGCTCGCCGTCGAGGACACCAGGCGCGACGTCGACCGGGTGCTCGCCGCGGTGGACTGCCAGGCGGTGCTGCGCACGTTCGCGCCCTCCTCGTTGCCGGCGCTGCTGCTGCACGACCGGGACGGGGACCACCAGCGCGACCTGGCCCGCACGGTCGGCGAGGCGGACGACCTGTGGGGGCAGGTGCTGTCCGGGTTCGCCGTGCGGGTGCCGCCGCGTCGGCTCGTGCTCAACTGCGCGAACCCGATGGTCACGGACCTGCTGGCCGCACCCGCCGGTGACGTGCGGGACGCCGGGGTGCGCGCGCTGTACGTCTCGGCCCTGCTGCTGGCCGGAGAGCCGCTGCGGACCAGGGACACGGAGATCATGACCGACGCGCTCGCGCAGCTGCTGCGAGCAGGTTTGAGCGGCCCCGGGCCGCAGCCAGGGGCACCCGCCACAGACCGGCCCGCAGCCGGACCGACCCACCCACACGCAGAGGACGAGGTATGAGCCGCCCCCGCCACGAGGTGGACCACGAGATCGGGCGCGTGCGGCAGATGCCGTACGGCCAGGCGCGCAGCACGGCCGCCCAGGGGCTCGTCGCGGAGGTCGAGGCCGAGGGGCCGCCCGAGTCGCTCGCGTACGCCTACGCGACCCTCGTCGAGGCATACGTGTGGGGATCCGAGGTCGAGAAGGCCTTCGTGCCGTTCACCCGCGCGTTGCGCTGGGCCGACGAGCACCCCGAGCACCTCGACGACGGCGACTGGCACATGCACTTCTGGTCGTTCAAGTGGATGGTCGCCGACCTCATGGAGTACCCGGCGGTGCCCGCCGAGCAGATCGAGCAGACCTTGCAGGACATGGCCCGCCGCTACGCGCTCGCCGGCAACGGCACGGACGCGGTCGCGCACCAGCGCTACGTGTGGGCGGCCGCACGCGGGTCGGCGGACGTCGAGGCCGCCTACGACGCCTGGGTCTCGACGGCGCGCGACGACTACTCGCAGTGCGAGGCCTGCGACCCCGGCGACCGGGCCGCGCACCTGTTCGAGACCGGGCGCCCGGAGGAGGGCATCCGGCTGCTCGAGCGCGTGCTGCAGGACGACCCGCGCTGCGCCACCGAGCCGGCCGACATGCTCTCCTGGCTGCAGCTGGCCTACCTCGACGTCGGTCGGGTCGAGGACGCGGTGCGGACCCATCGGCGGGCGCTCGTCCACCTGGACGCTGCCGAGGGCGACCTCACGGGCGCTCGCGGACGGCACGTCGAGCTCCTCGCCCGCACGGGCAACGTGCAGGCCGCGGTGCGGCGCATCGAGGCCGACCAGCGCTGGCTGACCTCCGGCACGACGCCCCGGCGTCGGCTCGACCTGCTCATGAGCGTGGGTGGTGCCGCGCAGCTGATCGCCGCGTCCGTACCCGACCTGCCGGTCACGCTGAGCGAGGTGCCGGCCACCACGGTCGCCGAGCTCGCCGCATGGTGCCTGGCGCAGGCCCGGCCGCTCGCCGACGCGTTCGACCTGCGCAACGGCACGCCGTCCGTTCGGGACGAGATGACGCGGCGCTGGTCGCTGCGGGCCGAGCCGCACCGCGTGGAGCTGTCGGTGCTCTCGACGACCCTGGCGCCGGCTCCCGCACCGGGACCGCAGGCGGCGGCACAGCCTGCAGACCCCGGGCCGAGCCCGGAACCACCGGACCCGGCCGTCGAGGCGGAGCGGCTCGCGCGCTCCGGTGATCTGGAGGCGGCGGCCGTGGCGTACCAGCGCGCGGCGCAGGACGCCGTGGCGGCGGGTCGGCTCGCCGACGCGGGCTTCGCCCACGCGGAGGCGGCGCGGTGCGCCCAGCTCGTGCACGACCACGAGGGGGCGCACCGCGCCTACGCGCGGGCCGGCGAGCTGCTGCGCGCCGGGGGTGTGGCGCCCGTCTTCCGCGGTCCCGTCGTGCGGGCCTGGGCGCCCTCGGCGGTCGAGGTGGGGGAGGGCGAGCAGGTCCTCAGCGAGCTGGAACGTCTCACCGCGGAGCTCACCGACCCGCGCTCGGACACGCCGTCGACGGCGCCCGTGGACCCGCCCGCGGCGGACGAGGACCTGGAGCGTCGCGCGGATGCCGGGCGTCGACGCGAGCTCGTCGACGTCGCCGACACCACGGCGCGCACGCTCGGTGCCCTGGGACGGGTCGACGAGGCCGCCCGTGGTGCGGGTGCGGCCGCCGAGGCGTACGCGGGTATCGGTGCGATCGGCGACGCTGCGCACGCCTTCTGGCTGGCCGGTCGCCTGCTCGGCCGGACCGGTGCGGTGGACGAGGCCGTGTGGCACCTGGAGTCGGCGGTCGAGGGCTTCGCGATGCTCCGGGACCGCGACCAGCAGTCCCGTGCGGCGGGTGACCTGATCGACCTCCTGCGCGAGCACGGTCGTGCCGCGCAGGCCGACGAGGTCGCCCGCGGTCTGATGTCGTGACGCGCGCGCCTGACGGCTACCGTCGGGCCATGCTCACCGCCGCCGCGCTCGTGCCGGACACCGCGCTCCTCGTGCCGGGTGTCGGCGGTCGTTCGGACGCCCTGGTCGCGGGGCTGCGGGAGGCTGCGCTGGCTGCTGTGGCCGAGGTGCTCGCGACCGGGCCCGAGCGGGTCGCGGTCGTCGCCCCGGCCGCCCGTTCCCGCTCGTTCGCCGGACCGGTCCGCGCCTCCCTGGCAGGTGCGGGGGTGCCCGACGCCATGCTGGGCTGGGTCGTCCCCGGACCGGTCGACGCGCCCGTGCCCGCGGTGGCCTCGGCCGTCGCCGTGCACCTGCTCGCCCGGTGCGGCGCGGGCTCGCCCGACGAGGTGGTCGAGGTCACGGGGTCGACGCCTGCCGCGCAGCTGCTCCGGCTGGGCGCCGCCCTGGTGGCCGACGGTCCGACGGTCCTGGTCGTGGTCGGCTCGCTCAGCGCCCGGCACGGGCCCGACGCCCCGCTCGCCGACGACCCTCGGGCGCCCGGTCTCGACGCCGCCTGCGCGCGGGACCTGGCCGACCCCACGCCCGCGGCGCGCGCACGGCTCGCCGCGGTCGAGCCCGAGCAGGCCGCGGCGCTCGCCGTCACCGGCTGGGCTCCCTGGCAGGTGCTGCTCGGCGCCGCCGACGGGGCCCGCACGGACGGGCGGCTGCTCGCGCGCGCAGAGCCCGCGGGTGCGGCGCACGCGGTCTTCACCTGGTTCACCGCAGGGGCGGCCGCATGAGTCTCGTGGTCGCGCTCGTGGGGCCGACGGCTACGGGCAAGTCCGACCTGGGGCTCGCCCTCGCGCACGCCCTGAACGGTGAGGCCGTCAACACCGACGCCATGCAGCTGTACCGCGGCATGGACATCGGCACCGCGAAGCTCACCCCGGCCGAGCGCGAGGGTGTGCCGCACCACCTCCTCGACGTCCTCGAGCCCTGGCAGGACGCGACGGTCGCGGACTACCAGGTGCGCGCTCGCGCCGCGCTCCAGGAGATCGCCGGACGCGGCGCGAGGGCGGTGGCCGTGGGCGGGTCGGGGCTGTACGTGCGTGCGCTCCTGGACCACATGGAGTTCCCCGGCACGGATCCCGCGCTGCGCGCCGCGCTGGAGGAGCGCGTCGAACAGGAGGGGTCCCGGGCACTGCACGCCGAGCTGGCCGCCGTCGACCCGGTCGCCGCCGAGGGGATCGGCCCCCGCAACGCCCGACGGATCGTGCGCGCGCTCGAGGTCATCGCCCTGACCGGGCGGCCCTACTCGGCGAGCCTGCCGCAGCACGTGTACGAGGTGCCGGCGCTTCAGATCGGCCTGGACTGCGACCGCACGCACCTCGACGAGCGGATCGAGGCCCGCGTCGCCCGGATGTGGACCCGGGGGCTGGTCGAGGAGGTCGAGGGCCTCGTGCGTGCCGGGCTGGGCAGGACGGCCTCCCGGGCGGTGGGCTACGCCGAGGTGCTCGGCATGCTCCGCGGCGAGATCACCGAGGACGCCGCCCGGGCCGCGACGGCCGCCGGCACGCGGCGGCTCGCCCGCAAGCAGATGGGCTGGTTCGGTCGGGACCCACGGGTGCACTGGCTCGACGCCAGGGACCCCGACCTGGTGGACCGTGCTCTCGAGCTGGTCGCTGCGGCCGACGCGGGCGTGCTCGGACCGGCCACCGAGGACCCGCACCCCCGCCGTACCCTGGGCTCGTGACGAGCGTCCCCGGAGCAGCCCACGCCGTGAGTCCCGCGGCGTCCAGCCTCGCCGTCGTCAAGGGCCACGGCACGCAGAACGACTTCGTCCTGCTCGACGACCGCGACGCCGTGCTCGACCTCACGGTCGCCCTGGTGCGCTCCCTCGCGGACCGTCGTGCGGGCCTGGGCGCCGACGGGGTGATCCGGGTCGTCCCGACCGCGGCGATCCCCGAGGGGGCGGCGCTGCTCGACGCGGAGCCGGCCGCCCGGTGGTTCATGGACTACCGCAACGGCGACGGCTCGCTGGCCGAGATGTGCGGCAACGGCGTCCGCGTGTTCGCCGCCTATCTCGAACGGCTCGGGCTGTGGGACGGCGCCGGTGAGCTCGCGCTGGGTACCCGGGCCGGGGTCCGCCGGGTGACGCGCGTGCCGGTGCCCGCAGGCGTGGCCGACGAGGTCTGGTACGCGGTCGACATGGGGCGCTGGTCCCTGCCCGGTGGCGAGCAGTCCGCGCAGGACGGCGCCGACGCGCACGTCACGGTCAGCGGCCTCGACGTGGCCCGCGCGGCTCTGCGCGTGGACGTCGGCAACCCGCACACGGTGCTTGCGCTGGCAGGCGAGGTCGAGCTGGCCGCCGCCGACCTCACGCGTGCCCCGGTCGTCGACCCGGTGCCGCCGCTCGGGACGAACGTCGAGCTGGTCGTGCCGCTCGGCGAGGACACCGGCCCCGACGGTGCGGTCGTCGGACGGGTACGGATGCGGGTGCACGAGCGCGGCGTGGGGGAGACCCGCTCGTGCGGCACGGGTGCCTGCGCGGCGGCGCTCGCGGTGCGGGTCTGGGCGGGCGAGGGCGCGCCGGACGTGTGGCTCGTCGAGGTGCCCGGCGGGACGGTGCGCGTCACCGCGCGGCAGGACGGTCACGTCGAGCTCGCGGGTCCGGCCCTGCTGGTCGCCGACGCCGAGATCGACCTCGGTGCGCTGACGGCCGTGTGAGCACGTCGCCGGGCGCCTGGAACAGCCTGGGCGGCGACGACGTTGCGGCGGTCATGACCCCGTCCTCCGGTGCCGCAGGCCGGGCGCCCTCCCTCGTGCCTCACCCGGCGCCGTTGCGGGCGTCCGGCACCCCGGCCGACGACCGGCTCGGTCCCGACGAGCTGGGCACGGCGCTGGGCGAGCGCGTGACACTCGTGCAGTTCTCCTCGACGTTCTGCGCACCGTGCCGGGCGACGCGACGGGTGCTCGAGCGCGTCGTGGCCACGAGTGACGGCGTGGTGCACGTCGAGCTCGACGTGGCCGACCACCCGGCGCTGGGTGAACGGCTCGGTATCGACGTCACGCCGACGGTGCTCGTCCTCGACCCCGACGGCACGGTCCGACGGCGCGCCTCGGGTGCCCCGACGCTCGCGCAGGCGCGTGCAGCCGTGGCCTCGGTGCATCAGGGCTGACCGGGGCCGGAGGCCGTCGTGCAGGGCCTGGCCCCGCACGCGTCAGGACGCCCGGGCGGCGGCCGTGACGCGCAGGACGCGGAACCCCTTCGCGCTCGCGACCCGCTGCACGTCGGCGGCCGGACCGAGCTGGAGGCTCAGCCACTGCTGCAGCGAGTCCGCACCCAGGTTCTTGCCGACCACCAGGTGCGCCGCCCCGCCGGGAACCAGCCGGGGCAGCCAGTCCAGGAGGAGGGCGTGCAGCGCCTCCTTGCCGATCCGGATCGGCGGGTTCGACCAGATCGCGGCGAAGCGCACGTCGGCCGGCACCGCCTCGGGGGTCACGGCACGTACACCGTCGAGCCCCAGCCGTTCGGCGTTGCGCCGCGTCAGGTCCAGGGCGCGGGCGTTGACGTCCACGGCCCACACGGTCGCCCCGGGCGATCGCAGCGCCTGGGTCAGCGCGATCGGCCCCCAGCCGCAGCCCAGGTCGAGCAGGTGGCCCTCGGCCGGAGGCTCGGGCACCTCGTGCAGCAGGATCGCCGTGGCGTGGTCGACATGGTCGGGAGAGAAGATCCCGCCCGCGGTCTCGACCTCGACCTCACGGCCGGCCAGGGTCACCGCGAGGGTGCGGCGTTCGTCGCTCGAGGCCGGGCTGGCCGTGAAGTAGTGCTCGCCGTTCACAGCGGTCGACCCTATCCCGGCGGCATCCCGGCAGCCGCGACCGGCGTCGGCCCGCAGCGAAATGGTCTCGTCGCGGTCCGGTGCGCGTGCGACCCTGGAGTCACACCCACCCGAAGGAACCGAGGAACCGCGTGGACGACGCCCAGCACACCGCCAGCGAGCCGCAGGACACCCCGGTGACCCGCTCCCCGCAGGAGGTGGCCGACGACGTCGTCGCGCGGGTGCTGGCCCGGGCGGGGACGGCTCTGCACGCCGGCGGCACCATGCACACGGCGTACGACGGCGACCAGCTCGAGCTCGAGGAGCGCACGTCGCTGCGCCGCGTGGCCGGCCTGGGCACCGAGCTCGAGGACGTCACCGAGGTCGAGTACCGCCAGCTGCGGCTCGAGAAGGTCGTCCTCATCGGTGTGTGGGGCTCCGGGACCGCCCAGGACGCCGAGGTGTCGCTGCGGGAGCTCGCGGCGCTCGCCGAGACGGCCGGCTCGCAGGTCCTCGACGCGCTGCTGCAGCGTCGACGCACCCCGGACCCGGGTACCTACCTGGGATCGGGCAAGGCGGCCGAGCTGGCGGGTGTCGTCGCCGCGGTCGGCGCGGACACCGTCGTGGTCGACGGCGACCTCGCCCCGTCCCAGCGCCGTGCCCTCGAGGACATCGTCCGGGTCAAGGTCATCGACCGCACCGCGCTGATCCTCGACATCTTCGCCCAGCACGCCAAGTCGCGGGAGGGCAAGGCCCAGGTCGAGCTCGCCCAGCTCGAGTACCTGCTGCCCCGCCTGCGCGGCTGGGGCGAGTCGATGTCCCGGCAGGCCGGTGGCCAGGTGGGCGGTGCCGGTGCCGGCATGGGCTCGCGCGGTCCCGGTGAGACGAAGATCGAGCTGGACCGTCGACGCATCCGCAACCGGATGGCCAAGCTGCGCCGCGAGATCGCTGCGATGGAGCCCGCACGGGCGACCAAGCGGGCCAACCGTCGACGCAACGCCATCCCGTCGGTCGCGATCGCCGGGTACACCAACGCCGGCAAGTCCTCGCTGCTCAACCGGCTGACCAACGCCGGTGTGCTCGTCGAGAACGCGCTGTTCGCCACGCTGGACCCGACGGTGCGCCGCGCGCAGACCTCCGACGGCCGCATCTACACGCTGGCGGACACGGTCGGGTTCGTGCGGGCCCTGCCGCACCAGCTCGTCGAGGCGTTCCGCTCGACCCTGGAGGAGGTCGCCGACGCCGACCTGCTGCTGCACGTCGTGGACGCCTCGCACCCGGACCCGGAGGGTCAGATCGCCGCGGTGCGGCACGTGTTCGCCGACATCCCCGGGGCGATGGACGTGCCCGAGGTCATCGTGCTGAACAAGGCCGACCTGGCCACGCCCGAGACCATCGCGCGGCTGCGTTCGCGCGAGGTGCACTCGATCGTGGTCTCGGCCCGCACGGGCGAGGGCGTCGAGGAGCTGCTCGAGCTGATCGCCGACCAGCTGCCCAGGCCGGGCGTCGAGGTCGCGGTCGTCCTGCCGTACTCGCGCGGCGACCTGGTCAGCCGCGTGCACGAGCACGGCGACATCGCCTCGGAGGAGCACCTCGAGGACGGCACGGCCCTGCGTGCCCGGGTCGACGCGGGTCTTGCCGCCGAGCTCGTGGCGGCCGCGGTCCGCTCCGCCTGAGGCCGGGCGCGGTGCCACGGACGTCGCCTGGCGCGCGTCCGACGACGGCGACCGGCGACTAGGCTTGTCCGATGCCCTCCGCCTCGTCAGTCGCCCCTGACGTGCCCGGTGGCGCTCCTTCGGTCGATGAGCTGCTCGACCTGGCGGTGAGCGCGCTCGGCGGGATCCGCCGTGACGGGCAGCACACCATGGCGCGCACGGTCACCGAGGCGATCGAGAAGGGCGAGCACGTCCTCGTCCAGGCGGGCACCGGGACCGGAAAGTCCCTCGGCTACCTCGTCCCGGCGGTGCGCCACTCGGTGCTCGCCGACGAGCACGTCGTCGTCTCGACCGCGACCCTGGCGCTGCAGCGTCAGGTCGTCACGCGTGACCTGCCGCTCGTCGCCCGGGCGCTGGCGCCACGCCTGCCGCGCGAGCCGCAGATCGCCCTGCTCAAGGGCTGGCACAACTACCTCTGCGTGCACAAGGTGGCCGGCGGCTACCCCGAGGACGAGCCCGGGACGCTGTTCGACCTGGGCGATCACGCCGGGGCGGCCGACCACCCGGCACCCTCCGGTACCGCGGGGGCCGGTGCGGGGCGCGGGGCGGCGTCCGGCGAGAGCCTCGGCGAGCAGGTCCTGCGGCTGCGCGAGTGGGCCGAAGGCACGGACACCGGCGACCGGGACGACCTCGTCCCCGGTGTCACGGAGCGGGCGTGGCGTCAGGTGTCGGTCACGTCGCTGGAGTGCCTGGGATCGCGCTGCCCGATGAAGGACGAGTGCTTCCCCGAGCGCGCCCGCGGTGCGGCGCGCGAGGCCGACGTCGTGGTGACCAACCACGCCATGCTCGGCATCGCGGCCTCCGGCTCGCCGAACGTGCTGCCCGAGCACGACGTGCTCATCGTCGACGAGGCGCACGAGCTCACCGACCGGGTGACCGCGCAGGCCACCTCGGACCTGTCCCTGGCCACGGTCGAGCAGGCCGCGCGGATGGCCCGCCGGCACGGGGGCGTGCCGACCACCGACCTCGACGCGGCCGGCCAGGCGTTGGCGACCGTGCTGGTCGGACTGCCCGAGGGGCGGTTCCCCGACGGGCTCCCGCCGGCGGCGCGGGAGGCGGTCGCGGCTGTGCGTGACGCCGCACGCACACTCCTGTCGGCGCTCAAGCCGAACGCCGCCACGGCAGGCGGGTCCGGGTCCGGTTCCAAGGGTGCGGTGGACGGGGGGCTGAAGGTCGCGAACGCCTCGATGCTCGCGCTCTTCGAGACGGCCGACCGGATGGCCTCCGACCCCGAGGACCTGCGCCACACGGTCCTGTGGTGCTCGCGCACGGAGGACCGTCGCGGTGGGCGCCTGACCCGTCTGCACGCGGCCCCGTTGGCCGTCAACGGACTGATCCGCACGCACCTGCTGGCGGGCCGGTCCAGCGTGCTGACCTCCGCGACGCTCGCCCTGGGTGGGTCGTTCGCCCCGGTCGCGCGGTCGGTCGGGCTCGAGACTCGCCCGGATGCCGAGCCCGTCGGTCCGGACGAGCTCGCGCACGCCGAGGAGGCGGCGACCGGTTCCTCGCAGCCTGCTGGTGCCGACCGGGCGCCCGAGGGGCTGCCGTGGCAGGGCATCGACGTGGGCAGCCCGTTCGACTACCCGCGCCAGGGCATCCTCTACATCGCCCGTCACCTGCCGCCGCCGGGGCGCGAGCCCGCGACCGAGGCCCAGCTCGACGAGATCGCCGAGCTCATCACCGCGGCCGGAGGACGCACGCTCGGGCTGTTCTCCTCCCGGCGTGCCGCCGACGCGGTGGCCGCGGCGATGCGGGACCGGCTCGAGGTGCCGGTGCTCGCGCAGGGGGACGACCAGCTGCCCACGCTCGTGGCGCGCTTCGCGGCGGACGAGCCGACCTGCCTGTTCGGCACGCTCTCGCTCTGGCAGGGCGTCGACGTGCCGGGACCGACCTGTCGGCTCGTGCTGATCGACAGGATCCCGTTCCCTCGCCCCGACGACCCGGTGCGCTCCGCCCGGTCCGAGGCGGTCGCCGCCGCGGGCGGCAACGGCTTCATGGCGGTCTCCGCGACCCATGCGGCGCTGCTGCTCGCCCAGGGTGCCGGCCGTCTGATCAGGACCGTCGAGGACCGCGGCGTCGTGGCCGTGCTCGACCCGAGGCTCGCCACCGCGCGGTACGGGGAGTTCCTCGTCCGGTCCCTGCCGGACTTCTGGCGCACCACCGATCCGGCGGTCGCCCGGTCCGCCCTGCGCCGCCTGTCCGACTCGCACTAGCCTCGAGGCGTCGGCGGGCGCGACCCGGTACCGTCCCTCCACGTCAGGACGGACACGTGCCGGATGCGGGACATGCCGGCACGCGAGGAGGAGGACGCATGACCGAGAGCCGTGACAGCGACGAGGTCGCCCTGGGCCCCACGGGCGGACCGTCGTGGAGGACCTCCAAGGTCGCCATCGTCGGTGCCGGCGCGGTCGGCTCGACGATGGCCTACGCCACGCTCATGCGTGGCTCCGCCCGGACGGTCGCGCTCTACGACATCAACAAGGCCAAGGTCGAGGCCGAGGCGCTCGACCTGGGGCACGGCATCCAGTTCATGCCCATGGCCGAGGTCGTCGGGTCCAACGACATCGCGGTCTGCGCGGACGCGGACGTGGTCGTCGTGACCGCCGGCGCCAAGCAGAAGCCGGGTCAGACGCGCATCGACCTCGCCGAGGCCACGATCTCGCTGATCCGCAAGGTTCTCCCGCCGCTCGTCGAGGTCGCCCCGAACGCCGTGTACGTCCTGGTGACGAACCCCGTCGACATCGTCACGTACGCGGCGCTGAAGATCTCCGGGCTGTCCTCGACGCAGATGTTCGGATCGGGCACCGTCCTGGACTCCTCGCGGCTGCGCTACCTGATCGCGCAGCACACCGGCGTCGCGGTGCAGAACGTGCACGCGTACATCGCCGGCGAGCACGGGGACACCGAGCTGCCGCTGTGGTCGAGCGCGTCGATCGGCTCGGTGCCGTTGCTCGAGTGGAACGGGATCGCCGGACGGGGGCCGCTGACCTCCGAGGTGCGCGACCGGATCGCGCGGGAGGTCGTCGAGTCGGCCTACCGGATCATCGAGGGCAAGGGCGCGACGAACTACGCCGTCGGGCTCGCCGGTTCGCGGATCATCGAGGCCGTGCTCAAGGACGAGAAGCGCATCCTGCCGGTCTCCTCGTTGCTGCACGACTACCACGGGGTCTCGGACGTGTGCCTGTCCGTCCCCGCGATCGTCGGTGCCCGCGGCGTCGGTGACCGCCTCGAGGTGCCGATGTCGGCCGACGAGCTGGCCGGCCTGCGCAGGTCGGCCGAGACGCTACGGGCCGCCGCCCGCCGGTTCGGCCTGTAGCACCCTCGCGTCCGGCGTCGCTGCGGGCGCCCCGACTGACCGCGACGAAGACGCGCCGCGGCCAGGAAGCGAAAGGGCCCGGCCCCTGATCCCCTCGGGGATCCGGGGCCGGGCCCTCTGCTGTCGTCGTCGCTGCGGGCGCCCGGGACAGTCCGCCCTCACAGGCTCCGCAGCACGCTCACCACGCGACCGAGCACCTGGGACTGGTCGCCCGGGATCGGGCTGTACGCGGGGTTGTGCGGCAGGAGCCACACGTGGCCGTCGACCCGCTTGAAGGTCTTGACCGTCGCCTCGCCGTCGATCATCGCGGCGACGATCTCGCCGTTCTCGGCCACGGGCTGCCGGCGCACGACGACCCAGTCGCCGTCGCAGATGGCGGCGTCGATCATCGAGTCGCCGCTGACCTTGAGCAGGAAGAGGTCGCCGTCCCCGACGAGCTGGCGGGGGAGCGGGAAGACGTCCTCGACGACCTGCTCGGCGAGGATCGGCCCGCCCGCGGCGATGCGACCCACGACCGGCACGTACGAGGGCGTCGGCGCGCCGTCGCGCTCGGGTGCGTCCGGGTCTGTCAGCGGGGTGCGGGAGCCGTCCGGGGCCGTCCAGGCGCCGACCCCGCGGGAGTCGTCCGGCTGCACGACCTCGATCGCACGCGGACGGTGCGGGTCGCGGCGCAGGTAGCCCTTGCGCTCGAGGACGGTGAGCTGGTGCTTGACGCTCGAGGGGCTCGTGAGGCCGACGGCGTCCCCGATCTCGCGCATGCTCGGCGGGTAGCCCCGTGACTCCACCGACGTGCGGATCGTCTCGAGGACCAGCCGCTGCCGCGCGGTGAGGCCGTCGCCCTCGGCTCCCTGGGCGGGCAGCGCCCGGACCGACGCGAGCGCCCCGTCGCCCCCGGACGTGTGTCGCGTGTCCGCCACTGCACCCTCCTCCGTCGCGCGGCCCTGGGGCCGCCACCTGCGCGTCCGCCGGACGGCCTCCGCGCCGCGGGCCCCGCGACCCCACCCGGCCCGCCGCGACCCGGACGGTGCCCGCCCGGTCGTGTCGGTGGTGCGTGGTGCGCTTGTCCCGCACCGCCAGCCTACGGACATCGGGCCACCGGATCAAACATCTGTTCGATCGCGTCTCGACAGGAAGCCCGGTCGGTGCTAGAAATCGTACAGGCGTTCGACGAACAGGCGTTCGAACGAGGGGTGGTCGAGCCGGCGTGCCGGTACCGACCTGGGGACCGAGGGAGTGCGCGATGGCGACGATGGTGATCGGTGCGACCGGGCCCAGGGACGTGCGCGTCCGGCGTGCACAGTCCGGTTCGGCGGGGCAGCTGACGCTGACCGCGCGCGGGCGCGCCGTCGTGGTGCTCCTCGCCCTGGCCCTCATCGCGGTGGTCGCACTCGTCGCGACCCGGGCCGACGCCGACGGGCCCGAGGGCGCGCTGGCCGTGCGCACGCACGTGGTGGCCTCGGGGGAGACCCTGTGGGCGATCGCCGAGGGTGTCGCCGAGCCCGGTGACGACGTGCGGGACGTGGTGCTCGAGCTCGTGCGGCTCAATCGGCTGCCGTCGGCGGGCCTCATGGCCGGCCAGTCGATCGTGGTCCCGGTCACGGGCTGAGGCACCGGGACGCCTCGCCGACCGGGGCAACGGACGGATGCGTGTGCGGTGCGCCCCGCGCGCCGTCCTTGCGATCAGGGCCGACGGAGGCCTAGCGTCTCGTGGACGCTGGCGCCAGGGCTCGCGTCCGGCCGTGCGAGGGCATCCCTCCGGGCCCGACCCGAAGAGGTGTGCCGTGCACTGTCCGTTCTGTCGCCACCCGGACTCGCGCGTGGTGGACTCGCGGACCTCGGACGACGGGTCCTCGATCCGTCGTCGTCGTCAGTGCCCGCAGTGCAACCGCCGCTTCACCACGGTGGAGACCGCGAGCCTGTCGGTCGTGAAGCGCTCGGGTGCCACCGAGCCGTTCAGCCGCGAGAAGATCGCGAACGGGGTCCGCAAGGCGTGCCAGGGGCGGCCCGTCAGCGAGGACGACCTCGCACTCCTGGCGCAGAAGGTCGAGGAGACGCTCCGCTCGGCCGGCTCCGCCGAGATCGACGCGTACGAGATCGGCCTGGCGATCCTCGGCCCGCTGCGCGAGCTCGACGAGGTCGCCTACCTGCGCTTCGCGAGCGTGTACCAGGCGTTCGAGTCGCTCGAGGACTTCGAGGCTGCGATCACCGTGCTGCGTGCGGAGCGCGAGGAGCGCGACGGCCAGGGCGACGAGACAGGGTCGGACGCCGCGTCGACGGAATGAGGCGTCCGGGTGGCGCGTCTGAGGACTCGTCCCGACCGCGGCCCCGGACCACGTAGGTTCGACGGGTGATCCCCAGCGACCTCACCCACCTGCACGTCCCCGGTACCGCCGCCCTGCTGCCCGACGGTTCCGGGGCCGTCGTCAGCGTCACCCACCCCGACCTCGAGGCCGACCAGTACGTCGGCCAGCTGTGGTTCGTGCCGACCGGCCCTGCCGACGGTCCGCCGCGACGGCTGACCCGCGGGCACCGCGACACCGCGCCGTCGATCTCGTCGGACGGGCGTTGGGTCGCGTTCCTGCGCAGCCCGCGACGGGGCGTTCCGCAGGTGCACCTCGTCGAGGTGACCGGTGGCGAGCCGTTCGCGGTGACGGACGCCCCGCTCGGTGCGGCCGCTGCGCGGTTCTCGCCGGACGGCGCCAGGATCGCCTACCTCGCCCGGGTGCCCGAGGACGGCCGCTACGTCAAGGACGGCGACCCCGCCGCGGAGCCGCCCCGCCTGCTCACCGCGCCGAAGTACCGCTCGGACGGCATCGGGTTCGTCCGGGACCGCAGGCAGCACGTGTTCGTGCTCGACGTGCCGGTCGAGGGCCCGGCGGTCGCGGCCGGCGCCGGTGTGCCCGAGGCTCTCGCGCTGACCGCAGGAGACCTCGACATCGCGGACCTGCGCTGGATGCCGGACGGGACGCACCTGGTCGTCACGGCGGCCGTGCACGACGGTCGTGAGCGCGACCTGCGACAGGACGCCGTGCTCGTCGACGCCCGGCCCGAGGGTGAGCCGTCGGCGCCGCGGCCGCTCACCGACGCCGGCACCGGGAGCACCCTCGACGTGACCACCGCGGTGCCGACGGCCGACGGTTCCGCGTTGTGGATGCTCGCAGCCGACACGGGCCCGGACGGGCTCGACTTCGTCGCCCAGCTGACCGGTCTCTACCGTCTCGAGCTGACGGGGTCCGGTGACGCCGGGCCTCGGCGGTTGACGGATGCCCAGACCGAGGACCTGGCACCGGGGATCCTGGTTCCCACGGGCGACGGCGTGCTCGTCGCTCGCCTCGAGCGCGGGGCGCAGCACCTGGTCCTGATCGGGGCGGACGGTTCGCAGTCGACGGTGCTGGGCGGGCAGCACGTGGTCTCCGGCGTGAGCGTGGCCGGGGACGCGGTGGTCGCCACCGCGGCGGGTCCGCTCTCCTCGGGTGACCTGTTCGCGGTCGACGTCGCGGGGCGCCGCGAGCAGCTGACCGACCTGTCCGCGCCGCTGCGGGCCACGGGTCGCGTTCAGGCGCCGCGGGAGCTCGAGGCGACCTCGGCCGACGGCTACCCGGTGCACGGCTGGGTCGTGGTGCCGGATGCGGCGCGCCACGGGGCGGGCCCGCACCCGACCATCCTGATGATCCACGGAGGGCCGTTCGCGCAGTACACGCACGCACTGTTCGACGAGGTGCAGGTGCTGGCGGAGGCCGGGTACGCGGTCGTGCTGGGCAACCCGCGCGGGTCGGCGGGGTACGGCCGGGCGCACGGCAAGGCGATCCACCGGGCCTTCGGCACGGTGGACACCGACGACGTGCTCGCGCTGCTCGACGCGGCGCTCGAGGACCCTGCGCTCGACGCGGACCGGGTCGGGGTGATGGGCGGGTCCTACGGCGGTTACCTGACCGCGTGGCTGACGACCCGGACGCACCGCTTCGCCGCAGCGATCGTCGAGCGGGGCTTCCTCGACCCGGTGAGCTTCGTCGGCTCGAGCGACATCGGCTGGTTCTTCGGCCTGGACTACCTCGGGGACCACGGTGACGCGGCCGGGGCGAGCGCGGTCGCCGCCCAGTCGCCCATGGCCCACGTCGGGCAGGTGCGCACCCCGACGCTGGTCATCCACTCCGAGCAGGACTGGCGGTGCCCGGTCGAGCAGGGTCAGCGGTGGTTCGTCGAGCTGCAGCGGCGGGGCGTGGAGTCCGAGCTGCTGCTCTTCCCCGGTGAGGGCCACGAGCTGACCCGCTCGGGGCGCCCGAAGCACCGGGAGGCGCGGTTCGCGCACGTCCTGGACTGGTGGTTCCGCCACCTGCCCGTCGGGGCCTGAGGACGGTGCGCGGGACGCCGGCATCGGCCTGCGCTCACAGGTCGGAGGACCGTGAGCCCCACAGGTTGATGCCGGCGTCCACCGCGTGCTGCTCGATCGCCGACAGCTCGGCCGCGGTCAGCGGTGCGTCGTCGAGCGCGGCGAGGTTCTCGTCGAGCTGTTCGACCGTGCGCGCGCCGACCAGCACGGACGTGACGCGCGGGTCGTGCAGCACCCAGGTGAGCGCGAGCCGCGGGAGGGTGCGGCCGGTGTCGCGGGCGAGCGCGTCGAGTGCGCGCACGTGCCCGATCGCCTCGGGGGTGAGCCACTCGGGCCGCAGCGGCCCTCCGCGGGCGGCGCGGGAGTCGTTCGGGACCCCGTCGAGGTAGCGCCGGCTGAGCATGCCCTGGGCGAGCGGGGAGAAGGCCACGACGGCCAGGTCGGCCTCGGCGCACACCTCCAGCAGCGAGCGTCCGTCCGGACCGGGGTGCTCGACCCAGCGGTTGAGCAGCGAGTACGACGGCTGGTGCACGGACAGGGTGAGCCCGATCTGCTGCGCCACCTCGAGCGCCTGCGCGGTGCGGGCGGCCGAGTAGGAGGAGATCCCCACGGCGCGCGCCTTGCCGGACCGGACGGCGTCGGCCAGGGCGCCGAGCGTCTCGTGCAGGGGGGTCGAAGGGTCGAACCGGTGGCTGTAGTAGACGTCGACGTGGTCGACGCCGAGCCGCTGCAACGACGCGTCGAGCGAGGCGCGCATGCTCTTGCGCGAACCGAACTCGCCGTACGGTCCCGGCCACCCGCGGTAGCCGGCCTTGGTCGTCACGAGCAGCTCGTCCCGGCGCCCGCGCAGCTCGCGGGCCAGGAGGCGGCCGACGGACTCCTCGGCGGCACCGGGCGGCGGACCGTAGTTGTTCGCGAGGTCGAGGTGGAAGACCCCCCGGTCGACCGCGTGCAGCACGAGTCGGCGCTGGTCCTCGAACGCGGTCGCGTGGCCGAAGTTCTGCCAGAGGCCGAGCGAGATCGCCGGGAAGGTCAGACCCCCGACGCGTCGGTGCGGGAGGACGGGTTGGCGGTCGGGGTCCAGGACGTGCACGCGTCGACGGTACGCGAACGGGAGGGTCGCGCAGGCAATGGATTGGCATGCGTGCGTCCGTTCGGCAAGGCTGGGGGTGGTTCGGCGGGCGCTCGTGCTCGTCGCGAAGCGAGAAGGAGGCACGCGATGACGCAGCAGAACGATCCGGCGGCGACCGTCAGCGAGGACGCGAAGGCGAAGTTCCGTGAGGCGCTCGAGCGCAAGAAGGCCGCGCACCACCGCACGGCCGACGGCTCGGCGAACACGGGCAACGTGCACGGCGCGGAGACCGCGGGTCCGTCCCAGCGTCGTTTCCAGCGCAAGTCCGGCTCGGCCTGACCGGTCCTGACGGAAGCATGACGAAGGGGCCCGACCGTCGCGGTCGGGCCCCTTCGTCAGCAGAGGCTCAGGACAGCACGCGCAGCCGCACCGACTCCGGGCGCGAGCGGAGCGCGTCGACGACCGCCTGGTCGACGGCCGAACCGGCGTCCGTGACCACGTAGCCCAGCTCGCCGCGGGTGGCGAGAAGCTGGCCCTCGATGTTGACCCCGTGCTCGGCGAGCGTCGCGTTGACCGCCGCGAGCACACCGGGGACGTTCCGGTGCAGGTAGGCCAGGCGGTGCGCGCCGGGAGGCTGGTCCAGCGCCAGGTTCGGCAGGTTGACGCTCAGCGTCGTCGAGCCGGTCGCCAGGTAGTCGCGCAGCTTGTTCGAGACGAACTGGCCGATCGCGTCCTGGGCCTCCTCGGTCGAGCCGCCGGTGTGCGGGGTGAGGATGACGTTGGGCAGGCCGCGCAGCTCGGAGTCGAACGCGTCGCCCTTGCGCTTGGGCTCGACGGGGAACACGTCGACCGCGGCACCGGCGACGTGCCCGGCGACGACCGCGTCACGCAGCGCGGCGTAGTCGACGACGAACCCGCGCGAGAGGTTGAGGAACAGGGCGCCGGGTCGCATCCGGGCGAACTGCTTCGCGCCGAACAGGCCCGCGTTGCCGCTGCGGCCGTCGACGTGCAGCGTGACGACGTCGGCGACGTCGAGCAGCTCGTCGAGGCTGTCGAGGCGCCGGGCGTTGCCCAGGGCGAGCTTCTCCGCGGTGTCGTAGAAGACGACGGACATGCCCAGGTTCTCGGCGAGGACCGACAGCTGCGTGCCGATGTTGCCGTAGCCGATGATGCCGAGCGTGCGGCCGCGGACCTCGTGCGCGCCGATGGCCGACTTGTTCCAGACGCCGTCGTGCATGGCCTTGTCGAGCTCGGTCTGCCGGCGCGTCAGCGAGATGATGTCGGCGATCGCGATCTCGACGACCGAGCGCGTGTTCGAGAACGGCGCGTTGAAGGTCGCGATGCCGTGCGAGGCGGCCGTGCCGAGGTCGATCTGGTTGGTGCCGATGCAGTACGCGCCGATGGCGACCAGGTCCGTGGCGGACTCGAGCGCCGCGGCCGTGACGTGCGTCTTGGATCGGATGCCCAGGACGTGCACGCCGTCGAGCGCCTCGACGAGCTCGGACTCGTCGAGCGCGCCGGTCCGTGTGGTCACCTCGAAGCCGGCGGCCTCGAGGATCGACCGGGCCTGGGGGTGGAGGTTCTCGAGCAGCAGGGCCTTGAGCACGTCCCTATGGTGCGCCCTGCCCGCCCCTCGGACACAACCCGGTCCGTCACTCGGACAGCACGTCGAACCCCTCGGGCAGCGCCTGGGTGTGCACGACGTGCAACGCGCGGGTCGGTCTGGTCATCGCCACGTAGAGATCGCCGGGGCTCGCGGCGAGCACCGCGCCGGGTTCGACGAGCACCACGACGTCGAACTCGAGCCCCTTCGCCTCCACCGGGGTGAGAAGGACGAGCGGGGCGTCCAGGTCGGCCTGACGCCCCTTCGGCCTCGTGGTTCCCTCCGCCTCACCGTCGGCGCCGACCTGTGCCGGAGCGGCGAGCCGATCGAGCGATGCCTGCACCCGCACGAGGTGCGCCCCCGTGCCGATCACCGCGACGCGCCCACCGCCGACCTCGTCCCGCACCTCGCCGAGCGCGGCGAGGGCGCGGCTCGCCGTCACGTCCTCGAGGGCGTCGGGGTCGACCCGCTCGATGCGCAGCGCGTCGGCGACGTCGCGCGCCGAGGTCAGAGGGCTGACCGGGAGCCCGGCCGCGACCGCGACCCGACCGGCCGCGTGCGCGACCACGGCCGGGGTCCGGTAGTTGACCGTCAGCTCGGCGAGGCGCCACTGGCTGCGCAGCACCGGGTCGAAGACGTTCGCCCAGCTGTGCGCGCCTGCCCGCGCGGTGGTCTGCGCGACATCGCCGACGATCGTCAGCGAGCGGGTCGGCACTCGACGCAGCAGCACGCGCCACGCCATGGCCGACAGCTCCTGGGCCTCGTCCACGACGACGTGGCCGTAGGTCCACGAGCGGTCGGCGGCCGCGCGCTCCGCGGTCGTCAGGGACGGCCCGCTGGCCGCGAACCGGTCGGCGAGCATCTCGGCCGACACCATCGCAGCGGCGCCGCTGGACTCCAGGACGCGTCGGGCGTACTCCAGCTCGCTCGCGCGACGGGCCGCGTCGGCCTTGGCGTGCGCACGAGCGGCCTGGTCGTCCTCGCCGAGCAGCTCGGCGAGCTCGTCGAGCAGCGGGACGTCGGCGGGTGTCCAGTCCGCGTCGGCGTCCCTGGCGAGCAGAGCCCGCTCACGCGGCGACAGGTCGGGCGCCGCCGCCTCGAGGCGGCGCGGCTTGGTGTACAGGTCGCGCAGCAGCCCCTGCGGTGTCAACGGCATCCATGCGAGGTTGAGCGCGATCCGGACCTCGCGCGTCGTGCGCAGCTCCTCGACGATCTCGGCCCGCTCGTCGGCGGGCACCTCCCAGCCGAGCTGCGCGACGTACTGGTCGGCAAGCCTGGACAGCATGTCGCGCACGAAGCTGACACGTGCCTGGTTGTGCGGGCGGTGATGGCGCCGTGCGCGGGCGATGGCCGACTGCACGTCGGGAGGGGTGATCTGCACGGTGCGGCCGTCGACGCGCACGGTCGTGACCTCGCGGGGCACGCGTTCGCGCTGGGTGACGGCACGACCGAGCACCCTGGCCATCACGGCCCGGCCCTTGATCTCGGCGACGGCTTCGTCCTCCGTGCCGCCGGCCACGATCCCCGGCATCAGCTCGGCGACGGTCGTGGTGACCACGCCCGTCTCGCCGAGCGAGGGCAGCACCTGGTCGATGTACCGCAGGAACGTCCTGCTGGGCCCGACCAGCAGGACGCCGGAGCGCTCGAGCACCCGACGGTGCGCGTACAGCAGGTAGGCCGCCCGGTGCAGGGCCACGGCGGTCTTGCCCGTGCCGGGCCCGCCCTGCACGACGAGAGCGCCCGTGAGCTCGGAGCGGATGATCGCGTCCTGCTCGGCCTGGATCGTGGCGACGATGTCGCCCATGTGGCCGGTGCGACCCGCGGCCAGCGCGGCGAGCAGGGCGCCCTCGCCCGAGAGCCCCGCGAGCGCCTGCGCGGCCTGCTCGCCGTCGCCGAGCGAGTCCAGGTCGAGGACCTCGTCCTCGACACCGGTGACGGTGCGGCCCTGCGTCACGACGTGCCGACGACGCAGCACCCCGTCGGGGTGCGCTGCGGTCGCCCGGTAGAAGGCCTGCGCGGCGGGCGCGCGCCAGTCGGTGAGCAGCTGGGTCTGCTCCTCGTCCGTCAGCCCGATGCGGCCGATGTACCGGTGACCGCCCTCGGTGAGGTCGAGGCGCCCGAACGCCAGGCGCTCCTCGACGGCCTCGAGCTGGGCGATCCGGTCCTCGTACAGCGTCGCGAAGGCGTCCCGCTCGCTGCGGTTCTGCGGTGACCCGGACGGTCCCGTGCGCCGCACGGCCGCCAGGCGTGCACGGGTCTGCGCGCGCAGGTCGTCGAGCCGCGCGTAGAGGCCGTCGACCGTGTCCTGCTCCTTGCGCAGCTCGCTCTCGCTGCCCGCCACCTGGTTGCTCCCCTCGACACAGCACCCGTACCCGACCCTCACGCACCCGCCCGCGGGCGGCCGTCCATTATCCGCTCTCCTGACCTCCCGCGTGCGCCGACCGGCCGTCCGCGTGCGCGGGAAGCATCCGGGGCCCGCGTGCGTTGACCAGCCAGGAGCGACCGGCGAGAAGGAGAACGACCATGCTGGACCCGAGCGAGATCTACGACGTCGACCCGCACGTGGCGGCCCAGGTCGAGCGCGCGGCCGGGGACGGCGGCGGGCCGGTGCTGGTGCACGCCGTGCGCGGCTTCGTCGACGCAGGCCAGGCGGGCGCGACCGTCGCCGAGCACCTGCTGGACCAGCTGCCCTCGCGGCGTCTGGTGACCTTCGACGCCGACCAGCTGCTCGACTACCGCTCGCGACGGCCGATGATGACGTTCGACTCCACGACCTGGTCGTCCTACGACGAGCCCGAGCTAGTCGTCGACCTCGTCGAGGACGGCACCGGCACACCGTTCCTGCTGCTGCACGGCATCGAGCCGGACGTGCAGTGGGAACGCTACGTGGCGGCGGTCCGCCAGCTCGTCGAGCGGTTCGACGTCCCGCTCACCATCGGCGTGCACGGCATCCCGATGGGGATCCCGCACACCCGTCCGCTGTCGGTCACGGCGCACGCCACACGCCCCGAGCTGGTGGCCGACCACCCCTCGTGGTTCGGTGCGGTGAAGGTGCCGGCCAGCGCGAGCGCCCTGCTGGAGCTGCGGCTCGGGCAGTCCGGCCATGACGCGATGGGCTTCGCCGTCCACGTGCCGCACTACCTCGCCCAGTCCCCGTACCCGCAGGCCAGCATGGCGGCGTTGGAGCGGGTGGAGCGCGCCACCGGCCTGGACCTGCACGCCGGCGCCCTCACGTCCTCGGCCGACGAGACGCGCGCCGAGATCGAGCGTCAGGTCCAGGACTCCGCCGAGGTCGCCGCGGTCGTGCGCGCGCTCGAGGAGCAGTACGACGCGTTCGCGCGCAGCATCGGGCGGCCGAGCCTGCTGGCGCCCACGGGCGAGCAGGAGATCGACCTGCCCACGGCGGACGAGCTGGGTGCCGAGTTCGAGCGCTTCCTGGCCGAGCAGAGCGACGGCGGCTCCGAGTCCTGACCCCTTACCGCCTTTCGCGGGCGGCCTTTACCAGATCGTTGTGGAACGTGTGGTGTTGGTGTGCAGATTTCGTGGCAGAGGCCACACCTGCGTGCCAAGATGCTGCCGTTGCAGTGACGTACTGGCGCTTGACCGGCGCCGATGCCTGGGTCTGGGGAGATGCCGGGGATCGGCACCGCCAGCCCGCGTGGCTGGTCCATCCGGTGCAGGACGTGTGGCATTGCGGCACGGCGCGGGCAGTCGGCCCGCGGCCGTCACCGGTGGGACAGAAGGACAGGGAACATGGCACAGGGTGCTGTCAAGTGGTTCAACGCTGAGAAGGGCTACGGGTTCATCGCCCAGGACGGCGGCGGCGCCGACGTCTTCGTCCACTACTCGGCCATCGACTCGCAGGGCTACCGCTCGCTCGACGAGGGCCAGCGCGTGGAGTTCGAGATCACGCAGGGCCCCAAGGGCCCGCAGGCGGAGAAGGTCCGCCCGCTCTGATCGTCGCCGGACGCCGCGCCTGAGCCTGCGGGGCTCGGACGGGGCGAGGTGACGGAAGGGCCACGACCTCCAGGGGTCGTGGCCCTTCCTCGTCCCCGTGCCGGTCGCCGCGTCGGCCGTCCGCGTGCTGAGAGCCTTCGGCCGGTCGCGGTCAGGCCTCGGGCGCCGCCGGTGGGTCGTGCAGCGCGCTCGCCGTGCCCACGAACGCCGTGAGCTCGCCGTCGTGCAGCAGCCGGGCGGGCGCCGGCAGGCTCCGGACGGCACGGGCCAACCGTGCCTCGCCGAGCAGCCGCGGATCGTCGGTGGCGGCGATCACCACGTTCCCGTAGCCGCGTCCACGCAGCAGCCCCGGCTCCGCGACGATCGCGACCTCGGCGAAGACGGCGCGGGCCGTGGCGATCTCGGCCCTGGCGAGTGCGAGCGGCGGGCGGTCGGCGCAGTTGGCGAGGTAGACACCGCCAGGTCGTAGGACGCGGGCGACGTCGGCGACGAACTCGAGGGTCGTGACGTGCGCGGGCGTGCGGTCGCCGGCGAAGACGTCGCGGACCACGACGTCCGCCGAACCGCTCGGAAGCCGGTTCAGCTCGGCGCGCGCGTCGCCCGCCCGGATCCGCAGCCCGGGTGAGCGCGGGAGGTCGAACCACGAGCGCACGAGCTCGGGCAGCGCGGCGTCGAGCTCGACCGCGATCTGCCGCGAGCCCGGTCGGGTCGCTGCCAGGGACCGCGCGAGCGCGCAGCCCGCCGCCCCCAGGTGCACCACCGTGAGGGCCCCGCTCCCGTCGTCGACGCCGTCGATGACCGCGGCCATCTGCTGCATGTACTCGAACGCGAGGTGCGTGGGGTCGGCGAGGTCCAGGTACGAGCTCGGGACGCCGTTGACGAGCACGGTGACGCCGTCGGGGTCGTCCGGGTCGGGCAGCAGCTCGACCGTCCCTGTGGGTACCGCGACGGGTCCCGTCGGCCATGCCTGCCGTGTGGGTGTCCGGTGGGACCCTGAGGGTCGTCGGGAGGTGCGGTCGCGCGCGGCCATGCGGCCACGGTAGGGCCCGGGGCCGGCGTGGGTGGCATCGCCGGGTGTTGACGAATTCGAACACGTGTTCGATCATGAGTGGAGACGTGGACACGGAGCGGGCGACGAGGGTCGCCGGCGCAGCAGGAGGAGCGGGAGGTGTCACGATGACGCAGACGGTGCTCGACGCCCCGGTGCCCGCCTACGCGCTCAGCCTCTTCGCACGTGCGGACTCCGAGCTGGTGGCGGCGCAGTTCTCGTCCGAACCGTGGGAGAAGTTCTCCCACGCCCACCTGGCGGCGCTACGCGCCGGGGCCGGGGTGCTCGCGAGCCGTGGGGGGTCGAGCGGTCGCCGCGCCCCGCGGACGGTGTGGGGTCTGCTCGACGCGGCCGCGCCCGAGCTGGCCCGCTGGTCCGGCTACTTCGCTGCCGGAGCCGCGCTGCGCTCGGCGATCGACGCGGGTCGGTTCTCCGCGGTCTCCGAGGACCGTGCCGAGCAGGCGTTGTGCGCGGCCGAGGACTTCGTGGATGCGGCCCGTGCGCTGCTCTCGCTCGACCTGGTCGCCCCGGTCGAGCGTCGGGTCTCGTGAGGCCCCGGTGAGCCGCGGGCCGCGCTCGGCCGCAGCGAAGCGCGACTGGGGCCGCGAGGAGGACGGCTGCTCGATCCTCCACGTCGACATGGACGCCTTCTTCGCCTCGGTCGAGCTCGCCCGCCGCCCGCAGCTCCACGGGCTGCCGGTGATCGTGGGCGGTGCGCACCGCGGTGTCGTCCTGGCGGCGACGTACGAGGCGCGGGCGTTCGGCGTGCACTCGGCCATGCCGATGGCGGCAGCGCTACGCCTGTGCCCGCAGGCCGTGGTGGTTCCACCGGACCACGCGGCCTACCGAGAGGTGTCGACCGGGGTGATGCGGATCCTGGGCGACGTGACCGCGCTCGTCGAGCAGGTCAGCGTCGACGAGGCGTTCCTCGACGTGGCCGGAGCTCGGCGTCGGCTCGGGCCGCCCACGCGGATCGCCGGGTTGATCCGCGAGCAGGTCAGCTCAGGGTTCGGGATCACGTGCTCGGTGGGAATCGGCGCGACCAAGTTCGTCGCGAAGCTCGCCTCGAGCCACGCCAAGCCCGACGGCGTCCTGCTCGTGCCGCGTGCTGCGACGGTCGACTTCCTGCACGCACTGCCCGTCGGTGCACTCTGGGGGGTGGGGGAGCGCACCGAGCAGGCGTTGGCTCGTTGGGGGATCCGCACGGTCGCCGAGCTCGCCCGGACCGACGTCGCCGTCGTCCAGCACGCCGTCGGCAAGGTCGCCGGGGCGCACCTGTACGACCTGGCCTGGGGGCGGGACCCTCGGCCCGTGCACCCGCACCGCGACGAGAAGTCCATCGGTGCCGAGGAGACGTTCGACGTCGACGTGGCGGACATCGCCGTGGTCGAGGCCAAGATCCTCGAGCTGGCCGACCGCTGCGCGTCCCGGCTGCGTGCACACCGATTCGTCGCCCGGACGGTGAGCATCAAGGTGCGCACCTCCGACTTCCGCACCCTGAGCCGCTCGCGGACGCTGAGCTCGCCGACCGACGTCGCGCGCGAGATCTACCTGGCGGGCCGCTCGCTGCTGGCGGGGGTCGACCTCGAGGGCCTCCCGGTGCGGCTCATCGGTGTGCGGGCCGAGGGGCTGGCGCCTGCCGCCACGACCGTCCGTCAACCGACCCTGGACGAGGCGGTGGACGAGCAGGACGGCCCCAGGCGTGAGGCGGAGCGGGCGATGGACCTCGTGCGCAGCCGGTTCGGGCGGGCCGCCATAGGTGCAGGGACCGTAGCGACCCGGTCCGTCACCCCACGCTCGACTACCACCTTCGTTCCGGCCGATCTATCCTGAGGTCGACAATGACGATCGGCGCTCATGGGGGTCGGGATGCCACTCTCCGAGTACGAGCAGCGGGTGCTCGAGCAGATGGAGCGCCAGCTCACTTCTGACGACCCGCGGCTCGCGAACACCCTCACGCAGCGAGGACGGCGCCCGGTCGGGCGCGTCCTGATCGCGAGCGTGGGCGCAGCCCTCGGGTTGCTGCTCCTCGTGCTCGGCGCGGCTGGCGACGGGTTGGTATGGCTCGGGGTCGTCGGATTCGTCGTGATGTTCGCGGCGGTCGCGTTCGCCTTCTCCGACCCGCGGCGTTCCGGCCCGCAGGGCGTGGTGCGCAACGACGGCACGGTCTCGAAGGGGCCGTCGGCGAAGGGATCGACCCGTCCGGCGAAGAAGCCGGCCGGTCAGCGCGGGTTCATGGCGCGGTTCGAGGAGCGCTGGGAGCGCCGGCGCGGCGAGTCCGGTCGCTGAGCAGAGCCCGTACCCCGGTCATCACCTCGGAGACCCACCGCTCGAGCTGGGCCCCATCGACCTCGTCCCACGTGGGTGCGTAGCGTTCGTCCTCCACCGCGCGGGCCAGCGACGCCAGTGCTGACGCCGCGCCCTCGTCGAGGGCGGATCCCGTCCTCTCGACGAGCGCGGCCTGCACCGTGGTGACGACCGCGCGCGGCGTCGTCGAGTCGGACCATCCGAGCCCGAGCGCCCCGAGCTGGGCGTGCAGGTGGCGCCATGCGCGCTCCGGGACGAGCTCGCCGCGCAGGGCCGAGCGGCGGCGCAGCAGGAGCACGACCGCGGCGGCGAGCGCGAGGACGACCATCACCGTAGCGACGACCGCCGGCCAGGGGACGGCTTGCTCCTCGACGCGAGGCGTGGTCGGCACCGGAAGCGGTGCGGTCGTCGGCGCACCGGTCGCCGCTGCCGTCGGCACCTGGTCCGCGGCGGCATCACCGGCACCGGCATCGGTCCCGATGTACGGGTCGGACCAGCGGGGCGGGGCGCCCGTCTGCACGGCCGGCGTCGGTTCGAAGCGCACCCAGCCGGCGCCCTCGAAGAACAGCTCGGGCCAGGCGTGCGACTCACGACCGGTCACGTCGTACGAGCCGTCTCCCTGAGCCGTGCCCGGGAGGAACCCCACGCCCACCCGGGCCGGGATCCCGAGGGAGCGCGCCATCATGGCCATCGAGGTCGCGAACTGCACGCAGTACCCGCGGCGCGAGGTGAGGAAGTCCCAGACGGCGTCGTCGGTACGGGCCGCCGCGACACGGGTGTCGTAGGCGAAGTTCGCCGACGAGCGGAACCAGGTCTGCAGCGCGAGCGCCTGCTCGTAGGGCGTGCTCGCCTCGGCGGTGACCTCCGCGGCGAGCGCGGTCACGTCGTCGACGTGGTCGGTGCCCGGCAGCGCCAGGTACTGCTCGACGCCGTCGAACGTCCCGACGGACGCGTCCTGCAGCGTCGCGGCGGTCAGGTCGGGGATCTGCACGAGCATCGTGTAGCCCATGCCCTGCCTCGTGCCGCGGGTCCCGACCACCTCGTCACGCTGCACGTCGTAACGCCAGTCGCCCTCGACGGAGACCGTGCGCGCGAACGTCGAGACCGGCAGGTGCTCCTCGCGCAGGTTGGCGATCTCGACGTCCACCTCGGCGAGGGTTCCGGCGGCCGCGTCCGGTGCGGTGAACAGCAGGGCCGGGTCGGAAGAGAGCAGCTGTGCCGGGTCCCAGTCGACGAGCTCGTCGGTGTCCGTGCGTTGCCAGCTGCGGCCGTCGAAGTCCGCGACCGTGAAGGCGCGCAGGGGCCCGACCAGGCGTGCGGTGACGGTTCGCTCGTCGGCGCCGCCCGGGGTCACCCGCAGGTCGGCCCCGGCCGTCGTGCCGGCCTCGGCGGAGCTGACGGTGTAGTGCAGGACGACCTGGCCCGAGCGGTCGCCGAGGCTCTCGCGCAGGTCGAGATCCTCGGACAGGCGCATCGGCCCGACGACTCCGGCGCCGACGGCCGGGACGCTGAGCGAGGACCACCCGGGCAGGGCGGCGACCACGGGGCCGGCCACGAGCGTGGCGGCCACGACGGCGGCGGCGGACGCGACGGCGGCCGACACGCGTCGAGGACGGTCGCTGCGGGCTGCTGCGGGTGCCGCGCTCAGGGCGAGCAGCAGGAGGTACGCCAACCCCGTCCAGGCGAGTGGCCACACGTCCGCCGGGAAGCCGAGCAGGACCGCGGGGACCCACATGCCGATGAGGGGAACCCCGGCCCAGGCAGCCAGGCCGAGGCCGACGGCGAGCAGGTCGGCCAGGATGAGCACGGCCAGGGCGCCGACGACCAGGACGAGCTCGGTGGGTCGCACGACCGCCATCGGCACGGTCGAGGTGTTGATGATCGTGGCGCCCTCCCTCGCTGCGGCGAGGGTGCGGTCGAGGGCCGCCAGGTCGGGCAGCACCTGCACGCGCCCGGGCGGCGAGCCGTAGCGCAGCACGAGCCCGATGCCGGCGGTGAGCAGGCCGGCGAGCGTGGGCGCCCACCACGACCGGGTCAGCGCGCGCACGCCGGCGGTCACGGCCGCCACGAGGGCGACGGCGAGCCACGCGACCGTGAGCCATCGTCCGGGTTCGAGCAGCGCGGACAGGGCGAGCAGGCTCGTGCCGGTGGCGACGGCGCACAGGCCGGTGCCCACGAGCGAGCGGGGACCGCGAGGGAGACGTCGTGTGCCGGTGCGGCTCATCGTGCGCTCCCGAGGAGGCGGAGCCAGCAGGCCACGACGTCCTCTCCGCCGACGACGACGCACGCGCGCCACCCGGCGCGTCGTAGGGCGAGGACGCTCGCCTCGGCGTCCTGGCCGTCGGAGGAGCGTGCACCGAGGCGGACGACGGCCCAGCCCTGCACGGAGTCGCCCAGGTGCGCCAGCGCTGCCCGTCCGGCGCGGTCGAGCGGGCCGAGGACGGCGAGCACGATGTCGTCGCCTGCTCCGGTGGACTCGAGCAGGTGCGTCGCCGCGAGCAGCTCGACCTCGGCCGCCTCGGGGTTGCGCGGCGCCTCGAGGTCGATCGTGCGGTCGAGGAGCGTGCCGCGGGCCGTGGCTCCGTGGGCGTGCACCCAGCCGTACGGGTCGCCGATGCCCGGGGCGTCCAGCGGGCGCGAGCCGCCGACGAGACGGACGGGGTGCCCGCCCTCGAGCATCGCGAGCGCCATCGACGCCGCGAGCGAGATGGTCCACTCCAGGTCGTCGCCCCGCGCCGGCAGGTCGAGCAGCACGGAGACGGGTCGCATGCCGGCGCGCTCGTCGGAGCGGACCATGAGCGAACCTCGTCGCGCGCTGCTGCGCCAGTGCACCCGACGCAGGTCGTCGCCCTCGTGGTACTCGCGCAGCGAGGCGTCGTCGGTGGAGGGCGTGCGGGCACCGAGCGCCACCCGGTCGGGTTCCCCGACGAGGACGTCCGAGGGCGCGGGCAGGGGCACGACGCGCGGCCAGACCTCGACCTCGGCGCTCTCGCCGAGGGTGGCGCTCGTGCGGGCCACGCCGAACGGGTCGGTGCGGGTCACGACGAGGGGGCCCAGCGGCCAGCGCCCGCGACGGCCGGCCTGCACCGCGTACGTGACGGTGACCCGGTGCGGGGTGCGGCGCACCCGGGCGCGCAGGGGCGA
The DNA here is from genome assembly GCF_013409305.1 of Cellulomonas soli. Lineage (GTDB taxonomy): Bacteria > Actinomycetota > Actinomycetes > Actinomycetales > Cellulomonadaceae > Cellulomonas > Cellulomonas soli. The sequence goes on along the minus strand of NZ_JACBZJ010000001.1, from coordinate 4,087,513 downwards.
GCCGCCGGACAGGTCGGTGGCGGCCTGCTCGGCGAAGCGCAGCCCGGCCAGCCGGACGCGTGCCGCGGGGTCCGTGGCACTGATCAGGACCTCCACGTCGGCGCGGTCGCCGACGTGGACGGGGTTCGGTGTCGTGGTGCGCACGACCGCGAGTCGGTGGCGCCCGCGCCCGGGGTCCAGCACGGCGAGCACGGCGGCCGGACCGAGCACGGCGAGCACGGCGAGCGTGCCCATCCGCACGACGTCGACGGTGCCCAGGGCGACCCCGAGCACGACGAGCGCGACCCCGCCGAGGAGGAGGCCGATGCCCCGCGCGGTCGGCCGCAGACCCATCAGCCGATGGCCCTGCGGGGCCGCTGGGTTCCTGCGGTGGAGGCCACGGGCAGCGGCGTGCGCGCGACGACGTCGGCGACGACGTCCGAGGTGCTCCTCCCGGACAGCCGTGACTCGGTGCTGGGCAGCAGCCGGTGGGAGAGCACCGGTTCGGCGAGCTTCTGGACGTCGTCGGGCAGGACGTGGTCGCGTCCGTCCATGGCGGCGACCGCCTTGGCGGCCCGCAGCAGCTGGATCGCGGCACGCGGGGAGGCCCCGAGCCGCAGGCCCGGGTCCTGCCGGGTGGCGGTGACCAGATCGACGACGTACCGCTTGACGCTCGGAGCGGCGAACAGCCTGCGGGTGGTGTCGATGAGCCGGCCCACGGCGGCGGCGTCGGTGACGGGGTGCAGGTGCCCGAGCGGGTCGGCCGCGTCCTGCAGGTCGAGCATGTCCAGCTCGGACTCGACGCTGGGGTAGCCGACGGTGAGACGTGCCATGAACCTGTCGCGCTGGGCCTCGGGCAGCGGGTAGGTGCCCTCCATCTCGACGGGGTTCTGCGTGGCCACGACGAGGAAGGGCCGGGGGAGCGGGTACGTGTGCCCGTCGACCGTGGCCTGTGCCTCCTGCATGCACTCCAGGAGCGCGGACTGCGTCTTGGGCGATGCGCGGTTGATCTCGTCGCCGATGACGACGTGCGCGAACACCGGACCGGGCCGGAACTCGAACTCGTGCGTCTGGCTCCGGTAGATGTTGACGCCCGTCAGGTCGGACGGCAGCAGGTCGGGCGTGAACTGGATGCGCCCGACGGTGCAGTCGATCGAACGGGCGAGGGCCTTGGCGAGCGTGGTCTTGCCGACCCCGGGTACGTCCTCGAGGAGCAGGTGCCCCTCGGCCAGCAGCACCGCGAGCGTCACGCGGACGAGGTCGGGACGTCCGGTGATGACGCTCTCGATCGACGCGCGCATCCGCTCGGTCGTCGCGACGAGGTCGTCGAGCTCGCTCGACGACGGCACTGCCTGCAGCATGGCGGCCTCCTGGGGGTTCGAGCCGAGCCTACGTGGACGTCGTCGTCCGAGGAGGGTGTTCCTCCACTTCGCTCCACGACCGGGCCGTGGGCCGGGTGGTCCCCCCACTGTCGCCCGAGGCGTGCGCGACGGCCCGTCGGAACCGCCCCGGTTCGTCCTTTTCTCCGGGCTGTTCCCGCCCCGCGACGCGCCGTGGCCGTTCCGGGGTCGGGAAGTTCCTCCACTTCGCTCCACCGCGTGTGACCTGCGCAAACATTGCGGAGAGCGGGTGAAAACGGGGATTCTCGGAGGGCCTGGTGGAGGGAAGTGGAGTACCGTGGAGGCACGTGGTGAGCAGGGGTGGACGGGTTTGCATTGACCCGTCCGGGTGAGGGAGGAGGCGAGGTGGCGCATGAGTCTTCGGCAGGCGTCTTCGGCTCGTTCGCGCCCTTCCTCGGCACGTACACCCCGCGGCTGGACGAGAAGGGCCGGCTCATCCTCCCGGCCAAGTTCCGCGCCCAGCTCGCCCCGGGGCTGGTCATGACCCGCGGCCAGGAGCGTTGCCTGTTCCTGCTGCCGATGGACGAGTTCCGTCGCATGCACGACCAGCTGCGCCAGGCCCCCGTCACGAGCAAGCAGGGGCGTGACTACCTGCGTGTGTTCCTCTCCGGTGCGAGCGACGAGCTGCCCGACAAGCAGGGGCGGATCTCCATCCCGCCGATGCTGCGCAAGTACGCCGGGCTCGACCGCGACGTGGCCGTCATCGGCACCGGCACGCGCGTCGAGATCTGGGACCTGACGGCGTGGGAGACGTACCTGGCCGAGCAGGAGGCCGGGTACGCCGACACCGCGGAGGAGGTCTTCCCGAACGGTCCGTTCTGAGCGGACGCACCTCAGCAGCACGCAGCACCGCACGGTTCGCAGCTCCCGCCCGACGAGACCTCCTCCCGTCCGCTCTGACGCACTTCCCCGCGTCAGAGGGTCGGTGGGGGATCTGGTCGGACGGCGGAGGGGCCGTCCGACCATCCACGACACGCAGCACCGCGGACCGAACCCCGGGGCCGTCGAGCACCAGCAGCCGCGACGAGACGCACGAAGGAGGGGCGATGCCCGAGCAGGCGACCGACGACGCAGCGTCCCGCCACGTGCCGGTCCTGCTCGCCCGCTGCCTCGAGCTGCTCGCCCCGGCCCTGGCCGAGCCCGGGTCCGTGATGGTCGACTCGACGCTCGGGATGGGCGGTCACACCGAGGGTGTGCTGCGGGCCTTCCCGCACGTGCGGGTGGTGGGGCTCGACCGGGACCCTCAGGCACTCGAGCTGGCAGGGCGGCGGCTCGCACCCTTCGGTGACCGGTTCACACCAGTGCACGCGATCTACGACGAGATCGGCGACGTCCTCGACGACCTGGGGATCGGGCACGTGCAGGGCGTCCTGATGGACCTCGGCGTGTCCTCGCTGCAGCTGGACGAGGTCGAGCGGGGGTTCTCCTACGCCAAGGACGCCCCCCTGGACATGCGGATGGACTCCACGACCGGTCAGACGGCCGCCGACGTCCTGAACACCTACGACCAGCGCGCGATCGCCCGCATCCTGCGGGAGTACGGCGAGGAGCGGTTCGCTCCGCGGATCGCCCGGGCGGTCGTCGCGGCCCGGGCCGTGCGCCCGCTGACCCGCACCGCCGAGCTCGTCGACCTCGTCCGGGCGAGCATCCCGGCCGTGGCCCGTCAGACCGGCGGGCACCCGGCCAAGCGCACGTTCCAGGCCCTGCGCATCGAGGTGAACGGTGAGCTCGAGGTTCTCGAGCGCGCGGTGCCGGCCTCGATCGAGGCGCTCGCCGTCGGCGGTCGGATCGTCGTCGAGGCGTACCAGTCGCTCGAGGACCGGATCGTCAAGCGTGCGTTCGCCGCGGGGGCGACCTCGTCGGCGCCGCCCGACCTTCCCGTCGAGCCGGCGACCCACACGCCGTACCTGCGTCTGGTGACGCGGGGCGCGGAGGAGGCGGACGCCGAGGAGCTGGCCCGCAACCCTCGATCACAGTCCGTCCGGCTCAGAGCCGCCGAGCGGCTGCGACCCACGCCCGACCACATGCGAGACCGGAAGACCCCGAGGAGGGCAGCATGAGCGCTCAGGCCGCCGCACGAGCAGACGTCCGCACCGCAGGCGCCCGTGCCTCCGCGCAGCCGGCCCGCCCGCTTCCGAGCCGTCAGGACGCGCCCCCGCGGCTGCGCCTGGTCCGGGCCCCGCAGCAGGCGCGCACCCGGGTGCCCTTCGTCCTGATGTGCATGGGTGTGCTCGGTGCCGCGCTGCTGTCCGCGCTGCTGCTGAACACCTCGATGGCGCACGGTGCTTACGAGAAGTACGAGAAGTCGAACGAGCTGGGTCAGCTGCAGCAGGACGAGAAGGACCTGGTCGCAGCCCTGGACCAGAAGTCCTCGCCTGCGCACCTCGCCGAGGCCGCGCGCGCACTGGGCATGGTCCCGGCCGGTGGCACGGGGTGGCTGCGGCTGTCCGACGGCAGCGTCCAGGGGGCACCTTCGGCGGGGGCCGCTGGGTGAGCCCGACGCCGACGGGCGGGAAGCCGACCGCACGGGCATCCGCCCGGCGGTCCGGTGGCCCGCGGTCGGCTGCCGTCCCCGGCGCGTCGCGCCCGGCTTCGGCTGCGGGTGCGCGAGAGGCTCGGCCCGTGACCGGTGCCCGAGCCTCTGCCGCCGCACGCCCCGGTGCCCGCGAGGCCGAGGGGCCGAAGGGTTCGGCCTCGGCTCGCTCCGCGACCAAGCGCGGGGCGGTCACGGCGGTCCCGAAGACGCCTCGGACCGGGACAGCGTCGGCCGCCCGTGCCGGCTCCACGCGCGGACGTGCACCGCGTCCCTCGCTCAGGCGACGTGGCGGTGGCCCGGCAGGGCCGTTCGGCGCCGCGCCCGGCCCTGGGCTCCCGGGACCGGGCAGCAAGGGGCGCCTGGCGTTCCTGACGGTGGCACTCACGCTCGTCGTGCTGGTGTTCGCCGGTCGGCTCGTGTGGGTGCAGGGCATCCACGGCAGCGAGGTGGCCGCCATCGCGCTGGCCAAGCGGCTGACCGCGCCGCAGGAGTCGATCGGGACCCGCGGGGAGATCACCGACGCGGACGGCAAGGCCCTCGCGGTGTCCGTGGAGCGGTACGTCATCTCGGTCAACCAGCTGCTCGTGGCGGACTTCCAGGGCACCAACGGCACGTCCGACGGTGCCGTCGGGGTGGCCGACCGGCTCGCGCCGCTGCTCGACATGGACCCGGCCACGCTCGGGGCGACGCTGGTCGGCGAGCGCGAGTACAAGGTCATCAAGAAGGACGTGCTGCCCGCCGTGGCGCGCGAGATCCGCGCGGAGGGCCTGCCGGGCGTCAACGTCGACAAGGTCGCCGAGCGCATCTACCCGAACGGGACCCTCGCCGGCAACGTCATCGGGTTCGTGAACTCCAGCGGTGTCGGGCTGGACGGCCTCGAAGCGGCGCTGGACGACCGGCTGCAAGGCACGGCGGGCAGCGAGGTCTACGAGAGCGGTCGGCGCGGACAGCCGATCCCGGGAGGCTTCAGCGAGAGCACCGAGGCCGTCGCGGGCGACTCCGTGCAGCTCACGCTCGACGCCGACATCCAGTGGAAGGCCCAGGAGGCTCTCGACGCGCAGGTCGCCGCGACCGGAGCGGACTCCGGGTCGATCGTCGTGATGGACACCGTCACCGGCGAGATCTACGCGCTGGCCGACTCGGGATCGATCGACCCCAACAACCCCGCGGTGGACGGCTCCCTGGCGCCGTCGGTCTCCGACATCTTCGAACCCGGCTCCACGGGCAAGGTCATCACGATGGCCGCGGCGCTCGAGAGCGGTCTGGTGACGCCGCAGACGCAGTTCGAGGTGCCGTACGAGTACACGGCCGAGAACGGCCAGACGTTCAAGGACTCCCACGAGCACGGCGTGCTGAACCTGACCACGACCGGCATCCTGGCCGAGTCGTCCAACACCGGCACCGTGATGATCGGTCAGCACCTGACGTTGGCCCAGCGCTACGACTACCTCTCACGCTTCGGCTTCGGCGCGAAGACCGGGATCGAGCTGCCCGCCGAGTCGGCCGGTCGACTGCGCGCGGGCGACACCTGGGACACCTGGGACAAGCGCTCGCAGCTCTCGGTCCTGTTCGGCCAGGCGGTCTCGGTGACGGCGCTCCAGGCCACGTCCGTGTTCGCGACGATCGCCAACAACGGGGTCCACGTCCAGCCGCACCTCATCAAGGGGTGGACCGACGCCGACGGCACGTACACGGCCGCCGAGATCCCCGCAGGGACCCAGGTCGTCTCCGAGCAGACCGCGGACACCGTCCTGTCGATGCTCGAGAGCGTGGTGGACGACGGCACCGGTGCGAGCGCCTCGATCCCCGGGTACCGGGTGGCGGGCAAGACGGGAACGGCGCAGAACTTCGGCGGAGGGCCGGGCATCACGGCCTCGTTCATCGGGGTCGCCCCCGCGGACTCGCCGCGGCTCGCGGTCAGCGTGGTGCTCAAGAACCCGCGCAGCTCGGAGTGGGGCGGCACCGTCGCGGCACCCGTGTTCAGCGACGTGACGGCCTATGCGCTCGCCGAGCTCGGGGTGGCTCCCTCGGGCTCCCAGGCGACGCTGTTCCCGACGACCTGGTAGTGGGCGGCAGCGGGCGCCCCGGCTCCGTCGGGGGCGGGCGTGCAGGGTAGATTCTCCGTCATGACGTCCCCCCAGGGCCGGATGCGCCCCGAGCATCCCACGGCCCGGCGGATCGTCGACCTCGTCTCCCGCTTCGCGCTGCGCACCGCCGGTGCTGCGCTGCCCGACGACGCCGTGACCAGCGGTGTCGTGCTCGCCAGCGCGGACGTGCTGCCCGGGGACGTCTTCGTGGCGGTGCCCGGGCTCAAGGTGCACGGGGCCGCGTACGCCGCTCAGGCCCTCGACGCGGGTGCGGCGGCGGTTCTCACCGACGAGGCGGGCCAGCGCCTGCTCGCGGACGCAGGCCTCGGCGCCCGTGCCCCCGTGCTTCTCGCCGACGACCCTCGCGCGCTGGCCGGCCCCGTCGCCGCGTGGTTGCACGACGAGCCCGGCACCCGGCTCGTGACGGTCGGCATCACGGGCACCAACGGCAAGACGACGACCACCTACTTCGTCGACGCGGCGCTGCGCGCGAGGCACGCGACGACCGCGGTGCTCGGCACGGTCGAGCTGCGGATCGGCGAGGAGGCCATCGAGAGCCCGCGGACGACCGTCGAGGCCCCGGTGCTCCAGGCGATCCTCGCGCTGGCGCTCGAGCGGGGGGCGAGCGCGGTGTCCACCGAGGTGTCCTCGCACGCGCTCGCGCTCGGCCGGGTGCGCGGCCTGGAGTTCGACGTCGCTGCGTTCACCAACCTGCAGCGCGACCACCTGGACTTCCACGGCGACATGGAGGGGTACTTCCGCGACAAGGCGAAGCTGTTCGCGCCGGGGCAGGCCCGTCGGGGCGTCGTGGTCGTCGACGACGAGTGGGGCCGGCGGCTGGTCGCAGAGTCGGCCATCCCCGTCGAGTCGGTCGCCACGCACGTCGGGTCGCTTGAGTCCGCGGACGCCGACTGGGCGGTGGTCGGCGCGGACATCGGTCTGGACGGCGTCGGTTCGACGTTCGTGCTGCGTGGCCCCGACGGCGCCGAGCACACGGCGGCGAGCCCGCTGCCGGGGCTGGTCAACGTCTCCAACGCGGCCCTCGCGGTCGTCGTCGCGCACGCCGCGGGCGTCGACCTGGACGTCGCGATCGAGGCGGTCGCGCACGCCCACGAGATCCCCGGGCGCATGGAGCGGGTCATCGAGCGGGGCGGCGGCCTGCCGCTGTCCCTCGTCGACTACGCCCACACCCCGGACGCGCTCGTGCTCGCCCTCGAGGCGGTCCGGCCGATCACGCCCGGCAGGCTGATCCTCGTGCTCGGCTCCGACGGGGACCGCGACCAGGGCAAGCGCCCGCTCATGGGCGAGATCGCCGCCCGCCTGGCGGACGTCGTCGTCGTCACCGACGAGAACCCCCGCTCGGAGGACCCGGCCACGATCCGCGCCGCGATCCTCGACGGCGTGCGCAGCCAGCGCCCCCACCTGACCGACGTGCACGAGGCGACCAGCCGCACGCAGGCCATCCACGACGCCCTCGCCCTGGCGACCGACCAGGACACCGTGATCATCACGGGCAAGGGCCACGAACCGACACAGGAGATCGCCGGCGTGTTCCACCGGTACAACGACCGCGACGTGCTGCGCGAGGCGCACGCCGCCCATGAGACCCGCGTCGCACGGCAGGGGTCGATCGCGTGATCGCGTTGACCGCGGCGGAGATCGCCGACGTGACCGGTGGTGTGCTCGCACCCGGGGTGCCTGCGGCCACCGTGGTGAGCGGCCCGGTGATCGTGGACTCGCGCGAGGTCGACCAGGGTGCGCTGTTCGTCGCGCTGCCCGGCGAGAACGTCGACGGGCACGACTACGCGGCGTCCGCCGTCGCTGCCGGCGCCGTCCTCGTCCTCGCGGCCCGCGAGCTGGTCGACGCCTCCGGATCGGCGCTGCCCACGCTCGTCGTGCCCGACGTCGAGCGGGCGCTGGGCGACCTCGCACGCGAGGTCCTGGTCAGGCTGCGACTGGCGGCCGCGGCCCCCGGCGGCTCCGGTCTGCAGGTGCTGGCCGTCACCGGTTCGGTCGGCAAGACGACGACCAAGGACCTGCTCTCGCAGCTGTGCGCCGAGAGCGGGCCGACCGTCGCACCCGTGCGCTCGTTCAACAACGAGATCGGGCTGCCGCTCACGGTGCTGCGGGCCGACGAGCACACCCGGTACCTCGTCCTGGAGATGGGCGCGAGCGGACCCGGGCACCTGACCTACCTCACGGACGTGGCACCGCCCGACATCGCGGTGGTCCTCGTCGTCGGCCACGCGCACCTCGGAGGCTTCGGCGGGATCGAGGCGGTCGCGACGGCGAAGGCCGAGCTCGTCGACGGCCTGGTCGCCGACGGCGTCGCGATCCTCAACGCCGACGACCCGCGGGTGGCGGCCATGGCCGGGCGTGCGCCCGGGAAGATCATCACCTTCGGCAACGCCCCGGCCTCGACTGTCCGCGCCCACGACGTGCGGGTCGACCGGACGGGCCGGGCCTCGTTCCAGCTCGTGGTGGACGGCCGGCACGCCCCGGTGCAGCTGCTGCTCGTGGGTGAGCACCACGTGCACAACGCCCTGGCCGCCGCGGCCGCGGGGCTGGCGCTCGGGCTGCGGCTCGACGAGGTCGCCGAGCGGCTGTCCCGCGCGGACGCCTTGAGCCCGCACCGGATGCACGTGGTCGAACGGGCCGACGGCGTGACCGTCGTCGACGACTCCTACAACGCCAACCCCGACTCCGTGCGCGCCGCGCTGCGTGCCCTGGCGGTCCTCGCCGGGCGCGACCGGCGCTCGGTCGCGGTGCTCGGCGAGATGATGGAGCTCGGCCCCGACGCCCGTACCGAGCACGAGATGATCGGCCTGCAGGTCGTCCGGCTCAACATCGGGCTGACGGTCGTCGTGGGGACGGGTGCGGAAGGTATCGCTGCCGGCGCGGTCCGCGAGGGTTCCTGGGGTGACGAGGTCGTCATCGTCGCGGATGTCGACGCGGCGGCAGACCTGCTCGAGAGCGAGCTGCGCCCGGGCGATGTCGTGCTCGTGAAGTCCTCGAAGGACGCCGGTCTGTGGCGGCTCGGTGACCGGCTCGTCGCTGCGGAGGTCACCCCGTGAAGGCCGTCCTGATCTCCGGCGGCCTGGCGATGGTCGTCGCGCTGCTGGGCACCCCGCTGTTCATCCGGTTCCTGGTCCGCAAGCAGTACGGCCAGTTCATCCGGCAGGACGGCCCGACCGCGCACTTCACCAAGCGCGGGACACCGACCATGGGCGGTGTCGTGATCATCGGGGCGACCCTGCTCGGGTGGGCGGGCGCCCTGCTGGCGACCGGGACCGTCCCGTCCGCGTCCGCCGTGCTGGTGCTGTTCCTCATGACGGGCCTGGGGGTCGTCGGGTTCCTCGACGACTTCATCAAGATCTCCCGCCAGCGCAGCCTCGGGCTCAAGGCGCGGTGGAAGATCGTGGGGCAGGGCGTCGTCGGCGTGCTCTTCGCCGTGGCGGCGCTGCAGTTCCCCAACGAGACGTTCCGCACGCCGGCCTCCACGCGCATCTCCTTCATCCGCGACACGAACCTCGACCTGGCGTTCGCCGGGGCTGCCGTCGGCGTCGTGCTGTTCGTGATCTGGGCGAACTTCCTCATCACGGCCTGGTCCAACGCCGTCAACCTGACCGACGGCCTGGACGGCCTGGCCACGGGCGTCTCGCTCATCGTGTTCGGCGCGTACGTCCTGGTGGGCGTGTGGCAGTTCAACCAGAGCTGCCAGTTCCTCGCCTCGGTCGGACCCCGCTGCTACGAGACGCGCGACCCGCTCGCGCTCGCGGTGGTGGCCTCGGCCATTACCGGTGCCTGCTTCGGCTTCCTGTGGTGGAACGCGAGCCCCGCTCGGATCTTCATGGGCGACACCGGCTCGCTCGCGCTCGGCGGTGCGCTCGCCGGGCTGTCGATCGTGTCGCGCACGGAGATCCTCGCCGCGATCATCGGTGGGCTGTTCGTGCTCGTGGTGCTCTCCGACATCATCCAGATCGGCTTCTTCAAGATGACCGGCAAGCGCGTCTTCAAGATGGCGCCGCTGCACCACCACTTCGAGCTGTCGGGGTGGGGTGAGGTGACGATCGTCATCCGGTTCTGGATCATCGCCGGGCTGTTCGTGGCGCTGGGCGTCGGCATCTTCTACGCGGAATGGGTGGCCGGCTAGGTGGTCGTGCTGGACGGTGCCCGCGTCGTCGTCGCGGGTCTGGGTGTGTCGGGTCGTGCGGCGCTCGAGGTGCTCACCGCCCGCGGCGCGCGGGTGGTGACCGTCGACGTGCGGGCGGCCGACGCGGACGCGGCAGACCCCGCCCGGTTCGTGGCCGACGGTGGGCTCGACCGGGTCGACCTGGTGGTCGCGAGCCCCGGGTGGTCGCCCCACGACCCGCTGCTCGTGTCCGCGGGGGAGCGCGGTGTCCCCGTCTGGAGCGAGGTCGAGCTCGCCTGGCAGGTCCGCGTCGACCGCACGCACGGGCACGGGCCGGCCCCCTGGCTTGCGGTGACCGGCACCAACGGCAAGACCACGACCGTCGGCATGCTCGAGTCGATCCTGCAGGCCGGCGGGGAGCAGGCCCTGGCGGTCGGGAACGTCGGCACGCCGGTGGTGCTCGCCGCGACCGACCCCGACCTGGACGTGCTGGCCGTCGAGCTGTCGAGCTTCCAGCTGCACTTCACGCACAGCATGTCCGCACAGGCGGCCGCGGTGCTCAATGTGGCCCCCGACCACCTCGACTGGCACGGTTCGCTCGAGGCCTACGCCGCCGACAAGGGCCGCATCTTCGAACGAGCCCAGGTCGCCTGCGTCTACAACGTGGCCGACCCGCGCACCGAGTCGTTGGTCCGTGACGCCGACGTCCTCGACGGCGCCGTCGCCGTGGGCTTCACCGTCGGCACCCCGGGCGTCGGACAGGTCGGTGCGGTCGAGGACGTCCTGGTCGACCGCGGGTTCTCCCGCCTGCGGCACACCCACGCCGCCGAGCTGGGGACGCTCGCCGACCTCGACCGGCTCGCCGGACCCGACGGCACCGTGCCCCCGCACGTCGTCCAGGACGCGTTGGCGGCCGCATGCCTCGCACTCGCGCACGGCGTCACGCCTGCCGCGATCCGTGAAGGACTCCGCGCCTACGCCCCGGGGGCGCACCGCATCGTCACGGTCGCCGAGGTCGACGGCGTGGCGTACGTCGACGACTCGAAGGCCACGAACGCGCACGCAGCCGCGGCGTCGCTGGGCTCCTTCGACCAAGGCTCCGTGGTGTGGATCGCGGGGGGTCTGGCCAAGGGCGCCAGCTTCGACGAGCTCGTCATCGCCCGTCGAGACCGCCTGCGTGCCGCCGTCCTGATCGGCACCGACCGCGCGCCGTTGCGGGACGCGCTCGCCCGACACGCACCCGAGGTCACCGTCGTCGAGGTCGACGGCGGTGACACTGGGACGGTGATGACCCGTGCCGTGCAGTCCGCCCGCCGCCTCGCCGCGGTCGCGGGCACGGACGAGCGCGTCAGCGTCCTGCTCGCCCCCGCCTGCGCCTCGATGGACCAGTTCGCCTCGTACGCCGCCCGGGGTGAGGCCTTCGTCGCCGCCGTGCACGCGCTCACGGCGGACGCCCCCGGCGCGTGAGGGCCGTGCGATGACCGCGACGACCCCGCGCCCCGGCAGCCGTGACCGCACGAAGGCCGTCGGCCCTGCCACCGGTGCGCCGGCGGGCCCGCGGTCCGGCAGCACGGCGACACCCGCACCGACGGGCTCGGGCCTGGGCCACTGGAACAGCGCCGTGACGAGCTACTACGTGCTGATCGGCGCGACGGCGCTTCTGCTCGTCATCGGGCTCGTCATGGTGCTGTCCAGCTCGAGCGTCGAGTCGCTCGACGAGGGCAACTCCCCGTACGCGGTCTTCGTCAACCAGGCCCGGTACGCGCTCATGGGGCTGCCGCTCATGCTCGTGCTCACGCGGGTGCCCGTGCGGGTGCTGCGCGCGGTCGCGTGGCCCGCGCTGGTAGCGGCGGTGGCATTCCAGTTGCTGGTCTTCGTGCCGGGCGTCGGCTGCGGCACGGGCGGCAACCAGAACTGGGTGTGTGTCGGTGGTTTCACCGCGCAGCCCTCTGAGGCCATCAAGCTGGCCCTCGCGCTGTGGCTCGGTGCCGTCCTTTCGCGCAAGCAGGCGCTCCTGCAGGAGTGGAAGCACGCACTCGTCCCGGCTGCTCCGGTGGCGGGGATCGCCGTGGGCGCCGTCCTCGCAGGTCACGACCTGGGCACGGCGTTGGTGCTGCTGCTGCTCGTGGGTGGGGCCATGTTCGTCGCGGGGGTTCCGCTGCGGATCTTCGGGGTGGCCGCGGGGGCAGGCGTGGCCGTCGCCGTGATGCTGACCCGGTCGAGCACGAACCGGATGAACCGGATCCTGAGCTGGCTGTCGGACTCGTGCGACCCGACGAGCGACTGCTACCAGACGCTGCACGGCGGGTACGGGCTGGCCACCGGAGGTTGGGGCGGGCTCGGCCTGGGGGAGAGCCGCGAGAAGTGGTCGTACCTGCCCGAGGCGCACAACGACTTCATCTTCGCGATCATCGGCGAGGAGCTGGGGCTGATCGGGACGCTGCTCGTCCTCGGCCTGTTCGCGCTGCTCGCCCTGGCGATGGTCCGGCTCATCGGTCGCCACCCCGACCCGTTCGTGCGGATCACCACGGGCGCGATCCTGTGCTGGATCATCGGGCAGGCGCTGGTCAACATCGCAGTCGTGATCGGGCTCGCACCCGTCATCGGCGTGCCTCTGCCGCTCGTCTCGGCGGGCGGGTCCGCGCTGATCATGACGATGGCAGCGCTCGGTGTCGTGATCGCCTTCGCGCGCACGGAACCGGGAGCGGCCCAGGCCCTTGCCGCCCGCCCGAGCGTCGTGCGACGCTCGCTGGCCGTGATCGGCCGCACCCGTGGCTGACGGGCAGGTCGACCCCCCGCGGGACGCCCCCGGCAGCCGGACCCGCCAGAGAGCCGACCGTCAGCCCCACCGGAACGAGGACCCCATCAGCACCGCCGCCGCACCGACGACCACCCCTGCGCAGCCGTCGGGGGGTGCACGGGCGCCGCGGTCCGTGCTGCTCGCCGGGGGTGGCACGGCCGGGCACGTCAACCCGCTGCTGGCCGTGGCCGACGAGCTGCGTCGCCGCGACCCGTCGGTGCAGGTGACCGTGCTGGGTACTGCGAGCGGCCTCGAGGCGCGCCTGGTGCCCGAGCACGGCCTGCCCCTGGCCGTCGTGCCGCGGGTGCCGCTTCCCCGTCGACCCACGCTCGACTGGTTCCGCCTCCCGGGTCGCCTGCAGGAGGCGGTGCACGCGGCCGACCGTGCGATCGAGGAGTACGGCGCGCAGGTCGTCGTGGGGTTCGGCGGGTACGTCTCGACGCCGGCCTACCTGGCGGCCCGCCGCCGGGGCGTGCCGGTCGTCATCCACGAGCAGAACGCCCGTGCGGGCCTCGCGAACAAGCTCGGCGCCCGTTGGGCGGCCGAGGTGGCGGTCACCTTCGGCGGCACGGGCCTTCCCGGTGAGCAGGTCGTGGGGCTGCCGTTGCGGGCACCGATCGCCCGGCTCCTCGAGGAGCGGGCCACGGACGCCTCGGGGGCGCGTCGATCGGCTGCCGCCGAGCTCGGGCTCGACCCGGACCTGCCCACGCTGCTCGTGACGGGCGGGTCGCTCGGCGCGGTGAGCGTGAACACGGCGGTCTCCTCGGCCGCCTCGGCGCTGCTGGCCGCCGGCGTCCAGGTGCTGCACCTGACGGGTGCCGACAAGGACCGGGCCGTGCGAGCGCGCCTCGAGGGACTGCCCGGCGCCGAGCGCTACCACGTGCTTCCGTACCTCTCGCAGATGCACCTCGGGCTCGCCGTCGCCGACGTCGTGCTGGGCCGGGCGGGCGCCGGGACGGTGTGCGAGCTGGCGGCGCTCGGCATCCCGGCCGTGTACGTCCCGCTGCCGATCGGCAACGGTGAGCAGCGGCTCAACGCGGCCCCGGTCGTCGAGGCCGGCGGTGGTCTGCTGGTGGACGACGCCGCGCTCGACGCGGCGTGGGTCGAGGAGCACGTCATCGGGCTGCTCGTCGGGGCGGATGCGGCCGCGACGCGGTCCCGCATGGCCGCCGCGGCGGCCGGGGTCGGCGTGAGCGACGCGGCGACCCGCGTGGCACGCCTCGTCGAGGCTCACCTCCCGCCGGCCACCGACGACGTCCTCGCGCTCGGCGCCACCCACCTGATCGGCGTCGGCGGGGCGGGCATGTCGGCGATCGCCGCACTGCTGGCGGCCCGAGGGGTCCCGACGAGCGGTTCCGACGCGCACGACAGACCCGCGTTGCCGGGGCTGCGAGCGGCCGGCGTGCAGGTGTTCGTGGGCCACGACCCGGCGCACCTCGGGAGTGCGCGCACCGTCGTGGTGTCCTCGGCGGTGCGCGAGTCGAACCCCGAGCTGACCGAGGCGCGTGCGCGGGGGCTGCGCGTCCTGCACCGCTCGGAGGCTCTGGCGGCGCTCATGGCGGACCGGGACTCCGTCGCCGTCGCCGGCGCGCACGGCAAGACCACGACCTCGGCGATGATCGCCACGGCGCTCGTCGAGGAGGGCGCCGACCCGTCGTTCGCGATCGGTGGCTCGGTGCTGTCCGACGAGGGGCCCCTGGGCGGGAGCCGGGACGGGCACGGTCCGGTGTTCGTCGCGGAGGCCGACGAGTCCGACGGGTCCTTCCTCGCCTACCGGCCGCTGGTGGCCGTCGTGACGAACGTCGAGCCGGACCACCTCGACCACTACGGCACGCGCGAGGCCTTCGAGGAGGCGTTCACCCGGTTCGCGCGGCGGATCCGTCCGGGCGGCCTGCTCGTGGCGTGCGCGGACGACCCGGGCGCGGTTCGGCTCGTCGAGCAGGTCCGTGAGCCGTTGGCCGCCGCGGGGACGGACGTGGTGACCTACGGCCGGGCCGCCGATGCCGACGTCGTGGTGGGGGACCAGGTCGCCGACGGCGATCGCTGGTCGGTGAGCCTCACGGCACAGGACGGGGCGAGCGTCGAGGTGCGGCTGGCCGTGCCCGGGGCGCACAACGCGCTCGACGCGGCCGCTGCGTGGGCCGTGCTGCGGCGTCTGGGGCTCTCGGCCGAGGAGGCCGCACGCGGCCTGGAGGCGTTCCGGGGTACCGGCCGACGCTTCGAGGACCGGGGCACCGTGGGCGGGGTCCGGGTCGTCGACGACTACGCGCACCACCCCACGGAGGTGGCCGCGCTGCTGCGGGCCGCCCGGACGGTCGCGGACGGCGGTCGTGTGCTCGCGCTCTTCCAGCCGCACCTCTACTCCCGCACCCGGACGTTCGCACGCGAGTTCGGCGAGGCCTTCGGGCTGGCCGACGTGGTCGTCGTCACGGACGTGTACGCCGCACGCGAGGATCCCGACCCCGAGGTGACCGGCGCGCTCGTGGTCGACCAGGTTCCGGCGGGCACCGTGGCGACGTTCGTGCCCGACCGGCTCGGGGCCGCCGCGGCGATCGCCGCGCACGCCCGTCCTGGCGACCTGCTGCTGACGGTCGGCGCCGGTGACGTGACCGAGCTCGGTCCGGTCGTCCTGGAGCTGCTGGGTGCCACGTCCTCGAGCGCCGGCGCGAGCGCCGACCCGGGAGGCGGTCCGGCGTGAGCCCGTCCCGTCCGCCGGCTCCACGGCCGGGCGCACGTCGGCCGACGGCGCCGCGTCGCGCCGCGTCCGACGGCGCGCCGCGGCCGGGTTCGGCGTCGACGGGGTCCGGGAGGGCCGGGGCGTACGGGCCGTCCGGGCAGGGCGATGAGGTCCCGGCGGACGAGGCCGCGTCGCGCGGCAAGGCGACCCCGGCGCCGGCGAAGCGGCCGGCGAAGCGATCGACGGACGGTCCTGCGGAGCGGGAGAAGGCGTCGAGCGGCTCGCGTGTGCTGGTGGATCCACGTCGGACGACATCGCGCCCCGCGGCTGTCGGTGCCGGTGCCGGTGCCGGTTCAGGTGCGGGCGCCTGGGGCGGTCCCGTGCGGCCGCCCGTGGTCTCGCCGCGGTCGGTCGAGCGGTTCGCGGAGCGGGCGCACGCCCGTCGGGTGCTGGCCCGACGGCAGGTGGCGGCGGTGGTCGGCGGGCTCGTGCTCGTCGGCGGTCTGGTCTGGCTGCTGCTGCTCTCGTCCGTGCTGGCGCTGCACATGGACGAGGTCGTCGTCGACGGTGCGGATGCCGTGGTCGACGTCGCCGCGGTGATGGCCGCGGTGCAGCCGTACGACGGGACGCCTCTTCCCCGCCTGGACACGGTCGCGCTGCGTGACCACGTGCTGGACGTGCCGGGCGTGCGTGAGGCGAAAGTCACCCGCACGTGGCCGCACGGTCTGCAGGTCGTCCTCGTGGCCCGCGAGCCGGTCGCGGCGGTGCCGACGGGTGAGGGCGACGCGCTCGGGTACGCGCTGCTGGACATGGAGGGCGTGCAGGTCGGCAGGGTCGACGCCGCGCCGGAGGGTCTGCCGGTGGTGGACGTGCCGGTCGGCGAGGCCCGCACGCTCGGGGCCGTGCTGGACGTGCTCGAGCAGCTGCCCGACGACCTCCTCGCCCAGGTCGCAGGCGTGTCGGCGCAGACCCAGGACACCGTGACGATGACGTTGCGGGACGGTGCGCAGGTCGACTGGGGGAGCGCGCAGGACACGGGGCTGAAGGTCGCGGTGCTCGCGGCGTTGCGCGCCTCTCCGGCCACGGCGGGGGCGACGGTGTTCGACGTCTCCGCGCCGACCCTGCCGATCACCCGGTGACCGGCGTGCTGCGCGGTCGGTGGGAGCGGGATGCCGCGGGTGGGTCCGGGGTGCGGCGCGCCGACGTGGATGGCGACACGCGCGGCCCGGTCGTTGATCGCACGCACGAGCGCACCTACCGTCACGGACGACAGCAGATCTGACATAACTATAACCCTCAACCTGAGGGTGAAGGTTCGATGCTCGACCGCGGTGCGCCGCGAGCGGGGTCGAGCACCCGCTGCTCCGGCAGCTCCCGGCACCATCCGGCACCTGCCGGGACGGCATGAGAACGAGAGGCACCCACCGTGGCAGCTCCGCAGAACTACCTGGCGGTCATCAAGGTCGTCGGCATCGGCGGCGGCGGCGTCAACGCCGTCAACCGGATGATCGAGGTCGGCCTCAAGGGTGTCGAGTTCATCGCGATCAACACCGACGCGCAGGCGCTGCTGATGTCCGACGCCGACGTCAAGCTCGACGTCGGTCGTGAGCTCACCCGTGGGCTCGGCGCCGGTGCCGACCCCGAGGTCGGCAAGAAGGCCGCCGAGGACCACCAGGAGGAGATCGAGGACGTCCTGCGCGGCGCCGACATGGTCTTCGTCACCGCGGGCGAGGGCGGCGGCACGGGCACGGGTGGTGCGCCCGTCGTGGCCCGCATCGCGCGCTCGCTCGGCGCGCTGACGATCGGCGTCGTGACCCGCCCGTTCACGTTCGAGGGCCGTCGCCGGTCGGTCCAGGCGGACACGGGCATCGAGGCGCTGCGCGCCGAGGTCGACACGCTCATCGTCATCCCCAACGACCGCCTGCTGTCCATCTCCGACCGCTCGGTCTCGGTGCTCGACGCCTTCCACTCCGCGGACCAGGTGCTGCTCTCCGGCGTGCAGGGGATCACGGACCTCATCACCACGCCCGGTCTGATCAACCTCGACTTCGCCGATGTCAAGTCCGTCATGCAGGGCGCGGGCTCCGCGCTCATGGGCATCGGCTTCGCCCGCGGCGAGGACCGTGCCGTGCAGGCCGCCGAGCTGGCGATCTCCTCGCCGCTGCTCGAGGCGAGCATCGACGGCGCCCACGGCGTGCTGCTGTCGATCCAGGGTGGTTCCGACCTCGGGCTCTTCGAGATCAACGAGGCGGCCCGCCTCGTGCAGGAGGCCGCGCACCCCGAGGCCAACATCATCTTCGGTGCGGTCATCGACGACGCGCTCGGCGACGAGGTGCGGGTCACGGTCATCGCCGCCGGCTTCGACGGCGGTGTGCCGGTCCAGCGTCGCGACTCGCGCGGTCTGGGACAGGTCTCCGGCTCGGCGCCGCGCCAGGTCCCGTCGGTCCCCGCCGCAGCCCCGGTGCGTGCGGCGACGCCGCGACCCGTGCTCGACCCCGAGGACGACGTGCTGCCCGCGGGTGTCCCGTCGCTCGCCCCGGTCCGTCACGAGGTGCCCACGTTCCTGTCGAGCGCCGCCGAGCCGGCGCCGGTCACGGGTGCGCTCGAGGTCCCCCGGATCTTCCCCGAGGACGACGGTCACCGTCAGCGCGACGAGCTGGACGTGCCCGACTTCCTCAAGTGAGCGTGCCGGAGGTCTCGCACGGGCTCGCCGAGGTCATCGAGGTCGACCTCGGCCCCGGGGTCCGGGCGGGGTTCACCACGCGTGCCGGAGGGGTGAGCCCGGCGCCGTGGGACACGCTGAACCTCGGCACGGCCGTGCAGGACGACCCGGGCCGGGTCGTCCGCAACCGCGAGCGGGTGGCCGGCTGGGTCGGGGCGCCGGTGGTCTTCGCCACGCAGGTCCACGGTGCCCACGTCCTCCAGGTCGACGCCGCGGACGCGACCGCGGGCACGGGCGACGCCCTCGTCTCGGGCACGGGCGCGATCGCGGTCGCCGTCCTGGTCGCCGACTGCGTTCCGGTGCTCCTCGCGGACGCCCGGGCCGGTGTGGTGGCCGCGGTCCACGCGGGGCGCGGCGGTCTGGTCGCCGGTGTCGTGGACGCGGCCGTCGCCGCGATGGTCGCCCGCGGGGCGCAGCCGGGCCGCATCCGCGCAGCCGTCGGCCCGTCGATCGCCGGGGTGTCCTACGAGGTGCCCGCGGAGCTGCGCGACGAGGTCGCGGCACGGCACCCGGCGACCTGGGCGACCACGTCGTGGGGGACGCCCGCGCTCGACCTGCCGGCCGGGGTCCTGGCCGAGCTCGAGCGCCTCGGGCTGCGTGACGTGCTGCACGTCGCACGCGACACCTGGACGGACGACGCGCTGTTCTCCCACCGGCGCGCGGGCGGTCGGCCGACGGGCCGGTTCGCCGGCGTCGTGCGGGCGCCCGTCTGAGCCGTCCCGGCGGTCCGAGGAACCCGGCGGCGAGCGCGGCGTCCGTGAGCCTGTCAAGCACCCGAACTCCGACACGCGGGCGTGTCGTCGTCGGTCGCACGGGTGGCGTTGCTAGCGTGCCGACAAGATGGTGAAGACCTGACGGGTCCGTGACCTCGGTACGCCGGGGTCCGGAGGGGATGGGAGATCGCGATGGCCGGAGCGCTTCGCAAGACGATGCTGTACCTCGGCCTGGCCGACGACCGCGTCGAGCACGAGGACTACGTCGACGAGTACGACGAGGTGGAGGTCGAGGTGCCGCACGAGTACGAGGCTCAGGTCACGCCCCTGCGCCGCGCCGCCCCTGTGGCGGCCCCTGTCGCGGCTGCGCCGCCGCACACCGACCTTCGGCGCATCACGACGATCCACCCGCGCTCGTACAACGACGCGCGCAAGATCGGCGAGGCGTTCCGTGAGGGCACCCCGGTGATCATGAACCTCACGGACATGGACGACGCGGACGCCAAGCGGCTCGTCGACTTCTCCGCGGGGCTGATCTTCGGGCTGCACGGCGCCATCGAGCGGGTCACGAGCAAGGTGTTCCTGCTCTCGCCCGCGCACGTCGAGGTGTCCGGTGAGACGCGGCAGCCCGACCCGGTCGTGCGCGCCGGGTTCTTCAACCAGAGCTGACCGGGCTGATCGGTGCGTCTTGTCGCCAGCCTGCTCCAGCTCGTCGTCGGGGCGTTCTTCCTCCTGCTGCTCGTGCGCCTGGTCATCGACTGGGTCCAGGTGTTCGCGCGTGAGTGGAAGCCGACCGGTGTGGTCCTCGTGATCGCCGAGGTCGCGTACTCCGTGACCGACCCGCCGTTGCGCGCTCTCCGCAGGGTCCTGCCGCCCCTGGGCATCGGTCAGGTGCGTGTCGACCTGGCCTTCATGGTGCTCTTCCTGGGCTGCACGATCCTCATGTCCGTCCTGGGTGCACTTGCCCGGGCCTGACCGTGTCCCGCTCGGCGACCGGGGTGTCGGGAAGCGTGCGTGCTGCACGATCTCCGCTACGGTGGGCCGAGGCGGTCGGTGAATACCGCCGGCCAGACCCTGCTCGACAAACCGAGGTGACGACGATGGCACTGCTGACCGCAGACGACGTCCTGAACAAGAAGTTCCAGGCCACCAAGTTCCGCGAGGGCTACGACCAGGACGAGGTCGACGACTTCCTGGACGAGGTCGTCAACACCCTGCGCGACCTGCAGGGCGAGAACGAGGACCTCAAGACGAAGCTTGCGGCCGCCGAGCGCCGGATCGCGGAGCTCAGCCGGGCGGGTGCCCAGCAGGCGGCGCCGGCGCCGAAGCCGGAGCCCGTCCCTGAGCCCGTCCCCGCACCGGCGCCCGTCCTCGCGGCCCCGGTCGCACCGGTCGTGGCCCCCGTGGTGTCCGCGCCCGTGCGCGGCACGGAGCCCGAGTCGGCCACCGGCATGCTCGCCCTGGCGCAGAAGCTGCACGACGACTACGTGCGCAGCGGCCAGGAGGAGTCGGACCGCCTCATCGGTGAGGCGAAGTCCCAGGCGACGCGCATCGTCCGCGACGCCGAGGAGACCTCGCAGCGCACGTTGGGCCAGCTCGAGCAGGAGCGGTCGCTCCTCGAGCGCAAGATCGACGAGCTGCGGGTCTTCGAGCGTGACTACCGCACGCGTCTGAAGAGCTACCTCGAGAACCTGCTCGGTGACCTCGACAACCGTGGCAACGCGCTGCCGCCCCGCTCCGGGCAGGCGCAGCCGGTGGGCGACGGTCAGGGCCTCTGAGGGTCGACCCAGGTCCTCGCACCACTCACCACGCCGGGGTTTCACCCGGCGTGGTGAGTTGTGCCATGGCGCCACGGCGCATACATTCGCGTGACTTCGAGGACAGGGGGGACGATCGTGGCCAGCAATGACGCCTTGAGCCCGGCTGTGGCCGTGACGTTCGACAACAAGGAGCTCGCGCGCCTGGCGCAGCAGTTCCTGGTGCGGGACGGCGAGGAGATCTGGACCGGCGCCGAGGTCCGGGAGATCGCCGACGAGCTGACCTCCGAGATCGACCGGCTCACCGGCGAGCTCGCGACCGCGGACGCCGAGCTGTCCGACCTGCTGCGCAACTCCGGCGACGGTGCCGGGGACGACCAGGCGGACTCCGGCTCGAGCGCGCTCGAGCGGGAGCAGGAGCTCACGCTCGTCAACAACACGCGCGACCTGCTCGCGCAGTCGCAGCACGCGCTCGGCCGCATCACGGCCGGGACGTACGGCACGTGCGAGTCGTGCGGGCGTGCGATCGGCAAGGCGCGGCTGCAGGCGTTCCCTCGGGCGACGCTCTGCGTGGAGTGCAAGCAGCGCGAGGAGCGTCGCTGAGCCGCCCGTAGACTCCTGCGGTGCCTTCCCCTGCGTCGTCCCCGTCTCCGGTGGACCCTTCCTCGTCCCCGGTGGACCCTTCCTCACCTTCGGTGGACCCTGCCCGACGTCGTCGCCTGCTCCTGACGCTCGTCCTGCTCGCGGTCGGCGTCCTCGCGGTCGACCAGCTCACCAAGGCCTGGGCCTTGTCGGCTCTCGAGCAAGGGTCCCGGACGGCGCTCCTGGGCGACCTCTTCGGGCTGCAGCTCATCCGCAACTCCGGTGCCGCGCTCGGCATCGCCAACGGGACGACCTGGGTGCTCACCGTTGTGGCATCCGTGGTGGTCGTCGTGGTGATCCGTGCCGCGCGGCGGCTGGGATCGGTCGGCTGGGCCGTGGCGCTCGGGCTGCTCCTGGGTGGTGCGCTCGGCAACCTCGTCGACCGGTTCCTCCGGCAGCCGGGGTTCGCCCGGGGGCACGTGGTCGACTTCCTGGCCTACGGCGACTGGTTCATCGGCAACGTCGCCGACATCGCGATCGTCGCCGCGGCGGGCCTCGTCATGCTCCTGGCGCTGCGCGGGGTCCGGCTCGACGGGACGCGGGAGGTCGACGCGGCTGAGGGCGACCCTGCGCCCGGCGACCGGGGGAGCGACGGTGCGCTGCCCGAGCAGGCGCTGCCCGAGCAAACGCTGCCCGAGCCGGCAGCCGACGAGCAGCCGTCCGGTTCGGAGGAGCCTCGTGCCTGAGACCCGCTCGTTGCCCGTCCCGGACGGGCTCGCAGGCGAACGGGTCGACGCCGCGCTCTCGCGGCTGCTCGGGCTGTCGCGGACCCGGGCCGCCGAGATCGCCGCAGACGGCGGCGTGCACGTCGACGGCCGTCCGGTGGGCAAGTCGGACCGCCTGGTTGCGGGCGCCTGGCTCGAGGTCGAGATCCCCGACGTGCGCGAGCGACAGGTCGAGGTCGTGCCCGAGCCGGTCCCGGGGATGCGCATCGTGCACGACGACGACGACCTCGTCGTGGTCGACAAGCCGGTCGGCGTCGCGGCGCACCCGTCGCCGGGCTGGACGGGGCCGACGGTCGTCGGCGCTCTGGCCGCGGCCGGCTACCGCATCTCGACCTCAGGAGCGGCCGAGCGGCAGGGCGTGGTGCACCGCCTCGACGCGGGCACGTCAGGCCTCATGGTCGTGGCGAAGAGCGAGCACGCGTACACGGTGCTCAAGCGTGCGTTCAAGGAGCGCACGGTCGAGAAGGTGTACCACGCGCTCGTGCAGGGCCACCCGGAACCCACGACCGGCACGATCGATGCGCCGATCGGGCGCCACCCGTCCTCGGACTGGAAGTTCGCGGTGGTCGCGGACGGCAAGCCCTCGATCACGCACTACGAGGTGCTCGAGATGCTGCCGGCAGCCTCGCTCGTCGAGGTGCACCTGGAGACAGGGCGTACGCACCAGATCCGCGTGCACTTCTCGGCGCTGCGGCACCCGTGCGTGGGTGATCTGACCTACGGTGCGGACCCCGCGCTGGCCCAGCGCGTCGGGCTGAGCCGGCAGTGGCTGCACGCCGTGCGGCTGGGCTTCGAGCACCCCTCGACCGGCTCGTGGCTCGAGCTGTCGAGCGACTACCCGGACGACCTCGCCCGTGCCCTCGGGGTGCTCGGCGACGGGTACCGCTGAGCCTGACGGCGGCTGACCCGGCGTCCTGTGAGGGGGCCGACCCGGGAAGGTGCGGGCGTCGCGTCCGGGCGGCGGGAGGTGTCGGCGGCGGCGCTTAGGATGACCGGCATGGCATCGGGAGGATCTGACTTCGTCCACCTCCACGTGCACACGGAGTACTCGATGCTCGACGGCGCCGCGCGCATCGGCGAGCTGTTCGACGAGGTCGAGCGGCTGGGCCAGTCGTCGATCGCGATCACCGACCACGGGTACCTGTTCGGCGCGTACGAGTTCTACTCCAAGGCCAAGGCTCACGGCGTCAAGCCGATCATCGGGGTCGAGGCGTACGTCACGCCGGGAACCAGCCGGTTCGACCAGACGCGTGTGCGCTGGGGCGAGGCGCACCAGGCCTCCGACGACGTCTCGGCGCGCGGCGCCTACACCCACCTGACGCTGCTGTCGGAGACGACGCAGGGCATGCACAACCTGTTCCGGATGGGGTCGCTGGCCTCGCTGGACGGGCAGATGGGCAAGTGGCCCCGCATGGACCGCGACCTCTTCCAGACGTACCACGAGGGCCTGATCGCGACGAGCGGCTGCCCCTCGGGGGAGATCCAGACGCGCCTGCGGCTGGGGCACTACGACGAGGCGCTGCGTGCGGCCGGCGAGCTGCAGGACCTGTTCGGCAAGGAGAACTTCTTCGTCGAGCTCATGGACCACGGGCTCGACATCGAGCGCAGGGTCTTCAAGGACCTGCTGCGTGTGGCCGAGCAGATCGGTGCGCCCCTGGTGGCCACCAACGACCTGCACTACACGCGCAAGGAGGACGCGCACGCCCACGAGGTGCTGCTGGCGGTGCAGTCGGGGTCGTCGCTCGACGAGCCGACGTACGACCAGGGCGGGTCGCGGTTCGCGTTCGGTGGCGACGGCTACTACGTGAAGTCGGCCGAGGAGATGCGGCGCACCTGGGCCGAGCTGCCCGAGGCCTGCGACAACACGCTGCTGATCGCCGAGCGCTGCCAGGTCGAGTTCCCGACCGGCGCCAACTACATGCCCCGCTTCCCGGTGCCGGACGGCGAGGACGAGAACTCCTGGTTCATCAAGGAGGTCGAGCGCGGCCTGCAGAAGCGCTACAAGGGCCAGGTGCCCGACGACGTGCGCGCGCAGGCGGTCTACGAGACGGACGTCATCGTCCAGCTCGGGTTCTCCGGCTACTTCCTCGTCGTGGCCGACTTCATCGGCTGGGCCCGGGAGCAGGGCATCCGCGTCGGGCCCGGCCGAGGATCTGCCGCCGGTTCGATGGCGTCGTACGCCATGGGCATCACCGAGCTGGACCCCTTGAAGCACGGGCTGATCTTCGAGCGGTTCCTCAACCCCGAGCGCGTGTCCTGGCCCGATGTCGACGTCGACTTCGACGAGCGCAGGCGCGGCGAGGTCATCCGGTACGTCACCGAGAAGTACGGCGACGACCGGGTCGCGCAGATCGTCACGTACGGCACCATCAAGGCCAAGCAGGCGCTCAAGGACTCCTCACGCGTGCTCGGGTTCCCGTTCGCCATGGGGGAGAAGCTCACCAAGGCGATGCCTCCGCCCGTGATGGGCAAGGACATCCCGCTGTCGGGCATGTACGACCCGGAGCACCCGCGGTACGCCGAGGCCGAGGAGTTCCGTCAGGTCGTCGCGGCCGACCCCGAGGCGCAGCGCGTGCTGGAGACGGCGCGCGGGCTGGAGAACCTCAAGCGCCAGTGGGGCGTGCACGCGGCCGGCGTCATCATGTCGAGCGAGCCGTTGATCGACATCATCCCGATCATGAAGCGGCCGCAGGACGGCGCGGTCATCACGCAGTTCGACTACCCGACGTCCGAGGGCCTCGGCCTGATCAAGATGGACTTCCTCGGGCTGCGCAACCTGACGATCCTCGACGACGCGCTGCGCAACATCGTCGCCAACGACAAGGAACCGATCGAGCTCGAGGACATCCCGCTCGACGACCTGCCCACCTACGAGCTGCTCGCCCGCGGTGACACGCTCGGTGTGTTCCAGCTCGACGGCGGGCCCATGCGTGCCCTGCTGCGCCAGATGCGCCCCGACAACTTCGAGGACATCTCGGCCGTCATCGCGCTGTACCGGCCCGGCCCCATGGGCATGAACTCGCACACGAACTACGCGCTGCGCAAGAACGGGCTGCAGCCGATCACGCCGATCCACCCCGAGCTCGAGACCCCGCTGGCCGAGGTCCTGGACGGCACCTACGGCCTGATCGTGTACCAGGAGCAGGTGCAGAAGGCCGCCCAGGTGCTCGCCGGCTACTCCCTCGGCCAGGCCGACCTGCTGCGCCGGGCCATGGGCAAGAAGAAGAAGGAGATCCTCGACAAGGAGTTCGTGCCCTTCGAGAAGGGCATGAACGAGCGCGGGTACTCCAAGGCCGCGATCCAGGCCGTGTGGGACACGCTCGTCCCGTTCGCCGGCTACGCCTTCAACAAGGCGCACTCCGCCGGCTACGGCGTGGTCTCGTACTGGACGGCCTTCCTCAAGGCCAACTACCCGACCGAGTACATGGCGGGCCTGCTGACCTCGGTCGGCGACGACAAGGACAAGTCCGCGCTGTACCTGGGCGAGTGCCGTCGCATGGGGATCACCGTGCTCCCGCCGGACGTGAACTCCTCGTCGGCGTTGTTCACCGCGGTCGGCGTCGACATCCGGTTCGGGCTCACCGCGGTGCGCAACGTCGGCGCGAACGTGGTCGACGCGATCGTGCGCACCCGTGAGGAGAAGGGTGCGTTCACGTCCTTCACCGACTTCCTCGACAAGGTCCCGGCGGTGGTCTGCAACAAGCGGACCATCGAGTCGCTCATCAAGGCCGGCGCGTTCGACTCCCTCGGGCACCCGCGTCGGGCCCTGCTGCTGGTGCACGAGCAGGCGGTCGACTCCGTCATCGGCGTCAAGCGCAAGGAGGCGGAGGGTCAGTTCGACCTGTTCGCCGACCTCATGGGCGGGGACGACCAGGCCACCGGGTTCGCGGTCACGATCCCGGACCTGCCGGACTGGGACAAGAAGCAACGGCTGCAGTTCGAGCGCGAGATGCTCGGCCTGTACGTCTCCGACCACCCGCTGTCCGGGCTCGAGCACGTGCTGTCGGCCGCGGCCGACGTCTCGATCGCGACGCTCAACGCCGACGAGGCCCGCCCGGACGGTTCGACGGTCGTGGTGGCCGGGCTGATCACGTCGCTTCAGCGCAAGATGTCGAAGCAGGGCAACCCGTGGGCCGCCGTGACGATCGAGGACATGGAGGGCGGCGTCGAGGTCATGTTCTTCGGCGAGACCTACCTGGCGTACTCCACGGTCCTCGCCGAGGACGCGGTCGTGGTGATCCGCGGACGGGTGCGCCGACGGGACGACCAGATGCAGCTGCAGGCGATGGAGGTCTCGCTGCCGGACGTCTCGCAGGGTGCGGACGCCCCTGTCGTCGTTTCGCTCGCGGTCGGGCGGTGCACGCCGCCCGTCGTGGAGCGGCTGCGCGAGGTGCTCTCGACGCACCCGGGCGTGACCGAGGTGCACCTGCGGCTGACCCAGCCGGGGCGAGCCACGGTGATGCGGCTGGAGGACGGCCTGCGGGTGGAACGCTCACCGTCGCTGTTCGGCGACCTCAAGGCGCTGCTCGGCCCGAGCTGCCTGCAGTCCGCCTGAGCGGGTCCCTCAGGGGACGCCGTACCGCTGCACGCCGGCGGGCAGGTCGAGCTCGACGACGGCATCCCGCACGACCTGGCGCTCCAGGCGGGCGTCGGCGCACGCGACGACGGAGAGCATCCACCTCACTTAAGCCTTGCGCTATATAACCCGCAGTGGAAACATCGGATCGTGCAGGCGATGGACGCGTTGGGAGATCCCGTGCGGCGGCGGCTCGTGGAGCTGCTCGCCGACGGCTCGCGGTCGGCGGGTGAGCTCGCCGCCGCGGTCGGTGCCGACTTCGGCATCAGCCAGCCCGCCGCGTCCCGGCACCTGCGCGTGCTGCGCGAGGCGGGACTCGTCGCCGCCGAGGTCGACGGCGCCCGACGGCTGTACGCCGTCCGACCGGAGGCGCTCGACGACATGCAGGCCTGGCTCGACGGCGTCCGGCGGTTCTGGGACCAGCGGCTCGACGCCCTGGGCACCGAGGTCGCGCGAGGGCACAGGGGACGGAGTGGGGCGGCCCCGGTGACCGCCGCGGACCGTGACGGCGACATCGAGAGGCGGACATGATGACGATGGACGGCACGAGCACGAACGACCCGGCGACGCGCGGCATCGCGCCCGATGGCCGCACGGCGGGCACTGTGCTCGGCGCGCTGCGACTGGACGGTTCCGCGTCCGTGACCTTCCGCCGCGGGTACCCGACCGATCCGGCGGACCTCTGGGACGCCGTGACGAAGCCGGGTCGGCTGGCCCGCTGGCTCGGGCCCGTCTACGGCGACCTCGTCCCGGGCGGCCGGTTCGAGCTGCGCATGGGCGCCGACGACTCCGCCTCCGACCAGAACGCCACCGGCGTCGTGCAGTCGTGCGACCCGCCGCGGTCGTTCGCCGTCGAGTGGTGCTTCCCGGGTGAGCGGCCGAGTGAGGTCGAGGTCCGGGTCGAGCCGGCACCGGCGAGCGACGTGGGGGAGCGCGCGGTGCTCGTCCTCGTGCACACGCGCCTCGAGACCGCTCAGGCCGTCGGCTACGGCGCGGGCTGGCACACGTCGTTGGACCAGCTCGCCGACCACCTCGCGGGCATCGCGATCCGCGACTGGGACGCACGGTTCACCGAGCTCATCCCCGCGTAC
This sequence comes from Cellulomonas soli, assembly GCF_013409305.1. Taxonomy (GTDB): domain Bacteria; phylum Actinomycetota; class Actinomycetes; order Actinomycetales; family Cellulomonadaceae; genus Cellulomonas; species Cellulomonas soli. Next base: position 4,059,676 of record NZ_JACBZJ010000001.1, on the reverse strand, counting down.
CGGGCCGCCGCCGCACCGGACTGATGCGCAGTACGCCGAGCCCCGGGCGTCCCGGAGGCTCGGACGTGCAGGGGTCCGGGTCAGCCCACCGCGGCGGAGTTCGACCCGCGGGGGTCGTCGACCTCCACCACGTCGCCCTTGCGGAGCTGGCGGCCGCGGCGGCTGTCGGGTTCGCCGTTGACTCGCACCTCGCCCGCCTCGAGCAGCGCCCGCGCATCGGCCCCCGAGTCGGCCAGCCCGGCGAGCTTGAGGAACTGCCCGAGGCGGATGGAGTCGTCAGAGATCGGCACGATGGTCACGGGACCATCCTGCCAGGGCGACGGACGCCGGACGCGGACGGTGCGCGTCATCCCGCGCGCCTAGACTCCTCGTGTGATCTCCCGCATCGACCTGCGCGGTCGCACGCTGTCCCGCCGAGAGCTGCTCGCCGAGCTGCCCCGAGCCGAGGTCGACGTCGAGCACGCCGCCGACGTCGTCGCCCCGATCCTCGCCGACGTGCACGCGCGCGGGGCCGCGGCCCTGCGGGACCTGTCCGAGCGCTTCGACGGTGTGCGCCCCGCACACGTGCGGGTGCCGGCCGCGCAGGTCCAGGCCGCGGTCGACGCCCTCGACCCGCAGGTGCGCGCCGCGCTGGAGGAGACGATCCGACGCGTGCGCCAGGTGCACCGCGCGCAGAAGCCCGCCGACTTCACGGTCCAGGTCGCGCCCGGTGCGCAGGTCCGCCAGCGGTGGATCCCGGTGCGACGCGTCGGGCTGTACGTGCCCGGCGGGCTCGCCGTGTACCCCTCGTCGGTCGTGATGAACGTGGTCGCCGCGCAGGAGGCCGGCGTGGGTGCGCTCGCCGTCACGTCGCCGCCTCAGCGGGCGAACGGCGGCCTGCCCGACGCGGTCGTCCTCGCCACGTGCGCGCTGCTCGGGGTCGACGAGGTCTACGCGGCCGGCGGGGCGCAGGCGATCGCGATGCTCGCCTACGGCGCGGTCGGCAGCGAGGACGTCGACGGCGAGACCCTGTGCGAGCCGGTCGACGTCATCACCGGCCCCGGGAACGTGTACGTCACGGCGGCCAAGCGTCTCGTGCGCGGGGTCGTCGGCATCGACTCCGAGGCCGGACCGACCGAGATCGCGATCCTCGCCGACGGCACCGCCGACGCCGACCACGTCGCCGCCGACCTCGTCTCGCAGGCCGAGCACGACCCTCTCGCGGCGTCCGTGCTGGTCACCCCGTCGGTCGAGCTCGTCGGCGCGGTCGAGGCCAAGCTCGTCGACCGCGCCGCGGCCACCCGGCACAGCGCACGCGTGCAGACCTCGTTGGCCGGTCGGCAGTCCGCGATCGTGCTCGTCGACGACCTCGAGGCAGGCCTGGCCGTCGTCAACGCCTACGGCGCCGAGCACCTGGAGATCCAGACGGCCGACGCCGCAGCCGTGGCCGAACGTGTGACGAGCGCCGGTGCGATCTTCGTCGGTCCGTACTCGCCCGTGTCGTTGGGCGACTACATGGCCGGGTCCAACCACGTGCTGCCCACCGGCGGGTGCTCGCACTTCACGTCCGGGCTCGGTGTGCACTCGTTCGTGCGCGCGGTCCAGGTCGTCGAGTACGACGCGGACGCCCTGGCCGCGGTCGCGGGCAGGATCGTCGCGCTCGCCGACGCCGAGGGGCTGCCCGCGCACGGCGAGGCGGTCCGGGCGCGCTTCTGAGCGCACGTGCGCGGTCGGGACAGCGGCCCGCCGTGTGACGTCGGCACGTGTGCCCGCGGGGTGAGCCGACCGGAACCGGCGCGACCTGACCGGGACGTGAGCGGCGACGGCGCGGGGTCGCCCGACGAACCTAGGATCGGCACGTGACCGCCGACCTCACCCGTCCCGTGCTGCCGCTGCGTCCCGAGCTGGCGGGGCTCGAGCCGTACGGGGCCCCGCAGCTGGACGTGCCGTACCTGCTCAATGTCAACGAGAACCCCTACGCGCCGTCCCCGCAGGTCATCGCCTCGATCGCCGACGCCGTGACCCGGGCGGCCGCGGGCCTCAACCGGTACCCGGACCGGGACTTCCCGGCGCTGCGGGCCGACCTGGCCGCCTACCTGCTCGCCGAGTCGGGTGTCGCGGTGGCTCCCGAGCAGGTGTGGGCCGCGAACGGGTCGAACGAGATCATGCTGCACGTCCTGCAGGCGTTCGGCGGTCCGGGACGCACCGCGCTGTCCTTCGCGCCGACATACTCGATGTACCCCGAGTACGCCCGCGACACGTCGACCGCGTGGGTGGCCGGCCGCCGCGAGGACGACTTCAGCCTCGACGCCGGAGTCGCGCGAGCGGCGATCGCCGAGCACCACCCGTCCGTCGTCCTGCTGGCCAGCCCGAACAACCCGACGGGGACCGCACTTGCGCGCGAGACGGTCCTCGCCGTGCTCGACGCTGCCGCGCAGGTCCCCGGCGGCTGCGTCGTGGTCGTGGACGAGGCGTACGGCGAGTTCCGCCGTCGAGGTACGCCCTCCGCGCTCGAGCTGCTGGCCGACCACCCGCACCTGGCCGTGAGCCGGACCATGTCCAAGGCCTTCGGCCTCGCGGGCGCCCGGGTGGGTTATCTCGCGACTGCCCCGGCCTTCGTGGACGCGCTTCGCGTCGTGCGGCTGCCCTACCACCTGTCCGCCGTGACGCAGGCGGTGGCGCGCGCCGCGCTGGCGCACGCACCCGAGCTGATGGCCCAGGTCGGCGCGCTGCGCGACGAACGCGACGCGCTCGTGGAATGGTTGCGTGCGCACGGCCTGCAGGTCGCGGACTCGGACGCCAACTTCGTGCTCTTCGGCACGTTCACGGACCGGCGCGCGGTCTGGCAGGGTCTGCTCGACCGCGGGGTGCTGATCCGTGAGGTCGGGCCGCAGGGATGGCTGCGGGTGTCGGTCGGCACGCCGCAGGAGACGGCGGCGTTCAAGGACGCCCTGGTGGAGGTGGCGGGACTGTGAGCGGCGAGCAGCAGCGGCGGACGGCGCGCATCGAGCGTGCGACCAGCGAGTCGAGCGTGCTCGTCGAGCTGGACCTGGACGGCACGGGTCGGACGGACATCTCGACGACGGTGCCGTTCTACGACCACATGCTCACCGCACTGGGCAAGCACTCCCTGATCGACCTGACCGTGCGTGCCACGGGCGACACACACATCGACGCGCACCACACGGTCGAGGACGTCGCGATCGTCATCGGCGAGGCGCTGCGCGTCGCGCTCGGCGACAAGCGCGGCATCGCCCGCTACGGCGACGCGACGGTCCCGCTCGACGAGGCCCTCGCCCAGGCCGTGGTCGACGTGTCCGGCCGCCCGTACCTGGTGCACAGCGGTGAGCCCGAGGGGCAGGAGTACCACCTGATCGGGGGGCACTTCACGGGCTCCCTCACGCGGCACGTGCTCGAGTCGATCGCGCACCACGCCGCGTTCACCGTGCACGTGCGCGTGCTGGCCGGCCGGGACCCGCACCACATCGTCGAGGCGCAGTTCAAGGCGCTCGCCCGCGCGCTGCGGGCAGCCGTCGCGCTCGACCCGCGGGTGGACGGCATCCCGTCGACGAAGGGCGCACTGTGACGGGCATCGGGCCCGACGAGCGCGACGACGAGCAGGACGCGCTCGCGGGCATCGAGATCCCCGACGACCTGTCCTCGCTCTTCGACGCCCTGCCGGCTGTCGAGTCACAGGGCCCGCGGGCGCATCCGGAAGACACCGACGGGCCTGAGGTGACGCGAGGGTCCGAGGCGACGGCCGACGCCACGGCCCACGGCGAGCCGGACACCGCGCGCGACGCCGCTGACTCGGGCGATCAGCACCCTGAGGGGTCCGAACCCACTGCGGGCGCTGCCGACGCCGAGCCCGAGTTCGTCGTCCCCGACGACCTGGGCGCACTGACCGCGCAAGAGGTGCCCTCGGTCGCGCTCGTCGTGACGCAGGTCGCGGTCCCCGGGCCGCTCGCCGCCGTGTGCGCGCTCGCCAAGGTCGATGTCGACGCCGTCGGTTCACCCATCGGCGCGATCGCGGTGCTGCGGGACCCCGCCGACGCGGCGACCGCCACCCGGGCCGTCTCCCAGCGGCTGCGTGACCTGCCGGTGGTGCTGCTCGAACGTCGGGCCGAACGTGTCACGGCCACCCAGTGGAGCAACGGCGAGCTCGTCGAGGAGCTGCCCTCGGGCCTGGTGCTCTCGGACGCGCCGCAGGTGCTCGAGGACCTGTTGCTGCACGACGCGCCGGTCGACCAGCTCGACGGGGTCGTCACGAGCGTCGGCCTGTCCCGGTGGCGCGCGATGCGCCTGCTCACCTCGGTGACGAAGAAGCCGAAGGGCTGACCGCGAGCGTCCCAGGGCTGGACGGGGACGGCGCCCGTCGCAGGCAGCCGGGTACCCTGACCTGGTGTCCCAGCCTCGCGTCGTCGTCCTCGACTACGGCTTCGGCAACGTCCGTTCGGCCGTCCGTGCGCTCGAGCGCGTCGGCGCCCAGGTCGAGCTGACCGCCGACAAGACCGCCGCGCAGGAGGCCGACGGGCTCGTCGTGCCGGGGGTCGGGGCGTTCGCCGCGGTGATGGCCGGGCTGCGCGAGGTCGGCGGGGGGCAGGTCGTCGACAGGCGCCTCGCCGGAGGACGGCCGGTCCTGGGCATCTGCGTCGGCATGCAGATCATGTTCGCCGAGGGCGTCGAGCACGGCGTTCGGGCCGACGGGCTGGGGGAGTGGCCCGGGACGGTCGACCGCCTGCAGGCACCGGTGGTCCCGCACATGGGGTGGGCGACCGTCGAGGCGCCGGCCGGCACGGTCCTGTTCGAGGGCATCGGTGACGAGCGGTTCTACTTCGTGCACTCCTACGCGGCCCGCTCGTTCCCGTTGACCGACGCTGCCCCCGACGATCCCCGCCTGGTCCCGCCGCTGGTGACCTGGGCCGAGCACGGGGAACGGTTCGTCGCCGCCGTCGAGAACGGTCCGCTGGCGGCCACGCAGTTCCATCCCGAGAAGTCCGGCGAGGCCGGAGCCCAGCTGCTGCGCAACTGGGTCGGCACGCTGCGCTGACCCCGGCACGCACCGCAGGAACGAACCCACGTGCAGGAGACCACCATGACCGATCGCCTCGAGCTGCTGCCCGCCGTCGACGTCGCGGACGGCCAGGCCGTCCGACTCGTGCAGGGCGAGGCCGGGTCCGAGACCGGCTACGGCGACCCGCTGGCCGCCGCGCTCGACTGGTACGCCGGCGGCGCCGAGTGGATCCACCTGGTCGACCTGGACGCCGCGTTCGGGCGGGGCTCGAACGCCGCCCTGCTGGCAGAGGTCACGGCCGACCTCGCGGGCAAGGGGGTCAAGGTCGAGCTGTCCGGTGGCATCCGGGACGACGAGTCGCTCGCCCGGGCGCTGGCCACCGGTGCCACCCGGGTCAACCTCGGCACGGCCGCCCTGGAGGACCCGGAGTGGACCGCGCGGGTCATCGCGAGCCACCGCGACCAGATCGCGGTCGGCCTCGACGTACGGGGCACGACGCTGGCGGCCCGCGGCTGGACGAAGGAGGGCGGCGACCTGTGGGAGGTGCTCGCCCGGCTCGAGGACGCCGGCTGCGCCCGATACGTGGTCACCGACGTGACCAAGGACGGCACGCTGCGCGGTCCCAACATCGAGCTGCTGCGTCAGATGTGCGAGCGCACGGCCGCCCCGGTCATCGCCTCGGGCGGTGTCTCGAGCCTGGAGGACATCGCGGCGCTGCGCACCCTCGTCCCCGTCGGCGTGGAGGGTGCGATCGTCGGCAAGGCGCTGTACGCCGGCGCCTTCACCCTGCCCCAGGCGCTGGACGTCGCCGGGCGGCCCTGACCGTGGTCCTGCGCGAGCTGCCGCCGTCCTCCCCGTTCGCCTCCGACGACGGATCGGCGGCCCCGGCCGTCCGTTCGGCCCTCGAGGCGTACGCCGACGGGAGCGGCTCGCTCGCCGAGGTCGTGCAGGCGCTGGTCGGTACACGGGTGCTCGTGCCGGTGATGGCCGAGCTGGACGTCGCCGGCACGGCCGTCCGCGACGGGGTCGAGCACACGGTCGACAAGGAGGCCTCCGCCGGCGTCGTCGCGCTGCGCGCCCCGGACGGGCGGACGGCGCTGCCCGTGTTCACGTCCGTGGCGACGCTCGCCGCCTGGCGTGCGGACGCCCGGCCGGTGCCCAGCGACGTCGCCCGCGCAGCGCTGTCGGCCGTGCAGGAGGGCTGGGAGGTCGTCGTCGTCGATCCCGGAGGTCCGGTGACGGCGCTGCTGCCGCGAACGGCCGTGTGGGCGCTCGCGCGCCGGCTGCCATGGGTGCCCGCCGTGCACGGTGGGGGCCCGAGCGCTCGGGTGGACCCGGACGTGCGGGCTGCCGTCGTCGACGCGCTGCGGGTCGTCCGCGAGGTCGTCGAGGCGGATGTCGCACCCGGCGTGCGCGCCGAGGTGGCGGTGGTCCTCGGCCTCGTCCCCGGCCTGGACCGCCACCGGCTGGACGCGGTGCTCGCCCAGGTCAACGCCGCGCTCGCGGGTTCGGACGTCGTCAGCGACAGGGTCGACTCGCTCGAGCTGCGCCTGCGCGGGGTCTGAGGGTTCGTCCGTAACGGTCGGCGCTCAGCGTCGCCGGAGCCGACCGAGGCCGCGCGCCGCCAGGACCGTCCCGAGCACGGTGATCGCGAGCGCCCCGACGGCCTGGCCACCGAGGATCACCCTGTTCAGGTCGAGCGCTGGGCGCCAGTGCGTGCCGTGCTCGTCGATGACGTAGACGCCGACGGGCCGGACCCGGACGGCGAAGCCGCCTCCGCCGCCCTCGCCCTCACTGGCCGGGCCGGCGCTGCCCGGCTCGGTGTCGGACTCCGGTCGGTGCGCGCCGGTTCCGCCGCCCGAGCCCGTCCCGCCGATCACCTTGGCCACCGGGATCACCAGGACCCCGTCGCGCTCGTAGGCCTCGCCGAACACCCGTCGGACGGTGAGGGTGTCGCTCGCGGCTCGCACGATCGCGGTCGGGTCGAAGCGCTGGGTGTCGGGCATGGTGACCTCCGGGTCAGCCGGTCGTGCAGGACGTGGACGGGGAGAACGAGGTCTCGTCACCCAGCATCGCGCGCAGCGTGCTGACAGGCACCACGTAGCTGAACCCGTCCGAGCTCTTGGCGTAGACCACGCCGATGACGCGCCCGTCGGCATCGAGCGCCGCTGAGCCGGAGTTGCCGGGCTCGACGGGCGCATCCGTCACGAGCACGTCGCCCAGGTTCTCGTTCAGCGGGTCCGTCGTGGAGCCCACCACCGTCCCGGACGTGAGGGTGAGCTGCCCGCCGAGCGGGTAGCCGACGATGGTCACCGGGTCACCCTCGGCGGGGTCGTCGGCGGCGAGCTCGGGGGATGCGGGCAGGGCGTCCACGGTTCGCACGATCGCCAGGTCGGCGAGAGCGGCCGTGCTCGCGGCGGAGACCGCCACGTCACGTCCGTCGTAGGTGCTCAGCTGGAGCTCGGCCGAGTCCGCCACGACGTGCCGGTTCGTGACCAGGGTGTGCTCGTCGATCGCGAACCCGGTACCTGTGGACAGGGAGCCGCACCCGACGTTGCGGATCCGCACCGTGATCCGCTGCGCCAGGTCGAACCCGTCGGGGGACAGGTTGCCGCTCGACGTGGGGGTCGGTTGCGGGACGGTGCTCGGCACGACGCTCGTCGGGACCGGCGAGGGCATCGCGGGCAGGGCGTCGAGCGCCGCGCAACCGGTCAGCGACCCGAGGAGCGCGAGGGAGGCGACGCACCTGAGGCGACGCCCGGACGACCTCATCGGTCGAGCTCCTGCTGCAGCGCGGTGTTGGCGTCCTTCGCGGCCGTGCACACTGTCTCGACGTCCTGCTCGAACCGCGCCAGGTCGGCCGGGTCGTAGGACGCGGCGTCCTTGAGGTAGCCGATGAGCTTCTGCTGGCCGTCGACGCAGGTGGTCAGCGCTGTGGCGACGGTGCCCGCGGCTGCCGAGACGCGCGCCTGGTAGTCGGCGAGCTGCCGCTGCGACTCGCTCGTGTCGCCGAGCTGGGCCTTCTCGTCGGCGAGGGCCGTGATGCGCGCCTGGGCGGTCGCGAGCTGGTCCTGCGTGGAGGCCAGCTCAGCCAGTGCCCCGTCGAGGTCGGCCCTGGTCGTGGCGAGGTCCTCGCCGTGCGTACGTGCCAGCGACTCCCACTGGGAGGCCGAGCTCTCCCAGGCGTGCGTCGTGCGCACCATGCGGACGACGAGCAGGGTCGAGATGGCCACGACCACGACCAGGACGACGGCCAGCACCGCGACCGCCGGTCTGCGCCGGTTCGGCGGGGCGTCGGTCGCGGTGCTCTCGAGAGGCAGGATCAGGTGCGTGGCCGGCGCGTACGGAGGGGTCGGCGCAGCGGGAACGGTCGGCAGCGACGGGGTGGTGCCGTCTGGCGCGGGTCCGCTGGTCATCCGGCCAGGATAGGGTGCGCCCGCTCACGCCGGACGGTGCTGCGCCGGGAGGTTCCGGGGCGTTCCGGACGTCGCGGGCCTGGGGGTGCATGGGTGCCTGCGTGCCTCGTGCGACGATCGTGGGGTGTCCCTCACCCCCTACTCGCGTCTGCTCGCGCGCCCTGCGGTCCTGCGACTGGTCCTGGTCGGACTCGTCGCCCGGATCCCGCACGCGGCGACCGGTGTGGTGGTCACGCTGCACGTCACGAGCACGCTCGGCTACAGCTATGGCGCGGCCGGGGTGGTCACCGCCTCGATGACGATCGGCATGGCGATCGGTGCGCCGTGGCGTGGCCGGCGCGTCGACCGGATCGGGCTGCGCCGGGCGCTCGTGCCGACGGTCCTGGTCGAGTCGGCGGTGTGGATCGCGGCACCGCACCTGGCCTACCAGGCGCTCGTCGTCGCAGCGTTCGTCGCGGGCGCGTTCCTGGTGCCCGTGTTCTCCGTGGTGCGGCAGTCGCTCGCCGTCCTGGTCCCACCGGCGGAGCAGAAGACGGCGTACGCGCTGGACTCGGTGTGCGCCGAGCTGACCTTCATGCTCGGTCCCGTGCTCGGCGTGCTGCTCGCCACACAGGTCTCGACGACGGCCGCGTTGCTGACGATCGGTGCCTCGACGGTGGGCGCCGGTGTCGTGCTCATCTGGACGAACCCGCCGACGCGCAGCGAGCAGGAGGTCACGGCGGATGATCCCGGCGCGCTCGACCACGACGACCGGTCGCCGCTGCGCTCGCCACGGATCTGGGCGATCCTCGCGGCAGGGACTGCCGCCTCGCTCGTGCTGACGGGGACCGACCTGAGCATCGTGGCCCAGCTGCAGGACCAGGGAGCCAGCGAGGCCATCGGCTGGGTCGTCGCCGTGTGGGCCTTCGGCTCGGTGATCGGCGGGCTCGTCTACGGCGCCTCGCACCGCTCGCTGCCGCCGCTCGCCCTCGTGCTGGCGATGTCCCTCCTGACCATCCCGGCGGCCTTCGCCGGGAGCGTGTGGACCGTGGCCGTCGCCGTGGTGATCGCGGGCCTGTTCTGCGCACCTGCGCTCTCCTCCATCACCGCCGCCCTCGTCGCCTCCGTGTCCGAGCGTCGCCGAGGTGAGGTCCTCGGGTGGAGCGGCACGGCGAGCACGATGGGCGGCGCGCTCGGCGCTCCGCTGATCGGCGTGGCGATCGACCGGGCGAGCCCGCAGGCGGGCTTCCTCGCCTCGGCGCTGATCGGGGTCGTGCTGACCGCGGTGGGACTGCTCCTGCTGGGAGCGGTGCGCGGGAGGCAGGCGCGCGCGGCGGACCCCCTCGTGCCGGCCGCCGCAGAGACCGCTGCTGCCGAGACTGTTGCTGCCGAGACTGTTGCTGCCGAGACTGTTGCTGCCCAGACCGCGGTCGAGGATGCGCCCGCGAAGGCGGTCGACCACCTGCCCGCCCGTGCGAGCGGAGCGCTCACGCAGGTCGGTGAGCAGTCGCCGACCTGCCGGTGACCCCCGTCAGCTGACGGGGCCGGTGAACTTCTCGCCGGGACCCTCGCCCGGGGCGTCGGGGTAGGCGGAGGCCTCGCGGAAGGCCAGCTGGAGCGAACGAAGCCCGTCGCGCAACGAGCGGGCGTGCTGGCTGCCCAGGTCGGGTGCGGAGGCGGTGACCAGCGCGGCCAGCGCCGTGATGAGCTTGCGGGCCTCGTCGAGGTCCAGGTACTCGGCGCCCGCACCGTGCGGTCCGTCCTCGGCGAGCCCGCACTTGACGGCGGCGGCGCTCATCAGGTGCACGGCGGCGGTGGTGATGACCTCGACGGCGGCGACGTCGGCGATGTCGCGGGTCGCGTCGGCCGTGGACGTGTCAGGGGACTGGCTCATGGGGCGATCCTCTCACCGCGGTCGCCGGGTCGAGGTCGACCGGCCCCGCACCCGTGCGGGTCGCGGGGCCGGTCGCTCGTGCTCACCGACGGACCGGTCAGGCCCCCAGGGCGGCACGCAGCTTCGCACCGAGGTCGACGTCGACGTGCGTCCAGTAGCCGATCGCCCGCTCACGGATGTCGTCGGCCCTGACCGCGCCGACGTGACCGGTGATCGTCTCGAGGAACCGGGCGCGGGCGGCGTCGTCGAAGACGTCGCGGTAGAGCGTGCCTGCCTGGCCCCAGTCGTCGTCCTCGGGGTGCAGCGCCGCCGCGGCCCGCACGAGCGCACCGTCGGACTCCCAGCCTGCCGACTCCGCGGCACGCGACGGGTCGGCCTGCGCGCCGCCGCGCGAGTTCGGCGTGTAGACGGGCACGTCGGCCGCGGCGAACGCGTACCGGGCGGCACCGTCCTTGGAGTACGAGTGGGTCTGCGATCGGGGGGCGTTCACGGGCAGCTGGGCGTGGTTGGTGCCCACGCGGTACCGGTGCGCGTCGGCGTAGGAGAAGATCCGCGCGAGCAGCATCTTGTCCGGGCTGGTGGCGATCCCCGGGACGAAGTTGCTCGGCGCGAAGGTCGCCTGCTCGATCTGCGCGAAGTAGTTCTCCGGGTTGCGATTGAGCTCCATGACGCCCACCTCGACGAGCGGGTAGTCCGCGTGCGGCCACACCTTGGTCAGGTCGAACGGGTTGAACCGGTAGTCGGCGGCATCGGCGTACGGCATCACCTGCACCGAGAGCGTCCAGCGCGGGAAGTCACCGGCCTCGATGTGCTCGAACAGGTCCCGGATGTGCACGTCGGCGTCGGAGCCGGCCAGCTGCTGGGCCTGCTCGGCCGTCAGGGTCTCGATGCCCTGGTGGGTCTTGAAGTGGTACTTGACCCAGAAGCGCTCGCCGGCCGCGTTGATCCACTGGTAGGTGTGCGAGCCGAAGCCGTCCATGTGCCGCCACGACGAGGGCAGTCCGCGGTCGCCCATGAGCCACGTCACCTGGTGCGCCGACTCCGGGGACAGGCTCCAGAAGTCCCACTGCATGTCGTTGTCGCGCAGGTGGGATCCGGGCAGCCGCTTCTGCGACCGGATGAAGTCGGGGAACTTGATGCCGTCCCGGATGAAGAAGACGGGCGTGTTGTTGCCCACCAGGTCGTAGTTGCCCTCGGACGTGTAGAACTTCAGCGCGAACCCGCGCGGGTCGCGCCAGGTGTCCGGGGAGCCGTGCTCGCCGGCGACCGACGAGAACCGCGCGAGCATCTCGGTCTCGACACCGGGCTGGAACACCGCCGCCCGCGTGTACGCGGACACGTCCCCGGTGACGCGGAAGGTGCCGAAGGCGCCACCGCCCTTGGCGTGCACGACACGCTCAGGCACGCGCTCGCGGTTGAACTGTGCGAGCTTCTCGACGAGGTAGTGGTCGTGCAGGACGATCGGGCCGTCCGTCCCGACGGACAGCGCGTGGTCGTCGGACGCGACCGGGGCGCCGGCGTTGGTGGTGGTGGCGGGCACGTGGGACATGGGTGACCTCTCGGGTGCTCTCGGGGTGGCGGTGTCGGCTCAGGGGGGCGGGGTCGGGCAGAAGTCGGCAGAAGTCGGGCGGGGGTCGGGCGGGAGGCCCGTCGGCAGCGGGCACGGGAGCGGCGTCGCTCAGCTGCCCGTCGTCTGCCGACAGTCCGGGCACAGGCCCCAGAAGGTGACCTCGGCGACGTCGACCGTGAAGCCGCGCGTCGAGCTGGGCACCAGGCAGGGGGCGTGCCCGATCGTGCAGTCGACGTCGTCGACGGCACCGCAGCTGCGGCACACGATGTGGTGGTGGTTGTCGCCGACCCTGCGCTCGTAGCGGGCGGGGTGGCCCGCCGGCTCGATGCGGCGCACGAGCCCCGCGTCGCACAGCGCGTGCAGCACGTCGTACACCGCCTGGACCGAGACGCTCGGGAGCCGGTCGCGGGCCGCCCTCAGGACCGTGTCGGCGTCGGCGTGCGGGCGGTCGCGCAGCGCCTCGAGCACGGCCACGCGGGGGCCTGTGACGCGCAGACCGTGGCTGCGCAGCTCCTCGACGTCGTCCATGGCCCGACTCCATCACACAAACTGGAATCGTTCAAGCAAACGAACGACTCCAGATCATCGAGTGCGGGGGCTTCCGGGGGTGACCGGGTGGCGCTGCGGGGCTCTGTTGGGCTCTGTTGGGCTCTGCTGGGCCCAGTCGGGCCCTGTCGGGCGCTCGGCGTCGGCTCTGGTAGGGTTGCCCTTCGACTGACCTGGTTGGTGGCTTGCCCATCGGCCAGGTGTACAAGTGGAGTTCCTCCCACCCGAGTCTCGACCGACCGGCTCACGCCGGCGACAGAGGCCGGGTCCCAGTCCGCAACGGACGGCTTGCGCCGCCCCGTTGGTCGTGCGTGGCGCCTGCCGTGCACCGACACGGACGTGCGAGGCCCCCACCTGTGCTCAGGTTCGGGGGCCTTCCTCGTTCCTGGCGGTCCACCACGACGAACCTGAGGAGCACCAATCAGCGAGCCCCGCATCAACGATCGGATCCGCGTCGCCGAGGTCCGCCTGGTCGGCCCGAACGGCGAGCAGGTCGGCATCGTCCGCGTGGAGGACGCACTGCGCCTTGCCCAGGACGCTGACCTCGACCTGGTCGAGGTCGCACCCGACGCCCGCCCGCCGGTCTGCAAGATCATGGACTTCGGGAAGTTCAAGTACGAGGCCGACATGAAGGCCCGTGAGGCGCGTCGGAACCAGACGAACACGGTCCTCAAGGAGATCCGTTTCCGGCTGAAGATCGACCCGCACGACTACGGCACCAAGAAGGGCCACGTCGAGCGGTTCCTCAAGGCCGGCGACAAGGTCAAGATCATGATCATGTTCCGCGGCCGCGAGCAGTCGCGCCCCGAGATGGGCGTGCGTCTGCTGCAGCGGCTGGCGGAGGACGTCTCCGAGCTGGGCTTCATCGAGAGCATGCCCAAGCAGGACGGGCGCAACATGATCATGGTGCTCGGCCCGGTCAAGAAGAAGGCCGACCAGAAGCTGGAGCAGCGTCGCGCCGCCCAGCAGGCACAGGGTCCGGAGCAGGCCCCGGCACCGCGTGCCGAGGCCCCGGCTGCACGTGTGGCACCGGTCGTCGAGACGCCCGTGGTCGAGACTCCCGTGGTCGAGGCACCGGTCGTCGTGACGCCCGTCGCCGAGACGCCGGTCGTCGAGGCACCTGTGGTCGAGACGCCTGTGGTCGAGGCGCCCGCCGCCCCCGCGCCGGTCGCTGCCCGTGCGGCGGCTCCGGCCAAGGCACCCGCTGCCCCTAAGGCACCCGCTGCTCCCAAGGCTCCGGCCAAGGTGGCGGCACCCGCCAAGGTGGCCGAGCCGGCTGCTGCCGCACCGGCGGCGACGCCTGCGCCGGCACCGCGACCCCCGATGCCGCGGCCCGTCCCGCGTCCGGCAGCGCCCAAGGCGAGCCCGGCACCGCGTCCGGCCGCGCCGCGGAGCAAGCCCTCCGGGGACGCCGGCTGACCTGAACGACGAGGGTCGCCCCGCACGGGGCGGCCCGCACCGAACGAGTCGCACGAGCCCGTGCGATGCGAACGACAAGGAGAGACGGCAGCCATGCCGAAGAACAAGACGCACTCCGGTGCCAAGAAGCGCTTCCGGGTCACCGGGACCGGCAAGGTCATGCGTGAGCAGGCCAACGGGCGCCACCTGCTCGAGCACAAGTCGAGCCGTCGTACGCGCCGCATCGCCGGTGACGTCGTCGTCTCTGCCGCTGACACCCCGAAGATCAAGAAGCTGCTCGGCAAGTGACCCCTGCGGACGCCTGAGGCGTCCCGCGGTTCACCTCGAGCCCTAGACCAGCAAGGAGCATCACGTGGCACGCGTGAAGCGGGCGGTCAACGCCCAGAAGAAGCGCCGTTCGACCCTGGAGCGCGCCAGCGGCTACCGCGGCCAGCGCTCGCGCCTGTACCGCAAGGCGAAGGAGCAGGTCACCCACTCCCTCGTCTACTCCTACCGCGACCGCAAGGCGCGCAAGGGCGACTTCCGCAAGCTGTGGATCCAGCGCATCAACGCGGCCTCGCGCGAGCAGGGCCTGACCTACAACCGCCTCATCCAGGGCCTCAAGCTCGCGGGTGTGGAGGTCGACCGTCGTGTGCTGGCCGACATGGCCGTCAACGACGCCCAGGCGTTCGCCCAGCTCGTCCAGGTCGCCAAGGACGCGCTGCCGGCCGACGTCAACGCGCCCTCGGCTGCGTGACGTCCGTCTAGCACTCCCGCAGAGCCCCCGCGTCCTTCCGGACGACGGGGGCTCTGCTGTCTGTGGGTCGTGCGCCGATCGGCCTCGCGAGGCGGAGACGGCATGATGGCCCCCGTGGTCGACGAACGTGACGCGCAGCGCGACGACGTGCTGCAGAACCCCGGGGCCGAGCGGGTCAAGGCGGTGCGTGCGTTGGCGACCCGTGCCGTCCGCGCCCGTACCGGGCGGTTCCTCGTGGAGGGCCCGCAGTCGGTGCGCGAGGCCGTGCTGACGGCGTCGGTGCGGGTGCGCGACCTGTACGTCACCGAACAGACGGCCGACAGGTACCGGGAGATCGTCGACGCGGCGCACGCACGCGGCATCCCTGTCCGGCTGGGCACCCCGCAGGTGCTCGAGGCGATGAGCCCCGACGCGCAGCAGGTCGTGGCCGTGGCCGACCGGCTGGACTTCTCGCTGGACGACGTGCTCACCCGGCAGGGGCGTCCGCCGCGGCTCGTGGCGTTGCTCGCGCACGTGCGCGATCCCGGGAACGCCGGGACGGTGGTGCGTGCTGCCGACGCGGCCGGAGCGGACGCCGTGGTGCTCACGGACGAGAGCGTCGACGTGCACAACCCGAAGGTCGTGCGTTCCACCGCGGGTTCGCTGTTCCATGTGCCGACCGTCGAGGGCGCCACGCTCGCCGCCACGATCCGGTCCCTGCGGACCGCGGGGATGCTGGTCCTCGCCGCGGACGGTGCCGGCGAGCTCGACCTGGACGACCTGCTCGACGTCGCCGGTGCGGCTCCGGCGGGCACCCCGGACCTCGCGCGGCCGACCGTGTGGTTGTTCGGCAACGAGGCATGGGGACTGCGTGAGGAGGACCGTGCGCTGGCCGACGCCGTGGTGCGGGTGCCGATCCACGGGCGCGCGGAGTCGTTGAACCTGGCCACGGCGGCGACCGTCTGCCTGTACGCGAGCGCACGCGCGCACCGGTGAGCGGCCCCGGCCGTGCCCTTCGCCTGGCACCCTGAGGTCCATGAGGTTGTTCGTGGCGGTCGTGCCGCCCGAGGAGGTGCTCGACCACCTCGATCTGGTGCTCGCTTCGGTGCGCGGCGCGCCGGCAGGCGCGCACTCGGCCGTGCGGTGGTCGGCCCGCGAGACGTGGCACCTGACCGCTGCCTTCTTCGGGGAGGTGGCGGACGGGCTGGTCCCGACGCTGACCGAAGGGCTCTCGGCGGCTGCGGCGGGCAGCGGACCGTACGACCTGCGGCTGCGCGGCGCCGGGGTGTTCGCGCACCGCACCTTGTGGGTCGGGGTCGCCGGTGACGTCGAGTCCCAGCGAGCGGTGTCCCTCGGTGCGCGATCGGTGGGGGAGCAGCTCGATCTGCGACCGGACGACCGGGTGCGGGACCGCCCGCACCTGACGATCGGGCGGGTCCGCCCGGGTGCCCGACCGCCGGGGCGTCGTGCCACCCGTCGCGGCGGGACCGCCGGGCCGGACGCGGCGGGGCGGGCTGCTCCCGAGGACGACGTGGCCGGCTCGTTGGTGCGGGCGCTGGCGGTCTACGAGGGTCCGACGTGGCGGGTGGACCGGGCGTTCCTGGTCGAGTCGACCCCGGGTGCGGGCCGGGCAGGCGGCCCGCTGTACCGGACGGTGGTCGACCTGCCTTTCGAGGGCTGATCGGTGCGTGGCAGGATGCGGCGTGTGACAGCGCACGTGCGGGTGGCCGGTGGTCGCCGATTTCCGTGGCCCGTTCCCGGGCCGCGCGTCTGACGCGCACGTGATCGTCCCCACCGGCCGGCCCTGACGGGTCGCCTGAGCGCGGACGGCCCATCGGACCTGGAGCGGGCGCCACTAGACTGCCCTGCTGGTCGCCGCCTCGACGCGACGGCCCCTGTGCGTGCAGCCCCGGGGACGACCTCGACGGGCTGCGCCGAGAACCTGGAAGGTCCGGATGTCCGACGACACCCCGCTGTCCCCCCTGGACGCTGCCGGCATCGACGCGGCGGTGGCCGTCGCGCTCGAGGCCTTCGCGGCCGCGTCCGACCTCGACGCCCTCAAGTCCGCCCGCCTCGAGCACACCGGTGAGCGCAGCGCGATCGCGCTGGCCAACCGCGCGATCGGCGGTCTTGCCCCGGCCGACAAGGGAACCGCCGGCCGCCTGCTCGGCATCGCCCGCGGTCGCCTGCAGTCCGCGCTGGCCGAGCGGCAGGGCGTGCTGGAGGCCGAGCGCGACGCGCGCGTGCTCGTCGAGGAGAGCGTCGACGTGACGCTTCCCGTCGATCGCACGCCGCGCGGTGCCCGCCACCCCCTCGAGACGCTCCAGGAGCGCATCGCCGACATCTTCGTCTCGATGGGCTGGGAGATCGCCGAGGGTCCCGAGGTCGAGGCCGAGTGGTTCAACTTCGACGCACTGAACTTCGGCGTCGACCACCCGGCACGTCAGATGCAGGACACGTTCTTCGTGGCCGGCCAGGACGGCGCGGCCGACGCGGGGCTCGTGCTGCGCACGCACACCTCGCCCGTCCAGGCGCGTTCGCTGCTCGAGCGTGAGCTGCCGGTCTACATCGCGTGCCCGGGCCGGGTGTTCCGCACCGATGAGCTCGACGCGACGCACACGCCCGTGTTCCACCAGGTCGAGGGCCTCGCGGTCGACAAGGGCCTGACGATGGCCCACCTGAAGGGCACGCTCGACCACTTCGCGCAGGCGATCTTCGGGCCCGAGGCGCGCACGCGGCTGCGTCCCTCGTTCTTCCCGTTCACCGAGCCGTCCGCCGAGATGGACCTGTGGTTCCCGCAGAAGAAGGGCGGACCCGGCTGGATCGAGTGGGGTGGCTGCGGGATGGTCAACCCGAACGTGCTGCGTGCGTGCGGGATCGACCCCGAGGTCTACTCCGGGTTCGCGTTCGGCATGGGCATCGAGCGGACGCTGATGCTGCGGCACGGCATCGCGGACATGCACGACATCGTGGAGGGCGACGTGCGCTTCTCCCTGCAGTTCGGGACGGAGATCTGATGCCGCGCATCCCTCTGACGTGGCTGGCCGAGCACGTCGACCTGCCCGCCGACCTCACCGCCGAGCACCTCGCCGCCGACCTGGTGCGCGTGGGCCTCGAGGAGGAGGCGATCCACCCGGCGGCCGTCACCGGTCCGCTCGTGGTGGGCCTGGTCGTCGAGCGCACGCCCGAGGCGCAGAAGAATGGCAAGACCATCAACTGGTGCCGGGTCGAGGTCGGCGACGAGCTGGCCGAGGTCCGTGAGGACGGCACCCGTGGGCCGCGCGGCATCGTGTGCGGGGCGCACAACTTCGAGGTCGGTGACCACGTCGTGGTCGCGCTGCCCGGTGCGGTGCTGCCCGGCCCGTTCCCGATCGCCTCGCGCAAGACCTACGGGCACGTGTCCGACGGCATGATCTGCTCGTCGCGCGAGCTGGGTCTGGGCGAGGACCACGACGGCATCATCGTCCTGTCGACCCTCGGGCTCGAGGCCGAGCCGGGCACCGACGCGCGGGCGCTGCTGGGTCTGGGCGAGGAGGTCCTCGAGATCAACGTGACGCCCGACCGCGGCTACTGCTTCTCGATGCGCGGTGTGGCCCGGGAGTACTCCCACTCGAAGGGTGCGAGGTTCACCGACCACGGGCTGGCGACCACCGAGCAGCAGGCGCCCGCCGCGGGCGGTTTCGCCGTCGAGATCGACGACGTGGCGCCCATCCACGGCGTGGCCGGCGCCGACCGGTTCGTCGCGCAGGTCGTGCGCGGTGTGCGGGCGAACGACCCCTCGCCGGTGTGGATGCAGCGTCGGCTCACGCAGGCGGGCATGCGTCCGATCAGCCTGGCGGTCGACGTGACGAACTACGTGATGCTCGACCTCGGGCAGCCGCTGCACGCCTACGACCTCTCGGCGCTCGCGGCTCCGATCGTGGTGCGCCGCGCCGCCGCCGGTGAGCGGCTGACCACGCTCGACGGCGTCGAGCGTGCGCTGGACGGCGAGGACCTGCTCATCACCGACAGCCCGTCGGGTGCGCGAGCCTCACGCGTGCTCGGGCTGGCCGGCGTGATGGGCGGTGCCGACAGCGAGGTCGGACCGCAGACCACCGACCTGCTGGTCGAGGCCGCGCACTTCGACCCGGTGACCGTGGCCCGTACCGCGCGCCGGCACAAGCTGCCCAGCGAGGCGGCCAAGCGCTTCGAGCGCGGTGTCGACCCGCAGCTGCCGCGCGTGGCGGTGGCGCGCGTCGCCGCCCTGCTCGTCGAGCACGGTGGCGGGGTCGTCGAGGACGTGCTGACCGACGTGGACCGGACGCAGGCACCCGCAGGGATCCGGCTCCCGGTCGACCTCCCGGCCCGGCTCGTCGGCGTCGAGTACACGGACGAGCAGGTGCGAGCGACCCTCGAGCAGATCGGTTGCGCGGTCGGAGCCGCGGAGCCGACCGCGAACGGCCTCGTGGTCGACGTCCTGGCGCCCACGTGGCGCCCGGACCTGGCCGCGCCGGTCGACCTGGTCGAGGAGGTCGCCCGCCTGCGCGGCTACGACGCGATCCCGTCGGTGCTGCCCGTCGCGCCCGCCGGGCGCGGGCTCACGACGGGCCAGCGCACGCGCCGCTCGGTGGCGCGGGCGCTGGCCGAGCACGGGCTGGTCGAGGTGCTCAGCTACCCGTTCGTCGGCGCCGACCAGCTCGACGCGCTCGGGCTTCCGGCGGACGACGAGCGGCGCCGTGCGCTGCGGCTGGCGAACCCGCTGTCCGGCGAGCAGCCGCTGATGCGGACGGACCTGCTCGTGACGCTGCTGGACACCGCCCGTCGCAACGTCAGCCGGGGCACCGGTGACGTGGCGGTGTTCGAGATCGGTCTGGTCACGCTTCCGGAACCCGGTGCGGTGGCGGCGCCCCGACTTCCCGGTGGGGTGCGGCCCTCGGACGCCGACCTGGCCGCCGTCCGCGCCGCCGTGCCTGCCCAGCCGCGACGGGTCGCCGCCGTGCTCGCCGGGTCCCGTGAGCGTGCCGGGTGGTGGGGGCCGGGTCGACGGGCCGACCACACCGACGCGATCGCCCTGGCACGTGCGGTGGCCGAGGTCGTGGGGGTCGAGGTCGTCCTCACCGCGGACGCCGAGCACGCGCCGTGGCACCCGGGACGGTGCGCGCGCCTGGCCACGGTCGACGGCACGCTCGTCGGGCACGCGGGGGAGCTGCACCCGAACGTCGTCGCAGCACTCGACCTGCCGGCGCGTGCGGTCGCGTTCGAGCTCGACCTGGACGTGCTGCTCGCGGCGGCTGCGGCCGAGCCGGTGCAGGCGGAGGCGCTGTCGACCTTCCCCGTCGCGAAGGAGGACGTGGCGCTCGTCGTGGACGCCTCCGTCCCTGCGGAGCAGGTGCTCGACGGGGTGCGGGCCGGTGCGGTGGCGAGCCCCGCCGGTGACGTGCTGGAGGACGTGCGGCTGTTCGACGTCTACACGGGGTCGCAGGTCCCCGAGGGCACCCGGTCGCTCGCGTTCTCGCTGCGGCTGCGCGCGCAGGACCGCACACTGACCGCGCAGGAGACCGCGGCGGTGCGTGACGCGGTCGTGGCCGAGGTCGGTCGCCGGTTCGGGGCGACGCTGCGCGCCTGACACCCGCCGGAGCCATCGGCTCCGCCCGGCCAGGCCTCGACGGGCCTCGCGGTCCTCACCGGCCGCGGGGCCCGTCGTCGTCCCTGCGGGGCTCGTGGACCGGCCTGCACGAAACCTGTCCGTCACAGGAGGTGGGACGAGTTCATCGAACGGTTACCCGCCAGTAGTTGCGACCATTCGGACAAACCGTGAAGGTGATGTGCGATCGCTGTGCGTCGGTGCACGGCGATCGACGCTGCGTCGTCCACGAAGGAGAAACCCGTCATGCACGGTAGGTCGAGGTCGTACACCGGGGGCATCGCAGCCCTCGGTCTGGCGCTGGCAGGGGCGGTGGTCGCCGCAGTTCCCGCGCAGGCCGCCGTCTCCGCGAGCGCGCCCGTGGTGCTGCACGAGGTCTACGGCGGTGGGGGCAACTCGGGCGCCCCGTTCAACCGCGACTTCGTCGAGCTGTACAACCCGGGTGCCGCACCCGTGGACCTGACCGGGTGGACGGTGCAGTACGCGTCCGCGACCGGCACGGCCTGGCAGACCACGCCGCTGACCGGCACGATCGCCGCCGGCGGCTTCCTGCTCGTGGGCGAGGCGTTCGGCGCCAACGCCGCGGCGACCGCCATCCCGTTCGACATCGACGGCACGCTCGCCATGAGCGGCACGACCGGCAAGGTCGCGCTCGCCAGCTCCTCGACCGCGCTCACCTGCGTGGCCACGGCCTGCGCGAGCGACGCGGCCGTGGTCGACCTGGTCGGGTGGGGTCCGACCGCCACCGCGTACGCCGGCAGCGCCCCCGCGCCGGCGACCACGAACGCGACGTCGGTGTCGCGCGACGCGGCGCACACCAACACCGCGAGCAACGCGGCCGACTTCACGACGGGTGCCCCGACCCCGACCGGTGCCACGTCCGGCGGTGGCGGCGACGGCGGGTCCGACCCCGACGTGCGCACGATCGCCGAGATCCAGGGCACGGGCGACGCCTCGCCGCTGGTCGGCACGACCGTGACCACGGACGGTGTGGTCACGGCCGCGTACCCGACCGGTGGTCTCAACGGCTACGTCATCCAGACGCCCGGCACGGGAGGCGGCGACCCCTCGACACGGACGGCCTCGGACGGCCTGTTCGTGTACTCGCCGTCCACGGCCGCTGCGGTCTCGGTCGGCACCCACGTGCAGGTCACCGGCGCGGTCAGCGAGTTCTCCGGGCTCACCGAGCTCACGGTGGCCTCCGCTGCCGACCTGAGCGTGCTGGCCGACGCGCCTGCCGCGGTCACCCCGGTCTCGGCGGCCTGGCCCGCCACGGGCACCGCGCGTGAGGCGCTCGAGTCGATGCTGTTCCTGCCGACCGGCGACCTGACGATCTCCAACACCTACTCGACGAACCAGTACGGGGAGGTCGGTCTGGCGACCGGCACGACCCCGCTGCTGCAGCCGACCGAGCTCGCAGCCCCGGGTTCGGCGCAGGCCGCCGCGGTCACGGCCGACAACGCCGCCCGCGGGGTCGTCCTCGACGACGGTGCCTCGACGAACTTCCTGTCCGCCGCGAACTCCGGGCTGACCCCGCCGTACGTGTCGCTGACCAACCCGGTCCGGGTCGGCGCGGCTGCGAGCTTCACCGCCCCGGTCGTCGTCGACTACCGCAACAGCGTGTGGAAGCTCAACCCGACGGCACCCCTGGTGGCGGGCGCGCCCGCCCCCGTGACGTTCGAGAACGACCGCACCACGAGCCCGAGCGACGTCGGCGGTGACCTCGAGGTCGCCTCGTTCAACGTGCTCAACTACTTCACGACGCTCGGCTCCACGACAGCCGGCTGCGTCGCGTACACCGACCGTGCCGGCAACGGCGTCACGGTCAAGGAGGGCTGCGACCCGCGCGGCGCCTGGGACCCCGAGGACCTGGCACGCCAGCAGGAGAAGATCGTCGCGGCCATCAACGGGCTCGACGCCGACGTGGTCGGGCTGCTCGAGATCGAGAACTCGGCCGTCGTCGACGGCGTCGCCGACGAGGCGCTGAGCACGCTGGTCGACGCGCTCAACGCGGCCGCCGGCTCCACGGTGTGGGCGTACGTGCCCTCGTCGAGCGAGCTGCCCGCGGTCGGTCTGCAGGACACCATCACGAACGCGCTGATCTACCGCACGGCATCGGTCGAGCGGGTCGGGGACTCCCGTGCTCTCGGCACAGCCAGCGCCGATGGTCAGGCGTTCGCGAACGCCCGTGAGCCGATCGGTCAGGTGTTCGCACCGGTGGGCGGCGGCAAGGACCTGTTCGTCGCCGTCAACCACCTCAAGTCCAAGGGATCGGCCGGCCCCTGGCCGGGCGACGCGGACACCGGTGACGGTCAGGGCGCCTCCAACGAGTCGCGGGTCCGTCAGGCCCAGGCGCTGCGCGACTGGGTGCCGACCGTCCAGGGTGACGCGGAGGCCGTCGCGCTCGTCGGCGACTTCAACTCCTACACGCACGAGGACCCGCTGCAGGTGCTCTACGACGCCGGGTACACCGACGCCGCCTCCGCGCTCGCGGCCGGGCAGTACTCGTACTCGTTCAGCGGGCTGTCGGGGTCGCTCGACCACGTGCTGCTCAACGACGCCGCGCTCGAGCGGGCGACCGGTGCGGACATCTGGGAGATCAACGCCGAGGAGTCCATCGCGCTGGAGTACAGCCGGTACAACTACCACGGCACGCTCTTCCAGGCCGCGGACGCCTACCGGTCCTCCGACCACGACCCCGTGGTCGTCGGGCTCGCTGCCGGCGCCAGCGCTCAGGGTCTGATCGACCTGACGCTGCTGAACATCAACGACTTCCACGGCCGCATCGACGCCAACACGGTGAAGTTCGCCGGCACGGTCGAGAAGGCACGTGCGGCCGCCGAGGCAGCGGGCGGGGCTGCTGCGTTCCTGTCCGCGGGCGACAACATCGGGGCCTCGCTGTTCGCCTCGGCCGTCGCCCAGGACCAGCCCACGATCGACGTGCTCAACACGCTGGGCCTGGCCGCGTCCGCGGTCGGCAACCACGAGTTCGACCAGGGCTACACGGACCTCGTCGACCGCGTCGTGGCCGGTGGCACCAACGCCACGTGGCCGTACCTGGGCGCCAACGTGTACGCCAAGGGCACCACGAACCCGGTGCTGCCGGAGTACACGATCCTCGACATGGGCGGCGTGTCCGTCGGCGTGATCGGGGCCGTCACCCAGGAGACCCCGACGCTGGTCACCCCGGGCGGCATCGCCACGCTCGACTTCGGCGATCCCGTCGAGGCCGTCAACCGCGTCGCCGCCCAGCTCAGCGACGGTGACGCGGCCAACGGCGAGGCGGACGTCCTGGTGGCCGAGTACCACGAGGGCGCCGGGGCCGGCACGCCGGACGGGGCGACCCTCGAGCAGGAGGTCGCCGCGGGCGGTGCGTTCGCGGAGATCGTCCAGGAGACGTCGGCCGAGGTCGACGCGATCTTCACCGGGCACACGCACAAGCAGTACGCATGGCAGGCGCCCGTGCCGGGCGACGCGACCCGCACCCGCCCGGTCCTGCAGACCGGGTCGTACGGGGAGTTCGTCGGCAAGGTCGTGCTGACCTACGACCGGGGCACCGAGCAGGTCACGGCCTCCACGGCCACGAACCTGGCCCGCACCACGGACACCGACGCGACGCTCGTCGCGACGTACCCGAGGGTCGCCGCGGTGAGCACGATCGTCACGAAGGCGCTGGCCGACGCGGCCGTCGTCGGCAACCAGCCGGTCGGCTCGGTCACCGCGGACATCACGACCGCCTTCGCCGGCGGCTCGTACGTCAACGGCGTCTACACCGGTTCGGGCCCGCTGGCCACGACCGGTCGCGACGACCGCTCCAAGGAGTCGACGCTGGGCAACCTCGTAGCGAACTCGCTGCGGGACAGCCTGGCCTCGGCCGACCGCGGCGGCGCGCAGATCGGTGTCGTGAACCCCGGTGGTCTGCGCAACGAGCTGCTCTACGCACCGGACGGCACGATCACGTACGCCGAGGCCAACGCGGTGCTCCCGTTCGTCAACAACCTCTGGACGACGACGCTGTCCGGCGCCCAGGTCAAGACGATGCTCGAGCAGCAGTGGCAGACGAACGCCGACGGCACGATCCCGTCGCGGCCGTACCTGCAGCTGGGTCTCTCGGACAACGTGTCGTACACGTTCGACGCGAGCCGTGCGATGGGTGACCGGATCACCTCGGTGACCGTCGACGGCGTCGCACTCGACCCGGCGGCGTCCTACCGGGTCGGCACGTTCTCCTTCCTGGCCCAGGGTGGGGACAACTTCCGGGTGTTCACCGGCGGGACGGGCACCGCCGACTCGGGTCTCATCGACCGGGACGCGTGGATCGCCTACCTGCAGGCCCACCCGGCGCTCGCGCCGAGCTTCGCGCGGCATGCCGTGGGCGTGCCCGCGCTGCCGGCGTCGGTGACGGCCGGTGACGCGCTCGCGTTCCCGGTGACCGGTCTGGACCTGACGAGCCTGGGCTCGCCGCTGAACACCACGCTCGACGTCCGGATCGACGGGACGTCGATCGGCTCGGCGGCCGTGACCGGTGGGGCAGCCGCCGTCTCGGTGACCGTCCCTGCGGGGACCTCGGGTGGGGCTCACGTGCTCACGCTCGTGGCCGCGCCGAGCGGGACGACGGTGACGCTGCCGCTCACCGTCGAACCGGGGCTGCCGCTCTCGACGACCACCCTCACGGCGAAGCCGTCGAGCCAGGTCTTCGGGGCCACCGGCCACCGCGTCCAGCTCACCGCGACGGTGGCTGCGGACGTTCCGGTCGCCGGGACCGTCGAGTTCGTGTCGGGGCAGACGGTGCTCGGCACCGCGACGCTGCGGCACGGCAGGGCGAGCCTGACGTTGGCGTCCTCGACGCCGGCGGGCACGTACGACGTGGTGGCCCGGTACGCCGGTGACGCCACCGTCACGGGTTCGCAGTCCGCGCCCGTGACCGTCGTGGTCAAGCAGGCCACGACGCGCACGTCGCTGCAGATCGGCCGGAACGGCGCCCCCTGCTTCTGGTGGGCGACCAACCCGGTCGTCGTGGCGGTCAGGCAGGACAACGGGCGGCTGCCCAGCGGTGTGGTCGAGCTGCGTGAGGGTGACACGGTCGTCCGCACGCTGAAGGTCACGGCCGGTGTCGCGGTCGGCTCGCTCCCCGGCGGTCTGACCTCCGGCAAGCACACCTTCACGGCGACGTTCGTGCCGAGCGACGTGGCCAACGTCGCCGGGAGCACGAGCGCCCCGGTGACCGTCACGATCCGGCGGTGACGCGCCGAGGCTGACCTGGGGTACGACGAGGCCCTCCGACCTTCGGGACGGAGGGCCTCGTCGTGCTCGGTGCTCGGGCCGGGGTGCCGACAGGGTCAGAGCGCGCAGCTGTCGTCGACGCACGCGGCGTCGTCGTCGCCGAGGAGCTGCAGCGTCGGGTTCGCCTGGGCCCATGCCGCCTCGAGCAGCTCGGTGAAGACCCCGACCGGCTGGGCGCCCGACACGGCGATCCGCCGGTCCACGACGACGAAGGGGACACCGTTCACGCCGATCGCCCTGGCCTGCGCCTCGTCGTCCCGGACGGCGGCGGCCCCGCGGTCGCCGGCGAGCACGTCACGCACGCCCTGGTCGTCCAGGCCGCACGCACCGAGGCCCGCGGTGCGAGCCAGCTCCACGATCGTCCCGGGGTCGCCGAGGTCGGCGCCGTGCTCGAAGTGCGCCGAGAAGAACGTCTCGACGAGGCGTCCGGCGAGCGCGTCCCCGCCGATCTCGCGGGCGACGTGGACGAGGCGGTGCAGGTCGAAGGTGTTGATCGAGAGCGTGCGGTCGAAGTCGTAGACGAGTCCGTCGCCGGCGGCCACCGCGGTGACCTGGGCGAACATCTGCCGGACCTGGTCGGCCGGCAGGCCCTTGTGCCGGGCGAGCGCGTCGAGCTCGGGCACCCCGGGGCCGTGCGGGGCGTCCGGCGACAGCTCGTAGGCGCGCCAGCGCACGTCGACCAGGTCACGGTGCGGGAAGGCGGCGAGCGCGGCCGTGAGGCGCCGCTTGCCGATGAAGCACCACGGGCAGGCGATGTCGGACCAGACCTCGACGGCGAGCCGTCGTGCGGCGGGTGCGTCGTCGGTGGTGGCCGGCTCGGGGTGCGTGCGGGTCGTCGCGTCGCTCGTCGGGGCGGCGGTCTGTGTGGTGGGGGTCGTCACAGCTCGAGGAGGACCTTTCCGGTCGTCGCGCGGCTCTCCAGCGCGCGGTGGGCGTCGGCCGCGTCGGCCAGGGGATAGGTTGCGCCGACCCGCACGTCGAGCGAGCCGTCGGCCACCGCGCCGAAGACCTCGCGGGCCCGCCAGGCGAGCTCGTCGGGTTCGGCGATGTGGTGGTAGAGCGTGGGTCGGGTGAGGAACAGCGACCCGCCTGCGTTGAGCCGTTGCGGGTCGACGGGCGGCACGGGGCCGGACGACGCCCCGAACAGGACGAGCGTGCCGCGTCGTGCGAGCGAGGCGAGCGAGGCGTCGAACGTGTCCTTGCCGACGGAGTCGTACACGGCGTGCACCCCGCGGCCGTGGGTGAGCGCGCGCACCAGGACGGGCAGCTGCGCGCTCAGGTCGGTGAGCTCGCGGTACGGGATGACCTCCTCGGCGCCGGCGGCCCGGGCGAGCTCCTCCTTGGCGGGTGAGCCGACCGTCGCCAGGACCCGGGCGCCCCGGGCGGTGGCCATCTGGGTGAGCAGCAGCCCGACCCCGCCCGCGGCGGCGTGCACGAGCACGTCGTGCCCCGCAGCGACGGGGAACGTCGACGTGACGAGGAAGTGCGCCGTCAGTCCTTGGAGCGTGACGGCCACCGCAGTCCCGTCGTCGATCCCTTCGGGGACCAGGAGGGCGTCGGCGGCGCGCACGGTGACCAGCTCCGCGTAGGAGCCGGAGGTCGAGGACGTCCAGGTCACGCGGTCGCCGACCTGCAGCCGGTCCACCTCGGCACCGGTGGCCACGATGATGCCGACGCCCTCGGAGCCCACGACGTGCGGGAACGCCATGGGGTAGCGGCCCTCGCGCCGGTAGGTGTCGATGAAGTTCACGCCGGCTCGGCGCACCTGGACGAGGACCTCGTCGGCGGCGGGGGAGGGCTCGGGAAGCCGGACGAGCTCGAGGACGTCGGCTCCGCCTGGGGCGGTCGCCTGGATGGCACGCACGTGACCTGCAACAGTGCGTACCTGGTGCGTCATCCCGACCGGCGGTCGTATCTTCGTGCATTCGGGTGTATGTTCATGCACATGTCCTTCTCCGTCGCCGTCGCAGGTGCGAGCGGGTACGCCGGCGGCGAGGCCCTGCGCCTCCTGCTGGGTCACCCCGAGGCCCGCATCGGCACGCTCACCGCCCACGCCAACGCCGGAACCCGCCTCGGGGAGCACCAGCCCCACCTGCGCTCGCTGGCCGACCGCGTCCTCGAGCCGACCGGCGTCGAGGCACTCGCCGGCCACGACGTCGTCGTCCTCGCCCTGCCGCACGGGGCCAGCGGCAAGGTCGCCGCGGCACTCGCCGAGCGCGGCGACGACGCGGTCGTCATCGACCTCGGCGCCGACCACCGGCTCGTCGATCCCGCCGCATGGGAGGCGTTCTACGGCAGCCCGCACGCCGGCACCTGGCCGTACGGCATGCCCGAGCTGCTCCACCCGGGCGAGCGCACCGCCGCCGCCCAGCGCACGCAGCTGGCCGGCACGCGGCGGATCGCGGTACCCGGCTGCAACGTCACCGCCGTCACCTTCGGCCTGCAGCCCGGCATCGCCGCCGGGGTGATCGAGCCGGTCGACCTCGTCGCGGTGCTCGCCAACGGGTACTCGGGCGCCGGACGCTCGCTCAAGACGCACCTGCTCGCCTCCGAGGCGCTCGGCAACGCCCAGCCCTACGCGGTCGGCGGCACGCACCGGCACATCCCCGAGATCCAGCAGAACCTGCGTTCCGCGGGCGCCGCCGACGTCACGATCTCGTTCACCCCGACGCTCGTGCCCATGTCGCGCGGCATCCTCGCGACCGCGACCGCACGGCTCGTGCCCGGCACCGACCCCGCGGCCGTTCGTGCCGCGTGGGAGCAGACCTACGCCGACGAGCCGTTCATCACCCTGCTGCCCGAGGGCCAGTGGCCGACCACGGCCGCGACCGCGGGCGCCAACACCGCACTCGTGCAGGTCGCGGTCGACGCCGCCGCCGGGCGCGTCGTGACCGTGACCGCGCTCGACAACCTCGTCAAGGGCACGGCGGGCGCCGCCGTGCAGTCCCTCAACCTGGCGCTCGGCCTGCCCGAGACGCTCGGCCTGCCGACCGAGGGGGTCGCCCCGTGAGCACCGTGAGCACCGTCACCGTCCCCGCCCGCCCCGCCGACCAGGGTGTGACCGCCCCCGCCGGCTTCCGTGCCACGGGCGTGACCGCCGGGCTCAAGGCCTCCGGCCGGCCCGACCTCGCGCTCGTCGTCAACGACGGCCCGCTGCAGGTGGCCGCCGGCGTCTTCACCTCGAACCGTGTGGTGGCCGCCCCCGTGGTGTGGTCGCGGCAGGCGGTCACCGACGGCATCGCCTCGGCGGTCGTGCTCAACTCCGGCGGCGCCAACGCGTGCACCGGCCCGGAGGGCTTCGCCGACACCCATCGCACCGCCGAGCACGTGGCGAACGCCCTCGCCGTGTCGGCCGGCGACGTCCTCGTGTGCTCCACCGGGCTCATCGGCGAGCGGCTGCCGATGGACCTGCTGCTCGCCGGTGCCGACGCCGCCGCGGCCGGGCTGTCCGCCGACGGCGGGCCGGACGCCGCCGTGGCGATCATGACGACCGACACCGTCGCCAAGTCGGTCTCGGTGCAGCGCGACGGCTGGAGCGTAGGCGGCATGGCCAAGGGTGCGGGCATGCTCGCCCCCGGCCTGGCGACGATGCTCGTGGTCCTGACCACCGACGCGGTCGTCACCGCGGCGCACGCCGACCGCGCCTTGCGTGCGGCGACCCGCTCGACGTTCGACCGCGTCGACTCCGACGGCTGCATGTCGACCAACGACACCGTCCTGCTGCTCGCCTCGGGCGCGTCCGGCGTCGAGGTCGCCCCCGACGACCTCGCCGGGGCCGTCACCGAGGTGTGCACACGGCTGGCGCGCCTGCTCGTCGGCGACGCGGAGGGCGCCAGCCACGACATCGCGGTCACCGTGCACCGTGCGACCAGCGAGGACGCGGCCGTCGCCGTGGCCCGCGCGGTCACCCGCTCGAACCTGTTCAAGGCCGCCGTCTTCGGCAACGACCCCAACTGGGGGCGGGTGCTGGCGGCCGCCGGCACCGTGCCCGAGCAGGTCGCACCGTTCGACCCCGCCCTGCTCGACGTGTCGATCAACGGCGTCCAGGTCTGCCGGGCCGGTGGCGTCGGCGAACCGCGTGAGCTCGTCGACCTCGCCGCCGCACGCGAGGTGCGCGTCGAGATCGACCTGCACGCGGGCACGTCCACCGCCACCGTGTGGACCAACGACCTCACGCACGACTACGTCCACGAGAACAGCGCGTACTCCACATGAGCCAGCACGGCAGCAGCGAGCGGCCCGCGACGGCCGTGCACGAGGACTTCGTCTTCGACACCCGCACCGACCTGCGTCCCGACCAGAAGGCCGAGGTGCTCGTCCAGGCGCTGCCCTGGCTGCAGAAGTTCTCCGGGGCGCTCGTGGTCGTCAAGTACGGCGGCAACGCGATGGTCGACGACGACCTCAAGCGCGCGTTCGCCGAGGACATGGTCTTCCTCCGGCAGGTCGGCCTGCGTCCCGTCGTCGTGCACGGCGGCGGCCCGCAGATCAACGCCATGCTCGACCGCCTCGGGATCGTCAGCGAGTTCCGTGGCGGTCTGCGCGTGACGACGCCCGAGGCGATGGACGTCGTGCGCATGGTCCTCACCGGTCAGGTCTCCCGCGAGCTGGTCGGCCTGCTCAACGCGCACGGACCGCACGCCGTCGGCCTGTCCGGCGAGGACGGCGGCCTGTTCCAGGCCCGTCGGCGCACCGTCGTCGTCGACGGCGTCGAGGTGGACGTCGGCCAGGTCGGCGACGTCGTGCAGGTCAACCCCGGTGCGGTGCTCGACCTGCTCGACGCCGGTCGCATCCCCGTGGTGTCGACCGTCGCCCCGGACATCGACGACCCGACCCAGGTGCTCAACGTCAACGCGGACACCGCGGCAGCCGCGCTCGCGGTCGCCCTCGGCGCGCGCAAGCTGATCGTCCTGACCGACGTCGAGGGCCTGTACTCGAGCTGGCCCGACCGGTCCTCGCTCGTGCGCCGCATCCGGGCCTCCGCGCTGGCGGGCCTCCTGCCGTCGCTCGACGCCGGGATGCGGCCCAAGATGGAGGCCTGCTGGCGGGCCGTCGAGGGCGGCGTCGGCCGGGCGCACGTCATCGACGGCCGCTCGGCGCACTCGATCCTCGTCGAGGTGTTCACCTCCGACGGCGTCGGCACGATGGTGCTGCCCGACGAGGAGTCTCCCGACGCGCCGTTCACCGCGCCGATCCCCGTCGTCCATCCCGTCCATTCCGTCCATCCCGCCCATCCCGCCCATCCCGTCCTCGGGACGACCAGCCCGCAGGAGGCATCGTGACGACCCCGACCGCAGGCGAGAGCGCGGCGACCGCCCCGGTCGCCCGGCACCGCCTGACCGCCGACACGGACGCGAACGTGCCCGTCCCCGTGACGGCCGGCTCCGTGGCCGAGTGGACGGACCGCTACACGCACGCCGTCATGGACACCTTCGGTGCGCCGCAGCGGGTCCTCGTGCGCGGCGAGGGGCCCTACGTGTGGGACGCCGACGGGCGCCGCTACCTCGACCTGCTCGGCGGCATCGCCGTGAACTGCCTCGGGCACGCGCACCCCACGCTGACCGCGGCGATCAGCGCCCAGCTGGGCACGCTCGGTCACGTGTCCAACCTGTTCGCGAGCCCCGCGCAGATCGCCCTGGCCGAACGCCTCCTCGCGCTGGCCGCCGCCCCCGAGGGTTCCCGGGTGTTCTTCACCAACTCCGGTACCGAGGCCAACGAGGCAGCCTTCAAGCTCGCCCGGCGCAACGGCGGACCCGCGCGGCCACGGATCCTCGCGCTGGAGGGCGCGTTCCACGGCCGCTCCATGGGCGCCCTCGCACTGACGTCCAAGGCTGCCTACCGCGAACCGTTCGAGCCGCTGCCCGGCGGGGTCGAGTTCCTCCCGTTCGGCGACACCGACGCGCTCCGGGCGGCGTTCGCCGACGGCACAGGCGCGCAGGTCGCTGCCCTGTTCGTCGAGCCGATCCAGGGCGAGGCCGGTGTGCGACCGCTGCCGACCGGGTACCTCGCGCTCGCGCGGGAGCTGACCGCGCAGCACGGTGCCCTGCTGATCCTCGACGAGGTGCAGACCGGCATGGGCCGGACCGGTACGTGGCTCGCCCACCAGCAGCCCGCCATCGGCGGCGGCATCGTGCCGGACGCCGTCACGCTCGCCAAGGGCCTCGGTGGTGGCTTCCCGGTCGGCGCGCTCGTGACGTACGGCGAGCGCACCTCGACGCTCCTGCACCGCGGCCAGCACGGCACGACGTTCGGCGGCAACCCGGTGGCCGCCGCGGCGGCGCTCGCGACGATCGCGGTGATCGAGCGCGACGGGCTGCTCGCCCACGTGACCGCGCTCGGCGCCCGGCTGCGCGAACGCGTGCGTGCCCTGCACCACCCGTTGGTCGTGGAGGTGCGCGGGGAGGGGCTGCTCGTCGGCATCGAGCTGGCTCGCCCGGTGGCCGCCCAGGTCGCATCCGACGCGCTGGCGGCGGGTCTCATCGTCAACCCGTGCACCCCGACCACGCTGCGGCTCGCCCCGCCGTACGTGCTCACCGACGACCAGGCCGGCGTGTTCGTCGACTTCCTCGCGGCCCTGCCGCACGACCTGGGGGAGGACCACTGATGGCGCGTCACTTCCTGCGTGACGGCTCGTCTGTCCGCGGCCTCGAGGGGAGTGGGTCCTGATGGCGCGTCACTTCCTGCGTGACGGCTCGTCTGTCCGCGGCCTCGAGGGGGGTGGGTCCTGATGGCGCGTCACTTCCTGCGTGACGACGATCTGACCCCCCGCGAGCAGCGTGAGGTCCTCCAGCTCGCCGCTGCCTTCCGCGACGACCGGTTCATCCGGACGCCGCTGGCGGGGCCGCGTGCGGTGGCCGTGATCTTCGACAAGCCGACGCTGCGCACCCAGGTGTCGTTCACCACCGGGATCGCCGAGCTCGGCGGATACCCGCTCGCGGTCGACGGGGCGCTCGCCCAGATCGGTTCGCGCGAGTCCGTCGCCGACACCGCTCGGGTCCTGGGCCGCCAGGTCGCCGCGATCGTGTGGCGCACGCACGCCCAGTCGCGGATCGAGGAGATGGCGGCCACGGCCGGTGTCCCGGTGGTCAACGCGCTGACCGACGACTTCCACCCGTGCCAGGTCCTCGCGGACCTGCTGACGATCGCCCAGCACCGCGGGGGTGTGGGTGCGCTGGCCGGTCAGACGTTCGCCTACGTGGGCGACGGGTCGAACAACATGGCGCACTCCTACCTGCTCGGCGGGGCGACAGCGGGCCTGCACGTGCGCATCGGCACCCCCGAGGGCTACCTGCCCGACGCGTCGATCGTCGCCGACGCCGCGCGCATCGCGGCGGGTACGGGCGGTTCGGTGACGGTGACGCACGAGCTCGCCGAGGCGGTCGCCGGAGCGGACGTCGTGGCGACCGACACCTGGGTGTCGATGGGTCAGGAGGACCAGGCGGCCGAGCGGGAGACCCCGTTCGTGCCGTTCCGGGTGGACGCGGCCGCGATGGCCCTGGCCCGGCCCGACGCGATCGTGCTGCACTGCCTGCCCGCCTACCGGGGCAAGGAGATCACCGCAGAGGTGCTCGACGGCCCGCAGTCGGTGGTGTGGGACGAGGCCGAGAACCGCCTGCACGCCCAGAAGGCCCTGCTGGCGTTCGTGCTGGAGCGATCGTGAGCACGCCGACCCCGGCCCACGCGACGGCCTCCACCGCGCCGACGACCAAGGCCGCGAGGCACGCGCTCGTCCGGGGGCTGCTCACGCGCGGCCCGGTGCACTCGCAGGCCGAGCTCGCCGAGCTGCTGGCCGCCGAGGGCGTGTCGGTGACGCAGGCGACGCTCTCGCGCGACCTCGTCGAGCTGCGCGCCGTGAAGGTGCGCATGTCGTCCGGTGCGTTGGCCTACTCCGTGCCCTCCGAGGGCTCCGTCCCGGCCACCCCGGGGGCGGACGCCGAGTTCCTCGCGAGCCGGCTCGCCCGGCTGTGCGCCGAGCTGCTGGTCACCGCCGAGGCCTCGGGCAACCTCGTGGTGCTGCGCACACCTCCGGGCGGTGCGCAGTTCCTCGCCTCGGCGATCGACCACTCGATCCTGCCGGCCGTGCTCGGCACGATCGCCGGCGACGACACGATCCTGGTGATCGCCCGCGACACCGAGGAGCCGGCCGGGGCGGCAGGCGCCGCGCTCGCGGCACGCTTCCTCGCCCTCGCGAGCGGATGACCCGCGTCGCCGTGTCCGGCGAGCCCGGACGTGGCGGCTTCGACAGACTGAACCCACCTACCGAAGAAGAGAGAGCTACCCCATGACTGAGCGCGTCGTCCTCGCGTACTCCGGCGGTCTGGACACCTCCGTCGGCATCGGCTGGATCGCCGAGGCCACGGGCGCCGAGGTGATCGCCGTGGCGGTCGACGTCGGCCAGGGCGGCGAGGACCTGCAGGTCATCCGTCAGCGTGCCCTCGACTGCGGTGCGGTCGAGGCCTACGTCGCCGACGCCCGCGACGAGTTCGCGACCGAGTACTGCATGCCTGCCCTGAAGGCGAACGGCATGTACCTGGACCGCTACCCGCTGGTCTCTGCCCTGTCGCGTCCGGTGATCGTCAAGCACCTGGTGCGCGCCGCCCGCCAGTTCGGCGCGACGACCGTGGCCCACGGCTGCACCGGCAAGGGCAACGACCAGGTGCGCTTCGAGGTCGGGATCACCTCGCTGGCGCCCGACCTGACCTGCCTGGCCCCCGTGCGTGACCTGGCGCTGACGCGCGACAAGGCGATCGAGTTCGCCGAGAAGCACAAGCTGCCGATCGCCACCACGAAGCACAACCCGTTCTCGATCGACCAGAACGTGTGGGGCCGCGCCGTCGAGACGGGCTTCCTCGAGGACATCTGGAACGCCCCGACCAAGGACGTCTACACCTACACCGACGACCCGACCTTCCCGCCGGTCGCCGACGAGGTCGTCATCACGTTCGAGCAGGGCGTCCCGGTCGCGCTCGACGGCGTGCCGGTCACGCCCCTGCAGGCGATCCAGGAGATGAACCGCCGTGCGGGTGCGCAGGGCGTCGGCCGGATCGACATCGTCGAGGACCGCCTCGTGGGCATCAAGTCCCGTGAGGTGTACGAGGCCCCCGGTGCGATCGCCCTCATCGCCGCGCACCAGGAGCTGGAGAACGTCACCGTCGAGCGCGAGCAGGCCCGCTTCAAGCGCCAGGTCGAGCAGCGCTGGACCGAGCTGGTCTACGACGGCCAGTGGTTCTCCCCGCTGAAGAAGTCGCTCGACACGTTCGTCGACGACACCCAGCGCTACGTCTCGGGCGACGTGCGCCTCGTGCTGCACGGCGGCCGCGCCACGGTCACGGGTCGCCGCTCCGACGCGAGCCTGTACGACTTCAACCTGGCGACCTACGACACGGGCGACACGTTCGACCAGGCCGCGGCCAAGGGCTTCATCGAGATCTACGGCCTGAGCTCGAAGCTGGCCGCGGCGCGCGACGTGCGCTTCGGCAACGGCGTCGACCTGGGCGACCAGGGCGGGATCACCGGTGCCTGACCAGCAGGTCCCCGCGCCTGACGGCACGTCGGGTTCCGAGGCCGGACCGCTCGCCCTGTGGGGCGGGCGGTTCGCCTCGGGTCCGGCGGCCGCCCTGGCCGACCTGTCCCGCTCGACGCACTTCGACTGGCGCCTCGCGGACCACGACATCACCGGCTCAGTGGCGCACGCGCACGTCCTGCACGCCGCCGGGCTGCTCTCGGACGACGAGGTGGCCCGCATGGTCGGCGCCCTCGAGGCGCTGCGATCCGACGTGGCCTCGGGTGCGTTCGGGCCGACCCCGGACGACGAGGACGTGCACACCGCGCTCGAGCGCGGCCTGCTGGAACGCGCCGGCACCGACCTGGGCGGCAAGCTGCGTGCGGGCCGCTCGCGCAACGACCAGATCGCCACGCTCGTGCGCATGTACCTGCGCACGCAGTCGCGCACGCTCGCGGGCCTGGTCCTCGACGTCGTGGACGCGCTCGTCGCGCAGGCCGCGGCGGCAGGCGACGCGCCGATGCCCGGGCGCACGCACCTGCAGCACGCCCAGCCCGTGCTCCTGGCGCACCACCTGCTCGCTCACGCCTGGCCGCTGCTGCGCGACGTCGAGCGCTGGGTCGACTGGGACCGTCGCGCGGCACTCTCTCCCTACGGTTCGGGTGCCCTGGCCGGTTCGTCGCTCGGCCTCGACCCGGCCGCGGTGGCCGCCGAGCTGGGCTTCGACGGCCCCGTGCAGAACTCGATCGACGGCACGGCCTCGCGTGACGTCGTGGCCGAGTTCGCGTTCGTGGCCGCCATGCTCGCGGTCGACGTCTCGCGGCTGGCCGAGGAGGTCGTGCTCTGGTCGACCAAGGAGTTCGGTTTCGTGCGGCTGCACGACGCCTACTCCACGGGGTCGAGCATCATGCCGCAGAAGAAGAACCCGGACGTCGCCGAGCTCGCGCGCGGCAAGGCGGGCCGGCTCGTGGGTGACCTCACGGGTCTGCTGACCACGCTCAAGGGCCTGCCGCTCGCGTACAACCGTGACCTGCAGGAGGACAAGGAGCCGGTCTTCGACCAGGTCGACCAGCTCACCGTCCTGCTGCCCGCGTTCGCCGGCATGGTCGCCACGCTCACGTTCGACACCGCGCGCATGGCGGCCCTCGCCCCGCAGGGGTTCTCCTTGGCCACCGACATCGCCGAGTGGCTGGT
The DNA here is from genome assembly GCF_013409305.1 of Cellulomonas soli. Lineage (GTDB taxonomy): Bacteria > Actinomycetota > Actinomycetes > Actinomycetales > Cellulomonadaceae > Cellulomonas > Cellulomonas soli. Next base: position 4,023,545 of record NZ_JACBZJ010000001.1, on the reverse strand, counting down.
CCGGCAGGGTGTGCCGTTCCGGGTCGCGCACGAGGTCGCCGGTGCGTGCGTGCGGGCCTGCGAGGAGCACCAGCCCGCGATCGAGCTGTGGGAGCTCACGGACGAGGAGCTCGCGGCTGTCTCCGAGCACCTGACCCCGGCGGTCCGCCAGGTGCTCTCGGTCGAAGGTTCGCTGGCCTCCCGTGACGCGAGCGGTGGCACCGCACCCGCGCGCGTGGCCGAGCAGCTGGTGGCGGCCGGGCAGCGGGCCGCGGACCTGCGTTCCTGGACCGGGACCTGAGTCCCCTCCTCGGAGGTCCGGACGAGCCGATCGGGCTCTGAACAGCATCGGTGGGGGAGCCGTCGGTGCGACCGGACCTCCGAGGAGCGACCGATGGGCATCCCAGCCCGCAGCACGTCCGTCCGCACACCGTCCCAGCCCGACGTCCCGCCGTACTCGGCGGAGCTCAACGGGGTGCAACGCTGGTTCGCCGATCGGGGTGTGCGCGCCAAGGTCGCCATGCTGGCCACGGTGATGGTGGTCCTGCTCGGTACGACCGTCGTCGTGGCCCTGCGCGGCATCGACGCGATGACCCGCGTGTCCGGCGATGCCGCCGCGCTCACGGAGCAGGCCCGTTCGACCCGGACCTGGCTCCTGGTGCTCGCGGTCGTCGCGGCCGTCGTCGGGTTCTCGTTGGCGCGGGTCGGGTCGCGCTCCATGACCCGCGAGCTGGACCGGATGGTCACGGTCGCGCTGGCCGTCGAGCGCGGTGACCTGACGGTGCGTTCGCGCCTGGACAACGCCGACCAGATCGGCGTGGCGGGCCGGGCCCTCGACTCGGGTCTGGATGCCCTGCGTGCGTCCTTGGGTGGCGTGACGCACGAGGTCGGCGCCCTGTCCGGTGGTGCCCGTGCCCTTGCGGACGGCAACCGGGAGCTGACCTCCACCTCCGGTCGGATGGAGCAGGAGGCGCAGGCGGTCGCGTCCGCTGCCGGTCAGGTCTCGGTGACGGTACAGGCCGTCGCTGCGGGCGCGGAGCAGATGGGTGCCTCGATCCGGGAGATCGCGAGCAGCACGAGCGAGGCCGTCAAGGTCGCTGCCGACGCCTCGGGCGTGGCCGGTGAGGCGGTCGCCACGGTCGGCAGGCTCGGCGAGTCCTCCGTGCAGATCGGCACGGTGCTGCGGCTGATCACGAGCATCGCGGAGCAGACGAACCTGCTGGCCCTCAACGCGACGATCGAGGCGGCACGCGCGGGCGAGGCGGGCAAGGGCTTCGCGGTCGTGGCGGGCGAGGTCAAGGAGCTCGCGGGGGAGACAGCCCGGGCGACCGAGGAGATCGGCCGTCGGATCGACGCGATCCAGGCGGACACGACGGCGGCGGTCGACTCGATCGGCCGGATCACCGAGATCATCGCGGCGATCAGCAGCTACCAGTCGACGATCGCGGCGGCGGTCGAGGAGCAGACCGCGACGACGGCGGAGATGTCCCGGGGTGTCGCCGAGGCGGCATCGGGTGTCGGGGAGATCGCGAGCAGGACGTCCTCTGTCGCGGACTCGACCGCGACCACCTCCCGTGAGCTCGAGCAGGAGAGCGTGGTCGTGACCGAGCTGTCCTCGGGCTTCGGCCGGCTCGACGATCTCGTGTCGGCGTTCCGCGTCTGAGCTCAGGCGCACCGGAGCCGCGGCCCCCAGCCCGTCGACCGGCACACTGGTCCCCGGCGTCCCGCTCGACGGGCGGGCGCCGGGGGAGTCGACGACAGGAGACGGCATGGCGGGGCTCGACGCCGCGGCGACACCGGGCGTGCTCTCGGACCGGGTGCATGCCTCACGGCCACGTCTGGGTCGCACCCGGCTCGTCTGCATCGACGGCCCCGCCGGCTCGGGCAAGACGACCACGGCGGCGCGACTGGCCGAGCACCTGCGGGCGCAGGGCTGCGCGGTCGAGGCCGTGCACCTGGACGACCTCTACGCCGGGTGGTCCGGGCTTGAGGGTTCGTTGTGGCCACGCCTGACGGCCCAGGTGCTCGAGCCGGTCCGGCGCGGTCGCGCGGGCCGGTTCCAACGCTTCGACTGGCCGACGGGTGCCTTCGCCGAGTGGGTCGACGTCCCCGTCCCGGCGGTGCTGGTGCTCGAGGGGTGCGGTGCGGCTCGACGGGCGTGCGACCCGGTCGTCTCGCTGCGCGTCTGGGTCGAGGCGCCACGAGACCTGCGCCTGCGTCGAGGGCTGGACCGCGACGGTGAGGGCGCCCGACCGCAGTGGTTGACGTGGATGGAGGACGAGGCCCGGCACTTCGCCGCCGAGCGGACCGCGCAGCGTGCCGACGTCCGTCTCGACGCCCTGGGCCGCATCACCGGCACGTCCTCCTGAGGGAGTGCCGCCGCGCGACCTCCGGTGCTCGAGGTGGCCTGCGCTCGCGGGTCCGGCGGTCGCGGGCGCCGGCGTGACCAGGTCGCGGCCGTACCGGGCGGGTCCGGGGGCCGGTGCGGCAGGATGGGCCTGTGACCCGCGAGCAGCCGATGCCCCCGGGGGTGCCCGACGCGGCGACCCCGGGTGCCGTCATGGCCGTGCCGGCGCGCGTCTGGTACGCCCGCGACGTGCACGAGGTGGCGCTCAACCTGCTCGACGCCTACGTCACGGCGCGCTCGTCCGAGGGTGACGTCACCGTCCGGCTGACCGAGGTCGAGGCCTACGGCGGGGCCACCGACCCGGGGTCTCATGCGTTCCGCGGCCGTACGGCCCGCAACGCGGTGATGTTCGCCGAGCCGGGTCGCCTGTACGTCTACCGGCACCTGGGGTTGCACCACTGCCTGAACGTGGTGGCCGAGCCGACCGGTCGACCTGCAGCGGTGCTGCTGCGCGCCGCCGAGGTGGTCGAGGGCGCCGACCTGGCGCGCCACCGCCGTGAGCAGGTCGGTGTGGTCGACTCCGACCGTCAGCTCGCGCGCGGCCCCGCGCGTCTGGCCGTGTGCCTCGGCCTGGACCTGCGTGCCAACGGTGCGGACCTGACCGAGGCGGGTGGCGCCGTCGTGCTGCACCGCCGCGAGCAGGCGGTCCGCCCCCCGCACGCCAGCGGACCGCGTGTCGGGGTCTCGGGCGCGGGCGGTGACGGTGGCACCCACCCGTGGCGCTACTGGCTGACGAGCGAGAGCACCGTGTCTGCGTACCGGCCCGCCTATCGGTCGCCGGCGTCGGTAGACGCCCCGCGAGGGGCGACGACGTCGGCCTGACGCGACCCGCACGCCTGCGGCCGCCGCTGCGGCCCGACGACACCACCCTGGAGATCTCCCTGTGAACCACATCCTCGACGAGCTGGCCTGGCGCGGTCTGATCGCGCAGTCGACCGAGCTCGACGCGTTGCGCACCGCGCTCGACGCAGGTCCGGTCGGTCTGTACTGCGGCTTCGACCCGACCGCGCCGAGCCTGCACATCGGCAACCTCGTGCAGATCCTCACCGTGCGTCGCTTCCAGGACGCCGGGCACCGGGCCTTCGGTCTGGTGGGCGGCGCGACGGGCCTGATCGGCGACCCGAAGATGACCGGTGAGCGCACGCTCAACGAGCCGGAGGTCGTCCGGGGCTGGGTGGACCGGATCCACGCGCAGATCGCACCGCTCCTGCGCTTCGACGGCCCGAACCCGGCCACGATGGTGAACAACCTTGACTGGACGGCGTCGCTGTCCGCGATCGACTTCCTGCGGGACGTGGGTCAGCACTACCGCCTGGGCACGATGCTGGCCAAGGACACCGTGGCGCGTCGGCTCAACAGCGACCAGGGCATCAGCTTCACGGAGTTCAGCTACCAGATCCTGCAGGGCATGGACTTCCTGGAGCTGCACCGCAGGTACGGCGTGAGCCTGCAGACGGGCGGCAACGACCAGTGGGGCAACCTGCTCTCCGGTGTCGAGCTGATCCGGAAGGTCGAGGGCACCACGGCGCACGCGGTCACGACCCCGCTCATCACGAAGGCCGACGGCACCAAGTTCGGCAAGACGGAGACGGGCACGGTCTGGCTGGACCCGCAGATGACGAGCCCTTACGCCTTCTACCAGTTCTGGCTCAACGCCGAGGACGCCGATGTGGTCCGCTACCTGAAGGTCTTCACCTTCCGCACCCAGGAGCAGATCGAGGAGCTCGCCGAGGCCGTGCGCGAGCGACCCGCTGCGCGCGAGGCCCAGCGGGTGCTCGCGCACGACATCACGTCGTTGGTCCACGGCGTCGATGCGGCCGACAAGGTGGTGGCGGCGAGCCGCGCGCTGTTCGGCCGCGGCTCGTTGAGCGAGCTGGACCCCTCGACGCTCGCCGCAGCCGTCGCGGAGCTGCCCCGCGCAGCGGGGGCCCCGGGGGACCTCATCTCCGACCTGCTCGCCGCGACGGGTGTCGTCCGCAGCAAGGCGGAGGCACGGCGGGCGATCGGTGAGGGCGGCGCGTCGGTCAACAACGAGCGGGTCGCCGGCGAGGACGCGGTGCTCGGCGCCGACGACCTGCTGCACGGTCGCTGGGCGGTGCTCCGCCGCGGCAAGCGCACGCTGGCCGTGGTCGACTCCGAGGCCTGATCGGCCTCGCCTGCCGGGTGCCCGTGCCTCCGTCGCCGGGCACCCGGCAGGGCCCATGGGTGGTCCGTCCGGTGCGCGGCACGGGCTCGGGACGGCCGGCGACAGGAGTCACCCGGCCGCGATTTGCGCCCGCCGCAACACCCGCGTAATGTTCTCGGAGTTCGCCCGGCAGGGAGGAACAGACACCGCGGGCCTCGCCCGGGTGACTGGTCCCGGCAGGCGGACCAACCCCGAATGCTTGGTACGAGGCGCTCTTCGCGTCTCGCCAACAGGCGCGGGTCGGGCCCCTGGAGGTCGACCGATCGCGGAAATGCGATCAGCCGAAAGATAGGATATGGTTCGGAACCGCTCGAGATTCGCTCCGGTGAATCGCAGAGCAGGGATCAACGAAAGCGATTGTCTCGCAGAAACGCGAATTGACAAGAAGCCGAGAAGATCTGCTAAGATTGAGAACGACAAAGCCTCCGGGCCGGCCGCAAGGCCTCAGCGGATGCGCGTCTGTTCCTTGAGAACTCAACAGTGTGCCAAGTAGTCGATGCCAAGATGGTTCATCGTGCTTGATCGTCTTGCCGGTTTCGGTGGGGTGTGAGGGTGTGGTGAGTCTTGGTTGAGATTGGGCTCTTTCCTACCTCCGTGGGAGAGGGTCTTTTTGAAGCCGAATCTGATTGGTCTTCGGACCGTTTCGTGTGTCGGTTGCTTCACCGCTTCGGTGGTGGGGTGCCATGTAGACATTTACGGAGAGTTTGATTCTGGCTCAGGACGAACGCTGGCGGCGTGCTTAACACATGCAAGTCGAACGGTGATGATCAAGCTTGCTTGGTCTGATCAGTGGCGAACGGGTGAGTAACACGTGAGTAACCTGCCCTTCACTCTGGGATAAGCCTTGGAAACGAGGTCTAATACCGGATATGAGACGTACAGGCATCTGTTGCGTCTGGAAAGATTTATCGGTGAAGGATGGGCTCGCGGCCTATCAGCTTGTTGGTGGGGTGATGGCCTACCAAGGCGACGACGGGTAGCCGGCCTGAGAGGGCGACCGGCCACACTGGGACTGAGACACGGCCCAGACTCCTACGGGAGGCAGCAGTGGGGAATATTGCACAATGGGCGCAAGCCTGATGCAGCGACGCCGCGTGAGGGATGACGGCCTTCGGGTTGTAAACCTCTTTCAGCAGGGAAGAAGCGCAAGTGACGGTACCTGCAGAAGAAGCGCCGGCTAACTACGTGCCAGCAGCCGCGGTAATACGTAGGGCGCAAGCGTTGTCCGGAATTATTGGGCGTAAAGAGCTCGTAGGCGGTTTGTCGCGTCTGCTGTGAAAACCTAAGGCTCAACCTTGGGCTTGCAGTGGGTACGGGCAGACTAGAGTGCGGTAGGGGTGACTGGAATTCCTGGTGTAGCGGTGGAATGCGCAGATATCAGGAGGAACACCGATGGCGAAGGCAGGTCACTGGGCCGCAACTGACGCTGAGGAGCGAAAGCATGGGGAGCGAACAGGATTAGATACCCTGGTAGTCCATGCCGTAAACGTTGGGCACTAGGTGTGGGGCTCATTCCACGAGTTCCGTGCCGCAGCAAACGCATTAAGTGCCCCGCCTGGGGAGTACGGCCGCAAGGCTAAAACTCAAAGAAATTGACGGGGGCCCGCACAAGCGGCGGAGCATGCGGATTAATTCGATGCAACGCGAAGAACCTTACCAAGGCTTGACATACACCGGAAAAGTGCAGAGATGTGCTCCCCGCAAGGTCGGTGTACAGGTGGTGCATGGTTGTCGTCAGCTCGTGTCGTGAGATGTTGGGTTAAGTCCCGCAACGAGCGCAACCCTCGTCCTATGTTGCCAGCGGGTCATGCCGGGGACTCATAGGAGACTGCCGGGGTCAACTCGGAGGAAGGTGGGGATGACGTCAAATCATCATGCCCCTTATGTCTTGGGCTTCACGCATGCTACAATGGCCGGTACAAAGGGCTGCGATACCGCAAGGTGGAGCGAATCCCAAAAAGCCGGTCTCAGTTCGGATTGGGGTCTGCAACTCGACCCCATGAAGTCGGAGTCGCTAGTAATCGCAGATCAGCAACGCTGCGGTGAATACGTTCCCGGGCCTTGTACACACCGCCCGTCAAGTCACGAAAGTCGGTAACACCCGAAGCCGGTGGCCCAACTCGTAAGAGAGGGAGCCGTCGAAGGTGGGACTGGCGATTGGGACTAAGTCGTAACAAGGTAGCCGTACCGGAAGGTGCGGCTGGATCACCTCCTTTCTAAGGAGCATCTGGCAGCTGTAGTCCCTGTCATGGGGGGTGCGAGTTGTCCAGGCCCACGCCCTGGCCGAACGAGCTGGGGGTGGTGCTCAAGGGTGGAACATCGACTACGGCCGGCTTGTCTGTCGGCAGCTCCTAGTACGTCGCGCTTCGGTGCGGGTGGGAACGGATGTCTGCTGGTGGGTGGGTCGGCCTGGCACGCTGTTGGGTCCTGAGGGAACAGCCTTTGTGGTTGTTGTCTCGGGGCTGAGCGCCGGGTGTCGCCCTGAGGGGTGGTGTTCTGGTGTTCGGGCCTGCGGGCCCGCCTGGTCCGGATGAACCGTCTTGTGCCCTGTGGGGTGGAAGGTAGGCGCCGGGGAGGGTGGGAGCCGGTCGTAGCTTGAGAACTGCACAGTGGACGCGAGCATCTTTTTGAATGATCTTTGTGGTCAAGTTTATAAGGGCACAGGGTGGATGCCTTGGCACCAGGAGCCGAAGAAGGACGTTGTAGCCTGCGATAAGCCTCGGGGAGTTGGCAAACGAACCGTGATCCGAGGATGTCCGAATGGGGAAACCCCGCACGAGTCATGTCGTGTGACCCTCACCTGAATATATAGGGTGAGTGGAGGGAACGCCGGGAAGTGAAACATCTCAGTACCGGCAGGAAGAGATATTCCGTGAGTAGTGGCGAGCGAAAGCGGATCAGGCCAAACCGTGTACGTGTTCAAGCCGGCAGGCGTTGCGTACGCGGGGTTGTGGGACCTTTCAGCTGATTCTGCCGATTCAGCAGGGAGTCAGAAAGTCGCGTCATAGTCGAAGGGCATTGAAAGGCCCGGCACAGAGGGTGGTACCCCCGTAGACGAAATGGCGTGGCCTCCCGAAGGGGATCCCAAGTAGCTCCGGGCCCGAGAAACCCGGAGTGAATCTGCACAGACCACTGTGTAAGCCTAAATACTACCTGGTGACCGATAGCGGACAAGTACCGTGAGGGAAAGGTGAAAAGTACCCCGGGAGGGGAGTGAAATAGTACCTGAAACCGTGTGCCTACAATCCGTTGGAGCCTCCCTAGCAGGGGTGACAGCGTGCCTTTTGAAGAATGAGCCTGCGAGTTAGTGGTACGTGGCAAGGTTAACCCGTGTGGGGAAGCCGTAGCGAAAGCGAGTCCGAATAGGGCGTCTCAGTCGCGTGCTCTAGACCCGAAGCGGAGTGATCTAGCCATGGGCAGGGTGAAGCGCGGGTAAGACCGCGTGGAGGCCCGAACCCACCAGGGTTGAAAACCTGGGGGATGACCTGTGGTTAGGGGTGAAAGGCCAATCAAACTCCGTGATAGCTGGTTCTCCCCGAAATGCATTTAGGTGCAGCGTCACGTGTTTCTTGCCGGAGGTAGAGCTACTGGATAGCCGATGGGCCCCACCAGGTTACTGACGTTAGCCAAACTCCGAATGCCGGTAAGTGAGAGCGTGGCAGTGAGACTGCGGGGGATAAGCTCCGTAGTCGAGAGGGAAACAGCCCAGACCACCAGCTAAGGCCCCTAAGCGTGTGCTAAGTGGGAAAGGATGTGGAGTTGCACAGACAACCAGGAGGTTGGCTTAGAAGCAGCCACCCTTGAAAGAGTGCGTAATAGCTCACTGGTCAAGTGATTCCGCGCCGACAATGTAGCGGGGCTCAAGCACACCGCCGAAGCTGTGGCATTCACATATTAGACAAGCCTTCGTGGTTCAGTCGTGTGGATGGGTAGGGGAGCGTCGTGTGGCGGGTGAAGTCGCGGGGTAACCCAGCGGTGGACGCCACACGAGTGAGAATGCAGGCATGAGTAGCGAAAGACGGGTGAGAAACCCGTCCGCCGAATGACCAAGGGTTCCAGGGCCAGGCTAATCCGCCCTGGGTAAGTCGGGACCTAAGGCGAGGCCGACAGGCGTAGTCGATGGACAACGGGTTGATATTCCCGTACCGGCGAAGAACCGCCCATACCGAGCCCGGTGATGCTAACCGTCCGATGGTGTGCACCGTCCCTTCGGGGACACCGCACTCCGGAGCACGGGACCCGAACCGGTAGTAGGTAAGCGTATTAACAGGGGTGACGCAGGAAGGTAGCCCAGCGTGGCGATGGTAGTCCACGTCCAAGGTCGTAGGGTGAGAGGTAGGCAAATCCGCCTCTCGTGAAGCCTGAGAACCGACGGTGACCGTGTATGCGGGATGATTGGGTGATCCTATGCTGCCAAGAAAAGCCTCGACGCGAGGTTCTAGCCGCCCGTACCCCAAACCGACTCAGGTGGTCAGGTAGAGAATACCAAGGCGATCGAGAGAATCGTGGTTAAGGAACTCGGCAAAATGCCCCCGTAACTTCGGGAGAAGGGGGGCCTGAAGCGTGAACCGGCTAGCCCGGGGAAGCGTGAAGGGCCGCAGAGACCAGGGAGAAGCGACTGTTTACTAAAAACACAGGTCCGTGCGAAGTCGCAAGACGATGTATACGGACTGACGCCTGCCCGGTGCTGGAAGGTTAAGAGGACGGGTCAGCCGCAAGGCGAAGCTCAGAATTTAAGCCCCAGTAAACGGCGGTGGTAACTATAACCATCCTAAGGTAGCGAAATTCCTTGTCGGGTAAGTTCCGACCTGCACGAATGGCGTAACGACTTCTCCGCTGTCTCAACCGCGAACTCGGCGAAATTGCACTACGAGTAAAGATGCTCGTTACGCGCAGCAGGACGGAAAGACCCCGGGACCTTTACTATAGCTTGGTATTGGTGTTCGGTGCGGCTTGTGTAGGATAGGTGGGAGACTGTGAAGCCGGCACGCCAGTGTCGGTGGAGTCAACGTTGAAATACCACTCTGGTCGCTCTGGACATCTAACCTCGGTCCGTAATCCGGATCAGGGACAGTGCCTGGTGGGTAGTTTAACTGGGGCGGTTGCCTCCTAAAATGTAACGGAGGCGCTCAAAGGTTCCCTCAGCCTGGTTGGCAATCAGGTGGCGAGTGCAAGTGCACAAGGGAGCTTGACTGTGAGACTGACAGGTCGAGCAGGGACGAAAGTCGGAACTAGTGATCCGGCGGTGGCTTGTGGAAGCGCCGTCGCTCAACGGATAAAAGGTACCCCGGGGATAACAGGCTGATCTTGCCCAAGAGTCCATATCGACGGCATGGTTTGGCACCTCGATGTCGGCTCGTCGCATCCTGGGGCTGGAGTAGGTCCCAAGGGTTGGGCTGTTCGCCCATTAAAGCGGTACGCGAGCTGGGTTTAGAACGTCGTGAGACAGTTCGGTCCCTATCCGCTGCGCGCGCAGGAAACTTGAGAAGGGCTGTCCCTAGTACGAGAGGACCGGGACGGACGAACCTCTGGTGTGCCAGTTGTTCCGCCAGGAGCACGGCTGGTTAGCTACGTTCGGAAGGGATAACCGCTGAAAGCATCTAAGCGGGAAGCCTGCTTCAAGATGAGGTTTCCATGCCCCCTTGAGGGGTGAGAGGCTCCCAGCTAGACCACTGGGTAGATAGGCCGGATGTGGAAGAAGGGACGAAAGACCTTCGCAGCTGACCGGTACTAATAAGCCGACAACTTCACCACTTCATTCATTGCTACGCGTCCACTGTGCGGTTCCCGAGAGACGAACGGGAACCCGTTTGACAACTCGACAACGTTACGGCGGTCATAGCGAAGGGGAAACGCCCGGTCCCATTCCGAACCCGGAAGCTAAGCCCTTCAGCGCCGATGGTACTGCACTCGCCAGGGTGTGGGAGAGTAGGACGCCGCCGGACACCATTCACGAAGAGCCATCCCTGAAAAGGGGTGGCTCTTCGTGTTTCCCCAGAACCGCCCAGCCCTGTGAGGATCGTCCTCGTGGTGAATGCGGGCCTGTCACCAGCAGAGCCGCGGCTCAGCGCACACGGCCGAACGTTCCGGGCTGTCGCGGGGTATCCCCGGGTGGCCAGTCGGACGCGGCTGGATGTGCGCGCGGTGGGGTGCCTGCGGTTCGACGACGCGGTGACGACCTGTGTGGGGCGTCACCCGCGCGGGTCGGGGCCGGGGGTGGGACCGCGGCGCGCGGAATGAGACCATGGAACGCGGACGTCCCGCGATGAGGAGACCCACAGATGAACAGCGAGTACCGCGGGCGCAGGCCTGACGACGAGCGTGACGGCAGGACCCGACGTGACAGCGAAGGCGCCGCCCCCCGGGGCGGTTCCGGCCCGCGGGGAGCAGGCGATCGAGGGCGCTCGACGCCTCCGTCTCGCGAGGGGCGTCCTGACGCGACACGTTCGTACGGTGGGGGGACCCGCGGCGGTTCCGGCGAAGCTCGTCCCTCGCGGGACGGCGGGTACCGGGGCCCGAGCTCGTCGGGGAGGCCGCAGGGCGGTTCCTCCGGGTGGCAGAGTGGCGGTGGCTCCGGGGCTGCGCGGCGGGGAGCGCCCGGCGGCGACCGGCCGTCGTCGGGCGCGCGGGGCGGCTCGTGGGGCGCTCCGGCGGGGCAGGAGCGAGACGTTCGTCGCGAGCGTCCGGGTACGGCGGACCGACGAGCCGGAAGCGGATGGGGCGAGCCGGACAGGCCGCGCGCCGGCCGGCGCGACGACGCGCCGGCACGTCGTCGACCGATCGCAGGGGAGGCACGCGGACCGTGGGCGCGTGAGGACCGCGGTGGTCGCGGTGGTTCCGACCAGCGTGAGCCGTGGACCGGCCCTCGTTCGGGCGGTCCGCGGGGGACGGGGACGTCCCAGGCGCGCGACGCGTCCCGCGGGGCATGGGGCGGCTCGGACCGCAGCGGGACGGAGCGTCCCTCGGGAGCCGGGGCACGCTCTGCGGGCTACGGGGCGGGACGCGGGTCCGTTCCTGCGTCGCGCGGTGACGAGCGACGTTCGCCCGGGGGGTTCTCCGACCGTTCTGGTCCCGATCGCTCGGATCGTTCGCGCCCCGATCGTTCGGAGCGCACCGGTCGTTCAGGTCCGGGAACCGATCGTCCGTATGGTGCTGGCCGTCCGGAGCGGTCGAGCCGTCCGGACGAGCGCGGCGGCGCGAGTGCTCGCGGCTGGTCCGAGCGGCCCTCCGGCGCGCGCGGAGCTGGTCCGCGTCGGGGTGAGGACACCTCTGGCGCTCCTCGTCGCACGGGACCCGGCGAGTACGGGCGGTCCGGCGACGCGAACGGCGCCCGTTCGGGAGGCGCCGGTCGCGCGGGCCGTCCGGACGCACGCGGCGGCGACGCGGGTGGGAGCCGTGGCGGCTCCCGCGGTGGATTCGAGCCCGGCGGGCGACCGGCCTACGGGACGGACGATCGCGCCCGCGGAGCACGCCCTGCCGGTGACCGCCCTGCTCGTCCTGCAAGCGGACGCGACGGTGACGTTCGGACGCCGTCTCGCGGTCGTGACCAGGGATCGGGACGACCGGCGGCCGCGTGGCAGGCGCGGGAGGCGCGCGACGGCACATCCGCGTGGACGCGCCCGGACCGTCCTGATCGTGGCGTCGCGGGTCCGGCCCGCGGTGACGATCGGTCGCGTCGGACGCCGGACCGGTCCGCGTCCTTCGGTTCGGGACCTGCTGCCCGTGGGCCCAGGCCGCTTCGCGGTTCCGGCGAGGAGCGATCCACCCGCGCGCCGCAAGACCAGCGGGTGCAGGGGCCGGAGATCCCCGAGGACGTCGTGTTCGGTGAGCTCTCGCGGGATGTCCGGGGCAGGCTGCGGACGCTCAGCAAGGAGAACGCCGACCGCGTCGGCCGTCACCTGGTCATGGTGGGGCGTCTGCTCGACGAGGACCCGGAGCTGGCGTACGAGCACGCGCAGGCTGCCGTGAGCCGTGGAGGGCGTGTCGACGTCGTACGTGAGGCAGCCGGTCTGGCGGCCTATCGCACGGGACGGTACGCCGAGGCGCTGCGCGAGCTGCGCACGGTCCGGCGGCTCAACGGTTCGTCGGAGCACCTGCCCGTCATGGCGGACTGCGAGCGGGGTCTGGGACGTCCCGAACGTGCGCTCGCCCTCGCGCAGGAGCCGGAGGCTGCGTCGCTCGATCCGGACGCGCAGGTCGAGCTCGCGATGGTCGTCAGCGGAGCGCGGCTGGACCTCGGGCAGTCCGAGGCTGCCGTGGCGACGCTGGCGACCCCTGTCGTGCGTGCCGCGACCGGCGTGCAGCAGATCCGCGTGGCGCAGGCCCGCGCGGTCGCGCTCGAGGCCGCGGGCCGCGGTGACGAGGCGCAGGCCGAGCTCGCGCCGTACTCGGCGAGCCAGCTCGCCGAGGCCGCCGGTGACGTCGAGGAGGAGGACGAGGTCGTCGTGTTCGACCTGGCAGACGAGGCGGAGGACACCGACGAGCCGGACGGTTCCGTCGAGGTCGAGGTCGAGGCCGACGGGGACGTGGAGCAGGCCGGCCACGTCGACGAGGTCCACGCGCCCGACGCCGACGCCGAGCCGGAGGTGGACGAGTCCGACGTCGAGGCCGCGCCGACGGCGCCCGAGGCCGAGGCCGACGAGGTGGAGGGGGACGAGCGATGACCGCAGCGGGGTTGATCGGGTCCGACGTCCCGCTCGCTGCGCGCTACGACCTGGCGCTCGTCGACCTCGACGGTGTCGCGTACCGGGGGCACGAGCCGATCGACGGCGCGTCCACCGGGCTCGGGGGTGCGCGAGCGCTCGGCATGCGGCTGGTGTTCGTCACCAACAACGCCTCGCGCGAGCCGGAGTCGGTGGCGAGCCAGCTGTCGGGGCTGGGTATCCCGACCGAGCCCGAGGAGGTCATGACGGCTGCCCAGGCAGCCGCACGTCTCCTGGCCGACCGGCTCGCCCCCGGCTCCTCCGTCCTGGTGGTCGGAGGAGCCGGGCTGGTGACTGCCGTGCGGGCCGCGGGCTTCGTGGTGGTCACGTCCGCCGATGACGCGCCGGACGCGGTCGTCCAGGGGTTCGCCCCCGAGGTGGGCTGGGCGCAGCTGGCCGAGGCCGCCTACGCGGTCGAGCGCGGCGCCTGGTACGTGGCCTCGAACCTGGACCTGAGCCTGCCGACCGCCCGGGGGATGGCACCCGGGAACGGCTCGCTCGTGGGGGCGGTGCGGGCGGCGACCGGTGTCACGCCCGACAGCGCGGGGAAGCCCTCGCCGGCGATGTACCACATGGCCGTCGAGAGGGCCGGCGCGCGCGAGGTCCTGGTGGTCGGGGACCGGCTCGACACCGACCTCGCAGGGGCACGCGCGGGCGGGTTCGCCGGTCTGCACGTGCTGACGGGCGTCAGCTCGGCGCGGGACGACGTGCTCGCACAGCCCGGTGAGCGCCCGCACTACATCGGTGCCGACCTGCGCAGCCTGCTCGAGCCGCACCCCGAACCGGTGCCCGCGGCGCACGGGTGGTGGACCTGCCGGTCCGGTTCCGCGCGCGTGGTCGACGGTGCCCTGCAGCTCGACGGACCGCGCGACAGCGCGTCGCAGCTCCTGGACGTGGTGCGCGTCGCGTGCGCGGCCGCGTGGGACGCGGTCGACCGCGGCGAACGGGTCGACGGTTCGAGCGTTCCCGAGCTGGTCGTCCCGGCGGCGATCGGCGGCTGACGAGGCCGGCTCGACGGGGACAGCGCAGGGGCGCCCTCCGCAGTCCGGCGCCGGGAGATCCGCACGAGCGCTCCGGCCCACCCGCCTGTGGGCATCCGCAGGCGGGTGGGTGGCAGCAGGTAGCGTGGTCGTGGCACGGACCGGGCGTCGGCCGTGGCGCATCGGGAAGGTCGGTGGCGAGGTGGAGCAGGTCGACGAGAGCGCCCTGTCGCGGTCGGGGGGAGACCCCTCGGCTGACGGGACCGGCGACGCGGCGGTCGACCAGGCGCTGGCGACGCTGGGAGGCCTCGACGAGCTGCCGCTGCGGGAGCACGTCGCGGCGTTCGACGCAGTGCACGGGTCCCTGCAGGACCGGCTCGCCGACGCGGAGGGCTGACCCGTCGTGAGCGCACGGGTGGACAGTGAGCTCGTGCGTCGCGGGCTGGCACGATCGCGCGGCCACGCGGCGGACCTGATCTCCTCCGGGCGGGTCAGCGTCGACGGATCGGTCGTGGGGCGTGCCTCGGCCCAGGTCGGCCCGCTGGACGCGCTGGCCGTCGCGGAGGACGTCGACGATCCCGGCTACGCGTCCCGCGCGGGCCACAAGCTCGCAGGCGCCCTCGACGAGCTCGGGGCCCGGGGCCCTCAGGTCCGCGGGCGCGTCTGCCTCGACGCCGGGGCAAGCACGGGCGGGTTCACCGACGTGCTCCTGCGGCGTGGGGCACAGCACGTGGTCGCGGTCGACGTCGGGCACGACCAGCTCGTCCCCCGGTTGCGAGAGGATCCGCGAGTCGAGGTGCGTGACGGCGTCAACGTGCGGGCCCTGCGCGCGGGCGACGTGGAACCGCGGCCGGGGCTCGTGGTCGCCGACCTGTCGTTCATCTCGCTGACGCTCGTGCTGCCGGCCCTCGCCCAGGTCGCCTCGGCGAGCTCCGACCTGCTGGTCATGGTCAAGCCGCAGTTCGAGGTGGGGCGCGACCGGCTCGGCGCGACCGGTGTCGTGCGCGACGCGGGTCTGCGGGCCGGAGCGGTCACGGCCGTGGCCCGCTGTGCGGTCGAGCACGGCCTGAGGGTGCGCGACGTCGTGCGCAGCCCGCTGCCGGGCCCGAGCGGCAACGTGGAGTACTTCCTGTGGCTGTCGCGCTCCGGCGCGGGCGGCCCGGAGGTCGTCGACCCCGGCGGCCTCACGGACGACGATGAGGAGGGTGTGCCCGTGGCACGCATCGAAGCGGTCGTGCGGGGAGGGGCCGCATGACGCGTCGTGCCGTCGTGGTGACCCACAGCGGTCGGGAGGAGGCTGTCCAGGCGACGGCCGAGGCTGTCCGCGAGCTCGAGCGCGCCGGTGTGGAGCCGGTCCTCGCGCCCGAGGACGGCGACCCGGCCTCGCTCCCGCCGTTCGACCTGGCCGTCGTGCTCGGTGGTGACGGCACGGTGCTGCGCGCCGCCGAGCTCACGCGCGGGTCACGGGTGCCGCTGCTCGGCGTCAACCTCGGTCACGTCGGCTTCCTCGCGGAGGCCGAGCGGGACGATGTCGGCGAGGCGGTCCGCCGGTTGACGGCCGGGGACTTCGTCATCGAGGAGCGCGGCACGCTCGACCTGCGCGTGCAGGCCCCCGACGGTTCGGTCCGGACCGGGTGGGCCCTCAACGAGGCGGCGCTCGAGAAGGGCGAGCGATCGCGCATGCTCGAGGTCATCGTCGAGGTCGACGGGCGGCCGTTGTCGTCCTTCGGTTGCGACGGCGTGGTGATGGCGACCGCGACCGGTTCGACCGCGCACGCGTTCTCAGCCGGCGGGCCCGTCGTGTGGCCGGACGTGGACGGGATGATCCTCGTGCCCATCTCGGCGCACGCGCTGTTCGCCCGCCCCCTCGTGGTCGGCCCGCGCAGCGTCCTGGCCGTCGAGGTCATCGAACGTTCGCCCGCAGGGGGGGTCGTCACGTGCGACGGCCGACGTCGGCTCGACGTCCCGCCAGGCTCGCGTGTCGAGGTGCGGCGTAGCCCCGTGCCGGTGCGGTTCGCCCGTCTGACGCCGGCACCGTTCACGACACGGCTGGTGCACAAGTTCGGGCTGCCGGTCGAGGGCTGGCGCGGACACCCCCGGCATGGAGCCGATCGGGTGGTCCCGCGCGTGACCCCGGCCACGGGAACCACCGCGGAGGAGGAGTCGCCGTGATCGAGGAGATCCGGATCGAGAACCTCGGGGTGATCGGGCGGGCGCACGTGCCCCTCGGTCCCGGGCTGACGGTGCTCACGGGCGAGACGGGCGCCGGGAAGACCATGGTCCTCACAGCCCTGTCCCTGCTGCTCGGTGTCAAGGCCGACCCGGGAACCGTCAGGCTCGGGGCGCCTTCTGCCGTGGTCGAAGGCCGGGTGACCGGGGTCGCCGGCACCGCGGTCGCCGCACGGGCCGAGGAGGCCGGGGCTGCGCTCGACGACGACGGCAGCCTCGTGCTGCTGCGGACGGTGACCGCCTCCGGCCCCGACGCGCAGGGGCGATCGCGTGCGTTCGTCGGGGGGCGCTCCGTCCCGCAGACCGTGCTGGGCGAGCTGGCCGCCGAGCTCGTGACGGTGCACGGCCAGACGGACCAGGCACGGCTGCGCTCGCCGTCCCGTCAACGCGAGGCGCTGGACACGTTCGCCGGGGCGGAGCACCGCGCGGTGCTCGACCTGTACCGCTCGACGTGGGCCGAGCGCATCCGGGTGCAGGCCGAGCTGGAGGACCGCACGGCTCGTGCCCAGGAGCTCGCGCGTGAGGCCGAGCTGCTGCGCCTCGGGCTCGCCGAGGTCGAGCGGATCGACCCGCAGCCGCTCGAGGACGTCGAGCTGGCCGAGGAGGTCGAGCGGCTGGCCCACGCCGAGGACCTGCGCGCCGCCGCCTCGGGTGCGCACCTCGCGCTCTCGGGCGACGTCGACGCGGTCGAGGCCGAAGGAGCCGCGACGACCGCCGTGGAGCATGCGCGTCGCCTGCTCGAGCAGGTCGGCGAGCACGACCCGGCGCTCGCGTCGCTCGCCGGACGTGTGGCCGAAGCGGGCTACCTCCTCGCGGACGTCGCCACCGAGCTGTCCGGGTACCTCGAGGACCTGCAGGCCGACCCGGTCCGGCTCGACACCGCTCAGCGGCGGCGGGCCGAGCTGGCCACGCTCACCCGCAGCTACGGCGCGGACGTCGCGCAGGTGCTCGCCTGGGCGGACGAGGCGGGCCGTCGGCTCCTCGACCTCGACGGCGGGGACGAGCGGACCGGAGCCCTGCAGCTGCGTGTCGCCGAGCTCACCGAGCAGCTGACGGCCCTCGGCGGCCAGGTTCACGAGCGTCGCACACGCGCGGCGCAGCGGCTCGCGGAGATCGTCTCGGCCGAGCTCGCCGGGCTGGCCATGGCGGGTGCGTCGCTGCAGATCGACGTCGACGGGCTCGAGGAACCCGGGCCGCACGGGCTGGACCGCGTCGAGATGCTGCTCGTGGCCCACGCCGGTGCGCCTGCCCGGCCCCTCGGCAAGGGCGCCTCCGGAGGTGAGCTCTCGCGCGTGATGCTCGCACTCGAGGTCGCCCTCGCCTCCGAGCCCGGCTCGGCGACCCCGGGGACCTTCGTGTTCGACGAGGTCGACGCCGGTGTCGGTGGTCGGGCGGCCATCGAGGTCGGTCGACGACTGGCCGCGCTCGCACGTGGCACGCAGGTCCTCGTCGTGACGCACCTCGCGCAGGTGGCCGCCTTCGCGGACCAGCACCTCGTGGTGACGAAGTCCACCTCGGACGGCGTCGACGTGGTGACGGAGTCCGACGTGAGAACGGTCCGCGGGCCGGACCGGGTGCGCGAGCTGGCGCGCATGCTCTCGGGCCAGGAGGACTCGGAGGCGGCGCACGCGCACGCGGCCGAGCTTCTGGCCCTGTCCGACGTGGGACGATGAGGCCCGATGAGAGTCTCTCTGCGCAAGCGTGCCCCCGAACCTGACAGCACCGGACTGGTCGGTCCTGCGCGCGTCGACCCCCGGACGAAGGCGCTGACCAAGCGTCTTCGTCCCGGTGACGTCGCGGTCATCGACCACCTGGACCTCGATCGTGTCTCTGCCGAGGCGCTGCTGGCGTGCGCGCCGGCCGCCGTCCTGAACGCGGCACGTTCGACGTCCGGCCGGTACCCGAACCTCGGCCCTGACATCCTCGTCTCGGGTGGTGTGCCGCTCGTCGACGACCTCGGTCCGGACGTGATGACGGTGCCGGACGGTCACGTGCTGCGCGTGGTCGACGGCTGCGTGTACGACGGCGAGACGCTCGTCGCCGAGGGGGTCACCCAGACGCCCGAGACCGTGGCCACCTCGACCGAGGAGGCGCGCGCGGGCCTGTCCGTGCAGCTCGAGTCGTTCGCGGCCAACACGATGGACTACCTGCGGCGCGAGCGTGACCTGCTGCTCGACGGGATCGGGGTGCCCCCGATCAGCACGGTCATCGACGGTCGGCAGGTCCTCATCGTGGTGCGGGGCTACCACTACAAGGAGGACCTCGTCACGCTGCGGCCGTACATCCGTGAGTACCGCCCGGTGCTCATCGGTGTCGACGGCGGTGCCGACGCGATCCTCGAGGCCGGGTGGAAGCCCGACCTGATCGTCGGTGACATGGACTCCGTCTCCGACCGCGCGCTCATGTGCGGGGCCGAGGTCGTCGTGCACGCCTACCGTGACGGTCGGGCGCCGGGTCTGGCGCGGGTGGAGCAGCTGGGCGTGGCGCACGTGGTCTTCCCCGCGACGGGCACGAGCGAGGACGTCGCGATGCTGCTCGCCGACGACAAGGGCGCCGAGCTGATCGTCGCGGTCGGGACGCACGCCACGCTCGTCGAGTTCCTCGACAAGGGGCGCTCGGGCATGGCGAGCACGTTCCTCACCCGGCTGCGCATCGGCAGCAAGCTGGTCGACGCCAAGGGCGTCTCCCGTCTCTACCGGCACCGCATCTCGAACGTGCAGCTGACGCTGCTCGTCCTGGCGGGCCTGCTGGCGCTGGGTGTCGCGCTCGCCTCGACCGCGGCCGGCCAGACGCTCCTCGCCCTCATCGGGGCACGGATCGACGACTTCACCTCGTGGGTCAGCGGGCTGTTCGGCTGGCTGTCGTGACGCCCGCCGCACCGGCCCGTGCCGGCGACCTGAACCCGAACTGGACCGTCCCGGTCCGCGACCGAGAGCTCTCACTGTGATCGACTTCCGTTACCACATCGTCTCCCTCATCTCGGTGTTCCTGGCCCTCGCGGTCGGCATCGCCCTGGGGGCCGGTCCGCTCGAGCAGACCATCGGCGACACCCTGACCGGGCAGGTGGAGCAGCTGCGTGCTGAGAAGGACACGCTGCGCGCCGAGCTCGACATGAGCCAGCAGGACCTCGGCCAGGTGACGGCCTTCGTCGACGCCTCCGCACCCCAGCTGCTGGAGGGGGCGCTCGCAGACCGTCGGGTCGCCGTCATCGCCCTGGGCGAGGTCCCCGAGGACGAGCGGACCGCGATCGACGACCGGATCGTGCAGGCCGGTGCGAGCGTCAGCGCGCACGTCACGCTCAACGACGCGTGGTCCGACGAGGACCTGCGGGCGTTCCGCCTGGCGCTGAGCGCAAACCTCGTCTCGTACCTCGACCCTGCGCCGGAGGCCGACGCGGGGTTGGAGACGGACCTCGCGGCCGCCCTGGTGCAGGGGCTCACGCGTGCCGACACCGCGTCGCCGAACAGCCTGTCCTCCGACGCCGCCACCCTGCTGGAGTTCCTGAGCACGGGTGACACGCCGTTGGTGACGTTCGAGGACGACGTCGAGGCGCCCGCCGACGCGATCGTCGTCCTCGCCCCGCCGTCGGAGGAGGCCGCGGACGGCGAGGCGAGCCCGAGTGCCAGCCCCGTCGCCGCGGTGCTCACCGCCGACGCAGCCGTGCTCCAGGCGGCGGCGACCTACTCGGAGGGCGTGGTGCTGGCCGACGGCCCGCGCGGCACCGGCACGGTGATCGACGCGCTGCTGGCCGACGACGACCTGGCACAGGTCGTGACCACGGTCTCGGGTGCGCACACGGTGGTCGGCCAGGTCAGCGTGCCGCTGGCGCTCGCGGCCGCGATCGACGGCACGGTGGGTCACTACGGGTTCGGTGATGAGGAGGAGGTCCTCCCGCCGCAGGTCGTGCTCGACCCGGTCGACCGCACGCCGGACCTGCCGCTGGACAACGCCACGGAGAGTCAGGGGTGAGCGTCGGCTCGTGGCGTCGCGGTCTCGCGTTCCTCGCGGCCGGGACGACGACCGCCGTCGTGCGCGGTCTGCTCGACGGTCAGGCGCCGGGCGGCGCCGCCCGCTGGACGCGGACGAACCACCGAGGTGAGCCCGTCTCGATGCTCGAGGGCCCTGCGGTCGCGGCGGGGGTGCTCGCCGGGTCGCTCGTCGGTGCACCGTCCGTGCGCGGTGCGTGGGCCCTGGGCGTCGCGACGAGCTCGGCAGCGGTGTTCGGCGTCGTGGACGACCTGGCCGAGGACGTGAGCAGCCGCCGGAAGGGCCTGCGCGGTCACCTCGGCGCCCTCGCCCACGGCGAGCTCACCACCGGGGGCCTCAAGGTCCTCGGCATCGGCGCCGGGGCGCTGGTCGCCGCCGCGCTCGCGACACCGCGTCGGCGCGGTGGAGCGGTGGTCGGGCCGGGAGCCTGGACCGCCGACGTGCTCGCGTCCGGTGCCCTGATCGCCACGAGCGCCAACCTCGTCAACCTGCTCGACCTGAGGCCGGGACGTGCCCTCAAGGCGAGCGCGATGGTCGCGGCGCCCCTGGCGGTCGGCGGCGGCCAGGCCGGGTCGGGAGCCGGTGCGGCCTGCGCGGTGCTCGGGGCGGGAGCCGCGGCGCTCGACCAGGACCTCGACGAGGCCGACATGCTCGGTGACGGCGGAGCGAACGCACTCGGGGCCGCACTCGGTACGGCGGTGGTCCTCGCGGCACCGCGTGGCGTGCGCCTGACGCTGCTGGCCGGTGTGGTCGCCCTGACGGTGATCAGCGAGAAGGTCAGTTTCACCCGGGTGATCGAGCGCACCCCGGTGCTCCGCGACATCGACGCCTGGGGGCGTCGACCCGTCGAACCCGCAGGTCGGTGAGGCACCGGTGAGCCCGGCGCTCGTGCGGCGGGCCGGACAGGTGCTCGGTGGGCTGGCCGGTGCTGCGGCGATGATCGCGGGCGTCACGGTCGTCAGCCGACTGCTCGGCTTCGCCCGGTGGGGCGTGCAGGCGCACGCGCTGGGTTCCGGGGCGATCGGTGGGGCGTACAACGCGGCCAACACCCTGCCCAACGTGCTGTTCGAGGTCGCGGCCGGTGGGGCGCTCGCGGGAGCGATCGTGCCGGTGCTCGTCGGGCCGATCGCCGCCAGGGACCGACGGACCGTCGATGCGACCGCCTCGGCCACGCTCGGGTGGACGTTGCTCGTGCTGGTCCCGCTGGGTCTGCTGCTGGCTGCGGTCTCGGGTCTGGTCGGACCTCTGCTGCTGCGGGACCCGGACCCGAGCCAGGTCGCTCTCGTGCAGTTCTTCGTCCTGGTCTTCGCGGTGCAGGTGCCGATCTACGGGACGACCGTGCTGCTGTACGGGGTGCTGCAGGCGCACCGCAAGTTCTTCTGGCCGGCCTTCGCACCGATCCTGTCCTCGGTGGTCGTCATCGTCGCCTACCTCGTGTACGGGAGCCTCGCGCACGGCGAGCAGGACGACTCGGGCGCCCTGGAGCCCGGTGCCCTGAGCTGGTTGGCCTGGGGTACGACCGCGGGTGTCGCGGCGATGTGCTTCCCGATGCTGGTCCCGGTGCGGCGGCTGGGGGTGCGGCTGCGGCCGACGCTCCGGTTCCCCGACGGCGTCGGCAGGCGGGTGCGGTCCCTCGCGTTCGCCGGTGTCGGTGCGGTGCTCGCCCAGCAGCTCTCGGTTCTCGTGACGATGAAGGTCGCGTTCGCGCGCGGTGACGAGGGCACGTATTCCGTGTTCCTGTGGACCCAGGCGGTCTACCTGCTCCCGTACGCGGTGCTGGTCGTGCCCCTGGCGACCGCGACCTTCCCGCGCATGGCGTCACGGGCCTCCGAGGGAGACAGGGCCGGCTTCGCTCATCTCGCCTCGCGGACGACGCGCGCGGTGCTGGCTGCCGCGGCGATCGGTGCCGCGGCGTTGGCCGCCGCCGCGCCGGCGGTCGCCGACCTCTTCCTCAAGCTCAACCAGGGGCGGTCCCCGGAGCTCGTCGCGGCGATGGCACCGACCCTGAGCTGGATGCTGCCCGGCCTGCTCGGCTTCGCGGTCGTCTTCCACGGCTCGCGGTCGTTGTACGCCCTCGAAAGGGGGCGCCTGGCGGTCGCCTCGACCGCCGTCGGGTGGGTCGGCGCCGCGCTCGCGGCCATCGCGCTCGGCGCATGGCTGGTGCCGAGCGCACCGGACGCACCGAGCACCCTGGTCCTCCTCGGCGGGGCGAGCTCGATCGGGATGTTGCTCGGTGGGGTGGCGACGCTCGTGGCGTTGCGCCGCGCCGCAGGTCCGCGCTCGCTCGACGGCCTGCTGCGCACGGTGTTCGTGCTGGTGGCCGCGGGGGTGCTCGGCGCCGCCATCGGTCGGTGGGTGACCGACTCGGTGCTCTCGCTCAGCGGGCACGGCTGGGCGTCCGCGATCGGCGCGGGCGCCGGCGGCGGTGTGCTCGCGGCGCTCGTGGTGGCGGCGGCACTCCTGGCGTTGGACGGCGGCACGGTGCGCGACCTGGTGCGGGTCGACCAGCGACCGGCCCAGCCGACGTGGCGTGACTCACCCGTGCGGCGTGACGACCGCTCGTCCGACCTCGGGTAGGGTGGAAGTCCGTGACAGAGCGCGCGCATCGATCCTCCGGGCGGTCGGACATCTCGACCCGGCACATCTTCGTCACCGGGGGGGTGGCGTCCTCTCTCGGTAAGGGATTGACCGCCAGCAGCCTCGGTCGACTCCTTCGCTCCCGTGGCCTGCGGGTCACGATGCAGAAGCTGGACCCGTACCTCAACGTGGATCCCGGCACCATGAACCCGTTCCAGCACGGTGAGGTCTTCGTCACCGAGGACGGCGCCGAGACGGACCTCGACGTCGGCCACTACGAGCGGTTCCTCGACGTGGACCTGGTCGGCTCGGCCAACGTGACCACCGGTCAGGTCTACTCCCAGGTGATCGCCAAGGAGCGTCGCGGGGAGTACCTCGGCGACACCGTCCAGGTGATCCCGCACATCACCGACGAGATCAAGTCGCGCATGCGCTCGCAGGCCGGCGAAGACGTCGACGTGATCATCACCGAGATCGGCGGGACCGTCGGCGACATCGAGTCGCAGCCGTTCCTCGAGGCCGCACGCCAGGTGCGCCACGACCTCGGCCGCGACAACGTGTTCTTCCTGCACGTGTCCCTCGTGCCGTACATCGGACCGTCGGGCGAGCTGAAGACCAAGCCGACCCAGCACTCGGTGGCCGCGCTGCGCAGCATCGGCATCCAGCCCGACGCCATCGTGCTGCGGGCCGACCGGGACGTGCCGCAGGGCATCAAGGCGAA
This sequence comes from Cellulomonas soli, assembly GCF_013409305.1. Lineage (GTDB taxonomy): Bacteria > Actinomycetota > Actinomycetes > Actinomycetales > Cellulomonadaceae > Cellulomonas > Cellulomonas soli. The sequence goes on along the minus strand of NZ_JACBZJ010000001.1, from coordinate 3,999,778 downwards.
GATCGCGCTCATGTGCGACGTCGACGTCGAGGGCGTGGTGACGGCCAAGGACGCGCCGAGCATCTACGACATCCCGCGCGTCCTGCACGCCGAGGGCCTGGACGCCTACGTGGTGCAGCGGCTGGGTCTGCCGTTCCGTGACGTGGACTGGAGCGGGTGGAACGAGCTGCTGCAGCGTGTGCACCAGCCCGCCCACCGCGTCGAGGTCGCGTTGGTCGGCAAGTACATCGACCTGCCCGACGCCTACCTGTCCGTCACCGAGGCGCTGCGCGCCGGCGGGTTCCACCACGATGCGAAGGTCGTCATCCGCTGGGTCACCTCGGACGACTGCCAGACGCCCGAGGGGGCGCAGAGCGCGCTCGAGGGTGTCGACGCGGTGCTCGTGCCCGGCGGGTTCGGCGTGCGTGGCATCGAGGGCAAGCTCGGTGCGCTGCGGTGGTCGCGCGAGAACAAGGTGCCCACGCTCGGCATCTGCCTGGGCCTGCAGTGCATGGTCATCGAGTACGCCCGCACGGTCCTGGGGCTCGACGGCGCCTCGTCGTCCGAGTTCGACGACGACCCGGCGCACCCGGTCATCGCGACCATGGAGGAGCAGCTCGCGATCGTCGGCGGTGCCGGGGACCTGGGCGGCACGATGCGCCTCGGTGCGTACGACGCGGTCCTGACGGAGGGTTCCATCACGGCCGAGGCGTACGGGGCGACGCGGGTCTCCGAGCGGCACCGTCACCGGTACGAGGTGAACAACGCCTACCGCGACAAGCTCGAGCAGGCCGGGCTGGTCATCTCCGGCGTGTCACCGGATCGTTCCCTCGTGGAGTTCGTCGAGCTGCCGCGTGACGTGCACCCGTACTACGTCTCGACGCAGGCGCACCCCGAGTTCAAGTCCCGTCCGACCCGGTCGCACCCGCTGTTCGCCGGTCTGATCGGCGCGGCGCTCGCCCAGCGGACCGATGACGAGTGAGCCGGGCGTGAGCGACGACTGGCTGGTCGACCGTCTCGCGCCGCGCCCGGTGGTCGAGGGTGACCTCATCCACCGCGGCAAGGTGTGGGACCTGCGCGGCGAGGTCGTCGACCTGGGGGAGTCCCAGGTGCTGCGCGAGTTCGTCGACCACCCCGGCGCGGTGGCCGTGATCGCGCTCGACGAGCAGGACCGGGTGCTGCTCCTGCAGCAGTACCGGCACCCGGTGCGGCACGACCTGTGGGAGCCGCCGGCGGGACTGCTGGACGTCGAGGGTGAGGAGCTCGTGCTCGCCGCGGCGCGGGAGCTGGCCGAGGAGGCGGACCTGCGTGCCGCGTCCTGGTGGCGGCTCGTGGAGGTCTTCACGACGCCGGGCGGCTCCAACGAGCGCATCGTGGTGTTCCTCGCCCGTGACCTGAGCGCGGTGCCGGATCACGAGCTGTTCGAGCGCACCGACGAGGAGGCGCTCATGGTGCCCGTGTGGGTGCCGCTCGACGACGCGGTCGACGCGGTCCTGGCCGGTCGGCTGCACAGCCCGACGACCGTCACGGGTGTGCTCGCCGCGGCTGCTGCCCGGGCCCGCGGGTGGTCGACGCTCGAGCGGGTCGCTCTGGGCTGACGCGCCGGCGGTGCGCCTCGAGGGGCGGGTGTGGACTCACGTCCTCCCCGCCCCTCGTGTGCTCCGGCTCGGTCCTGCGCGGCGCCCTGCACGTGCTCGGTGATGGGCCGGAGCGGGCCCGGCGATGAGTGGACGCCGTGCTCAACGGCTCGTCGAGACCCGGTACTGGGCGTTGGCCAGCGGGACGAAGACCAGCAGGAAGGCCGCCGACCAGAGCAGGGTGTAGAGCTCGGCGTGCTGCAGCGGCCAGGCGGTGGGCTCCGGCACGCCGGGCGGGATGTTGCCGAACAGCTCCCGTGCCGACTGCGTGGCGGCCGACACCGGGTTCCACTCGGCGAACGTCTGCAGGGGCGCTGGCAGGGTCTCGAGCGGCACGAACGTGTTGGCGACGAACGTGAGCGGGAAGATCACGATGAACGAGGCGTTGTTCACGACCTCCGGGCTCGGCACGAGCATGCCGACCCACGCCATGATCCAGGACACGGCATAGGCGAAGACGAGCAGCAGCGCGTAGCCCGCGACCGCCTCGGGCACCGAGGAGTGGATGCGCCAGCCGACGAGCAGCCCGGTGAGGGACATCACGAGCAGCACGATCACGTTGTTGACGACGTCGGAGATCGTGCGGCCGGTGAGGACCGCGGACGGGGCCATCGGCAGGGACCTGAAGCGGTCGATGATGCCCTTCTTGACGTCCTCGGCCAGCCCGGCGCCGGTGATCGTGGCCCCGAAGATGACGGTCTGCGCGAAGATCCCCGCCATGAGGAACTCGCGATAGGCGTCGCCACCGCCCTGCTGGTCGATCGCGCCGCCGAAGACGTAGGAGAACAGCAGGACGAACATGATCGGCGAGAGCGTGGTGAACACCAGCAGGTCGGGGACCCGCTTGATCTTGATGATGTTGCGCTTGGCGACGACCGTGGCGTCGCTGAGCACGTGGGGCAGGCTCATGACCGACCTCCGTCCGTGGTGCCGGCGTGCCGGCGGCCCCCGGAGGCCGTGCTGGCGGTGGCTGCATCGGCCTCCTGCTCCTCCTGGGTGGTGCGCCCGGTGAGGGAGAGGAAGACGTCGTCGAGGGTGGGGCGCCGCAACCCGATGTCGTCGAGACCGATCCCGGTCCCGTCGAGCAGCCGGAGGGCGTCGGCCAGGCTCGTGGGGCCGTGCGAGACCGGCATGAGCAACGATCGGCGGCCGGGGTCGATGGTCGCGGCCTCCGCGCCGATCGGCGCGAGGAGCTGCTCGACCTCGGAGAGGCGGGTGGCGTCGGCGAGCGTGAGCTCGAGGCGCTCGCCGCCGACCTGCCGTTTGAGCTCGTCGGAAGTTCCCTGGGCGATGATCCGGCCGTGGTCGATGACGACGATCTCGTCCGCGAGCAGGTCGGCCTCCTCAAGGTACTGCGTCGTGAGCAGCAACGTGGTGCCGCCGGCGACGAGCTGTTGGATGACGTCCCACATGTCGGTGCGCCCGCGCGGGTCGAGGCCTGTGGTCGGCTCGTCGAGGAAGAGCACCGGAGGGTCGGCCACGAGGGCGCCTGCCAGGTCGAGGCGACGACGCATGCCGCCGGAGTAGGTGCGTGCCGGCCGGTCCGCGGCGTCCTCGAGGCGGAACTCCGACAGCAGCCGACGGGCCCGCGCGCGGGAGCTTGCCGCGCCCAGGTGGTAGAGCCGGCCGATCATGTCGAGGTTCTCGAAGCCGGTGAGGTACTCGTCGACGGCCGCGTACTGGCCGGACAGGCCGATGCGCCGACGCACGTCGGCGGGGTGGGTGCGCACGTCGGCCCCGGCAACCGTCGCCTCGCCGGCGTCGGGCTTGAGCAACGTGGTGAGGATGCGGACGATGGTCGTCTTGCCCGCACCGTTGGGTCCCAGCAGGCCGAGCACCGAGCCCTGCCGAACCGTCAGATCGACTCCGTCGAGCGCGATGACGCCGCCGTAGTGCTTGACGAGGCCACGCGCGATGATCGCGTCAGACATGCGGGCGACGCTACCTGTGACCTACGACACACACCTCTCGGCGGCGGGAGTCCGCTCCCGCAGGGTGAGCAGGAACCAGGTGCCGACGGCCATCAGCCCGGCGGCTGCGACCATGTGCAGGTTGACCAGGGCGATCGGCAGACCCGTGAAGAACTGCACGTAGCCGACGACCGCCTGCGCCAGCGTCACCGCGAGCAGGACGAAGGCGGCGCGTCGCGCCCGGCGGGGGCCGGTCCGCAGGCTCACCAGGAGCGCGGCCAGCACGAGCACGAACGCCCACACCGACAGCGCGTGCACCTTGGCGACCAGGTACGGGTCGAGGGCGAACCGGTAGCCCACCTCGTTGTCGCCCGAGTGCGGACCCGCGCCGGTCGTCACGATGCCGAGCGCGACGACCGCGACACCGAGAACCGCGAGGAGCTGCCCGAGTCGGACCACGCGCTCCGGCACGAGGGGCCGCGCGGGGCCGTCGAGCTCGCCCCAGCGCACCACGAGCACCGTCGAGACGGCGACCAGACCCATCGAGATGAACATGTGCGAACCGACCACGGCGGGATGCAGGTCGACGAGCACGGTGATGCCGCCGAGCACGGCCTGCACGAGCACGCCGAGCAGCGGGACGAGCCCGAGCACCCGGAAGGACCTGCTGCGGGTCCGCTCCCGCCAGACGAGCACGGCCACCGCCAGGGCGACGACGGTCAGCACGCCCGTCAGCGTCCGGTTCCCGAACTCGATGAACGGGTGGATCGTGGCCGCGTCGTGCAGCCGGGGCGTGAACTCGCCGGGCTCGCACTGCGGCCAGGTGGAGCACCCCAGGCCCGAGCCGGTCAGCCGGACCGCACCGCCCGTGCCGATGATGAGGATCTGGGCGGCGAGGTTCGCCACGAGGGCCGCGTGCGTCCAGCGGGCGAGCCCGCCGGGTGCGACGGTCGGCGCAGGCGTGCTGGTCGTCGGGCTGGGCGGTGCGGCGCTCACCCGGCCAGCCTACGGCGCGCGGCGTCGGCGCATGCTGACGGCGCGAGGGGTCGGTGTGCCGGTGGCCGGTGCGAGCCGTCAGTGCCAGCGGAACAGCCGGCCGGCACCCCAGCCGAGGGCGGCCGTCCAGCCGAGCAGCACGACCACGGACCAGGCGGGCAGCGTGCCGTGCAGGAGCGACTCGCGCAGCGCCTCGCCGAGTGCCCCGGACGGAAGGAGCAGGGCGAGGTGCGCCATCGGGCCGGGCAGCTGGTCGGCGGGCAGCACGACGCCACCGGCGACGGCGAGCAGCAGCCAGACGAGGTTGGCGACCGCGAGCACCGCCTCGGCGCGCAGCGTGCCGGCCAGCAGCAGGGCGAGCGCGGTGAATGCGGCCGTGCCGAGCACGACGGACACGACGGCCGGCACGGTGCCGGCCGGGTCCGGCTGCCAGCCGAGCCACAGGGCCGTGAGGGTGATGACGGTGACCTGGACGACCTCGACGAGCAGCACGCCGAGGACCTTGCCGGCCAGCAGCCCGCCGCGTCCGAGGGGTGTGGTCGCCAGCAGCCGCAGCACGCCGTTGCGGCGGTCGAACGAGGTGGCGATCGCCTGGGAGGTGAAGGCCGAGCTCATGACGGCCAGCGCGAGCACGCCGGGGGTGAGGAAGTCGATGCGGGACGCGCCGCCGGTGTCCAGCTCGACGAAGGTCGCCCGCGTCAGACCGACGAGCGCGACGACGGGGATCACGATCGCGAGCAGGAGCTGTTCCCCGTTGCGCAGGATGGCACGGGTCTCGAACAGGGTCTGGGCGAGCACCCGGCGCCGACCCGGGGCGGCACCGGCGTGCGCTGGCGTCGGGGTGGTCGGTGGGGTCGTCGCGCTCATCGCAGGTTCCGTCCCGTCAGGTCGAGGAACACGTCCTCGAGCGTGCGCCGGCCCACGGTCAGCCGGGTGAGCAGGACGTCCCGGGTCGCTGCCTCGGCGGCGAGCCGCGCCACGACGTCGGGGTCGACGGCCCCGGTGACCGTGTAGCTGCCGGGCGCCGGTTCGGTGACGACGAGCTCGTCGCCCAGGGCGGTGCGCACGTGCTCGGCGAGGCCGGTGGCGGCCTCGAAGCGCAGCGTGCGGTCCGAGCTGTCCTGCACGAGCTCGCGCACGGTCCCCTCGGCGATGACCTCACCGTGGTCGACCACGAGCACGCGGTCGGCGAGGTCCTCGGCCTCGTCCATGAGGTGGGTGGTCAGCACGACGGCCACGCCGTCGTCGCGCAGCTCGCGGACCAGCTCCCAGACGGCGTGCCGGGACTGCGGGTCCATGCCGGCGCTCGGCTCGTCGAGGAAGACCAGCTCGGGTCGGCCGACCAGGGCGGCGGCGAGCGCGAGCCGCTGGCGCTGCCCGCCGGAGAGACGGCGCACGCTCGTGCGGGCGAACGCAGCCAGGCCGAGCCGTTCGTCGAGCTCGTCCAGGGAGCGAGGGTCGGCGTACATCCGGGAGAGGTGCTCGAGCAGCGCGCGGGGGCGCACCGCGGTCGGCAGGCCGCCGTCCTGGAGCATCACGCCGACCCGGGGGCGCAGGAGCCGGGCGTCGGCCACGGGGTCGAGTCCCAGGACGCGGACGGTGCCCTCGTCCGGGGTGCGCAGGCCTTCGCAGCACTCGATCGTCGTGGTCTTGCCGGCCCCGTTCGGGCCGAGCACCGCGGTGACCTGCCCGCGGTGGGCCACGAGGTCGAGGCCGTTGACGACGGCCCGGCCGTCGTACCGCTTGACGAGACCGCTGATCTCGACGGCAGGGGAGTCGTGCACGCAGGGAGTCTAGGTCCCGCGGACCGCGCGTCAGGTGCGGCTCGGCCGTGGGGTGGTGACGACCGCCACGTCGGAGGAAGGGTGACCTTGCTTGCCAGGAACCAATAAGGCAACAACGATGTTGCCAAATGCGTGCACGACGGGACGAGGGTGAGGTGGTCGACATGGCACTGCCCGGAACGCTCGATCCCCGCGGCACCCGACCGGACGCCGTGACCGCCCAGGCCCCCGACCCGGATGCCGGCACGCGCCGTCGGGTGCTCGACCTCGTCGCGTCCGTCGGACCCGTGACCGCAGCCGAGCTCGCCGCCCGTCTCGAGCTGACGACCGCCGGGATCCGGCGGCACCTCGCGCACCTGGAGTCGCAGGAGCAGATCGGCGTGCACGAGGGACTGACGGGCGGGCCCACCCGTCGCGGTCGCCCGGCCCGTCGCTACGTCGTGACCCACCAGGGTCAGGATGCGCTCGCGCACCGTTATTCCGAGCTCGCCACCCAGGCCCTGCGATTCCTCACCGAGACCGCCGGCGAGGAGGCCGTCGCTCGTTTCGCGCAGCGTCGCGTCCTCGACCTCGCCTCGCGCCACCTGCCCGCGGTCACGGCAGCGGGGGAGGACGTCGCGGCACGCACGCAGGCCCTCGCCACCGGGCTGAGCGCCGACGGCTACGCCGCCACCGCACGCCCTGTCCCCGGGGCGACCGCCGTGCAGCTGTGCCAGGGGCACTGCCCCGTGCAGGACGTCGCCCACGAGTTCCCCCAGCTGTGCGAGGCCGAGGCGCGGGCCTTCTCCGACCTGCTCGGCGTGCACGTGCAGCGACTCGCGACGCTGGCCGGCGGCGGCCACGTCTGCACCACGAACATCCCGACCGGCATCGCCCCGTCCCGCCCCGTCGTGGCGGGCGGTGCGCAGCCGCAGACCCCCACCAGCCCTGCACCCGTGGAAGGACCGACAGCATGAGTGCACCGACCGACAACGCGGCCCCGGCGCCGCTGACCCAGGACGAGGCCATCGCCTCGATCGGGAACTACACCTACGGCTGGCACGACGCCGACGTCGCAGGTGCCACGGCCAGGCGCGGCCTGTCCGAGGCCGTCGTGCGGGAGATCTCCGCGCTGAAGAACGAGCCGGAGTGGATGCTCAAGACCCGGCTGAAGTCGCTGCGTCTGTTCGACAAGAAGCCCATGCCCTGGTGGGGCGCGGACCTGTCGGGCATCGACTTCGACAACATCAAGTACTTCGTGCGCTCCACCGAGAAGCAGGCCGCCAGCTGGGAGGACCTGCCCGAGGACATCAAGTCCACGTACGACCGGCTCGGCATCCCCGAGGCCGAGAAGCAGCGCCTTGTCGCCGGTGTCGCCGCGCAGTACGAGTCCGAGGTGGTCTACCACCAGATCCAGGAGTCGCTCGAGGAGCAGGGCGTCATCTTCCTGGACACCGACACCGCGCTGCGCGAGCACCCGGAGATCTTCGAGCAGTACTTCGGCTCGGTCATCCCGCCCGGCGACAACAAGTTCGCCTCGCTCAACACCGCCGTGTGGTCGGGCGGCTCGTTCGTCTACGTCCCGCCGGGCGTGCACGTCGAGATCCCGCTGCAGGCCTACTTCCGGATCAACACCGAGAACATGGGCCAGTTCGAGCGGACGCTGATCATCGCCGACGAGGGCTCGTACGTGCACTACGTCGAGGGCTGCACGGCCCCGGTCTACAGCTCCGACTCGCTGCACTCGGCGGTCGTCGAGATCATCGTGAAGAAGAACGCCCGCGTGCGGTACACGACGATCCAGAACTGGTCGAACAACGTCTACAACCTCGTGACGAAGCGGGCCACGGCGGCCGAGGGCGCCACCATGGAGTGGGTCGACGGCAACATCGGCTCGAAGGTCACCATGAAGTACCCGGCGATCTACCTCATGGGTGAGCACGCGCGCGGCGAGACGCTGTCGATCGCGTTCGCCGGTGCCGGCCAGCACCAGGACGCCGGCTCGAAGATGGTGCACGCCGCACCGCACACCTCGAGCTCGATCGTCTCCAAGTCGGTCGCCCGTGGTGGCGGCCGGACCTCGTACCGCGGCCTGGTCCAGATCCTCGAGGGCGCCAGCGGATCGGCGTCCAACGTGCTGTGCGACGCACTGCTCGTCGACCAGATCTCCCGCTCGGACACCTACCCGTACGTCGACGTCCGCGAGGACGACGTGTCGATGGGCCACGAGGCCACGGTGTCCCGGGTGAGCGAGGACCAGCTGTTCTACCTGATGTCCCGCGGCATGCCCGAGACCGAGGCCATGGCCATGATCGTGCGCGGGTTCGTCGAGCCCATCGCGCGTGAGCTGCCCATGGAGTACGCCCTCGAGCTGAACCGCCTGATCGAGCTGCAGATGGAAGGGGCCGTCGGCTGATGACGACCACCACGAACGAGCAGGCCGCTGCCGGCCTGTCGACCGACCACTCGCGCGCCGTCGCCGACGGGGCCCACACCCACGGCGGGCCCGTGGTGCCGGAGGCCTCGCGTGCCGCACGTCCGACGTCGTTCGACGTCGCGGACTTCCCGGTGCCGAACGGCCGCGAGGAGGAGTGGCGCTTCGCCCCGGTCGACAAGATCGCCGGGCTGTTCGCCGCGGACACGGACGGAGTGCTGGCGGGCCACGGCGTGCTGACCACGGTCGTCGAGGCACCCGAGGTGGACGTGCAGGTCGTCGACCGCGGCGACGAGCGGCTCGGGCAGGCAGGCCGGCCGGGCGACCGGGCCGCCGCCGTCGCCTGGGCGTCGTTCCCGCGCGCCACGGTCGTCACGCTGCCGCGCGAGTCGGTCTCGACGGCGGTCACCTCCGTGCGCCTCGAGGGCACCGCGCTCGAGGGCGCCGAGCTCGAGCCGTCCGCGGCGCACGTGCTCGTGCACGCCGAGCCGCTGTCCGAGGGCATCGTGCTGATCGACCACATCGGCCGCGCCGCGCTGACGGAGACCGTCGAGATCGTCGTCGAGGACGGCGCGCACCTCACCCTGGTCTCCGTGCACGACTGGGCCGCGGGATCGGTGCACACCTCCGCGCACCGTCTGCGCATCGGTCGCGACGCCACCGTCAAGCACATCGTCGTCACGCTCGGCGGTGAGGTCGTCCGCGTCACGCCGGACGCCGAGTTCGTCGGCGAGGGCGGGTCGGTGAAGATGCTCGGCCTGTACTTCGCCGACGCCGGCCAGCACCAGGAGCACCGGCTCTTCGTCGACCACGCCGTGCCGAACTGCATCTCGCGCGTCACCTACAAGGGGGCGCTGCAGGGCGAGGGCGCGCACACCGTCTGGGTCGGCGACGTGCTGATCCGGGCCGCCGCCGAGGGCACCGACACCTACGAGCTCAACCGCAACCTGGTCCTCACCGACGGCGCGCGCGCCGACTCGGTGCCGAACCTGGAGATCGAGACGGGTCTCATCGAGGGCGCCGGCCACGCGAGCGCGACCGGTCGGTTCGACGACGAGCAGCTGTTCTACCTGCGCGCCCGCGGCATCCCCGAGGCGGACGCCCGGCGCCTGGTCGTGCGCGGCTTCTTCGCCGAGCTCGTGCACGAGATCGGTGTCCCCGAGGTCGAGGAGCGGCTGCTGGCCGCGATCGAGGCGGAGCTCGAGAAGTCCATGAGCGAGCTGGCGGGTGCCGCACCGGAGGGTGCATGAGCGCCCAGCTGGCCTGCTACGCCTCGGACGTCCCGGTCGCCGGCACGTTGCGTGTCGAGCTGGAGGCCGAGGCCGGCACCGTCGAGGTCGCGCTCGTGCGCGACGAGGACGGTGAGCTGCACGCCATCAGCGACATCTGCTCGCACGGCGCGGTCTCGTTGTCCGACGGCGAGGTCGAGGGCTGCACGGTCGAGTGCTGGCTGCACGGGTCGCGGTTCGACCTGCGCACCGGCAAGCCGCTGTCGCCGCCCGCCGTCCGACCCGTCCCCGTCTACCCCGTGACCGTCGACGGCGAGCGTGTGCTCGTCGACGTCGACGCCCCGCTCTGAAGCCCTGAACCACCCGAGGAGAATCTCGATGTCCACCCTGGAGATCCGCGACCTGCACGTCAGCGTCGAGACGAAGGAGGGCCCCAAGCCCATCCTGCGCGGTGTCGACCTGAGCGTCGGCTCCGGCGAGACGCACGCCATCATGGGCCCCAACGGCTCGGGCAAGTCGACGCTGGCCTACTCGCTCGCCGGCCACCCGAAGTACCAGATCACCTCGGGCACCGTCACGCTCGACGGGCAGGACGTGCTCGCGCTGTCCGTCGACGAGCGTGCCCGCGCCGGTCTGTTCCTGGCCATGCAGTACCCCGTCGAGGTGCCGGGCGTGTCGGTGTCGAACTTCCTGCGCACCGCCAAGACGGCCGTCACGGGTGAGGCCCCGCCGCTGCGCGCCTGGGTCAAGGACGTGCGCACCGCGATGGACAACCTGCGCATGGACCCGGCGTTCGCCGAGCGCTCGGTCAACGAGGGCTTCTCCGGCGGTGAGAAGAAGCGCCACGAGATCCTCCAGATGGAGCTGCTCAAGCCGCGGTTCGCGATCCTCGACGAGACGGACTCCGGCCTGGACGTCGACGCGCTGCGCATCGTGTCCGAGGGCGTCAACCGCGTGAAGGCGACCTCCGACGTCGGGGTGCTGCTCATCACGCACTACACGCGCATCCTGCGGTACATCAAGCCCGACTTCGTGCACGTCTTCGTCGACGGCAAGGTCGCCGAGGAGGGCGGTCCGGAGCTGGCCGACCAGCTCGAGAACGAGGGCTACGACCGGTTCCTCAGCAGCGCCGTCTCCTGACGGCCGCCCGCTCCGGCAGCACCAGCAGCACCACGAAGGGCAGGGAACGGTGACGGGCACGATCCAGGACCAGGTGCGTCCCGCGGGCGGTACGGCGGCGCGGCGTGAGCTGACGCCCGCCGAGCTGGCCGCGGTGCGGGCGGACTTCCCCCTGCTCGCACGCACGGTGCGCGGGGGTCGTCCGCTGGTGTACCTGGACTCGGGCGCGACCTCGCAGAAGCCCGACGTCGTGCTCGACGCCGAGCAGGACTTCTACCTGCAGCGCAACGCGGCCGTGCACCGGGGCGCGCACCAGCTCGCCGAGGAGGCCACCGAGGCGTTCGAGTCCGCACGCGCCGGCGTGGCCTCGTTCGTGGGCGTCGACGCCGACGAGCTGGTGTGGACGTCCAACGCGACCGCCGGTCTGAACCTCGTGGCGTACGCGATGTCGAACGCGTCGCTGGGACGCGGCGGCGAGGCCGCCCGGCGGTTCGCCCTGGCCCCCGGTGACGAGATCGTCGTGACCGAGGCCGAGCACCACGCGAACCTGGTGCCGTGGCAGGAGCTCGCGGCCCGCACGGGTGCGACCCTGCGCTGGCTCGGGGTCGAGGACGACGGCCGGGTCCGGCTGGACGACCTGGCCACGGCCGTCACCGAGCGGACCAAGGTGCTCGCGTTCACGCACGCCTCCAACGTCACCGGCGCGATCACGCCGGTGGCGCCGTTCGTCGCCCGCGCCCGCGAGGTCGGCGCGCTGACGGTGCTCGACGCGTGCCAGTCGGTGCCGCATCTGCCGGTCGACCTGCACGCGCTGGGTGTCGACTTCGCCGCGTTCTCCGGGCACAAGATGCTCGCACCGACCGGCGTCGGTGCGCTGTACGGGCGGCGCGAGCTGCTGGAGGCCATGCCCCCGTTCCTCACGGGCGGGTCGATGGTCGAGGTCGTCACCATGGAGACCACCACGTATGCGCCGCCGCCGCAGCGGTTCGAGGCGGGCACGCAGATGGTGTCGCAGGCCGTCGCGATGGGTGCCGCCGCGCAGTACCTGGGCGACCTGGGCATGGACGCGGTCGCCGCGCACGAGGAGCACCTGACCCGTCTCCTGCTCGACGCGGTCGCCTCGGTGCCCGGTGTGCGCGTCATCGGCCCGACCGACACGACCGACCGCCTGGCGACCGTCTCTTTCGTGGTCGAGGGCGTGCACGCGCACGACGTCGGTCAGGTGCTCGACGATGCGGGGGTCGCCGTGCGCGTCGGTCACCACTGCGCGCAGCCGCTGCACCGCCGGTTCGGCATCGCGGCGACCGCGCGGGCGACGGCCGCGGTCTACACCACCGACGCCGAGATCGAGGTCTTCCGGGAAGCGCTGGCGGGGGTCCGGACGTTCTTCGGTCTGGACACGTACGCCGCACAGGAGGGGGGAGCCGCATGAGCTCGTCGATGGAGCAGCTCTACCAGCAGGTCATCCTGGACCACGCCAAGTTCCCGCACGGCCGGGGCCTGGCGGTGGTCGCCGACGCGCACCTGCACTCCGGGCAGTCGCACCAGGTGAACCCGACCTGCGGCGACGAGGTCACCCTGCGCGTCGACCTCGACACCGACGGTGCCACGCCCGTGGTGCGCGACGTGCGCTGGGAGGGCCAGGGCTGCTCGATCTCGCAGGCCTCGATCTCCGTGCTGCACGACCTGGTCGTCGGCGCCGACCTGACCACCGTCGAGCAGCTGTCCGGCTCGTTCCGCGAGCTCATGCACGCCCGCGGCGCCGGGCTCGACGACGCCGCCGAGGACGCCCTGGGGGACGCCACCGCGTTCACCGGCGTCGCCAAGTACCCCGCACGCGTCAAGTGCGCCCTGCTCGGCTGGGCGGCGCTGTCCGACGCACTCATCAAGACCGGCGCGACCGGACCCCGGGAGGACCAGTGACCACCGAACCGAGCACCACCAGCGCGGGGACCACCGTCGCCGACGTCGAGGAGGCCCTGCGCGATGTCATCGACCCCGAGCTGGGGATCAACGTCGTCGACCTCGGCCTCGTCTACGGCGTCGTCATCGACCAGACGAACACCGCCGTCATCGACATGACGCTCACCTCGGCGGCCTGCCCGCTGACGGACGTCATCGAGGACCAGTCGGCGCAGGCCCTCGACGGGCTCGTGGACGGGTTCCGCATCAACTGGGTGTGGATGCCGCCGTGGGGGCCGGAGAAGATCACGCCCGACGGCCGCGAGCAGATGCGGGCGCTGGGGTTCAACATCTGAGCCGGTCGGGTCAGAGAGTGCCGGCTGCGAAGGTGTCGCAGGCGGCGACGGTGCCCTGCTCGTAGCCGGTGGTGAACCACCGCTGACGCTGCTCGCTCGACCCGTGGGTCCACGTGTCGGGGGTGACCGAACCGCCGGACTGCGCCTGGATGTGGTCGTCGCCGACGGCCTGCGCGGCCGACAGCGCCTGGGTGAGCTGGTCCGGCGTGATCGGGTCGAGGTAGGTCACCCCGGTCTTCGGGTGGACCGTGCTCGCCGCGTGACCCGCCCACAGGCCCGCGTAGCAGTCGGCCTGCAGCTCGACCCGCACCGAGTCGGAGTCGGCGCCCGTGCCGGCCCGGTCGGCGGTGTCCATCACGCCGGTCAGCTGCTGCACGTGGTGCCCGTACTCGTGCGCGACGACGTACATCTCGGCCAGCGGTCCGCCCGAGGCGCCGTACTGGCTGCTCAGCAGGTCGAAGAAGCCCAGGTCGAGGTAGATCGTCTGGTCGGGCGGGCAGTAGAACGGGCCGGACGACGACGACGCGCTGCCGCACGCGGTGTCGACCGCGTCGGTGAACGAGTGGACCTCGGGCAGGGCCGGCTCGACGCCCTGCGCCCGCAACGTCGTGTCCCAGTAGGTGTCGAGCGCGGCGACCGTGAACGCCAGCCGGCACTCGCGGTCGGTGTTCGCCTGCTCGGCGGTGCAGTCGCCGATGGTTCCCTCGTCGGTGGTGGTCCCGGCCCCGCCGTCCACGGCGCCCAGCAGCTCGGCCGGGTCCAGGTTCCCGCCGCCGAGGAACAGCACGACGAGCAGCACGACGAGGCCACCCAGACCGCCCCCGGCGATCGCGGTGCGCCGCCCGCGTCCGGTCCGCACCCGTCCGCCCTCGACCCGGCCGCCCTCGCTGAAGCTCATCCGCGCACGGTAGCGCGCGGGGGACGAACCGCCCACGGCGGTCCGGGCCGGCTGCGAGACTGCCGACATGCTCCTGCGCTGCCCGGTCCCGCTGCGACCCGGCGACCTGGTGGGTGTCACGGCCTCTTCGGCGGGGGTGTCCCCGCGGATGCAGGCGCGCCTCGAGCACGCCGTGGCGGTCCTGGAGGGCGCCGGCCTGCGGGTGCGGTTGGGCGACTGCCTGTTCGCGGACGGCCTGGTCAGCGCACCCGCGTCTGCCCGGGCTGCCGAGCTGACGGCCATGCTCACGGACCCGCAGGTGCGCGCGGTCGTCCCGCCGTGGGGCGGGGAGCTCGCGATCGACCTGCTGCCGCTCGTCGACTGGGACGCGATCGCCCGGGCCGAGCCCACGTGGCTCGTCGGCTACTCGGACCTGTCGACGCTGCTGCTGCCGCTCACGCTGCTGACCGGCACGATGTCCGTGCACGGACAGAACCTCATGGACACCCCGTACGCCGTGCCCGCGCCGCAGCTGTCCTGGCGCGAGGTTCTCGCAGCCGGCGCGGGTTCCACCGTGCGCCAAGGTCCTGCGGCCATGGTCCGCGGCGACGGGTGGGACGACTACGAGGCACATCCCCAGGTCGACCGCTACACGTTCGACACCCCGGGCGGCTGGTCGCTCCTGCACGACGACGGTGCGGACCTGCAGGCCTCCGGCCGGCTCGTGGGTGGCTGCCTGGAGATCGTCCGGCACCTGGTCGGCACGCGGTACGGCGACGTGCCGACCTTCGCCCGGGAGCACGCGCCGGACGGCACGGTCGTGTACCTCGAGGTCGCCGAGGTGCCCGCGGTCGACGTCGCACGCAGCCTGCACGGCCTGCGACTGGCCGGCTGGTTCGAGCACGCCTCGGCGGTGCTGGTCGGGCGCACGCAGGCACCGCCGTCAGGCTCGTTCACGCAACGGGACGCCGTGGCCGATGCGCTCGGTGGGCTCGACGTGCCCGTCGTGCTCGACGTGGACTGCGGGCACGTGCCCCCGCACCTGGCGCTGGTGAACGGCGCGCGCACCTCGGTCTCCCGGGCCGCCGGCACGTGGTCGCTCGCACAGGTGCTCGGCTGAGCCGCCGACCCGCCGACGTCGTCTCTACCCCCTCGGATCCGAGAACGTGACCGGAATCCGCTCGATCGGGAACGTCGGCCCGTCGACGGGTGTCGGGAGTCCGGCTGCGGGGTCGATGGATGCGGCGAACATCCGGCGTCCGTCGGCGCTGCCGACATCGAAGGTCGGAAGTGACAGCACTGCCAACGTGTCGCCATGCTCGTCGAGGAGCGGCTGGCGGAGCATCACCTGAGCCTCGGCTACGTCGGCGATGCCCGAGGGGGCGAATCCGATGATCAGCCACGTCCCGTCGTCGAAGGGGATAGCCATCGCCCACCCTTCGTCAACGGCGAGCGCCGTCGGCTGTCCCAGTCTGATCCGCTCGTTCGTGGCATCCGTCGGAGCCGAATCGGCGGGGTACCAGTACTCCCGTTCGCGCGCGCTGAGAGGCGCCTCTGAGGCCCACGTGTCCCAGTGCTGTCGCTGGGACAGCACATCACCCTGCAGGAGCGCGACATCAAGGCTGGTGTCCCGCCAAGGTGCCCGCTGAGAGGTCTCAGCATTCGCCCCGTCGTTCGCGACGATGGCGATCTCGGTCGCGGACGTACTCCAGTTCGCGCCCGTGAGACCGAGAACGTAGGCGACGCTGCCGTCCGCGAGCCGCCGAGCAACTGGCAGCGACACGGTGCGAACCCCGGGCGCGAGTTCGAGCACGATGGGTGTGTCGGTGAGCTCAGAGTCTGCCTGCTGCGTCTGGTCGACTGCGGCGCTCCGAAGTGACTCGACGAGACTCGGGGCCGCGACATGCAGTCCCGCTGCGATCGATGCGGTGACCACGAGGCTGACCGGGATCGCGGTCCTCCGGCGCGCATCGCGTCGACGTGCTGCACGTAGGACGCTCGCTGAGTCCAGAGCCATGGGTGGCTCGGCCCGGTCTGAGTACCGCTGGAGACGCTCGAGTAGCAGCTTGTCCTGCTCCGACGTGCCGGTCATCGTGCGTCCTTCCGCTCGCTCAACGGTGGCGCCTCGTCGATGGGGAAGTTGGCGCGAATCTGTGCGAGTGCGCGTGCCGCTGTCGACTTCACGGTGCCGACGCTCACGCCCAGGTCTCTGGCGACCTCGGCCTCCGGCATGCCGACGAGGTGCCGCAGAACGAGGACTCGCCGCTGTCGTGCGGTGAGGGTGGACAGAGCCCGCACGATGAAGTCGCGATCCGCGAGTCGGTCCGCCGCCGTGGTGGCACCCGCGTGCGGCTCCTCCGGCACGCGGTCGGGGGACACCAGCACCTCTCGCCTGCGGCGTCGCCATGAGTCGGTCCGAAGGTTGACCAAGACCCGCCGCGCGTAGGCCAGAGGGTCGCCCGTCCGGGCGCGAGACCAAGCCGAGTAGGTGCGTACGAGTGCGTGCTGAGTCAGCTCTTCGGCCCGGTGCTGATCACCGACCAGTAACCAGGCCGTCCGAAGGAGGTCGTGCTGGTGCCGACGGACGAAATCCGTGAACTCCGCGTCACGATCGGTGCGCGCCCGCGCGACGCCCACGAGCAGGACTTCAGCGAGTTCCGCTGCTGCAGCCTCCGGCATGCCCCCCGTTGTACTCACGCCCCAAGGAACGCACGACCGGAAGGAAAGGTTGTGCTGGACCGTGGGGTCGACTCGAGCAACTCCATCGGCCGAGGTGGCGTCAGTCCTCGCCGAGCCCTCGGGCGGCGAGCGCGTCCCCGGTGGCGTGGGCGTGGGCGACCATGCGCACCGCGGCCGGCACGAGGGTGGCGCGCGGCGACCGGTCGAGCCCACGCGCGCGGGCGGCGTCCCGGGCCTCGAGCGTGGTGGTGACCAGCACCGGGATCGCGCGCAGCACGAGGGCGACCGACAGGGCGAACGTCTCGGGGGGCAGGCCGACGTGCCGCAGCGGCCGTGCGAGCCGGGCGAGCACGTCGAGGAGCGCGTCCGCGCGGGTCGTGGCGGTCACGACGGTGGCGGCGAGCACGAGCGCGAGCAGGTCGACGACGACCTCCGTCGCGACCGCAGGTCCCCGTGCCCACCACTGGTAGGCGCCGACGAGCGCGGCGGTGACGAGGACGGGGAGCACGCCGCGGGCGGTGCGGTGCCAGGGCAGACGCGCCACGACCGCGCTCAGCACGACCACGCCGAGCGCGACGAGGCTGGACAGCGGCCCGCGCACCACGACGACGGCGATGCCCAGGGCGGTGAGCAGGGCGAGCTTGAGGCCCGGGTGCGCCCGGTGCACGGGTGAGCTCCCCGGGTGGTAGAGGCCGAGCGGCCCGGCCCAGGGGGCTCTGCGCGGTCCGGCGGGCCGGTTCCGGCGCCACCTCATCGACGGCCACCGGCGGGGGAGTCCGTGGACATCAGCGTGCGGTAGCGCGCGAGCCCGTCGGCCGGGTCGCCGTCGTGCACGATCGTGCCGTCGTCGACGACCAGCAGCCGGTCGGCGCGGGCCGCTGCCTCCAGGTCGTGCGTGACCAGCACGACCTGCTGGTCGAGCCCGTCGAGCAGGTCGTCGACGTGCCTGCGCCAGCGCAGGTCGAGCAGTGTGGTCGGCTCGTCGCAGACCAGCACATCGGGGTCGGTGGCCAGCACCGCGGCCAGCGCGAGCAGCTGGCGCTGCCCTCCGGACAGTGCGTGCACGGGGACCTGCGCGCGATCGGCCAGACCGAACCGCGCGAGGACCTCGCGGGCACGGGACTCGCGCGCATCGTCGTCGAGCCGGAGACGGCGCAACGAGAGCGCGACGTCCTCGACGGGTGTCGGCATGACGATCTGGGCGTCGGGGTCGGTGAAGACGAAGCCGACCCGTCGGCGCACCGCGGCGCCGTCCGTGGCGGTGTCCAGCCCGTCGACGGTGACCGTGCCGGACGAGGGCAGCACGAGGCCGTTGAGCAGCCGGGCGAGCGTGGACTTGCCCGAGCCGTTCGCGCCGACGACCGCCACACGCCGCTCGGCGAGCGTCAGCGAGAGCGGGCCGAGCAGCCGGACGACCCGGTCACCGCCGCCGGACGGATCCGGGGTGTAGGCGGTGACCAGGACGTCACGGAGCTCGATCATGCGGGGCGCTCAACGACGGCTGCGCGCCAGCTCGGGGAACGCGCGGAAGACCGCAGCCGCCACGATCGCGGCGCACACGTTCTTCGCGACGTCCCCGGGCAGGTAGCGGGCGTCGACGAGGAACGCCTCGCCCAGGCTCAGGTCCAGGCGCCACATGAGCCCGGCGATGCCGAGCGGGTGGATCGTCAGCAGGCTGGCGAGCAGCCCGGCGACGAACAGTCCGACGACCTCGCGGGCCGGGAACCGCCAGGACGGCCGCACGCGGCGCAGGGCCCCGACCAGGAAGCCGGCCAGGGCGGCCGCGAACGGGAACGCGAGAAGGTAGCCCACGGACGGCCCGGCCAGCACCGCGGTGCCACCCGTGCCCCCGGCGAACACCGGAAGGCCGGCCAGCCCGACTGCGAGGTACAGCAGCACGGCGAGCGTGCCGCGTCGTGCACCCAGCACGAGCCCGGCGAGGATCACGGCGAACGTCTGCAGGGTGATGGGCACACCGGACGGCGTCGGGATGCCGGGCAGGATCGCGCACACGGCGATGAACGCGGCGAAGGTGGCGACGAGCGCGACGTCGGTGGTGACGGCCGATCGGGCGGCAGGTGCGGGCAGGACGGCCTCCGCGTCGGCGGGTGCGGGCTGCTCAGGTGCTCCGGACATGGGTCTCCCTGGGGGCGAGGCGCGTGGGGGTCGGACGGTCGCCACGCTAGCCGGTCGTAGACTTGGCGTCGTTTGTGCCCGCGGCCAACAGGCGCGGTGCGAACTCGGAGAAAAACGCAGTGCCTGCCCGGTCGGGTCGTGGCACCGTGCCGAGCGTGACCCGGCGACCGTGCGGGTCCACCGGAAGGAATCACGTGATCACTGCCCAGGCCGTCGAGCTGCGCGTCGGCGCCCGTGTGCTGCTCGAGCCGACGACGTTCCGGATCGCCGCGGGCGACCGGATCGGTCTGGTCGGACGCAACGGTGCCGGCAAGACGACCCTCACCCGCACCCTTGCGGGCGAGACCCAGCCGACCGGCGGGACGATCTCCCGCGGCGGCGAGGTCGGCTACCTCCCGCAGGACCCCCGCACGGGTGACCTCGGGGCGCTCGCGATGGACCGGGTGCTCTCGGCCCGCGGGCTCGACGAGATCGTCCGGGGGATGCGCGAGACCGAGGGCGCGATGGCCTCGGCGGACGACGAGACGCGCGAGGACGCCATGGCGCGCTACTCCCGGCTCGACGCGCGTTTCACCGCGGCCGGCGGCTACGCGGCCGAGAGCGAGGCGCACCGCATCGCCTCGAACCTGGGGCTCGACGAGCGTGTGCTCGGCCAGACGATCGGCACGCTGTCCGGTGGTCAGCGCCGCCGCGTCGAGCTGGCCCGCATCCTGTTCTCCGGCGTCGAGACGCTGCTGCTCGACGAGCCGACCAACCACCTGGACGCCGACTCGATCGCGTGGCTGCGCGACTATCTCAAGACGTACTCGGGCGGCTTCGTGGTCATCTCCCACGACGTCGACCTGCTGCGCGCCACGGTCAACAAGGTCTTCCACCTGGACGCCAACCGGTCGGTCATCGACCAGTACAACCTCGGCTGGGACGCCTACCTGCTGCAGCGCGAGACGGACGAGAAGCGCCGCCGCCGTGAGCGCGCGAACGTGGAGAAGAAGGCAGCGGTCCTGCTCAGCCAGGCCGACAAGATGCGCGCCAAGGCCACCAAGGCGGTCGCCGCGCAGAACATGGCCCGTCGGGCCGAGAAGATGCTCTCGGGCCTCGAGGAGACCCGGATGTCCGACAAGGTCGCCCGGCTGCGGTTCCCCGAGCCCGCCCCGTGCGGCAAGACGCCGATCACGGCGGCCGACCTGTCGAAGTCCTACGGCTCGACCGAGGTGTTCACGGACGTCGACCTGGCGATCGACCGCGGTTCGCGCGTCGTGGTCCTGGGGCTCAACGGCGCCGGGAAGACGACGCTGCTGCGCATCCTCGGCGGCCTCGAGGCGTCCGACACGGGTGAGGTCCGCCCCGGTCACGGGCTCAAGCTCGGCTACTACGCCCAGGAGCACGAGACGCTGGACCTCGAGCGCACGGTCGTGGAGAACCTGCGCTCGGCCGCACCGGACCTGACCGATACGCAGGTGCGCTCGGTGCTCGGCTCGTTCCTGTTCTCCGGGGACGACGCCGACAAGCCGGCACGTGTGCTCTCCGGCGGTGAGAAGACCCGTCTGGCGCTCGCGGCCCTGGTCGTCTCCAGCGCCAACGTGCTGCTGCTCGACGAGCCGACCAACAACCTGGACCCGGCCTCCCGCGAGGAGATCCTCGCGGCCCTGCGCGGCTACGCCGGGGCGGTCGTGCTGGTCAGCCACGACGAGGGGGCCGTCGAGGCGCTCAACCCGGAACGCGTGCTGCTGCTGCCCGACGGTGCCGAGGACCTGTGGTCGGCGGACTACCTGGACCTGATCTCGCTCGCCTGATCGTCGTCCTCGAGCGGGCTGCCGGCGTCCTCGATCGGGCTGCCAGCGGTGCTGGCGGCGCCCGCGTCGAGCTGGGCGTCGACCAGCGCGTCCTCCTCGTCCTCCGCCCGGCCCCCGCGCCGGCGGGAGGCGGGGGCGGCAGGCGTCCGGCTGGGTGCCGGACCGCCGGGCACGGGTCGCGGGTCGCGCAGCTCGCGCACGCCCATCCAGGTGAACGCGCCCAGCGAACCGGCGGCGAACACCCACCACTGGAACGCGTACGACAGGTGCGAGCCCGGGTCGGTGCTGGGCGCGGGCAGCTCGCCCAACGCGGTCGACGCGGCGGGCTGCTCCGAGACGAGCGAGCCGAACGCGGCGTAGGGCGTCAGGTCCGCCAGGTCGCCGCCCCCGGCGGCCAGCACCTGGGCGACGTCGACGGCCTGCACCTGCCCGGCCGGGGCCGACCGGGTCGAGGGGTGCTCGGGCTGACGCAGGCGGACGGTGACGGTCACGGTGCCCGCGGGCGGGTCGGGCACGTCGACGGCGGCGCTCGCGTCGCTGCCCGTCGGCACCCACCCGCGGTCCACGACGAGCACCGTGCCGAGGTCCTGCCCGTCGGGGTCCTCGGGGACGAACGGGACGAGCACGTGATAGGCGGGGCTCCCGTCGACGGGTCGGTTGCGCAGCAGCACGGTCGCCTCGGTGGCGTAGCGGCCCACGAGCGTCACCGACCGCCACACGTCACCGTCGGGCAGCGCGGCCGTGGGATCGGCGACGACCTCGGCGACGGGCACCGGTGCGGCAGCCCAGTTCGCCTCGGCGGTGGCGATCGCGGCGTCGCGGGTCACGTGGCGGTTCCACTGCCACCGGCCCAGGAACGTGCAGGCCGTCGCGAGCGTCACGGCGAGCAGCACGAACCCGGCCGCGCGGCGCACCGCCGGGTTCACGGGTGCGCGCCCCCGGCGGACGGCCCGGCGGGCTCGTCGGCGTCCTGCGCGCCGTCGACCACGCGCGGCAGGTCCTCGACCGGCACGGTGGAGCGCAGGAAGTCACGCACGCCCAGGTACTCCTCGAGCTGCCCGCGGTGCTCGTCGCACGCCAGCCACACCTTGCGGCGCTGCGGCGTGTGCAGCTTCGGGTTGTTCCAGAGCAGTCCCCAGGCGGGCGCCTGACGGCACCGGCGGGCCGAGCAGACGAGCTCGTCCACCGAGTCCGGGACGGGGTGCAGCAGGCTCACCGGCCACCTCCGAGTGTGCCCGGGCGGTCGTGCCCGGGGTCGATCTGACGGGGGTCCAGGAACGTCGTGTCGACGTCGCGTCGCTCCCGCCCGGCGTTCGCCAGGAGCACCGCGACGTACGGCAGCACAACGGCGGCGACGATCAGCACGAGCGAGACGGCCAGCGGCACGTGCCCCCAGGTGATCACCGAGACGAGGAAGCAGACGACACGGATGCCCATCTGCACCAGGTAGCGGCGCTGCCGACGGGCGACGTCGTCCGCCAGCGGCTCCGGAGCCGTGGTGATCCGGGGCACGTCGTCGCCACCGCCACCCCGTCTCGCGCTCACCACCTGATCGTAGTCGGCCCTCGTCGGAGGGGACCCTTTGTCGATGGCCCACAACCACCCGGTCCGATCCTGTGCCGCGCCGGTGCCTCGACGTGCGGGGACGGTCGGCTAGCGTCGTGTCCCGTGCCTGAGACTTCCGACAAGAACGCCCCTGAGGTCCGTCCCGAGGCCAGTCCCGGGGCCCCCGCCCCCCGCAGCGTGCTGGTGACCGGCGCGAACCGGGGCATCGGCCGCGCGATCGCCGAGCGGTTCGTCGCCGCAGGCGACAAGGTGTCCACCCTCTACCGCTCGGGCGACCTGCCCGAGGGTGTGCTCGGCGTGGTCGCCGACGTGCGCGACACCGCCGCGGTCGACGCGGCGTTCGCGCAGATCGAGGCCGCGCACGGTCCGGTCGAGGTGCTGGTGGCGAACGCCGGCGTGACGCGTGACCAGCTGCTCCTGCGGATGAGCGACGAGGAGTTCACCGACGTCCTCGACGTCAACCTCACCGGGGCGTTCCGCTGCGTGCGCCGGGCCAGCAAGGGCATGATCCGTCAGCGTCGCGGACGGATCGTGCTCATCTCCTCGGTCGTCGGGCTGTACGGCTCGGCCGGTCAGGTCAACTACGCCGCCTCGAAGTCCGCACTGGTCGGCATGGCGCGCTCGATCACCCGTGAGCTCGGTGGCCGGGGCATCACCGCGAACGTCGTGGCGCCCGGCTTCATCGACACCGACATGACCCGCGCGCTGCCCGAGGAGCGCCAGCAGGCGTACCGCGACCAGATCCCGCTCGGCCGGTTCGCCCAGGCCGAGGAGGTCGCCGGTGTCGTGGAGTTCCTCGCCTCGCCCGCCGCGGCCTACATCTCCGGGGCCGTGATCCCCGTCGACGGCGGCCTCGGCATGGGCCACTGAGCGCGGCCCCGCGCACTCTCGCACGCACCCCTCGCACACCTCCCGGACCACCGACACACCCCCACTGCACGAAGGGACCGCACCATGGGTCTGCTCGACGGCAAGAAGCTCCTCGTCACCGGCGTCCTCACCGACGGCTCGATCGCGTTCCACGTGGCCCGCCTCGCGCAGGAGGAGGGGGCCCAGGTCGTCCTGACCTCGTTCGGCCGGCAGTTCCGCCTCACCCAGGCGATCGCCCGCCGGCTGCCCGCCGAGGCGCCCGTGGTCCAGCTCGACGCGACCTCCACCGAGGACCTGGACGCGCTCGCGGACCGCGTGCGCGAGCACGTCGACCACCTGGACGGCGTCGTGCACTCCATCGGCTTCGCGCCGCAGTCGGTCATGGGCGGCAACTTCCTGGCGGGGGAGTGGGACGACGTCGCGACCGCGCTGCACGTCAGCGCGTACTCGCTGAAGTCCCTCGCCGTGGCCGCGCGCCCGCTGCTGGGCACCGGCTCGTCGATCGTCGGGCTGACGTTCGACGCCCGGTACGCCTGGCCCGTCTACGACTGGATGGGTGTGGCCAAGGCGGCGTTCGAGTCGACCTCGCGCTACCTGGCCCGTGACCTGGGCCCCGAGGGCGTGCGGGTCAACCTGGTCTCGGCCGGCCCGATCCGGACCACGGCCGCCAAGTCGATCCCGGGCTTCGAGACCATGGAGTCCCGCTGGGACGACCGTGCCCCTCTCGGCTGGGACGTCACCGACCCGGTCCCCACCGCGAAGGCCGTCGCCGCGCTGCTGTCCGACTGGTTCCCGGCCACCACGGGCGAGGTCGTGCACGTCGACGGCGGTGTGCACGCCATGGGCCAGTGATGGCACCCTGAAGCGGTGACCGACCCGATCCGCCGCCTCCTGCTCCTGCGCCACGCGAAGGCCGAGCACCCGCAGGGGGTCGTCGACCACCAGCGTCCGCTCGCCCTCGCGGGTCGTCGGCAGTCGGCCCGCGTGGGTGCCGCGCTGGCGGGTTCCGGGCTCGTCCCGGACCTCGTCCTGTGCTCCTCGTCGCTGCGTACGCGGCAGACGTGGGAGCTGGTCCGGACGAACCTGGCCTCCACGCTCGACGGTAGATCGTTCGACCCGGTCGTCGAGCTGAGCGACGAGGTGTATGCCGCGGACGTGCACGACGTCATCGACCTGCTGCGCGCGATCCCCGAGCAGGTACGGACCGTGCTGGTGGTCGGCCACGAGCCGACGATGTCGCACACCGCGGCGACGCTGGCCGGCACGGGATCGGACGAGGGCACGCTGCTGCGCGTGCGCGTCGGCGTGCCGACCGCCAGCTGGACACTGCTCGAGCACGAGGACCCGTGGGCGCAGCTCGCCCCGAACGGTGCTCGGCTGCTGCGGCTGACCACGCCCGACTGAGCGACCCGGCGCGGGCCCGGGGCGCCACCGGGCACGCGATCAGTACGCGAAGGCCTCCAGCGCCAGCACCGCGTCCAGACGGTCCCTGACCTGCGCGTCGGCCGCCGCGGCCACGACGGGCTTGGCGTTGAAGGCGATGCCGAAGCCGGCCGCGGCGAGCATGTCCAGGTCGTTGGCGCCGTCGCCGATCGCGATCGTGCGCTCGATCGGCACACCGACCCTGACGGCGTAGTCGCGCAGCGTCGCGGCCTTCGCGGCGCGGTCGACCACGGGACCCTCGACCCGCCCCGTGAGCACGCCGTCGACGACCTCGAGCGCGTTGGCCCGCACGAGCGTGATGCCGAGCGAGGCGGCCAGCGGTGCGACGACCTCGACGAACCCGCCCGAGACCAGACCGAGCGGCCAGCCTCGTGCCGCGAGCTCGGCCACGAGCTCGCGAGCCCCCGGTGTCAGCTCGACCTCGGCGAGCACGTCGGCGAACACGGTGGCCGGCAGGCCGGCCAGGGTCGCCACGCGCTCGTGCAGGGACGTCGCGAAGTCGATCTCGCCGCGCATCGCCCGTTCGGTGATCGCCGCGACGAGCGAGGCCGAACCGGCGTGCGCGGCCAGCATCTCGATGACCTCGCCGGTCACGAGCGTGGAGTCGACGTCCATCACGACGAGCCGGCGCGCGTCCGGGTCGGCCACGGGCGTCGAGGGGTGGTCGGGTGCGCTGCTGCTCACGCCCGCAGGGTAGTGCGACGCCCCGCCCCCGCGTCGCGTTGCCCACGACGGGGGACGGGGCGTCGAGGTCGACGGCGTCGGCCTACGGCTCGATGACCGAGCCCTTCGGCACGACCGTGATGCCCGACTCGGTGACGGTGAAGCCGCGGGCGAGGTCGTGCTCACGGTCCAGACCGATGCGGGCACGCTCGGGCACGATGACGTTCTTGTCGAGGATCGCCCGGTGGATCTGCGCGTACCGGTTGACCTGCACGCCGTCCATGAGCACCGAGTCGGTGATCTGCGCCCAGGAGTGCGCGCGGATGCCGGGGGAGAGCACCGACCCGGAGACCGTGGCACCCGAGACGACGACGCCGGGGGAGACGATCGAGTCGGCCGCGTGCCCCAGGCGCCCCGGCCCGGCGTGCACGAACTTGGCCGGCGGCAGCCCGGTGTACCCGGTGAAGACGGGCCAGTCGTCGTTGTAGAGGTTGAACACGGGCTCGACGGAGATCAGGTCGTGGTTCGCCTCGAAGTACGAGTCGATGGTGCCCACGTCGCGCCAGTAGTCGCGGTCGCGGTCGGTCGAGCCGGGCACGTCGTTGCGGATGAAGTCGTAGACGCCCGCGGTGCCGCGTGCGACGAAGGCGGGGACGATGTCGCCACCCATGTCGTGCCGCGAGTTGACGTCCTCGGCGTCCTCGGTCACCGCGCGCACGAGGGCGTCGGCGTCGATCACGTAGTTGCCCATCGAGGCGAGGATCTCGCCGGGGGAGTCGGCCAGGCCGACCGGGTCCGTCGGCTTCTCCCGGAACGCGGCGATGCGCGCCGGGTCGCTCGGGTCGGTCTCGATGACGCCGAACTGGTCGGCCATGTCGATGGGCTGCCGGATGCCGGCCACCGTGAGCTCGGCGCCCGAGGCGACGTGCGCGTCGACCATCTGGGAGAAGTCCATGCGGTAGACGTGGTCGGCGCCGACCACGACGACGATGTCGGGGCGCTCGTCGTCGATGATGTTGAGGCACTGGTAGATGGCGTCGGCCGACCCCAGGTACCAGTGCTTGCCCACGCGCTGCTGCGCAGGGACGGCCGCCACGTAGTTGCCCAGCAGCGACGACATCCGCCACGTCTTGGACACGTGACGGTCCAGGCTGTGGGACTTGTACTGGGTGAGCACGATGACGTGCAGGTAGTGCGAGTTGATGACGTTCGACAGGGCGAAGTCGATGAGCCGGTAGATGCCGCCGAACGGCACCGCGGGCTTGGCCCGGTGGGCGGTCAGCGGCATCAGTCGCTTGCCCTCCCCACCTGCGAGGACGATTGCGAGGACGCGCGGCGCTGCCATGGCTCAGACCCTAGGCCGTCAGGGCGCTCGCTGCGAGGCGCGCGCGCTCGTTCGCGCTAGCGTGTCGCCCGTGAGCCGGGACGGTCCGGCCCCGACGGGAGGTTCTCGTGCGAGTCGATCTGCTGACCCGGGAGTACCCGCCGCACGTGTACGGCGGTGCCGGGGTCCACGTGGCCGGCCTGACCGCGGTGCTGCGAGGCACCATCGACGTGCAGGTGCACTGCTTCGAAGGCACGCGCAGCGAGCCCGGCGTGCACGGGTACGTCGTGCCGGGCGAGCTGTCGAGCGCCAACGCGGCCCTGCAGACGCTCGGCGTCGACCTGCAGATGGCGTCGGCGGTCGGGTTGCCCGGGGCCGACGGCGCGGCCAGCGA
This sequence comes from Cellulomonas soli, assembly GCF_013409305.1. Lineage (GTDB taxonomy): Bacteria > Actinomycetota > Actinomycetes > Actinomycetales > Cellulomonadaceae > Cellulomonas > Cellulomonas soli. The sequence goes on along the minus strand of NZ_JACBZJ010000001.1, from coordinate 3,972,708 downwards.
CCTGGTGCACTCCCACACCTGGTACGCCAACCTCGCCGGGCACGTGGCCGGTCTGCTGCACGGGCTCCCGCACGTGGTCACCGCGCACAGCCTGGAGCCGTTGCGCCCGTGGAAGGCCGAGCAGCTCGGTGGCGGCTACGCGCTGTCCAGCTGGGCCGAACGGACCGCGTACGAGGCGGCCGCCGCGGTGATCGCGGTGTCGGGCGGCATGCGCGAGGACATCCTGCGCGCCTACCCGGCCGTGGACCCGAGCAAGGTGCACGTGGTGCACAACGGCATCGACCTGGACGGCTGGCGTCGGCCCGAGGGCGAGGAGGCCTGGGCGCGGGCGCGCGCCGTGGTCGAAGGCCTGGGGATCGACCCGGACCGCCCAGCGGTCGTGTTCGTCGGCCGCATCACCCGTCAGAAGGGGCTGCCGTACCTGCTGCGTGCGGCCGAGGCGCTGCCTGCCGACGTCCAGCTCGTGCTCTGCGCCGGAGCACCCGACACGCCCGCGATCGCCGCGGAGGTGACCGGCCTGGTCGACCAGCTGCGCGCCAAGCGCGGCGGCGTGGTGTGGATCGAGCAGATGCTGCCGCGCGACGAGCTCGTCGCCGTCCTCGCGCACGGCACGGTCTTCGCCTGCCCGTCGATCTACGAGCCGCTCGGCATCGTCAACCTCGAGGCCATGGCCGTCGGCCTGCCCGTGGTCGGCACGGCCACCGGCGGCATCCCCGAGGTCGTGGTCGACGGCACCACCGGTCGGCTCGTCACGATCGACCAGGTGCAGGACGGCACCGGCACCCCGACCGATCCCGACCGGTTCGTCGCCGACCTGGGGGCTGCGCTCGCCGACGCCGTCGCCGACACCGCGCAGGCCGCACGGTGGGGTCAGGCGTCCCGTACGCGCGTCGAGGAGCACTTCTCCTGGGACGCGATCGGGGAGCGCACGCTCGAGGTGTACCGGGCCGTCCTGGCCTGACCCGCACCCGACGCGCTGCCGGGCGCGGGCGCCCGGGCGTGCCGGTCCGGTGTGTCAGCTCGGGGTGCGCAGGTCCGAGGTCGCGGCGGCGGCCATCGCCCGGCGGGCGGACCGGTCGACCTCGCGCAGCGCGGTGGACCGCTGGTCGACCTGCCACAGGTTGACCGCGGCCCCGTCGTCCTCGGTCGCGAGCCGGACGATCGCCCGCAGCCGCAGCGCGCTCGTCAGCACACGGGCACGACGGGCGTCCAGGCCGTCGGGCACGAGGCCCGGGCGCAGCGCGCCGTCCCGCGCCGCCTCGATGCGACCCGCGGCGTCCGGCCGCCACCGGGCCACGTCGAGCCGGGTCAGCGCCTCGGTCGCCTCGACGAGCCCCTCGCGCAGCGCGCGTTCGGCGTCCTGCAACGACCCGACGCCGCCGAGCACGGCCGTGCGCCAGTCGGGGACGTCCACCACGTGCCAGGTCACCAGGTGCCCGTGCTCGCGCTCGCTGCCGAACCTGACGACCTCGGGGACGGCCGCCAGGGCGCGGGTCGGGGTGCGCAGCAGCAGGGCCTCGCCCTGGTCGGCGGCGAGCCCGGCGAGGCGTCCTGTCATCGGTGCCGGTTCGCCGGGTGCGGGCAGCAGCGCAGCGACCTGGTGCGGACCGGCGAGGACCTCGGCGACCAGCCGTGCCAGAGGTGCCGCGTCGGACGGAGCGGGGTCGTCGGCCCCGTCGAGGCCGTGGACCGTGTGCGGCTCGTCGTCCCCCTGCACGGCTCGCAGGAGTACCGCCGGCTCGGGTGCCGGGGAGTCCAGCCAGAGGGCGAGGAGGACCGATCGGGGCAGGGGCGAGGGCTCGTGCACGGGTACCACGGTAGGCGCGGCGCGGCCCGTGACCGCCCCCGGGGTCCACGCCCCGCTCAGGTGCTCCGACCAGCGCCCGACGCCGACTAGGGTCGGGGACATGACCGACGTGCTCGACCTGCAGGCCGTGACCATCCGCCGGGGGGCGACCACGATCCTGGACGAGCTGTCCTGGACCGTGCGCGAGGGTGAGCGCTGGGTCGTGCTCGGGCGCAACGGTGCGGGCAAGACGACCATGCTCCAGGTCGCTTCCGGGCGGATGCACCCGACGCACGGCACGGCCGCCCTCCTCGGCGAGACGCTCGGTCGCGTCGACGTCTTCGAGCTGCGCCCGCGCATCGGGCTGTCGAGCGCCGCGCTGGCCGACCGCATCCCCTCCGGGGAGACCGTGCGCGACGTCGTGCTCACCGCCGCCTACGGCGTGACGGGGCGTTGGCGCGAGGGCTACGAGCAGGTCGACGAGCAGCGGGCCGCGGACCTGCTCGAGGCGTTCGGTGTCGCGCACCTCGCCGACCGGTACTTCGGGACGCTGAGCGAGGGCGAGCGCAAGCGCGTCCAGATCGCCCGCTCCCTCATGGCGGACCCCGAGCTGCTGCTGCTCGACGAGCCGGCCGCAGGCCTCGACCTCGGAGGGCGCGAGGAGCTCGTGTCCGCGCTGGCCGAGCTGGCCGGAGACCCGCGCTCGCCCGTGCTCGTGCTGGTCACCCACCACGTGGAGGAGATCCCGCCGGGGTTCACGCACCTGCTGCTGCTGCGCGGCGGGCGCGCGTTCGCCTCCGGGCCGATCGACGAGGTGCTCACGCAGGAGAACCTGTCGGGTGCCTTCGACATGGACCTGACGGTCGACCACGTGGCCGGGCGCTGGTCGGCCCGCGCGGTGCGTCCGGCCTGACGCCCCGCCTGGTCGCGGGCCACGGCGTCGGGTTCGTCATCGGTGCCCGGATCCCCCGCGCGGACGCGGTGCGGTCAGTAGGATCGAGGAGAGGCGGAGCAGCCCCTCGGGCCGCGCACGCGGCGTGCCGGTGACGCCGGTGCGAGACGTGTCGGCGCAGGCCGTGCGACCCCCGTCTCTGACACGGAGGAGGTCGCCATGGACTGGCTCTGGTGGGTCGGGGGAGCCGTCGTCCTGGCCATCCTCGAGATCCTCTCGGTCGACCTCGTCTTCATCATGTTCGCCGGCGGCGCGCTGGCCGGGGCGCTCGCGGCCTGGCTCGGCGCCGAGGTGTGGCTGCAGTTCGTGGTGGCCGCGGTGACCTCCGTGCTGCTGCTCGGCTCGTTGCGTCCTTGGCTGCTGCGCCACCTGCGCGGCCGGATGCCCCTCGTCGAGACCAACGCCGCAGCGCTCGTCGGCGGGTCGGCGGTCGTCGTCAGCACCGTCTCCGCGGCGGAGGGCCGGATCAAGCTGCGCGGTGAGGTCTGGAGCGCCCGGACGGACCCGTCCGTGACGCTGCCCCCGGGCACCGAGGTCACGGTGACCCGCATCGACGGGGCCACGGCCGTCGTCGTGCGGGCGGCCCGCCCGTCGGCGGAGGGCCGGCAAGGGGCTGCGCAGGCCTAGCCGACCCCCGCGTGCCCGACCCCCCACCAGCCCGAGCCATCCACCCGTCCCGCCCCGACCGGGGTCGGCGGGCCGACCCAGGAGAACCCATGAACAACACCACCGACGTCGGGCAGGTCGCCGTGTACGTCGTGCTGGGCCTCATCGTGCTGTTCGTCGTCATCGCGCTGGTCCGCTCGGTGCGCATCGTGCCGCAGGCCGTGGCGATCCTCGTCGAACGGCTCGGCCGGTACTCGCGCACGCTCGACGCCGGGCTGCACCTGCTGATCCCGTTCGTCGACCGCGTGCGTGCGGGCGTCGACCTGCGTGAGCAGGTGGTCTCGTTCCCGCCGCAGCCCGTGATCACCTCGGACAACCTGGTGGTCAGCATCGACACGGTCATCTACTTCCAGGTGACGGAGCCGAAGTCTGCGGTCTACGAGATCGCGAACTACATCACCGGCATCGAGCAGCTGACCGTGACCACGCTGCGCAACGTCATCGGGTCGATGGACCTGGAGCAGACGCTGACCAGCCGTGACCAGATCAACGGTCAGCTGCGTGGGGTGCTCGACGAGGCGACCGGGCGGTGGGGCATCCGTGTCAACCGCGTCGAGCTCAAGGCGATCGACCCGCCCGCCTCGGTGCAGGGCTCGATGGAGCAGCAGATGCGTGCCGAGCGCGACCGGCGTGCCGCGATCCTCACGGCCGAGGGTGTCAAGCAGTCGCAGATCCTCACGGCCGAGGGCGAGAAGCAGGCCGCGATCCTGCGGGCCGAGGGCGAGGCGCAGTCGGCGATCCTGCGGGCCGAGGGTGAGGCGCGCGCGATCCTGCAGGTGTTCGACGCGGTGCACCGCGGGGACGCGGACCCCAAGCTGCTGGCCTACCAGTACCTGCAGACGCTGCCGAAGATCGCTGCGAGCCCGTCGAACAAGATGTGGTTCCTGCCCGCCGAGCTCACGGGTGCCCTCGGCCAGCTCGCCGGCGGGTTCGTCGGCACGGGCGGTCCGGCGACCGCCTCGACGCGTGCCCCGGGCACCTCGCCGCTGGGCGCCGACCTCCCGCCGGTCGCGCTGACCGATCCGAGCGAGGCGCTCGCCGAGGCCCGCCGGCAGTCGGCGGCCGCGACGGCCGACGCCACGGGGGCCGGGACGTTGAGCGGCCTGCCCTTCGACCCGTCGGTCGAGCTCGGGCAGCGTCCGGGTTCGGGTGCCGTGCGGCCGCCCGAGGACGACGAGGACGAGCCGCGGGCCTGATCTGCGTCCGACGAGGCGGCGTGCCCCTGGGACCGAGGACCCGGGGGTGCGCCGCCTCGCTGCGCCGTGAGCGAAACGCCATGCGGGACGCGGACCCCGGGGGTGCTATCGGCTTGTCGGGGTGCGGACCTGCGGCCTAGCGTCACCTGGCGGGTCCGCACCTCGGGCCTCGCACCACCCGGGAGGCTCCGTGCTCGTCCAGCTCCTGCGCCATCACCTGCGCCCCTACCGCGCCGCCGTCGCCGCGATCCTCGTCCTGCAGCTCGTGCAGACCGTCGCGACGCTGTGGCTGCCCAGCCTCAACGCCCGGATCATCGACGACGGCGTCGTCCAGGGCGACACGGCCGCGATCTGGCGCATCGGCGCCATCATGCTCGCGGTCAGCTTCGTCCAGGTCGTCGGCGCTGTCGCCGCCGTGTACTACGGCGCCCGCACGTCCATGGCCTTCGGGCGTGACGTGCGCGGACGGCTGTTCGGGCACGTGCAGACGTTCTCCGCGCAGGAGGTCGGCAAGTTCGGCGCGCCCACGCTGATCACCCGCACGACCAACGACGTGCAGCAGGTGCAGATGGTCGTGCTCATGTCGTTCACGATGCTGCTGATGGCGCCGATCATGCTCGTCGGCGGCGTCGTGATGGCCCTGCAGGAGGACGTGGCGCTGTCCGGCATCCTCGTCGTGGCCGTCCCCGTGCTGGGTGTCGTCGTCGGGCTCGTGATCAGCCGGATGATCCCGTACTTCCGGCAGGTGCAGAAGCGGATCGATGCGATCAACCGGGTCATGCGCGAGCAGATCGCGGGCGTGCGCGTCGTGCGGGCGTTCGTGCGCGAGCGGCAGGAGTCGGCCCGGTTCGCGGTGGCGAACACCGAGCTGTTCGACTCCTCGCTGCGCGTGGGTCGGCTGATGGCCGTGATGTTCCCGGTCGTCATGCTCGTGATGAACGTGACGAGCATCGCGGTGCTGTGGTTCGGCGCCGGTCGCATCGAGAGCGGTGCCATGCAGATCGGGGCGCTGACCGCGTTCCTGAGCTACATCATGTACATCCTCATGGCCGTGATGATGTCCACGATGATGTTCGTCATGGTCCCGCGGGCCGTCGTGTCCGCCGAGCGCATCGGTGAGGTCCTCGAGACGTCCACCTCGGTGCTGGCTCCCGTCGAGCCGACCGCGCTGCCGGAGGGCGTCGGTGCCCGGCCGGGTCTGCTCGAGCTGCGCGGCGTGGAGTTCCGTTACCCCGGGGCCGAGCAGGCCGTGCTGCAGGGCGTCGACCTGGTGGCCGCGCCCGGCCGCACGACCGCGATCATCGGCTCGACCGGTTCGGGCAAGACGACGCTGCTCAACCTCGTGCCGCGGCTGTTCGACGTGACCGACGGCGCCGTGCTGCTCGACGGGGTGGACGTGCGCGACATCGAGCCCGAGGTGCTGTGGTCGCAGGTCGGGCTCGTCCCGCAGAAGCCGTACCTGTTCTCCGGGACGATCCGCTCCAACCTGCTGTACGGGCGCCCCGATGCGACGGACGAGGAGCTGTGGCACGCGCTGACCGTCGCGCAGGCGCGGCCCTTCGTCGAGGCGCTCGCCGAGGGGCTCGACGCACCGATCACGCAGGGTGGCACCAACGTGTCCGGCGGGCAGAGACAACGGCTCGCCATCGCGCGGGCACTGGTCAGACGCCCGAAGGTCTACCTGTTCGACGACTCGTTCTCCGCGCTCGACTACGCCACCGATGCAGCCCTGCGGGCGGCGCTGGTGCCCGAGACGCGCGAGGCCACCGTGCTCGTCGTGGCCCAGCGGGTCGCCACGATCCGGCACGCCGACCAGATCGTCGTGCTCGAGGACGGCAAGGTCGTCGCCGTCGGTACGCACACCGAGCTGCTGGAGTCGTCCCAGACGTACCGCGAGATCGTGTACTCGCAGGTCAGTGAGCAGGAGGCTGCCTGATGAGCACCACCGCACCGTCCCCGCGCCGTCGCCCGGTCGCCCCCGGGCCCATGGGTCACATGGGCATGCCGGGGGAGAAGTCGATGAACTTCCGCGGCTCGAGCCGTCGCCTCCTGCAGGTGCTGCGCCCCGAGCGCGTCCGGCTCGTGCTCGTCGTCCTGCTCTCGGTCGCCTCGGTGGCGCTCGCCGTGGCGGGCCCGCGCCTGCTCGGGCAGGCCACCAACGTGATCTTCAACGGGTTCATCGGGTCGAAGCTGCCGGCCGGGATCAGCCAGGCCGACGCCGTCGCGGCCCTGCGGGCGCAGGGTCAGGGCACGCAGGCCGACATGCTCGCCGCGATGGACGTCGTCCCGGGCCAGGGCATCGACACCGGTGCGCTCGGGCGGATCCTGCTCGTCGTGCTCGCCGTCTACGTCGGCTCCTTCGCGTTCGGCTGGGTGCAGGGCCGCGTCACCGCCGGTGTCGTGCAGCGCACCGTCTACCGGATGCGCGAGGAGGTCGAGGCCAAGCTCTCGCGCCTGCCGCTGCGCTACGTCGACGGGCAGCCGCGCGGCGAGCTGCTCAGCCGGGTCACCAACGACATCGACAACGTCGCCCAGACCATGCAGCAGACGCTGTCCCAGCTCATCACCTCGGTGCTCACCGTCGTCGGCGTGCTCGCCATGATGTTCTGGATCTCGCCCCTGCTGGCCGTGATCGCCCTGGTCACCGTGCCGCTGTCGGTCCTCGTGGCCGCCATGATCGCCAAGCGGTCCCGCCCCCAGTTCATCGAGCAGTGGGCCTGGACGGGCAAGCTCAACGCGCACATCGAGGAGATGTACACCGGGCACTCGCTCGTCACCGTCTTCGGCCGCCAGGAGGAGGCCGCGCAGGTCTTCGCCGAACGCAACGAGGCGCTGTACGAGGCGAGCTTCAAGGCCCAGTTCATCTCCGGGGTCATCCAGCCCGCCCTCGGGTTCATCTCCAACCTCAACTACCTCGTGGTGGCCGTCGTCGGCGGGCTGCAGGTCGCCTCCGGCACGATCTCGCTGGGCGACGTGCAGGCGTTCATCCAGTACTCGCGGCAGTTCACCCAGCCGATCACCCAGATCGCCTCGATGGCCAACCTGCTGCAGTCCGGCATCGCCTCCGCCGAGCGGGTCTTCGAGCTGCTCGACGCCCCCGACCAGACGCCCGACCCGCTCGAGCCCGCGGTCCTGCCGCGGCCCACCCGTGGGCGCGTCGCGTTCGAGGACGTCGCGTTCCGCTACGAGGCCGACACCCCGCTGATCGACGACCTGTCGCTGGTCGCCGAACCCGGCGAGACGATCGCGATCGTCGGACCCACCGGCGCGGGCAAGACGACCCTGGTCAACCTGCTCATGCGGTTCTACGAGGTCGACGGCGGACGCATCACGCTCGACGGGATCGACACCCGCGACCTGACGCGGGACGCGCTGCGCTCGCAGACCGGCATGGTCCTGCAGGACACCTGGCTGTTCGGCGGGACGATCGCGGAGAACATCGCCTACGGCGTCGACGGGGCCACCCGTGAGCAGATCGTCGCCGCGGCGCAGGCCACGCACGTGGACCGGTTCGTGCGCACCCTGCCCGACGGCTACGACACGCGCATCGACGACGAGGGCGCCGCGGTGTCCGCCGGTGAGAAGCAGCTGCTGACCATCGCCCGGGCGTTCCTGGCCGACCCCTCGATCCTCATCCTCGACGAGGCGACGTCCTCGGTGGACACCCGGACCGAGGTGCTCGTGCAGCAGGCCATGGCCGCGCTGCGCACGGGGCGCACGTCGTTCGTCATCGCTCACCGCCTGTCGACGATCCGCGACGCCGACACGATCCTGGTGATGGAGCACGGCGCGATCGTCGAGCAGGGTTCGCACGCCGAGCTGCTCGAGGCCGACGGGGCGTACGCACGGCTGTACGCCTCGCAGTTCGCCGCGGCCGTGGTCGACGAGGTCTGAACCGGGACGGACCGCCCTGCGTCGGACACCCTGCGGGTGAGCCCTCGCGGGGCGGTCGGCGCGTCCGGACCAAGGGCCGGTCGGTGCCCGTCGGCGCGGGCGTACCCTCGTCCGCGTGACGACGCCACCGGCAGGGACCTCGGCAGCCGGTGACCAGGCCCGCGGGTTCCCCCGCGACCGGTTCACGGTGTCGCTGTACGGCACGTTCGTCGTGTGGGGATGGCTGCTCTACAGCTTCAACCCGAGCGTCCCGCTGCTCGCCGACGACCTCGACCTCACCGGGGCCCAGGCCGGTCTGCACGGCACTGCGATGGCGGTCGGCGCGATCGTGTCCGCCGCGGCGACCCCGCGGCTCGTGCGTGCGCTCGGTCGACGCACGACGCTGCTGCTGGCCGGGGCGACCCTCGTGCTCGGCGTGACCCTGCTGGTGCTCGCCCCCGCCCTCGTGTGGACCCTCAGCGGGGTCGCGCTGCTGGCGGCCGGCGGCAACACCTCGGTGTCCGCCGCGCAGGCCGGCCTCGCCCTGCACCACGGCCACCGGGCCTCGGCGGCGCTCACCGAGGCCAACGGCGTCGGGTCGGCCATCGGCCTGCTCGGTCCGCTCGCCGTCGGCGTGACCGTGGGGATCGGCTGGGGCTGGCGGCCGGCCGTGGCCGTGACCGCGCTGCTCATGGTCGTGGCCATGGTGATGCAGTCCCGCCTTCCCGTCGGCGGGGCGATGACCCGCCCGCGTTCCGGCGCCGACGAGGGTGCGCACCCCGACGGCGGGGTTCCGCGCAGCGCCGGATGGAACCTGGCAGGGACGTGCTTCCTGCTGTCGATCGTCGCAGCCATCGCGCTGGAGAACGCCACCACCTACTGGTCCACCGACCTCGTCATCGAGAGGACCGGCGCCGACGCCGGGATCTCCGTGGCGACCACCGCCGGACTCGTGGCCGGCATGTCGGTGATCCGGTTCGTCGTCGGGCCGCTGTCGCTGCGCATCCCGCCCGCGCGGATCCTCGCCGTCTCGTTCCTCGTCGCGATCGCCGGCTGGGCGGTGCTGTGGACCGCCACGACCCCCGCGATGGCGCTCGTCGGCCTGGTCATCGCCGGGTTCGGGTACGGCGTGCAGTACCCCATGTCCATCGCGCTCCTGCTGGCCACCGCGGACGGCGCGACCGATGCCGCGCAGGCGCGCGCCACGCTCGGGGGCGGACTGGCCATCGGGGTCGCCCCGTTCGCGCTCGGGGCGCTCGCCGACGCCGTGGGGACCTACCAGGCGTTCGTGATCGTCCCCGTGGTCGCGGTGGCCGGGTTCATCGTGGCGGTCGTCGGCGGACGGGCCCTGACCCGCAGGACCGCGCTCGCCGCGGACGTCGTCGTCGGCTGAGTCCTGCCCTCGCCCGGTACGCGAGCAGCGGCGCGGGTGCACGCGCGGGGGCTGGGAAGATGGGCTCGTGCCCCGGCCCGACCTGCAGACCGTCACCGACCCCACCGACCCCCGGCTCGCCGACTACGTCTCGCTGACCGACGTCGCCCTGCGCTCGCGGCACGAGCCCGCCAAGGGCCTCTACATCGCCGAGAGCTCCACCGTGCTCGGCCGCGCGCTCGCCGCCGGGCACCGGCCCCGCTCCGTGCTCCTGGCCCCGCGTTGGGTGAGCGACCTGGAGCGCATGCTCGCTGCCCTGCCCGACGACGGCACGAGCGTGCCGGTGTACGTCGCCGAGGAGCCCGTGCTCGAGCAGATCACCGGCTTCCACGTGCACCGTGGCGCGCTGGCGTCCATGCACCGGCCCGTGCTGCCCGACGTCGGCGAGCTGCTGGCGGGCGCGCGGGGAGGAGCCGGGGCGCGACGGGTCGCGGTGCTCGAGGACGTCGTCGACCACACGAACGTCGGGGCGGCGTTCCGGAGCGCGGCGGCGCTCGGGGTCGACGCGGTGCTGGTCACCCCGCGGTGCGCCGACCCGCTGTACCGACGATCCGTGCGGGTCTCGATGGGCACGGTGTTCCAGGTGCCGTGGACCCGCATCGACCCCTGGCCCGAGGGCGTCGAGGTGCTGCGCGAGGCGGGGTTCGTGACCGCGGCGCTCGCCCTGAGCGACGACTCGATCACGCTCGACGAGCTCGTGGCCGATCAGCCCGAGCGGCTCGCGCTGGTGCTCGGTGCGGAGGGGCACGGGCTCAAGGACGGCACGATCGCGGCGTGCGACCGGGTGGTGCGGATCCCGATGGCGGGGGGAGTCGACTCGCTCAACGTGGCGGCCGCAGCCGCGGTGGCCTTCTGGGCGACGCGCTAGCCTGACCCGATGCGACGGCGTCGGACGAAGAGTGCTCGCGAGGAGTTGGATCTCGCCGGACGCCAGTGGCCGAAGGTGCTGTCCTGCGATACGGACGCGTATGTCGTCAGCACCAGTTCCGACGTGTTGATGCGTGCTGCCGCGGGTGTGCGACTCGCGGCGACCCTCGACCTTGACAACGCATCTGACACGTTGCTTTCTCTGCTGCACGATCCGGAGAACACCTTCGTCACGCAAGAGACCGCGGAGGCGCTCGTCGGTCGTCGTGACCATCAGGGACTCCGCCTGCTCTTGCGCGCCTACGCCGATGCAGACGAGCTCAGCGGCTACTACATCCGCGACGCCATCGTCTGGCCGCCCGCAGAGGTCGACTACCCGGAGGTCGCTCCGGAGATGGATGAACGCAGGTCGCTCCTCGACGACCTCGCGCACGACCCCGATGCCGAGGTGGCGAAGGCCGCCCGACTGCTGCTCACGGCGCTCGCCGGCGGCACCATCTGAGCGCTCGGGGTCGACCCTGGGCTGGTCACCTCGCGGTGTGCCGACCCGCTGTACCCGCGCTCCGCCGGGTGTCGATGGGCATGGTGTTCCAGAGGTGGCGGTGACCTACGCCAGGGCGAGGCCCTCGACGACCTCGACGCCCGGGGCGCGACCGAGCAGCGTGCCGGGCAGGGCGACCTTGGAGCGCCGCAAGCCGCTGCCGATGATGACCCGCCCGCCGGCGTCCGGGTCGTCGGCCACCACGCGTGAGTCGAGCAGCAGGCGGTAGCCGGCCGGCAGGCCGATCGGGGTGATCCCGCCGTACTCCATGCCGGACTCGGCCGTGGCGCGGTCCATCGGCAGGAACGAGGCCTTGCGCACGTCGAGCAGGCGCTTGACCGTCGTGTTGACGTCGGCGCGTGTCGTGGCACGCACGAGGGCCGCGGCGACGCGCTCGTCGCCCTCGCGGCGGCCGGCGACCAGGACGCAGTTGACCGAGGCGGCCAGCGGCAGGTCGTACGCCTGGGTCATCGCCGCGGTGTCGGCCAGCTCGGGGTCGATCTGCGCGACGAGCACCGACGCGGCCACCGACGCGTCCGTCTCGGCCCAGGCCAGCAGCGCGGCGTGCGTCGACGGTGCGAGCAGCGCGGGGTGATCCACGGCCCGCAGCCAGGTGAGGGTGTCGGTGGGGGTCGTCGTGGTCGAGGTGGGCATGGCGGCAGGGTAGCCACGTGCGGGCAGCGCGCGGCACAGGGTGACCGCCAGGTGGTCGACCGGGTCAGCGCTGGTAGGTGCCGACCAGCACCGCGCGGGCCAGCGTGTGCAGCACCGCCGCGGTGTTCGCCGCCCCGGGCATCGCGTCGGGTCCGACCCCCAGGTGCTCCACGTCGAGGGCGTGCACCGCGAACAGGTACCGGTGCACCTGGTCGCCGGGCGGGGGAGCAGCCCCGACGTACCCGGCGATGCCGTCGTCGCCCCGCAGCTGGTGGGCGCCCGTGGGCAGGGCGTGACCGTCGGGGGTCCCGGCGCCGCGAGGCAGCGAGGTCGTCGTCCGTGGCACGTCGACCAGCGTCCAGTGCCACCAGCCCGACGGTCCGGGGGCGTCCGGGTCGAAGCAGGAGACCAGGAACGAGCGGGTCGCCGCAGGGAACCCCGACCAGGTCAGGTGCGGTGAGGCGCCCAGACCCCCTGCGGCTGCGGTGAGGGCGTCGGGCAGGCGGTGGCCCGCGGCGAGGTCGTCGCTGAGCAGGGTGAACGTGGGTACCGGCGGCAGCAGCCCGTACGGCTCGGGGGCGACCGGACGGGTGATCGGCTGGGACAACGGGGGCTCCGTGCGGTGTGCGGGCGGTGTGCGGGCGGGTTGCGGGCGGTGGTGCGGGTGCGCCCATCGTGGCCCTCGGCGGGCGGATTGACACCCCGGGACTGTCGGCGTGTACTGGCATGATCGAACACATGTTCGAGTGAACGATACGATGCAGCACTGCCGTCGCACACCTGGTGCGTCGGCGTGGTGGTGTCGTCGGACAGGTGCACAGCGGTGCAGGACGGGTAGGAGGTGGGTGCCGTGACGGTCGAGACCGCCGTCGAGGAGCAGGCGCTCGCCCGTGCCGGGATCACGGATCGGGCGGCCCGTGCGCGGGCGGTGCTGGCGCACGCCGAGCGGCGCACGGGTGCGCGGAGCCTGACGGTGTCCCCGGTGTCCCCGGCCCCCGCGGTGCCTGCACCCGTGCCGACGGTCTCCCAGCTGACCACCTCCGAGCTGACCACCTCCGAGCTGACCACCTCCCTGCTGACCACCGAGCGGCCGCCGCTGCCCGTACCCCCGGCGCTGGCGCCCGTGCTGCCCGACGGGCTGCGTCGGGGTGCCACCACGGTCGTCCTCGGTTCCACCTCGCTCGTCCTGGCGCTGCTCGCGCACGCGTGCGCCGGGGGCGCGTGGGCTGCGCTCGTCGGGCAGCCCGCGGTCGGTCTGCTCGCCGCGGCCCAGGCCGGCGTCGCGCTCGAACGCCTCGCCGTGGTGCCCGCACCCGGGCCGGACGCCGCCCTCGTGGTGGCGGCCCTCGTCGACGGGCTCGACGTCGTCCTGGTCGGGCCGCAGGTGGTGCTCACCGACGTCGACCGGCGGCGGTTGTCCGCCCGTGCCCGTGAGCGCGGTGCCGTGCTGCTGTCGACCGCGCCCTGGGTGGGTGCCGGGGCGGTGCTGGAGGTCGAACCGGGTCGGTGGGCGGGGGTCGGCGCGGGTGAGGGGTACCTGCGCACGCACGAGGTCACGGTGCTGCGCAGCGGACGCGGCAGCGCCGCCGTGCCCCGGTCGGTCGAGCTGACGCTGCCGTTGCCGCGCCCCGGCGAGGGGCCCGTGCCCGACGGCACCACCACCCTGGTGAGGCCCGCACGGACCGGGTTGAGGCTCGTCGGATGAGCACCCGCACCACCGTCCTGTGGGTCCCCGACTGGCCGGTCGTCGCCGCGGCCGCCGTCGAACGCACGCCCGTGCACGTGCCCGCCGCGGTGCACGACGGGCGACGGCTCACCGCCGTGTCCGAGCTCGCCCGTGCGCAGGGCGTGCGTCGCGGCATGCGGCGACGGCAGGCGCAGGGCGTGTGCCCCGAGCTGGTGCTGCTGCCCGCCGACGACGCGCGCGACGTGCGCCTGTTCGAACCGGTCGCCGCCGCCGCCGAGACCGTGGTCGCCGGGATCGAGGTGGCCCGCGCCGGGCTGCTCCTGCTGCCGGCGTCCGGGGCGAGCCGCTACCACGGCTCGGAGGAGGCGCTCGCGGAGCTGCTGGTCGCCGCCGTCGGCGAGGCGACGGGTCACGAGTGCGCGGTCGGCACCGCCGACGGGCTGCTGGCCGCCGTGCTCGCCGCCCGCACCGGGTCGGCGGTCCCCGCAGGCGGTTCGCCGGCGTTCCTGGCACCGCGCGGGGTCGGCGAGCTGGTGCACGCCACCGTCAGCGACGACGTCGCGGCGGCGGTCGCCGACCTCGTCGACCTGTGGCACCGGCTCGGGCTGCGCACCCTCGGCCAGATCGCGGCGCTGCCGCGCACCGACGTGCACGCCCGGTTCGGCCCGCTGGGGGTGTGGGCGCACACCCTGGCCTGCGGCCGCGACGAGCGCCCCCCGGCCCGCCGGCGGCCCGAGGCCGACCTCGAGGTCTCCGCCGCGCTCGACCCCCCGGTCGACCGTGTCGACACCGCCACGTTCGCCGGGCGTCGGCTGGCCGAGCAGCTGCACGACCTGCTCGTGCAGCGGGCCGTCTCGTGCGGGCGCCTGCAGATCGCCGCGCGCACCGACGACGGCGAGGAGCTCGTGCGCACCTGGCGCACCGACCTGGGCGGCTGGGGCGGGCTCACACCGGCTCGCATCACCGACCGGATCCGCTGGCAGCTCGAGGGCTGGCTCACCGGCGCCGCGATCGAGGCCGCCCGGGAACGCTCGCGGCTGACCGGTGGTCGCGACCGTCGGCGTCGTTCCCGTGACCCGCACGACGACGACCTGCTGGAGGTGCCCGACCCGGACCTGCTGGGGGAGGAGCACCCCGTCACGCTCGTGCACCTGACGGTCACCGCGCTCGACGTCGCCCCCGCAGGTGCCGAGCAGGGACGGCTGTGGGGAGGGCCGTCCGGTGGTGACCTGCGTGCGCACCGGGCGCTGGACCGGGTGCAGGGCATCGTCGGGCTCGACGGTGTGCTGCAGGCGACCCTGCAGGGTGGGCGTGACGTGCGCGACCAGGTGCACCTGCGCCCCTGGGGTGAGCAGTCCGCCCCCGGGCGTCCGCTGGACCGCCCCTGGCCGGGCCGCCTCCCGGACCCGGCCCCCGCGACCGTGCCGCCCGCGCCCGAGCCGCTCGACGTGCTCGACGCCGACGGGGTGCCCGTGGGGGTGGACTCCCGGTGCCGCCTGACCGCGGCCCCGGCGACCGTGCGGTGGCGCCCGCACGGCGACCCGGTCCGCGCCGTCGTCGGCTGGGCCGGACCGTGGCTGCTCACCCAGCGCTGGTGGGTCGCCGGCGCCGCCCCCCGCGCCCACCTGCAGGTCACGCTCGACGACCGGCAGGCGCTGCTGCTGGCCGGCACCCCCGACGGGTGGGTCTGCGAGGCGACCTATGACTGAGCCGACCCCTCGCTACGCCGAGCTGCACGCGCACTCCGCGTTCAGCTTCCTCGACGGCGCCAGCCAGCCCGAGGAGCTGGCCGCCGAGGCCGCCCGGCTGGGCCTGGAGGCGCTGGCCATCACCGACCACGACGGCCTGTACGGCGTGGTCCGGTTCTCCGAGGCTGCCCGTGCCGTGAACCTGCCGACGGTGTTCGGCGCCGAGCTGCACCTGCCCGCCCCCGACGGACGACGCCACCCGAACGAGCGTGCACCGCGCCCCGGACCGCCCGTGCTGGACCCGCCGACCGGCATCCCGGACCCGCGCTCGACGCACCTGGTGGTTCTCGCACGCGGTCCGGACGGGTACCGGGGGCTGTCGAGGGCGATCGCCGAGGCGCACCTGCGCACCGGACGCAAGGGAGCCGCCGACCACCGGCTCGAGACGCTCGCCGAGGCCGCCGCCGGGCAGTGGCTCGTGCTCACCGGCTGCCGCAAGGGTGCCGTCCGGCGCGCGCTCGCGGGCGGCGACCCGTCGGGCACCGTCGCGGTCGCGCCCGGCGGGTTCGACGCGGCGCGCACCGAGCTGGACCGGCTCGTGGCCCTGTTCGGCCGGGAGAACGTCGCCGTGGAGCTCACGGCGTCCGGCACCCCGCAGGACGCCGAACGTGCCGACGCGCTCGCGGTGCTCGCTGACACGCTGCGCCTGCCGCTGGCGGCCACGGGCAACGTGCACCACGCGACCCCGCGCGACGCCGACCTCGCAGCCGCCCTCGCGGCCGTCAGGGCACGCTCGTCGTTGGAGGACATGGACGGCTGGCTGCCCGGGGCGCTGGTCGCGCACCTGCGTTCGGCGGCGGAGATGGCGGTGCTGCACAGGCGGTATCCGCAGGCGGTGCGTACGGCGGCCGACCTGGGTGTCGAGTGCGCGTTCGACCTGCGGCTGGTCGCCCCGGACCTGCCGCCGTACCCCGTGCCGCCCGGGCACACGGAGGCGACCTGGCTGCGCGAGCTGGTCCGGCGTGGTGCGGAGGACCTGTACGGCCACCCGGGGCACGAACGGGTGCCCGGGGCGTACGCCCAGCTCGAGCACGAGCTGACCGTCATCGAGGGGCTCGGGTTCCCCGGGTACTTCCTCGTCGTGTACGACCTGGTCGACTTCTGCCGCAAGAACGGGATCCTCGCCCAGGGGCGCGGCTCGGCCGCGAACTCGGCGGTCTGCTACGCGCTGCGCGTGACCGCGGTCGACGCGGTGCGCCACGGCCTGCTGTTCGAGCGGTTCCTGGCCCCCGAACGGGACGGCCCGCCGGACATCGACGTCGACATCGAGTCGGCCCGCCGTGAGGAGGTCATCCAGTACGTGTACCGCACGCACGGCCGCCGGCACGCGGCGCAGGTGGCCAACGTCATCTCCTACCGTCCGCGCTCGGCCGTGCGCGACGCGGCCCGCGCGCTCGGGTACGACGCCGGTCAGCAGGACGCGTGGGCGTCGGGCATCGAGCGCTGGGGGAGCCTGCGTGGTCCGGAGCGGGACAGCCCGTGGTGGACGATGCACCGCTCGGGTCCGGTCGGCCCGGTGGCCGGAGGGTCGCCTGCAGCGGTCGGGAGGCGTGACGGCGACGGCGTGCTGTGGAGCACGCAGCACGAGCCGGCACCCGTGGCGCGCCGCCGGGCCGCACCGGGTCCGGGGGAGCCGACCGTCGACCGGCACGACGTGGTCCCCCCGGTCGCGCCGCCGCCGGCCGACGCCCTCGACGAGATCCCGGACCAGGTGATCGACCTGGCCGAACGGTTCCTGCGGCTGCCCCGGCACCTGGGCATCCACTCCGGCGGCATGGTCATGTGCGACCGCCCGGTCATCGAGGTGTGCCCGGTGGAGTGGGCGCGGATGCCGGGTCGCACGGTGCTGCAGTGGGACAAGGAGGACTGCGCGGACGCCGGGCTGGTGAAGTTCGACCTGCTGGGTCTGGGCATGCTCACCGCGTTGCGCCTGGCGTTCGGGTTCGTGCGTGAGCACGAGGGTGTCGATCTGGACCTGCACGCCCTGCCTCCGGAGGACCCGCTGGTGTACGACCTGCTGTGCGCGGCGGACACCGTAGGGGTGTTCCAGGTGGAGTCGCGCGCGCAGATGGGCACGTTGCCGCGCCTGCAGCCGAAGACGTTCTACGACATCGTCATCGAGGTCGCGCTCATCCGCCCCGGGCCGATCCAGGGCGGTTCGGTGCACCCGTACATCGAGCGATACCGCGGACGGCAGAAGGTGACCTACCCGCACCCGAAGCTGGAGAAGTCGCTCAAGCGCACCCTGGGCGTCCCGCTGTTCCAGGAGCAGCTCATGCAGATGGCGATCGACGTGGCCGACTTCACGCCCACCGAGGCCGACCAGCTGCGCCGGGCGATGGGTTCCAAGCGGTCGGTCGAGCGCATGGAGGCGTTGCGGGCCCGGCTGATGGCGGGCATGGCGAACAACGGTGTCGACGAGCGGACCCGTGAGGAGATCTTCGACAAGCTCAGGGCGTTCGCCGACTTCGGCTTCCCCGAGTCGCACGCGTACTCGTTCGCGTTCCTGGTGTACGCCAGCTCGTGGCTCAAGGTGCACCACCCGGCGGCGTTCTACGCGGGCATCCTGGCGGCCCAGCCGATGGGCTTCTACTCCCCGCAGACCCTGGCCGCGGACGCCCGTCGGCACGGTCTGGCGGTGCTGCGCCCGGACGTGCAGACCTCGGCCGTGCAGGCGTGCGTGGAGCGCACGGGGCCGACGCGGACCGGGGGCGAGCCGCGCCTGGTCCCCGTGCCCAGCGGCACGGCCCGGGTCCGTCCGCCGGGTGAGGCCACAGGGGAGCAGCGTTCGCTCGCGGTGCGGCTCGGCCTGGCCGCGGTGCGCTCGGTCGGCGCGGACGTGGCCGAACGCGTGGTCGCCGAGCGCCGGGTGCGTGGGCCGTTCGTCGACCTGCGCGACCTGGTGCGCCGGGTGCGGCTGTCCACCGCCCAGCTGGAGTCGCTCGCGACCGCGGGCGCGCTCGACAGCCTGGGTGTGACCCGTCGGGAGGCGTTGTGGGCCGCCGGGGCGCTCGCCCAGGAGGGCCCCGACACGCTCCCGGGTGTCTCGGTCGGCATCAGCGCCCCCACGCTGCCGGGGCTGAGCGAGGTCGAGACCGCGACGGCCGACGTGTGGGCCACGGGCGTCTCGGTCGACTCCTACCCGACGCAGTTCCTGCGCGAGGGGCTCGACGAGGCCGGGGTGCTGCGCGTCGAGCAGGTGTACCGGCACGAGGTGGGTCGGCGGGTGGCGGTCGCCGGTGTGGTCACGCACCGTCAACGGCCGGGCACGGCCCGCGGGGTGACGTTCCTGTCGTTGGAGGACGAGACGGGCCTGCTCAACGTCATCTGCTCCTCGGGGCTGTGGCAGCGGTTCCGGACGACGGCGCGCACCTCGCGGGCGCTGGTCGTGCGCGGTCGTCTGGAGCGTGCCGACGGGGCCACGAACCTGGTCGCCGAGCACCTGGCCCCGCTGTCGCTGCGCGTGCGGTCGTCCTCACGCGACTTCCGGTGACATCCCGTCCGTCGTCCGGCCCCGCACGGGCGCACGTTCGGCGTCGGACGGGCCCGCCTCGGGCGCGGGACCTGCGTCGGTGTGGTCCGTCGGGGGTTCGAGCGTGCGCAGCTTGGCGAAGACCGACCAGGCGACCGCGACGAGTGGCACGGCGATGACCGCGCCGAGGATCCCGGCGGTCAGTGTGCCCGCCGTGACCGCAAGCGCGATGACGACGGGGTGCAGCGAGACCTGCTTGCCCATGACGATGGGCTGCAGTACGTGCCCCTCGAACTGCCCGATGAGCGCGATGCCGACGCCGACGGCCACCGCCGACCACAGGCCGTTGGCGGCCAGAGCGACGATCATCGCCACGATCATGGCCGCGGGTGCGCCTACCAGCGGGATGAACGCCCCGATGAGGACGAGCACGGCCAGGGGCGCCGACAGCGGCACGCGCAGCACCGAGAGCAGGATGAACGCGAAGATCCCGTCGGTGACGGCGATGATCACGGTCCCTCGGGTGTACCCCGAGAACGTGTACCAGCCGACGCCGCCGGCCTGGTGCCACGTCTCCCGCACGCGCGTGGGCAGCTGGTTGAGGAACCACGTCCACATCTCGCGCCCGCGGGCGAGGAAGAACACCGAGCAGAAGATGGCCAGGGCGAGCGCCGTGAACACCTCGACGACCGAACCTGCGCGCGTGGCCGCCTGGCCGGCGATCTCACCGGCATGGTCCTGCACCCACTGCTGGGCGGTGGCGATCCACTCGTTGATCTGGTCGTTGGTGATCTGGACCGGCAGCCGCCCGCTCTCCAGGTACGTGAGCAGCTCGGCGATGCCGTCACCGAACGTGACCGACAGCGCGTTCCACTGGTTGACGATCGAGTAGGCCACGTAGGCGAGCAGGCCGAGGAAGACGAGGATGCCGGAGAGCAGTCCGAGCCCGGTGGCCAGGGCGCGGGGCATGACCTTGGCGAGGGTGTCGACGAGCGGGCGCAGCACGGCGGTGAAGACCAGTGCCATGAAGACGGCGATGAACAGCAGCTGGACGCGCGAGGTCGCGTAGAACACCAACGACACCGCTGCGACCACGACGAGCAGCCGCCACGACACCCCGGCGATGGCTCGCAGCCAGTGCGGTGCGGTGTGCTCGACGTGCCCGGACTGGTCGCTCATCCGGCCATTCTGCTCACGTCGGGCCCTGCTGCGCCGCGGGACGCACCCAGGGGTGCGCAGCCGGGGGTGGATGCGGGTCCGAGGGCGCCGCCGTGCTATGTTTTCTGCCGCACCAAGGGGCGCCCACGGGCTCCCGAAGGTCCACCTGTCCGGGTGGCGGAATGGCAGACGCGCTAGCTTGAGGTGCTAGTGCCCTAACGGGCGTGGGGGTTCAAGTCCCCCTCCGGACACTCGTTGAGACAGCGACGACGAAGGCCTCGATCCCCGCCAGGATCGGGGCCTTCGTCGTTTCCGCAGTGGGTCCCGCACGGGGGCGAGGTCGTCCGGGAGTCAGCTCGGCGGGTGGATGCTGCGGTCCTCGGCGCGGCGGTTGTCGCGGCGCAGCCACCGGCTCGGGTGCATCTTCGGCAGCACCTTGGACAGCGCGAGCGCGCCGTACATGACGGTGTTGATCGCGACGAACGCCGCGAGGATCCGCACCGGTGCGGACGTCAGCAGGGTGGCGGGCAGCACCGCGGCGGACGCGTCGAGCACGAGCGGGGTCATGGTCGCCCGCCCGCCGGCTGCGGGACGGGGGCCGGAGCGGTGTGCACGACGTGCTTCCAGCTGGCCTGCCGGCCGAGGGAGATGTCGAGCACGCCCTTGACGTAGACGATGTCGAGGAACGCGTCGAAGACGAGCTCGGGCAGCAGGGCGGCGGCGAGCAGGCGGGCGCGCCAGCCGCCGTGCCACACGGTCACGACCCGTTCGAGGGCGAACAGGCCGCCCAGGCCGATCCAGAACGGGAACCAGATCATCTGCTCCGCGCTGAGCGTCGCGAGAGTGACGAGCAGGAAGTACGCGCCGAGTGCGATCACGCCGTACCCGATGCCGAGCTGCTGCGCCCAGTAGCGGAAGGTGCGGGGGGTGACGCCGTACGCACCGAGGTTCTCCAGCGCGCCGCGCTGCCAGCGCAGCCTCTGGGCCCACAGGGTGCGCCAGGTGGGCATGACCTCGGTGACGACGGTGCACTGCGGGGGAGAGGTCATGAGGGCGCCGAGGGACTTCAGGGCGAGCGTCAGCTCGTTGTCCTCGGTCAGCGCCGCGGTGTCGTAGACGTCTCCGAAGGTGCCGGGCAGCCGGGTCCCGCGGCCGTCGGCGACGGCGCGCAGCGCAGCCGGGCGGAACAGCGAGGCGGTGCCGGTCAGCACGAGCACCCGTCCGTCGCGGCGGCGCATCTCGCGGGCGTAGCGGATGTACTCGTTGCGCTGGAACTGGCCGAGGACGCCGGCGCCCTCCTCGCCGTAGAACAGGCCGCCGAGGGCCATGAGCGCGCGGTCGGCGCTCATGCGTGCGACCGCCGTCTCGAGGAACCCGGCGTCGAGCATGGTGTCGGCGTCCATGACGAGCACGGTGTCGTTGTCGCCGAGCTCGGGCAGGACGCGGGCGAGGACCTGGTTGAGCGCGCCCGCCTTCTTGCGGGTGTTGGCCACGGTCTCGACGACCTCGACCCCGGCGCGCCGTGCCACCTCGACGGTGCCGTCGGTGCAGTTGTCCGCGATGACGACGATGCGCTCGGGCGGGTGCGACTGGGCCTTCAGGGAGGCGATCGTCGCGGGCAGCGAGTACTCCTCGTCGTGCGCGGGGATGAGCGCGGCGACGGTGACCGGGCCTGCGAAGACCCCGCGCGTCGCGGCCATCACGAGCTTGGGTGCCAGGGGGTCGGTGCGCTGGTCGACGGAGCGTCGCGACCGGGTGGAGATCCGCTGCTCGAGCAGTGCGACGCCGGAGGCGAGCAGGACGGCCAGCAGGAGTGCCGCGAGCAGGATCCGCGGCGGCGGCAGCTCGGTGTCGTAGAGCACGTGCCAGACGCCGAGCAGGATCCCCTCGTGCAGGCCGGGGGCCTCCTCGGGGACGTCGACGGCGAGCAGGAGCCACAGGGCCGTCGCCGCGCTGGCGGCGATCGCGAACACGGCGAGCCCGACGGCCCTCTGGGCCCAGGGAGCGGTCGTCGGGGGCGGGGTCTCGGCGGGATCGCTCGGGCGCTCGCGCGCCGGCCGCGGCCGGGGGACGTCGACGAGAACTCCTGCGGACGGCACGTGCGGGGCGCGGTCCTGGGGGCGCAGGGGTGCGGGCGCGTAGGTGACGGGGCCGTCGTGGTCGTCGCGGCGTGACATGTCCGCTCCCGCCTTCAGGTCGTGCGCCCCGGGGTGCGGGGTCGACCGACCCATCGACCGTGCGGGTGCTCCGGTGAGCCGGCGGACCGGGTGAGACGCATGCCCGCTACGGGTGAATCGCGTGCCGGTGCACCCGGGAGGTCGACGCCGACCGGGCGGCTGCGGATTTCGTGGCCCGCGCGCGTCAGAGGCGCGATTTCATCGGCGTTACGGGCATATGACGGAGGTAATCACTCGTCGAAGGCTGTCCAACCCGACGTCGGGATGCCATCATGAGGGCTCGCAGCCAGATGAAGGAGCCCCCGATGCCCACCCGCACCCCGGTCGTCCTCGACCGCACCCGGATCGCCGAGCTGACCGCACGCGAGTCCGCGCGGCTCGACGAGCGCACCCCGGCGTCGGCCGCCCTCTACGCGCGGGCCCGCCAGACGCTGTCGGGAGGTGTGGCCTCGTCGTACCAGGTGCGCGACCCGTGGCCGATCTACCTCGAGCGCGGCGAGGGCTCGGCGGTGTGGGACGTCGACGGCAACCGGATGGTCGACTTCCACAACGGGTTCGGCTCGATGGTGCAGGGTCACGCCCACCCGGCGATCACCGAGGCGGTCACGGCCCGGATCACGCGCGGCACGCACTTCGCGGCGCCGACCGAGGATGCCGTCGTGGTCGGCGAGGAGCTCAAGCGGCGGTGGGGGCTGCCGCGCTGGCGGTACGTCAACTCCGGGTCCGAGGCGACGATGGACGCGATCCGGATCGCCCGCGCCCTGACGGGCCGGGACACGATCGTCAAGGTCTTCGGCTCGTACCACGGCCACCACGACTACGTGATGGTCTCCATCGGCGTCCCGTACGGGGAGATCGGCGACCGGGACGACCTCGCTTCGCTGCCGTACGGCGCGGGGATCCCGCAGTCGTCGGTCGACATGACGATCCCGGTGCCGTTCAACGACGCCCCGGCCATGGAACGTCGCATCGAGCGGCTCATCGCCGAGGGTCGCAAGCCGGCCGCGGTCATCATGGAGGCCGCCATGATGAACCTCGGCATCGTGCTGCCCGAGCCCGGGTACCTGGAGGCCGTGCGCGAGATCACGCGGCGGCACGGCATCGTGCTGATCTTCGACGAGGTCAAGACCGGCCTGTGCATCGCGGCGGGCGGCGCGACCGAGCGGTTCGGCGTGACCCCGGACATGGTCACGCTCGCCAAGGCGCTCGGTGGCGGTCTGCCGCTGGGCGCCATCGGCGGCACCGAGGAGGTCTTCGAGGCCGTCGAGAGCGGGAAGGTCTACCAGGTGGGGACCTACAACGGGAACCCGCTCGGCGTCGCGGCCGCGCGGGCGAGCCTCGAGAAGGTCCTCACGCCCGAGGCCTACGCCCACCTCGACGCCCTCAACGAGCACATGGTGACCGGCTGCCAGGCCGTCATCGAGGAGTTCGGCCTGCCGGGCTACGCCGTGGGCGTCGCCTCCAAGGGCTGCGTGACGTTCGCCCCGGAGAAGATCGTCGACTACGAGTCGTTCAAGAAGTACCAGGACGGCGAGCTGGCCGACCTGGCCTGGCTGTACAACATGAACCGCGGCGTGTTCATGACCCCCGGGCGCGAGGAGGAGTGGACGCTGTCGGTCCAGCACACGATCGCGGACTGCGACGTGTTCATCGACGCCTTCGCCCAGCTGGCGGCCGACCTGACGCGCTGACGGGGGAGCCTGTGATCGTGATCCCCGCAGCGGGTCCGCCGGTCGCTAGCGGGACCCGGCGGGTTCCGGTACGGGGGCGCAGGTGGCCAGCGGGACGATGACCTCGTCGATCATGCGCTCGACGAACCCCTCCTCGAGCGAGCCGCCGTTGGCCAGCTTGTGGTACGAGAGCAGCGCCGGCCCGACCATGGCGATCATCTCCAGGTCACGTCCGGCGGGGACCTCACCGCGCGCCTGCGCGCGCTCGAGGACGGCGCGCATGAGCCCGACCTTGGACTTGACGAACTGCTCGCGGAAGATCGCGGCGACCTCGGGGTCGTCCTGCACGATCGACCAGACGCCGGTCAGCGCGTCGTCGTTGGCGTTGTTCACCCGGGTGGCGAGCCGGCGCATGGCGGCGAGGTCGCCGCGCAACGAGCCGGTGTCGGGGACGTCGTCGATGCTCAGCCTCGCGCTGCGGTTGCACACGAGGGCGTCGGCGGCCAGCCGCACCTTGGAGGGCCACCGGCGGTAGACCGTGGCCTTGCCGGCGCCGGCGCGGTCGGCGACCGCGTCCATGGTCATGCCGTCGTACCCGCGTTCGGCGAGCAGCTCGAGCGTGGCGGCGAGGATCGCGTCGTCCTTGGCCTCGTCACGGCGTCGGCCGGGCCGTGCCGCGGGTCGTGCCGCGGGTCGAGGCACGGGTCGCTCCGCGGTGAGCTCGGCCGGGCGCTCCTGCGCGCTCATCGTCGCGCTCCTCTCGTCGGGCCCCCATTGTCGGGCACGGGGCGTGCTGGAGCAAATACGAGACCGGGGGGTTCCGGAACCGGCCAGTTCTGTATTAGCGTCGGGGTACCGACCACGACGTCCCCCGGAGCACACCCATGTCGTCCAGCACACCCGCACCCACCGGTGCACCCGCGGCGCTCGACCGCGCCGACCACCCCCGCCGACGCTGGTTCGTCCTGGCGACCGTCGCCCTCGCCCAGCTCATGGTCGTGCTCGACGCGACCATCGTGAACATCGCCCTGCCCTCCGCCCAGGCGGACCTCGGCTTCAGCGACAACGACCGCCAGTGGGTGGTCACGGCCTACGCCCTCGCGTTCGGCAGCCTGCTGCTGCTCGGCGGGCGCCTGGCCGACCTGTTCGGCCGTCGACGGATGTTCCTGCTCGGCCTGGTCGGCTTTGCGGTCGCCTCGGGCCTCGGCGGCGCGTCCCAGACGTTCGGGCAGCTCGTCGGCGCCCGCGCGCTGCAGGGCGTGTTCGGGGCCATGCTCGCCCCGGCCGCCCTGTCCGTGCTCACCACGACGTTCACCCAGCCCAAGGAGCGCGGGCGCGCGTTCGGCGTCTTCGGGGCGATCGCCGGCATGGGTGGGGCCATCGGCCTGCTGCTCGGCGGCTACCTGACCGAGTACCTCGACTGGCGCTGGAACCTCTACGTCAACGTCGTCATCGCCGTGATCGCGTTCGCCGCCGGCCTCGTCCTGCTGCCGCGCGGCGGTCGCACCGGGCACGGACGGCTCGACGTCGTCGGCGTGCTGCTCGGGTCGGCCGGGCTGTTCGCCCTGGTGTACGGGTTCTCGCAGGCCGAGCCGAAGGGCTGGGACTCGCTCTCCACCTGGGGGCCCCTGGTCGCCAGCGTCGTGCTGCTCGCCGGGTTCGTGGTGCGCCAGCGCACCTCGTCCGCACCCGTCCTCCCGCTCGCCGTCATCCTCGACCGCGACCGTGGCGGGGCGTTCCTGGCGATCCTCGTCGCCGGGTCGGGCGTGTTCGGGGTGTTCCTCTTCCTCACGTACTACCTGCAGACGACCCTCGACTACACCCCGATGCAGACCGGTGCCGCCTTCATGCCGATGGTCGTCGCGATGATCATCACGGCGCAGCTCCAGACGAACTTCCTGGTGCCGCGGTTCGGCCCCAAGCTGCTCGTCCCGATCGGCATGCTGCTCGCGGCGTCCGCGCTGCTGTGGTTCACGACCCTGCAGGTCGACTCCGGCTACGGCCGTGTCGTGCCGGGACTGGTCGCCCTCGGGATGGGGATGGCCTCGATCATGCCTGCCTCGTTCCAGATCGCCACGCTCGGCGTGGAGCCCCGGCACGCCGGTGCGGCCTCGGCCACGGTCTCGACGAGCCAGCAGGTCGGTGGGGCGATCGGCACCGCGCTGCTCAACACGCTCGCGGCGACCGCGGCGACCCGCTACGTCACCGACCATGCGCCGGCGACCCCGGAGGTGCTGGCCCAGGCTGCGTTGCACAGCTTCTCCACCGCGTACACCTGGTCGGCGGTGATCTTCCTGCTCGGCGCCGTGGTCACGGTCACGCTGTTCCGCACCCGTGCGGCCCGGACCGCGCTCGTCGCCTCGACGGTGCGGCCCGCCTCGGTGGTCGAGGAGGCTCCGGTCCTCGCGCACTGACCGCGGCAGACCCGGGCTCGGCGCGCCTCGGGTCGGCCACCGACGGGCCCGTCCCCACCCCACCGGGTGCGGGGTGGGCCCGTCGTGCTCCTCGGGTCACGGGACCGGCGCGTTACCCCCCGGGGGTATCCTTGTCGCGTGACGGACCCGATGACCGCCCGACCAGGGCTGACCGCGTGCGCGCTGTGCTCAGGGGAGACCCTCGGTGACGCCGACACCCTCCCCGGGGGGCAGCGCGAGCGTCTGGAGTGCCTCGGACGAGCCGGCGTCGCCCGCCTGACGTTCGTCGACTGCCTCGACGAGTGCGAGCGCGGCGACGTGGTGGTCGCGCGCCCCGCGCGTCCGGGGCGTGAGGCCGGCGCCGCACCGGTGTGGTTCGAACGGCTCGCCGGGGACGAGGCGACCGAGGTCCTCGAACGCTGGCTCGTCGCCGGCGGGCCGGGTGTCGCGCCTCTGCCGGACGGGTTGCAGGCGCACGTGCTCGCACGCGGTCCGGGTGACGAGGAGCCTGCCGACGGCCTGGCGTCCTCCGTCGAACCATCGGCCCTGCACGGTGCGGCGCACGATCCGTCGCTCGACGGCTGACGCCTGCCCTGCCTCCGCGGGACGTCGCGGGGACCGCAGTCGGCGGGGGTTGAGGCGGACGGTCAGACGAGCAGGCCGGCCTCGCCGCGGCGCAGGTGGTGCATCGCGTCGAGCAGCACCCGGTTGAAGGCCACCGGCGCGTGGCTGTTCACGTCGTGCCCCGCACCGCGCACGACGTGCAGCCGCAGGTCGGGCAGCACCCCGCGGTAGCGGCGCTCGTCCATCCGCAGCGGGTCGCGCGAGCCGTTGACGATCCACACCGGCAGCTGCAGCCGTCGCAGGTCAGCCAAGGGGGAGTACCCGGCCAGGGCCGCGAGCATGTCGGTGACGACGTGCCACGTGCCACCGCCGAGGTGCAGCCAGCGGGTCACGTGGTGCGAGGCGTGCCGGTAGGCGCCCAACGGCTTGCCGCGCAGCTCGGTCGAGCACCCGGCGAGCACGACACCGGCGAGCTTGCTCTGGTGCTCCCCGGCGTAGCCCAGGGCGGCGTAACCGCCGAGCGAGAGACCGACCAGCAGGGGAGGCGTCGCGCACGAGGCCACCGCGTCGTCGATCGCGGTCATCGCGCCGTCCCACGTGAAGCGCTCGTCCGCACGGGCGCCGTGCCCCGGCAGGTCGAGCGCGACGGTCGGGTGCCCGGAGCGCGTGAGCGCGTCGACCTGGCGCTGCCAGATCGCGGACGAGGTGCGCGTGCCGTGCACGAGCACGATCGGTCGGCGGATGATGGTCTCCTCGTCGGGCGGGGGTGGCTCCGGTGCCACGCTGCTGGGCGAGCGTAACGGCGGCTTCTGGGAGACTCCTGGGTCCCCTCAGCGCATGCGGGACCCACGTCCCCCGCGACCAGGCAGGACGTCGTGTCTGTGATCTTCGACTCATGACCATTTGTGCCGTGGTCCGAAATTGGGTCGGACCGACGCCTGCCCGCCACGTACGGTGGAGGGGCAGGGGGCCCCGAGCCGACCGATGGTCGGTCTCGTCGTCGTGCCCACCCCGACCGGGTGCGCGCGATTTCCGCTGCCCTCCCGTGCACCCATGGGAGGGCGGGATCCACGCTCGACCCGCCCAGGAGGGCAATCATGAAGCAGTCCATCGTCCGTTCCGGTGTGATCGTGGCGTTCGCCGCCGCGCTCCTCGCAGGGTGCTCGGACTCCGGGTCCGACTCCGCCGAGGAGACGACCCCGGCCGCGACCACCGCAACGACCGAGTCCGTCCCCGACGGCCAGGTCGAGGTCACCTCGCAGACCAACCTGCTGCTCGTCACCGCGCAGGAGACGCTCGAGGCGTCCGGTCTGACCGTCGAGGCCGTCGACGTCTCCGGCCAGGGCCGTGCGATCGACGACCCGACCACGTGGGTCGTCGTCTCGCAGGACCCCGAGACGGGCACCGTCGACGCCGGCACGACCGTCACGCTCCAGGTCCGGATGACCACCGACCCGGCCTCCTGACCTGGTCGTCTGACCTCGTCGCCTGGCGAACGCTCAGGCCCCGTGCCCTGCCGGGTACGGGGCCTTCGTCGTCCCCGGGACCTGTGCGGCGCCGTGGTTCACCGCGAGGCGGTCGTCGGTGCGTGCAGGTGCTCGAAGACGATGCTCGTCTGGGTGTGGGCGACCTCGGGCCGGGTGCTCAGGTGCTCGACGACGAACGCGCGCAGGGCCGGGGCGTCACGGACGGCCACGTGCACGAGCACGTCCTCCGAGCCCCCGAGCATGTAGACGTCACGCACCTCGGGCCGGTCGGCGATCCGGCGTG
This sequence comes from Cellulomonas soli, assembly GCF_013409305.1. GTDB lineage: Bacteria > Actinomycetota > Actinomycetes > Actinomycetales > Cellulomonadaceae > Cellulomonas > Cellulomonas soli. Next base: position 3,944,081 of record NZ_JACBZJ010000001.1, on the reverse strand, counting down.
CGAACTCGGCCAGGCGGGCGCGGGCGGCCGCCTGCAGGCGCACGGCGATGATGGCCTGCAGCCCGCGTCCGACCGCCTCGGGGTCGATGACGGCGTGGAAGCCCCTCAGCACCCCGGCGTCGAGCAGCGCACGCACCCGGGCGTGGCACGTCGAGGGGGCGATGCCGGCCGCGGCCGCGAGGTCCTTGTTGGAGATCCGCCCGTCGCGCTCCAGCTCGCTGAGGATCTGACGGTCGATCGCGTCGAGCACCAGGGGTCTGGTCGGAGCGACCGGGTTCGCCGCGGTGGCGTCGGCGAAGGAGGTTCGTCGCGGGCCCGCGCCCGGACCTGGGCCTTTCGAAGATTGTGGCGACATGGACCGACGATACCGAAGGAACATCAGTCGTCATCCACTCGCAACACACGAAGTTCACACTGGGACGTGACGTAGACCACAGCCGCTGCGGCGGCCCGCACCCCCGGAGCACCCCCCATGAGGATCGCCGTCCCCCGTGAGGTCAAGAACCGCGAATACCGCGTCGCCGTGACGCCTGCGGGCGTCCAGCAGCTCGTCCGCGCGGGCCACCAGGTCGTCGTGCAGTCCGGCGCCGGCGTCGGCGCAGGCATCCCCGACGACCAGTACGCCGCCGCGGGGGCCGACCTGGTCGCCGACGTCGACCGGGTCTGGGGCGAGGCCGACCTCGTGTGCAAGGTCAAGGAGCCGATCGCCTCCGAGTACCGGCACCTGCGCGAGGACCTCCTGCTGTTCACCTACCTGCACCTCGCGGCCGACAAGCCCGGCACGGACGCCCTGCTGTCCGCCGGCACCACCTCGATCGCCTACGAGACGGTGCAGCTCGCCGACGGCTCGCTGCCCCTGCTCGCCCCGATGAGCGAGGTCGCCGGCCGGCTCGCCCCGCAGGTCGGTGCCTACCACCTCATGACCAACGAGGGCGGCGAGGGCGTGCTGCTCGGCGGCGTGCCCGGCACCGCACCGGCCAAGGTCCTCGTGCTCGGCGGTGGTGTCGTGGGCAGGCACGCCACCGAGATCGCCGTGGGCATGCGCGCTGACGTCACCGTCCTCGACCTGTCCGTGCCGCGGCTGCGCGAGATCGACGCGGCCTTCGGTGGCCGGGTGCGCACGCTCGCCTCGAGCGCATGGGTGCTCGAGCGCGAGCTGCTCGACGCCGACCTCGTCATCGGCGCCGTGCTGGTGCCCGGTGCGCGCGCCCCTCGCCTGGTCACCGACGACCTGGTGGCCACCATGCGCCCGGGCTCGGTGCTCGTGGACGTGGCCGTCGACCAGGGTGGCTGCTTCGAGTCCACCCGCGCCACGACGCACGACGCCCCGACCTTCAAGGTCCACGAGTCCGTCTTCTACTGCGTCGCCAACATGCCCGGCGCCGTGCCCGTGACGTCCACGCGCGCCCTGACCAACGCGACGCTGCCGTACCTGTCGGCGTTGGCGGACCAGGGGTGGAAGCAGGCCGTGCTGGCCGACCCCGCCCTGGCCGGCGGCCTGACCACGCACGCCGGTGCCCTGTTCAACGCACCCGTGGCGCACGCGCACGGCTACGCCGCGCACACCGTGGCCGAGCTCGGCGCGACGGCCGGTGCCAGCCTGAGCTGACCGGCAGGTCTGCCCACGGCAGAACCCGGTGCCGCCCGCCGGTCGTGCCCCTACCGTCGGCCCATGGCGACAGCACTGGTCATCGGTGGCAGCGGGCAGATCGGTCGGGCGGCGGTCGCCGCTCTCGTGGCCGACGGGTGGGATGTGCGGGTCCTGACCCGGGACAGCGAGCGGCACGGGTCCCTCGTGCGCTCCTGGGGCGCCGAACCGGTCGTCGGCGACCGCCGCGAGCCCGACGCCCTCGCCCGGGCGCTGCGCGGCGGCGTCGACGTGCTCGTCGACGTGGTGGCCTTCGACGACCGTGACGCCGAGGGCGTGCTCGCGCATCGCGACCTGGTCGGCTCGGCGGTGGTGGTCTCCAGCGCCGCGGTGTACGTCGACGCGGTCGGCGACGGCTTCGAGACCGAGCGGTTCGGCACGTACCCCGACCCGATCGGCGAGGACCAGCCGACCGTCGCGCCCGGCCGGGGTGGCTACGCCGCCGGCAAGGTCGCGCTCGAGCAGGCCTGGCTCGCGGCCGCCGACGTCCCGGCGACGGTGCTGCGGCCCGGCGCGGTGCACGGCCCCGGCTGCGTCCAGCCCCGCGAGTGGCTCTTCGTGAAGCAGGCGCTCGACGGACGGCGCGTGCGGGTCCTGTCCTACGACGGCACGAGCCGGTTCCAGACCACGTCGACAGCGGTGATCGGCGAGCTGGTCCGTCGTGCCGCGGCACGGCCGGGACGCCGTGTCCTGAACGCCGCCGACCCGCAGGCACTCACCGTGGCCGAGATCGCCGACGCGGTCGGGGCCCACCTGGGCCACGCCCCGCGCACCGTGACGTTCGCGGGGCCGCCCGTCGGTCCGGTCGGTGCGACCCCGTGGTCCGTGCCGGGGCCGGTCGTGCTCGACGGCACCCGCGCCGCGGACGAGCTCGGGTGCACCGACCTGCCCGGCTACCGCGCGAGCGTCGGCGCGGCGATCGACGACCTCCTGGCGGTCGCGTCCCGCGTCGAGGACTGGCGCGAGGCGTTCGGCGGCTTCGCCCGGATGGAGGCGGCCATGGGTCCGTTCCTCGACTACGCGGCCGAGGACGCGTGGCTCGCCACGCACGAGGGGCGCTCGGCGATGATGGAGCCATGACGTCCATCGCCGCCGGCGCACCCGTACCCCTCGACCCGACCAACCCGTTCGCGCAGCCCTCGACGCTGCCGTACGGCCTGCCGGACTTCACCGCGATCCGTGAGGAGCACTACCTGCCGGCGCTGCTGGCCGGGATGGCCGAGCAGCGCGCGCAGGTCGAGGCCGTGGCGAGCGACCCGTCCCCGGCCACCGTGGAGAACACGTTGGAGGCGCTCGAGCGCTCCGGGCGCCTGCTGCACCGGGCGGCCACCGCGTTCTTCAACCAGTCCAGCTCGGATGCGACGCCCGGCCTGGAGGACATCGAGGAGCAGGTCGCGCCGCTGCTGGCCGCGCACGACGACGCGATCCACCTCGACGCGCGGCTCTTCGCCCGGCTGGAGTCCCTGCAGCAGCAGGTCGCGGCGGGCGAGCTGGAGCTGCCCGCCGACACCGCCTGGCTGCTGCACCGCCAGCACACGGCGTTCGTGCGCGCCGGTGTCGGCCTGGACGGCGCGGCGCAGGACCGGCTGCGCGAGCTCAACGGCCAGATCACCAGCCTGGAGGCCGCGTTCGGCCGCAAGCTGCTCGCCGGGGCGAACGCCGCCGCCGTGCTCGTGACCGACCCGGCCGAGCTCGACGGGCTGCCGGACGACGCCCGGGCCGCCGCCGCCCAGGCCGCGGCCGACCGGGGTCACGCCGGGGCGTGGCTCATCGAGCTGCAGCTTCCGACGCAGCAGGGCCCGCTGGTCCAACTGCGCGACCGCGGCCTGCGCGAGCGGGTGCTGCGGGCCTCGGCCGGTCGAGGTGCGACCGGCGACGAGCACGACACCCGCGCGACGATCCTCGAGCTCGTCCGGCTGCGCGCCGAACGCGCGATCCTGCTCGGCTACGAGCACCACGCCGCCTACGTCGCTGCGGACGCCACCGCCCGGACGGCGGAGGCCGTCGAGGCGATCCTCGGGCGCCTGGCGCCCGTCGCGGTCGAGAACGCCCGTCAGGAGGCGGTGGACCTGACACAGGCCCTCGAGAAGGACCACCCGGGTGCGACGCTCGAGGCCTGGGACTGGGCCTTCTACGCCGAGCAGGTCCGCAAGGAGCGCCGCTCGCTCGACGACGCGCTCCTGCGGCCCTACCTCGAGCTCGACCGGGTGCTCACCGAGGGCGTGTTCCGCGCCGCGGGCCTGCTGTACGGGCTGACGTTCGTCGAGCGTGAGGACCTGGTCGGCTACCACCCCGACGTGCGGGTCTTCGAGGTCTTCGACGCCGACGGCAGCGCCCTCGGCCTGTTCCTCGGCGACTACTGGACCCGGGAGTCCAAGCGCGGCGGGGCGTGGATGAACAACCTCGTCGACCAGTCGTCGCTGCTCGACGAGCGGCCGGTCGTCGTCAACAACCTCAACATCCCCAAGCCGCCGGCGGGGGAGCCCACGCTGCTGGCGTGGGACGAGGTCATCACGATGTTCCACGAGTTCGGGCACGCGCTGCACGGCCTGTTCTCCGACGTGCGCTACCCCTCGCAGTCGGGCACCGAGGTGCCGCGCGACTTCGTCGAGTTCCCCTCGCAGGTCAACGAGATGTGGGCCTGGGACCCGACGATCCTGCGCTCGTACGCCGTGCACCACCGCACGGGCGAACCCATGCCCGCGCAGTGGGTCGACACGCTGCTGGCCGCACGCCAGGACGGCGAGGGCTTCGCGACGACGGAGTACCTGGCGGCCGCCCTGCTCGACCAGGCCTGGTACCGGCTCGCGCCGCAGGACGTGCCCACCGACGTCGAGGACGTGCTGGCGTTCGAGGCCGCCGCGCTCGAGCGGGCAGGGGTCGCGTTCGCCCCCGTGCCGCCCCGGTACCGCACGACCTACTTCAACCATGTCTTCGGTGGCGGGTACTCGGCCGGCTACTACTCCTACATCTGGTCCGAGGTGCTCGACGCCGACACGGTCACGTGGTTCGAGGAGAACGGCGGTCTGCTGCGCGCGAACGGCGACGCGTTCCGCGCGAAGCTGCTCTCGCGCGGCGGCTCGCTCGACCCGATGGACGCGTTCCGCGACCTGCGTGGACGCGACCCGCGGATCGACCCGCTGCTCGTGCGCCGCGGTCTGACCGGGTCGCAGGCAGGCTGACCCACGTGCCCGTGCGGCCCGACGTGGTGCCCAGGGCACGCGTCGGGCCGCACGTGTCTCGCCCCGTGGTCCGTCACGGGCGTCCCGTGGCTCGGCGATGACCTGCGGGTACGGTGGAGGTCATGCCCTCCGAGCCCGTTGCCGCCGTGCCTTCTGCCGTGCCCTCCGCCGTGCCCACCGCCGTGACCGCCGAGGACGAGGTCCTCGGCCTGTGCCGCGACCTGATCCGGTTCGACACCTCGAACTACGGCGACAACACCGGGCCGGGGGAGCGGGCGGCCACCGAGCACGTCGCCGGGCTGCTCACCGAGGTCGGCCTGGACGTCGAGGTCTTCGAGAGCGCACCGGGTCGCACCAACCTGGTCACCCGGCTCGCCGGTGCCGACCCGTCCAAGCCCGCGCTCGTGCTGCACGGGCACCTCGACGTCGTCCCGGCCCGCGCCGAGGACTGGACCGTCGACCCGTTCGCCGCCGAGGTCACCGACGGCCTGCTGTGGGGTCGCGGCGCGGTCGACATGAAGGACATGGACGCGATGATCCTCGCGGTCGTGCGGCAGATGGCCCGTGAGGGTCGCCGTCCGGCGCGCGACGTGGTCGTCGCGATGTTCGCCGACGAGGAGGCCGGTGGCACCTACGGCGCCCACTGGGTCGTCGACCACCGACCCGAGCTGTTCGAGGGGGCGACGGAGGCCATCAGCGAGGTCGGCGGCTTCTCCGTCGAGGTCGGCGGGCGGCGGGCGTACCTGGTGCAGACAGCCGAGAAGGGCCTGGCGTGGCTGCGGCTGCTCGCCGACGGGCGGGCCGGGCACGGCAGCCAGGTCAACGACGACAACGCCGTGACGCACCTCGCGGAGGCCGTGGCGCGGCTCGGCCGGTACGCCTGGCCGCTGCACCTGACCCCGACCGTGCGTGCGCTGCTCGAGGGTGTCTCAGCCCTGACCGGGCTGCCGTTCGACCCCGAGGACCCCGCCGGCGTCGACCGGCTCGTCGCCGCGCTCGGCCCGGCCTCCCGGTTCGTCGGCGCGACGCTGCGCAACACCACGAACCCCACGCAGCTGACGGCCGGGTACAAGGCGAACGTCATCCCCGGTCAGGCGCAGGCCGCGATCGACGGCCGGTTCCTGCCCGGCCAGGAGGCGCAGTTCGACGCGACGGTCGCCGAGCTCGTGGGCCCGCACGTGCGCGTCGAGCACATCCACCGGGACACCGCGCTCGAGGTGCCTTTCACCGGCTCCCTGGTGGACGCCATGGTCGACTCGCTCGTCGCGGAGGACCCGGGCGCGGCCGTGCTGCCCTACACGCTCTCGGGCGGCACGGACAACAAGTCGCTGTCGCAGCTGGGGATCGTCGGCTACGGCTTCGCGCCGCTGCGGCTGCCCGCCGACCTGGACTTCGCCGGCATGTTCCACGGCGTGGACGAGCGGGTGCCCGTCGACGCCCTGGCATTCGGGACGCGGGTGCTGGACCGGCTGCTCAGCACCTACTGATCAGCACCTGCTGACAGGCGCCTGCTGACGGGCGCCTGTCAGCAGGCGCCGGGGGTCAGCCCAGGGCGTCGGACAGGGTGCTGCGCACCCGGATGATCCGCCGCCGCAGCCACACCTTGCGCTCGCCGCCCGCGTACAGCCGCGTGCGCGCCAGCTCCCAGCGGCCGTACTCGGCCTCCTCGGTGAGCATCCGCCGCGCGTCGTTGCGACTGGTCGAGCGCCCGATGGTGAGCACCCGGTACTCGTACTGGCCGCCCTGCTCACGCCAGTCGCTGCGGTTCGTCCGCTTCGCCCCGTCCGCCATCGCTCACCCCGTCCACGTCGCGGTGTACCGCCCGTCACATCCCGCCCGACCGGGGCGGTATCGCTGTGCCATTGTGCCCCGCGCGGCGCTACGGTCGTCGCATGACCGTCGACCCGCGTGCCGCGCTGGACCGCCTGATCGCCGCCCTCGAGGCGCACTACAACGCCGTGGCCGCCCGGCACGGCGAGGACGACCCCGCGGTCGACGACGCCTACGACGTGCTCGCCGACGCGTTCGAGGTGTACGACGACGCGCTCGGCACCGTGCACGGTGAGGCCACGCCGTTCTACCTCGCCGAGGAGGACGACGACGAGGACAGGGATGACGAGGACGCCGAGGACGAGGGCGAGGACTGGGTGGCCGAGGGCGAGGACGAGCTCGACGACGACTACGACGACGGGGACCTCGCGGACGAGCCGACCGGGCTCACCAGCCGCTGACGCCACCGGAGGGCGCGAGCCGGCCGTCGGGCCCAGAGGCGTTCAGAAGCGCTCGGGATAGCCGAGCGCCGGGGCGCTCACCTCGTCGAGCGCCCGGCGGATCTCGACCGGCAGCACGAGGTCCTCGGCGGCCAGCGAACCGCGCAGCTGGGCCGCCGTCCGCGCGCCGACGATCGACGAGCTGATGCCGGGCCGATCGCGCACCCAGGCGAGTGCCACCTCCAGCGGCGAGCGCTCGAGCCCCTCGGCAGCCGTGACGACGGCCTCGACGACCGCGGCCGAGCCGCGCGTCAGGTACGGCTGGACGAACCCGGCCAGGTGCGGGGAGGCCGCGCGGGAGTCCGCCGGGATCGTCCGGCGGTACTTGCCGGTGAGCACCCCGCGGCCCAGCGGCGACCAGGCGAGCAGGCCCGCACCGAGCGCGGTCGCGGCCGGGGCGACCTCACGCTCGATCCCGCGCTGCAGCAGCGAGTACTCCGCCTGCACCGCACCCAGGCCCACCTCGTGGTCCAGGAGCGTCGCTGCGCGGGCCACCTGCCAGCCGGGGTGGTTCGAGAGCCCGACGTAGCGCGCACGCCCGGTGCTCACGGCCAGCCGGAGGGCGTGCACGGTCTCCTCCAACGGCGTGCGCGGATCCGGCGACTGCACGAGCCAGACGTCCACGTGATCGGTGCCCAGCCGTCGCAGCGAGGCGTCGAGCGTGCTCAGCAGGTTGCCCCGCGAGGCGTCGACGACCCCGCCGGCCTCGGTGCGCCGCACACCCGCCTTGGTGCACAGGACGACGTCCTCGCGAGGGACGACGTCTCCCAGGAGCGCACCGACCAGCTCCTCGGCGCCGCCGTCGGCGTACGAGGCCGAGGTGTCCAGGAGCGTGCCGCCTGCGTCCACGAAGTCGCGCAACAGCTCGGAGGCCTCGTGCGGATCGGTGTCACGGCTCCAGGTCATCGTGCCGAGGCCGAGGCGGGACACCCGCAGTCCGCTGCGTCCCACGTGCCTGAGCTCCATGGTCCGCAACAGTAGTGCCCGGTCCTGCGCGCACGAGCGCAGCGCGGATGGGCGCTGCTTCGCGAACCGGTGCAGGTCGGGCCGGGCTGGCGGCTATCGTTGCCGCTCGTGACCTCGGGCATGGGTGCAGGTGAAGCGATCGTCCTCGGACTGGTGCAGGGACTGACGGAGTTCCTGCCCGTCTCCTCCAGCGCGCACCTGCGCATCGTCGGGGAGCTCATCGGCTCGGCCGACCCGGGCGCGGCGTTCACCGCGATCACCCAGCTCGGCACCGAGAGCGCCGTGCTCCTCTACTTCCGTCGCGACATCGCCTCGATCTGCACCTCGTGGTGGCGGGCGGTCCGCGGAGACCTCGGAACCGACCTGCGCTCGCGTCTGGGCATGCCCGTCGGGCGGGTCGCCGACCACGAGGCGCTCATGGCCTGGTTCATCGCGCTGGGCAGCGTGCCGATCGTCTTCCTCGGTCTGCTGTTCAAGGACGCGATCGAGGCGCCGTTCCGCAACCTGTGGCTGATCGTCCTGACGCTGACGGCCTTCGGCCTGCTGCTCGGGTGGGCCGACAAGCGTGCCGCGCAGCGCAAGACCCTCGCCCAGCTCGCACCGCGCGACGCCGTGAAGTTCGGGCTGTGGCAGGCGCTCGCGCTGATCCCCGGCGTCTCCCGTTCGGGCGGCACCATCACCGGTGGCCTGCTCATGGGCTACACGCGCGAGGCCGCGGCCCGGTACTCGTTCCTGCTGGCGATCCCGGCGGTGTTCGGTTCGGGGCTCTTCCAGCTCGCGTCGAGCTTCGGCGACTTCGGCACCGCAGGAACCCCCGGCCTGGGGGTCACCCTCCTGGCGACGGTCGTCGCGTTCCTCGTCGGGTACGTCGTGATCATCGCGTTCCTCAAGATCGTCTCGACGTACAGCTACCGGCCGTTCGTCTGGTACCGGCTCGGGCTCGCGGCGCTCGTCGTGGTGCTGCTGCTCACGGGCACGCTCGAGGCGACGTCCGCCGTCCCGGCGTCCTGAGCGGGGCCTGGCTCAGAGCCAGCCGGACCGCTTGAACAGGCGGTACAGCACCAGGCACGCGGCACCCATGCCGAGCACGGCCAGCGGGTAGCCGATGGACCAGCCGAGCTCGGGCATGAACCGGAAGTTCATGCCGTAGACGCCGGCGACGAGCGTGGGCACCGCGATCATCGCCGCCCACGCGGAGATCTTGCGCATGTCCTCGTTCTGCCGCACGGAGACCTGGGCCAGATGCACCTCGAGCATGTCGGCAAGCAGCGAGTCGTGGGTGTCGAGGTGGCGGTCCACCCGGTCGACCGCGACCTGCACGCGCGCCAGCCACGGGTGCACCGTCCGCCTGCCCCGGGCGTCCTCCGCGTCGGCGACCAGGTCGGGCACGACCGACGTGACCGGGCCCAACGACCGGCGGGCCTCGGCGATCTCCCGCTTGAGGCCGTAGATCAGCTGCAGCGGGTCGTCGGGCTGCACGGTGCTGAACACGGCACGTTCGGTCTCGGCGACCGCCTCGCCGAGCGAGACCTCGACGTCCGTGGCGCGTGCCACGAGAGCGAGCACCAGGGCCGCGAGCACCTGACGTGCGCCCTCGTCCGCGATCGGCGGCCCCTGCGTCAACCTCTCGGCCGCGAGCTCGGTGACGCGTCCCGGCCCGGTCTCCACCGTCAGGGTCACGTCCTCGCACACCAGGCACGCCAACGAGCCGGTCAGCACGTCGCGGGAGTGCTCGACGTAGGCGAGCGTCGGTACGACGACCAGCAGCTCGCCGGTCGCTGCGCGCTCGACGCGGGCGCGCGCCGGGTGGCGGCTGCCGAGCCACGGCGTGCCCGGACCGTGGTGCTCGAGGAGGGCGACCGCGGACGCGTCGAGGTCGAGCCGGCGTGCCGCCTCGACCATGTCCGCCCCGTCGTCCAGGGCGATCCACCGGGCGTCGTGCGCGGAGCGTCGCCCGGCGGGACGGCGGCCCCCGCCCTGCTCGGTCGATCGCGCGCCCGCGGCGTCGGCCTCGTCGGACCATCCGTCGTGCCCCAGCACCGTCACCCGTTCCACCTGGGCATTGTCGACCCGGACACCCCCCGACCGCGGGACGACGAGCGGTTAGGCTTCCGCCGTGCTCACCTGGCCGGCCCCGCAGATCCCTCAGCTCCCCGGCCGTGGCGGTCCCGTCCGCGTGCGCGACACCTCCTCCGGTCGGCTCGTCGAGGCCGCGCCCGGGCAGACCGCGAGCCTGTACGTCTGCGGCATCACCCCGTACGACGCGACGCACATGGGCCACGCGGCGACGTACGTGCACTTCGACGTGCTCGTGCGCGCCTGGAAGGACGCCGGCCGCACGGTCCGGTACGCGTCGAACGTCACCGACGTCGACGACCCGCTCCTCGAGCGCGCGGCCGCGACCGGGGTCGACTGGCGGGCGCTCGCGGTCGAGCAGACCGCGCTGTTCGCCCAGGACATGACGGCGCTCGGTGTGGTGCCCCCTGACGTGTACGTGGGAGCCGTCGAGTCGGTCCCGGCCGTCGTCGACGCGGTCGAGCGCCTGGTGGCCGCCGGTGCGGCGTACCGCGTCCCGACGCCCGACGCGCTCGACGGCGGTCTCGGTGACGTGTACGCGGACCTGGCTGCCGACCCCTCGTTCGGCGCGGTCGCGGGGCTCGACGCCGCGTCGATGGTCGCGCTGGCTCGTGAGCGCGGCGGCGACCCGGACCGCGAGGGCAAGCGGTCCCCGCTCGACCCGTTGCTGTGGCGTCGTGAGCGCGCCGGCGAACCTGCCTGGGACGGCGCGACGCTCGGGCGCGGTCGACCGGGCTGGCACATCGAGTGCGCCGTCATCGCGCGTGACGGCCTGGGCCTGCCGTTCGACGTCCAGGGCGGCGGGTCGGACCTGGTGTTCCCGCACCACGAGATGAGCACGTCGCATGCCCGGCTGCTCGACGCGGGACGGGGCGCGGCCACGCACGTGCACACCGGCATGGTCGCGTACCAGGGCAGCAAGATGAGCAAGTCGCTCGGCAACCTCGTGCTGGTCTCCCGCCTGCGCGCCCAGGGGGTCGACCCGATGGCGATCCGGCTGGCGGTGCTGGCGCACCGGTACCGCGACGACTGGGAGTGGACCGACGCGGGCCTCCTGCAGGCCCAGGAGCGGCTGGGTGCGTGGCGAGCGGCGATGTCCGGCAACGGCGGCCTCGACGCGGCGCCGACGCTCGCCGCCGTGCGCGAGGCGCTCGGAGACGACCTGGACACCCCTCGTGCACTCGCCGCGGTCGACGACTGGGCCGAGCGCACCCGCTCGGGTGCGGCCGCTCCTCAGGTGCAGGAGTGGGCGGAAGGGGCGCCGGGAGTCGTCGCACGCACCGTGGACGCGCTGCTGGGCATCCGGCTCTGACGGCCACGCAGGGGCGCTGCGCGGATCAGCCGCCGGTGCCGCGGTCGCGCCTGCGCAGGTAGCGCTCGAACTCCTGCGCGATCGCCTCACCGCTGGCCTCGGGCAGCTCGGCGGTGTCCTTGGCCTCCTCGAGCTGGCGCACGTACTCGCCGATCTCGGTGTCCTCCGCCGCCAGCTCGTCCACGCCGTGCTGCCAGGCCAGGGAGTCGTCGGGCAGCTCGCCGAGCGCGACGGGCTCGCCCAGGTGCTCCTCGAGCCGGTTGAGGATCGCCAGGGTCGCCTTGGGCGACGGCGGGTGCGCCACGTAGTGCGGGACGGCCGCCCACAGCGACAGCGAGCGCAGACCACGGGCCATCGCCTCGTGCTGCAGGACCCCGACGATGCCCGTCGGGCCCTCGTAGCTGTTCGGCTCGAGGTCGAGGTCGGCGCGCACGTCGGCGTCGTCGCTCGTCGCGTTGACCGGGATCGGCCGCGTGTGCGGCACGTCGGCCAGCAGTGCCCCGATCGTCACGACCGTGCGCACCCCCAGGCCGGCCGCGATGTCCAGCAGCTCCGAGCAGTACCGGCGCCAGCGCATGGACGGCTCGATGCCGTGCACGATGACGACGCGTCGGCCCGTGCGGGGCGAGGTCGCCACCGCGACGACGGTCGTCGGCCACGTGATCTCGCGCTGACCGTCGGGCCCGGTGCCGACCACGGGGCGGTTCACCTGGAAGTCGTGGTACTCCTCCGGGTCGAGCTCGTCGACCTGCTCGGCGCCCCACACCTCGTGCAGGTGCTCGAGCGCGGCGGTCGCCGCGCCGCCGGCATCGTTCCAGCCCTCGAACGCGGCGAGGAGCACGGTCTCGGCGGCAGGTGCAGCGCTCGCGGGGTCCGTGGTCATCCACCCAGCCTAGGTCGCCGCCCGGGTCGGTGAGCGATGGCGGGGTGCGGGCGCGTCGGGGGGAGGGTGCCAGCGGCATGGGCACGCGGGCAGTCGTGGCCGATCCGGATGCCCCGTGTGGCGCGGCACCGGGGGAGGCGGAAGGCTGCGGAGACATGGACCCGCTGTCCGAGACCCCGGTGCCCGACGCCTCGCTTCCGGTGTCCCGGCGTGAGGCGTGGCGGCTCGGGACGCTGATGATGCTGCGGGTCGCGATGTCGGTGTCGCTGCTCCTCGCCGCGTACTTCCTGATCCCGACGAGCGCCTCGGAGCGCCGCGCCGACGTGCCGTGGCTGGTCGTCGAGCTCGCGGTCTTCGCGGTCGTCGTGGGCATCCAGGTGCCCGCCGTGGTCCGGGCGAAGCACCCGGTGCTGCGGGCCGTCGAGGCGTTGGCCGTGATCATCCCGCTGTTCCTGCTGATCTTCGCCCGGATCTACCTGGAGACGTCCCTGCGCGACCCGTCGGCCTTCAACGAGCCGCTGGACGCCACCGCGGCGCTCTACTTCACCGTGACCGTCTTCGCGACCGTGGGGTTCGGTGACCTCGTCGCACGCTCGCAGAGCATGCGGACGCTGGTGAGCGTCCAGATGCTGCTCGACCTCGTCGTGCTGGGGGCCGTGATCAGGCTGCTGCTGACCGCCGCCCGGCGCGGCGTGGCCCGACGGGTCGACGAGATCGGACGGCAGGGCGGCGCGCAGCCGGGTGCCTGAGGCACGGGCCGCGTCGCCGACGTCACGACGGTGCGCGCTCCGGGGCGACCGGCGAACGCGGCCCCGGTGACGGCAGCAGGTGGGTTGCGACGAACGCCACCACCACGGCGACCACGACCTGCGGGGTCACCTGCACGCCGTCGGACCCCATGAGGACGGTGGCCAGGAGCGTCGCGGTCAGCGGGAGCCGCAGCATCGCCGTGCACGTGGCGCCGATGCCCATCCCGATCGCGGGTGCCAGGGCCATCCCCGGCAGTCCGCTCAGGGCGATGCCGACGACGGCGCCGACGAACATCGCGGGGAAGACCGGTCCGCCACGGAACGCCGCGAGCGAGAGACCGTAGGCGAGCACCTTGGCGACGGCGAGGAGGACCAGGACGCCCACCGGGTAGGCGCTCGCGTGCGCGACGAGCTCGGGCAGCGCGTCCTGGCCGGAGAACAGGACCTGCGTGAAGTCGCGCCCCGTGGCCACCTGGTAGCCGGTGGCCGTGAGCCCGATGAGCAGACCCAGGGACGTGGTCACCAGCACGCGGCTGCGGTGCACGAGGGGGCGCAGCGAGAGACCGACCCACCGGATCACCCAGCCGAGCAGCGCGCCTGCAGCCCCCACCACGGGTGCCCACAGCAAGGTGGCCAGGGTCGGCGGGCCGGCGGGCGGCACCGAGGTGAGGGCGAGCGAGAAGCTCCCGAAGCCGGTCCAGCTGTTGAGGCCCACGAAGACGAGCGCGCCGACGCCCGAGGCCAGCAGGCCCGGCAGGGCGACCAGGGTCAGCGCGGCACCGGCGATGCCGGCGGCCTCCATGATGAGGAACGCGCCCAGCACGGGCGATCCGAGCAGCGTGCTGATCGCCGCGAAGCTGCCCGCCGCCGCCATCATCGTCAGGGCCGCTGGTGGCGCGTCGCGGCGGAGCAGCCGCACCGTGAGCGCGGCGAGCCCGCCACCGATCGCGATGAGGGGCGCCTCAGGGCCGAGCACGGATCCGAGCGCCAAGGAGGTCAGCGCGGCCAGTGCGATCCCGGGCAGCTCACGGTCGACGGGCGGTGCGCCTCCCATCCGCAGGCCGAGCGCGGGGGAGTGCCCGCCGTTGCCGGGCAGGAACCGCACCGTCGCCCCGGTCAGCAGCCCGCAGAGCACGAGCCAGGGCACGGGCCACCAGGCAGGCGTGCCGTCGGCGAACAAGGTGGCCGGCAGGTCCCCGAAGAGGAAGCCCTGGAGGGTGGCGACCAGCGCGAGGAAGCCGTAGGCCAACGCCGAGATCGGGGCCCCGATGACGGCGGCGAGCGCCAGCGCGCCCAGGTACCGCCTCGACCGGATGACCGTGACGAGGTCCGGCGGGCCTGCGGGTGACGGTGCGGCCTCCGCGCCGGCAGCGCCCTGCACGGCATCGTCCTGGATCGGCACGAGCGGCTCCCCTCGACGGGCACCACTGTGCCGGTGCCCGTCGAGGGCCGCATCCTCCCGCAGCGGCGTCCGTGCCCCGATGGCCCGAGGGGTCCGGCCGCGTCGGCCGGGTGGATCCGCCTACCAGCGGGAGTCGAGGGCCTCGTGCTCGCGCCGCAGCAGGGGCAGGACCGCGCCGTGCTTGGTGCTCGCCGGCAGGTGGAAGTCCTCGGGCGGCACCTGCGCCCAGGACCCCGAGTCGAGGTCCGTGGTCGTCAGCGCCTGGTACCCCTGCGGCTGACGGGCGTACTGGTCGACCCACAGGTACCAGCGCGCGGCGTCGTTGGCCTTGAAGACCAGCGGGGCCTCGACGCGGGGCGCGATGTCCTGGCCGACGTGCCGGGCCAGCGTGCGGAAGTCGGGATCGAAGAACCCGGCCCCCTTCTGGTGGAACACGTGCCACGAGTCCGGGGTGTCGTCGTCCTGCTTCGCGAACCGGTGCACGCCGTCGGCGGTGACGAGGATCGTCATGTCGATGACCCCGCCCGGGCGTTCCAGGTACGTCTCCGGCGGCGTGAACGTGCGGAAGTCGCGGGTCCGCGAGACCAGGATGCGACCGGGACCCTCACCCCGGCGCTCCGGGTCCGGCGAGCCCGACAGCGACGAGGACCAGTGCACGAGGTAGTCGCCCGAGAACGGGTCGTACACCGACTCCGGCGCCCAGGCCATCCCGGCGTCCGGCGGTGCGACGGTGACCGCGCGCGGGGCGGACCAGGTCAACAGGTCGGGGGAGTCCCACACCACCAGGTCGCGGCTGCCCCGGTGGCTGAACGCCCACCAGTCCGGCCCCTCGGGCCGCCACACCCGCAGGTCGGTGGCCACGACATGGAACCCGTCCGGGCCGCGCACGATGTGCGGGTCGCGCACCCCGCCCGTGCCGCCGGTCCACTCCAGGACCGCCTCGCCGCCGTTGAGGCGCCGCCAGCGCAGCGGGTCGTCGCCCTCGGAGAGCGAGAGGTAGATCTTCTCGGTGTGCGCGTCCTGGTCCTCGACGAAGTGGACGAGCAGGTACCCGAAGTGCTCGCCGCCGCTCATCGCCGTGCCCCCTGGCCGGCGCGACCGCGCAGGTCGCTGCGGCGGTCGCAGGTGCGGGTGGAGGGGCCGGAGCAGGCACGTCGCATCATCACAGCGCAGAGGCTAGCGGCCCGGCCGACGCACGCCGTCCGACGACGAGGACCTGGGCCCGCTCACGGACGACCGACCGCTGCACGCCCCCCGGGTACCGTGCCGGAGGCGATCCTGCCCGCGAGCCAGGCGACCGCGCCTGCCTCGTCGGTGATCTCCCCGTCGTCCTGAGCGGCCTGCGCCTCCCGCAGGATCGGGGCGAACTCGGGCCCGGGCTCCATCCCGGCGGCGATCAGGTGCGCACCGCGCAGCAGGCCGCGGACCGGTGCGCGCTCGGTCCCCAGCCTGCGCGCCAGCTCCATCCAGCGCTCGGTGCCGCCCGGGACCGAGCCGACCCCGCGACCGCCCTTGTCCGACTCCACGACCATCGCCCACTCCTGCATCGTGGCCGGCTGCAGCCTCCGGGCCAGGCGCCGCACGGCCGCGGGGGACGGGTCGTCGTTGCCCGTGGCGGCCATGTGCTCCCGGATCAGGGGCAGCACCCGGTCGCGCAGGTGCCGTGGTGCGCCGATCGACCGCAGGAACGCCCTCGCGGGCTCCACCCCGGCGCCGGCGTGCCCCGCCGAGGAGATGTGCTCCTGCCCGTCCTGCCGAACCCTGATGCGGGTGTGGGTGTGCTTGCCGACGTCGTGCAGCATCGACGCCAGCACCACCACCGCACGGTCGTCGCCGGTCAGCCGCTCGCGGTCGGCGACCTCGCACGCCTTGTCCGCCGCGAGGCCGATGTGGGTGTGCACGTCGCCCTCGGGGTGCCAGCCCGGGTCCTGACGAACGCCGTGCAGCACGGCCAGCTGCGGGTAGTGCCCCTCCCACCCGGTCTGGGCGAGCACCCTCAGGGCCCTGGACGGGCGGACGCCTCGCGTCACGGTCTTGTGCCACTCGCCCCAGATCCGCTCCCGGGCGATGGTGGCGTGCTCGTCCGTCAGGGACCGGCTCAGCTCGACGGTCTCAGGAGCCATGGTGAGGTCGAACCGTGCGGCGAGCTGGGCGCCGCGCAGCACGCGCAGCGGGTCCTCGGCGAACGACGAGGTGGTGTGCCGCAGCACCCCGGACCGGAGGTCGCCGAGCCCGTCCCAGCAGTCGACGACCTCGTCGGTCACCGGGTCGAGCATGAGCGCGTTGACGGTGAAGTCCCGGCGCCCCGAGGCCTCGACGAGCGGCGCGTACGGGTCGGCGACGACCTCGTGGCCCTGCTCGGTCCTGACCGTGCGCCGCGGGAGCGCGATGTCGAGGTCCTCACCGCCGGTACGCAGCTTCAGCACCGTGAACCGGGCGCCGACCTCGTCGACGTACCCGAACCGGCGCAGCTCGTGCACCAGGCGGTCCGGTTCCAGCCCGTACACCTCGATGTCGACGTCCTTCGGGCGGGTGCCCGGCGTGAGGATGGCGTCGCGGACGCACCCGCCGACCAGGTAGGGGTGCCCGCCGGCGTGCTCGACGGCTCCCAGGAGCTGCTTCGTGGTGGGGGAGAGGGCGAGCAGGCCGGGCCTGTGGTGGCGGGTCTCGAGGCCACGTGAGTCGGTCATGTTCTCCGTCCGGGTCGTTGCCCCGCAGATGGCAGTCGGTCTCGGTCGGCCCGCTTGCCCGAGGGTGGAGGGTTCGGCGCTCGACGGGGCCGGGCACGCGAGGAAGGTACCGGGCGGTCGCGGTGGGGTGCGTGCATGAATGCCAGCCCGTGCACCTCGGGCAGCTAGCCTCCCCTCGTGCGCCGATCGGTGCACGACGATGACGGGAGCTCGACGTGACCCTCGGTCCGCACGGTGTGTCCGCAGCTCAGACCGCACCTCGGGCGTCAGCTCTCCCCGCTGCCGTCCTGTGGGACATGGACGGCACGCTGATCGACACCGAGCCGTTCTGGATCGCGGCCGAGATCGAGCTGGTCGAGGCGCACGGCGGGGTCTGGACGCACGAGGACGGGCTGGCGCTCGTCGGCACCCCGATGTCGTTCAGCACGGCCACGCTGCGTGCGGCAGGGGTCGACCTGTCGGTCGAGGAGATCGGCGACTTCCTCAACCACCGCGTCGGTCGAGGCGTCGCGGTGGGCATCCCGTGGCAGCCCGGTGCGCACGAGCTGCTGCTCCGGCTGCGTGCGGCGGGCGTGCCGCTGGCGCTGGTGACGTCCTCGTTCCGGGTGCTGGCCGAGCCGTTCGCGCGGGCCGTGGGCCTGTTCGACGCCGTGGTCGCCGGGGACGACGTCGAGCGCCAGAAGCCCGACCCCGAGCCGTACCTGACGGCGGCCGCCCTGCTCGGCGTCGACGTGCGTGACTGCGTCGTGGTCGAGGACTCACCGTCCGGGATCGCCTCCGCGGTCGCCTCGGGTGCGCAGGTCGTGGCGATCGAGGTCATGGTGCCGGTCGCGGCGCGCACCGACGTCAGCCGCGTGACGTCGCTCGCCGACCTCGGGCTCGCCGAGATCGCTCGCGTCGCCGCCGGCGAGGTCCTCGACCTGCGACCCGCCGGCTGAGCCCGACGACCTTCAGCCGACCGGGGTGGGTGACACCCCGATGGCACGCTCGACGGCACCGTCGGGCACCTGCGGCGGCGTGCCGCCGAAAGCCGGGCACAGCTCCTTGAACGAGCACCAGTCGCACAGCTTGGACGTGCGCGGTCGCCAGTCGCCGGCACGCGCCGCCTCCTCGATACCCGCCCAGATCGAGCGCACCCGCGCCTCGAGGGTGAGCATCTCCGGCTCGGTCGGCTCGTGCTTGAGGATCACGCCGTCACCCAGGTACTCCAGCTGCAGCAGCCGCGGCAGGACCCCGCGGGTGCGCCACAGGACGTAGGCGTAGAAGCGCATCTGGAACAGAGCCGAGCTCTCGTAGCCGGCGCGCGGCGACTTGCCCGTCTTGTAGTCGACGACCCGGACCCAGCCGTTGGGTGCCACGTCCAGCCGGTCGACGATCCCGCGCAGCTGCGGGCCGTCCTCCAGGTCGAGGCGCACGGAGACCTCGCGCTCGTGCGGCTCGAGGCGGTTCGGGTCCTCGAGCGTGAAGTACGTCGCCAGCAGCGCCGCGGCCGAGGCGAGCCAGGTCTGCTCCTCCTCGGGTGCCGCGAACAGCTCGCCGTACCGGGGCTGGTCGGCGAGCAGTCCCGCCCAGCGTGCGGGGAGCGCAGCCGTCGCGGCCTCGAGCGTGCGGCTGCCCGCGGGCAGGTCGAAGAGGTCCTCCAGGACGGCGTGCACGAGCGTGCCGCGCGCGGCCGCCGGGCTGGGCGGCTCGGGAAGCCTGTCGACCACGCGGAACCGGAACATGAGCGGGCACTGCAGGAAGTCGTTCGCGCGCGAGGGCGACAGGCCGGGGACGGAGCGTCGCACCTCGTCCGCGGGTGCCTCCTCGCCCGGCGCGCGCCCGGCCGGTGCACCGCCGGTGGCCCCTACGGGCTCGAGGACGCCGTCGTCCGGGATGTCGTCCAGATCGGTGGTCACCCCAGGAGCCTAGGTCGCCCCACCCACAGCACAGCCCGCAGCCACGCCCGCAGCACCTCCCCACGGCACGTCCCCGCAGCGACCGGGCGTCCCGTCCTGAGCGCCGCCTACGCTGGGGCGGTGCCCCCGACGCCCCGTCAGCCCTCCCGAACCCCGGTCCGATCGTCCGGATGGACCATCGGACGGGTCGCAGGTGCCCCGGTCGTCCTGGCACCGAGCTGGCTGCTGGCGGCCGTGGTGCTCACGGTGATGTTCGCGCCCACCGTGCGGGCGCGCTTCCCCCAGCTGGGCGGGTTCACGTACCTCGTGGCGCTGGTCTTCGTGGTGCTGCTGTTCGCCTCCGTGCTGGTCCACGAGCTCGCCCACGGCCTTGTCGCCCGCTCGCGCGGGCAGCAGCCGCGCGAGTTCGTGCTGACGCTGTGGGGCGGCCACACGTCCTTCGACGGCGCCGCCTCGACCCCGCTGACCAGCGCGCTCGTCGGCATCGCCGGGCCGCTGGCCAACCTCGTCCTCGCGGCGCTCGCCTGGGCGCTCGCCCAGGTGGTGGCCCCCGCCTCCCTGAGCGCGCTGATCCTCTACGCGGCCGCGTTCGCGAACGCGTTCGTCGCGGGCTTCAACCTCATCCCCGGGCTCCCGCTCGACGGCGGCCGCGTGCTCGAGGCCCTGGTCTGGGCGATCAGCAAGGATCGGCACCGCGGCACCATCGTCGCCGGATGGGCCGGTCGCGTCGTCGCCGTGGGGGTGCTGGCCTGGGCTCTGCTCCTCCCGCTGCTGCAGGGCCGCTCTCCCGAGCTGTTCGGCGTCGTCTGGTCGGCGCTCATCGGCGCATTCCTGTGGTCGGGAGCCACGGCCGCCGTCAAGGGAGGCCGCTCCCAGCGGGCCGTCGCGGGTCTGACGGTCGCCGCGGTCGGCACCCCGGCTGTCGCCGTGCCGCACGCCGGCACGGTGGCCCAGGCGCGCGCCGCCGCGGCGGCCGCGGGCGTGCACGAGCTCGTCGTGGTCTCGCCCGACGGCAGACCCGCCGCGTACGTCGACCTCGCCGCGCTCGCAGCCGTCCCCGCCGAGGTCGCAGGGACGACGCCGGTGACCGCCGTGGCCGTCCCGCTGCCCTACGGAGCGGTCGTCGACGGTGCGCGCACCGGCCGTGCGCTGCTCGACGACCTGGCGCGTGCCGGCGGGATGTCACCCGTCGTCGTGGCCGTGCTCGACGGTCGCGTGCAGGCCCTCGTCCGCGTCACGGACGTCGTGGCGGCGATCCGCTCCTAGACTCGTGGCCCGTGACCCACGAGCAGCCCCCGACCCCCACCGGCGCACCGCAGCGGCGCGGACCCTTCCGTGAGGGGGACCGTGTCCAGCTGACGGATCCGCGCGGTCGGCTGCACACCGTCACGCTGCAGGTCGGCGGCGAGTTCCACACGCACCGCGGCTTCCTGCGGCACGACGAGCTGATCGGCGGCCCCGAGGGTGTCGTCGTGCGCAACACCTCGGGCATCGAGTACCTGGCGCTGCGCCCGCTGCTCGCCGACCACGTGCTGTCGATGCCGCGCGGCGCGGCGGTCGTCTACCCCAAGGACGCCGGCCAGATCGTCACGATGGGTGACATCTACCCGGGCGCCCGGGTCGTCGAGGCGGGTGTCGGGTCCGGTGCACTGACCCTGTCGCTGCTGCGGGCGGTCGGTGACAACGGCTCGCTGCACTCGATCGAGCGGCGCGAGGACTTCGCGGCGATCGCCCGGGGCAACGTCGAGGGCTTCTTCGGCGGTCCGCACCCGGCCTGGGAGCTGTCCCTGGGCGACCTGTCCGACGTGCTGCCGACGGTCGCCGAGCCCGGGTCGGTGGACCGCGTGGTGCTCGACATGCTCGCGCCGTGGGAGAACCTCGCCGCGGTCGCCGACGCGCTCGCGCCCGGCGGCGTGCTGCTCGCCTACGTCGCCACGACGACGCAGCTGTCGCGGCTCGCCGAGGACATCCGCACCGACGGCCGCTACACCGAGCCCGAGGCGTGGGAGTCGATGGTCCGCGGCTGGCACCTGGAGGGTCTCGCGGTGCGTCCGCAGCACCGGATGATCGGCCACACCGGGTTCCTGCTGACCACGCGCCGACTGGCCGACGGGGTCGAGGCCCCGCAGCGCAGGCGCCGCCCGGCCAAGGGTGCGTACCCGGTCACCGAGGAGGGCGCTCCCGGCACGGGCGGCGAGTCCGACGCCGAGCTGTGGACGCCCGAGGCGATGGGGGAGCGGCTGGTCTCCGACAAGAAGCTGCGACGCGCCCGGCGGGACGTCGGTCAGCCCCGGCCGCAGGTCTGAGGTCGTCACCGATCCGGGTCGCCGATCCCGTCCGTCCGCTGGGCGAGACGTCCCCGGTGCGCTCGTCGTGTCCGCGTCGCAGGATTGACAGAGGTGGTTAGGGTCATCGAACCGCACGCGCAGCGAGCGGAGCACGACCACCGCACAGCGCCGTGCACCCGTGGACGGACCAGACGCGGAACGGAGGCCTCGCGATGACCGAGCCTGCTGGACGGGACCCGTACCGGGACCTGCACCGAGAGCTGATGGTGCTCGCCGCCAAGAACGAGCGGCTGACCGAGGCCCTGGTGGCCGCGCGCGACCAGATCGTCGAGCTCAAGCGCCAGGTCGACGACCTGGCCAAGCCGCCGGGGACGTACGCGGTGTTCCTGGGTGCGCGTCCGGACGGCAGCGTCGACATCATCTCGGCCGGCCGCAAGATGCACGTCGGCGCCAGCCCGTCCCTGGACCTGGGCGCCCTGCGCCCCGGTCAGGAGGTCATGCTCAACGAGGCGCTCACGGTCGTCGAGGCCGGCGGCTACGAGAAGGTCGGCGAGCTCGTCACCGTCAAGGAGCTGCTCGGCGACGGGCGTGCGCTGGTCGTGGGCCGCGGCGACGAGGAGCGTGTCGTGCGCTTCGCCGGGCAGGTGTCCGACGCGGGCGTGCGGATCGGTGACGCGCTCACCGTGGACTCCCGCAGCGGGTTCGTGTTCGAGGTCGTGCCCCGGGCCGAGGTCGAGGAGCTGGTCCTCGAGGAGGTCCCGGACATCGACTACACCGACATCGGTGGGCTGGGGCCGCAGATCGAGCAGATCCGCGACGCCGTCGAGCTGCCGTTCCTGCACCCCGAGCTGTTCCGCGAGCACGGTCTCAAGCCGCCCAAGGGCGTGCTGCTGTACGGCCCTCCGGGGTGCGGCAAGACGCTCATCGCGAAGGCCGTGGCGCACTCGCTGGCGGCCACCGCCGCGGCGGCCCGTGGCGAGGACGCCGCCGATGCGCGCAGCTTCTTCCTCAACGTCAAGGGCCCTGAGCTGCTCAACAAGTACGTCGGGGAGACCGAGCGGCACATCCGGCTGATCTTCGCCCGGGCGCGCGAGAAGGCCTCGCAGGGCCACCCCGTCGTGGTGTTCTTCGACGAGATGGAGTCGCTGTTCCGCACGCGCGGCACCGGGGTCTCCAGCGATGTCGAGACCACGATCGTGCCGCAGCTGCTCGCCGAGATCGACGGCGTCGAGCGTTTGGAGAACGTCATCGTCATCGGTGCCTCGAACCGCGAGGACATGATCGACCCGGCGATCCTGCGCCCGGGCCGCCTCGACGTGAAGATCAAGATCGAGCGGCCCGACGCCGAGGGCGCGCGGGAGATCTTCGCCAAGTACCTCACCACCGACCTGCCGATCCACGCCGACGACCTGGCCGAGCACTCCGGCTCGGCCACGGACGCGGTCGACGCGATGATCACGCGCGTCGTCGAGCGCATGTACACCGAGAGCGAGGAGAACCGCTTCCTCGAGGTCACGTACGCCAGCGGTGACAAGGAGGTCCTCTACTTCAAGGACTTCAACTCGGGCGCCATGATCCAGAACGTCGTCGACCGGGCCAAGAAGCAGGCCATCAAGGACCTGCTGTCCACCGGTCAGCGCGGCATCCGCGTCGAGCACCTCATGACGGCGTGCGTGGACGAGTTCAAGGAGAACGAGGACCTGCCGAACACCACCAACCCCGACGACTGGGCGCGCATCTCGGGCAAGAAGGGTGAGCGCATCGTGTTCATCCGCACGATCGTCCAGGGCAAGAAGGGCGTGGAGGCCTCGCGCACCATCGAGACCGTGCGGAGCACCGGCCAGTACCTGTGAGCGCCGTCCCGGCGCGGGTGATCGCCGAACCTGCACAACGGATGGCCGCCGAGGTGCGCCCCGTAGGGTGTGCCGGGTGAGCGTGCGTCGTGTGATGGGCATCGAGACCGAGTACGGGATCCTGCAGCCGGGGCGTCCGCTGGCCAACCCGATGCTGCTGTCGAGCCACGTGGTCGCGGTGCACGCCTCCGCGCGCGAGGGCACCCGCACGCGGGCCCGCTGGGACTACGACGACGAGGACCCGCTGCACGACGCCCGGGGCTTCCGGCTCGACCGCGCCTCGGCGCACCCCTCGCTGCTGACCGACGACGCGGCGGTCCCGGCGCCGTCCGGCGACGGGCCGCAGGAGCTTCCGCGCTCGAGCGTGCAGGAGTACGAGGACCCGGGCGCCGCGAACGTGATCCTCACCAACGGGGCGCGCCTGTACGTCGACCACGCCCACCCGGAGTACTCCTCGCCGGAGGTCACCAACCCGCTCGACGCGGTGCGGTGGGACCGCGCGGGCGAGCTCGTGATGCTGGCCTCGGTCCGTGCGCTGGCGCAGAACCAGGCGCTGCCTGACGTCTCGCTGTACAAGAACAACGTCGACGGCAAGGGCGCCACGTACGGCACGCACGAGAACTACCTCGTGGAGCGCTCGGTGCCGTTCGGCGACCTGGCCGCCCGCCTGATCCCGTTCCTGGTGACCCGGCAGGTCTTCACCGGTGCCGGCCGCGTGGGCCTCGGCCAACGGGGGGAGCGGGCCGGGTTCCAGATCTCGCAGCGTGCGGACTACATGGAGGCCGAGATCGGCCTGGAGACCACGTTGCGGCGACCGATCGTCAACACGCGTGACGAGCCGCACGCCGACCCCGAGCGCTGGCGTCGGCTGCACGTGATCATCGGTGACGCGACGCTGCTCGAGGTGGCCACGTACCTGCGGCTCGGCACGACGTCGCTGGTCCTGTGGCTCATCGAACGTGCCGTCGCCGACGGCGGCGCGGGCGGTGCGCTCGGTGCGATCGACCGGCTCGCGCTGCGCGACCCGGTCGGCTGCGTGCACGCCGTCAGCCACGACCTGACGCTCAGCGAGCCGCTGGACCTCGCCGACGGTCGGCGGATGACCGCGCTGGAGATCCAGCGCGCCTACCTCGAGGCGGTGCGCGCCGCGCTCGCGCACGTCGGGGCCGCGCCGGACGAGCAGACGATCGACGTGCTCGACCGCTGGGACTCGTTGCTGACGCGTCTGGGCACCGATCCGGCCTCGTGCGCACGTGAGGTCGAGTGGCTGGCCAAGCTGCGGCTCCTGGAGGGCATGCGCCGACGCGACCATCTGGCGTGGGACCACCCGAGGCTCGCCGCGGTCGACCTGCAGTGGTCCGACGTGCGCCCCGAGCGCGGGCTGTACCACCGGCTCGTCGCCGCGGGGGCGGTCGAGCTGCTGGTCACGCCGGAGCAGGTCGAGGAGGCGGTGGGGCACCCGCCCCAGGACACCCGGGCGTACTTCCGTGGCGAGGCCGTCGCGCGCTACGGCGGCGAGATCTCGGCGGCCAGCTGGGACTCGGTGGTCTTCGACGTCCCGGGTGCCGCCACGTTGCAGCGGGTGCCGATGCGTGACCCGTTGCGCGGCACCCGTGCCCACGTCGGCGCGCTGCTGGACGCGAGCGGCGACGCCGCGACCCTGCTCGCCGCGCTCGGGACCTGACGGGGCGCGCGACGCCGGTACCCCCGACGCGCGGCGTCCTCGAGGTGCACAGGACGAGGGTCGCCGGACGCAGGGCCTAGGGTTGGGGTCAGCAGGTCCCCGAACGCTGCCCCGGGAGGTCATGATGGCTGGTCAGGAACACGCGCGGTCCGACCGCGAGGACGACGAGCCGGTCGACGGCCCCCCGGTCGCGGCCCCTTCGGCCTCGACGCAGGAGCGCGACGCCGAGGTGGACGCCCTCCTGGACGAGATCGACGACGTCCTGGAGTCGAACGCCGAGCAGTTCGTCCGCGGGTTCGTCCAGAAGGGCGGTCAGTGAGCGCCGATGGCACCGAACGACGCGTCCACCACGGGTCGGCTGCCACGGGCGTTCACCACGCCGGGCTCCTCGTCCTTCGTCGAGTTCCTGGGCGGCTACGCCCCCCACCTGCTGCCGGGCAACCGTCCGCTGCCGACCGGTGAGGTGCAGGCGCCCCACGGCACCACGATCGTCGCCCTGACCTTCGACGGCGGGGTCGTCATGGCCGGCGACCGTCGCGCCACGATGGGCTCGATGATCGCCAGCCGCGAGATCGAGAAGGTGTTCCCGGCCGACGAGTTCTCCGCGGTGGGCATCGCGGGCACCGCGGGCCTCGCGCTCGAGCTGGTCCGGCTGTTCCAGCTCGAGCTGGAGCACTACGAGAAGATCGAGGGCGCCCTGCTCTCGCTGGACGGCAAGGCCAACCGCCTGGCGACGATGATCCGCGGCAACCTCGGTCTGGCCATGCAGGGCCTGGCGGTCGTGCCGCTGTTCGGCGGGTACGACCTCGACAGGTCGATCGGGCGGATCTTCTCCTACGACGTGACCGGCGGTCGCTACGAGGAGCACGAGCACCACTCGGTCGGCTCGGGCTCTGTCTTCGCCCGCGGGTCGCTGAAGAAGCTGTGGCGACCCGGCCTGGACGCGGGTGCTGCCGTACGGGTCGCCGTGGAGGCGCTCGTGGACGCCGCCGACGACGACTCGGCGACCGGCGGTCCCGACTCCGTGCGGCGGATCTGGCCCGTGGTGGCCACGCTCACGCAGGCCGGCTACCGCCGTGTGCCCGAGGACGACCTGGCCGCGGTCGCCGCGGCGGTCGAGCACGAGCGTCGTGAGGCGCACGGCGCGGGCGGGGGTGCGCGGCGATGAGCATGCCGTTCTACGTCTCGCCCGAGCAGCTCATGAAGGACCGCGCGGACTACGCGCGCAAGGGCATCGCGCGCGGCCGTTCCGTCGTCGTCCTGCAGTACGACGACGGGATCGCCTTCGCCACGGAGAACCCCTCCCGCGCGCTGCACAAGATCTCCGAGATCTACGACCGCATCGGCTTCGCGGCGGTCGGCAAGTACAACGAGTTCGAGAACCTGCGCGTCGCGGGCGTCCGGTACGCCGATCTGCGCGGCTACTCCTACGACCGCGACGACGTCAACGCCCGTGGGCTCGCGAACGCCTACGCGCAGACGCTCGGCACCGTGTTCACCACGGAGTCCAAGCCGCTCGAGGTCGAGCTCGTGGTCGCCGAGGTGGGGCGCGAGCCGGCGGGCGACCAGATCTACCGGCTCTCCTACGACGGGTCGGTGACCGACGAGCACGGGTACGTGGTCATGGGCGGGCAGGCCGACCGGCTCGGTGCCCTGCTCGAGTCCGACTGGCGTGCGGGGATGTCGCTTCCGGAGGTGCTCGCACTCGCCGTGCGCGTGCTGGGCTCCCCGGCCGACGAGCACGCGCAGGCGCGTGAGATCCCCGCGACCCAGCTGGAGGTCGCGGTGCTGGACCGCACCCGGCCGCGGCGCGCGTTCCGTCGGCTCACGGGGGCGCTGCTGGACGACCTGCTCGGCGCTCTCCCGGCGGGTGGCGATGTCACGACGCAGGCGCCCGCGGGGGGGTCCGAGAGCTGAGCGGTGGTCGCACGGACCGTGACGGTGCACGAGAGGAGCGGTGGATGGACAGGCGGATCTTCGGGCTGGAGACCGAGTACGGCGTGACCTGCGCCGCGACGGACGGCCGAGGCCTGTCGGCCGACGAGGTCGCGCGCTACCTGTTCCGCAAGGTGGTGGCGTGGGGCCGCTCGTCCAACGTGTTCCTGCGCAACGGCTCACGCCTCTACCTCGACGTCGGCTCGCACCCGGAGTACGCGACCGCCGAGTGCGACGACGTGCGCCAGCTGGTCACGCACGACCGTGCGGGCGAACGGATCCTCGAGGGGCTCGTCGCCGACGCCCAGCAGCGCCTCGAGCACGAGGGCCTGCCCGGCCGCATCCACCTGTTCAAGAACAACACCGACTCGGCGGGCAACTCCTACGGCTGCCACGAGAACTACCTGGTGCGCCGGCAGGGCGACTTCACGCGGCTCTCCGACGTGCTCGTGCCGTTCCTGATCACCCGCCAGATCCTCACCGGGGCCGGGAAGGTGCTCATCACCCCGCGCGGGGCGACCTACTGCCTCTCGCAGCGCGCCGACCACATCTGGGAGGCCGTCTCGAGCGCCACGACGCGCTCGCGGCCCATCATCAACACCCGCGACGAGCCGCACGCCGACGCCGAGCTGTACCGGCGCCTGCACGTCATCGTCGGGGACTCCTCGATGTCCGAGACCACGACCATGCTCAAGGTCGGCGCGACCGACCTCGTGCTGCGCATGATCGAGGCGGGCGTCCCGATGCGCGACACGACGCTCGAGAACCCGATCCGTGCGATCCGCGAGATCAGCCACGACATGACCGGTCAGCACCCCATCACGCTGGCCACCGGGCGCACGATCACGGCGATCGACATGCAGGAGGAGTACCTGACCAAGGTCAGCGACTTCGTCAGCCAGGAGCAGGGCCCCACGCCCGAGGTCAAGCAGGTGCTCGACCTGTGGGAGCGCGGGCTGCGGGCGTTGCGGACCGGCGACCTCTCGCTCGTCGACCGGGAGCTCGACTGGGTCATCAAGCACCGGCTCATCGAGCGCTACCGCGCCAAGCACGGCCTGGAGCTGTCCGACGTGCGCGTGCAGCGCCTCGACCTGGCCTACCACGACATCTCACGTACCGAGGGTCTGTACAACCTGCTCGCGGCCAAGGGGCTGGTCGAGCGGGTCACCACGGACCTGGACGTGTTCGAGGCCACGGCCGTGCCGCCGCAGACCACCCGGGCCAAGCTGCGCGGAGACTTCGTGCGGGCCGCGCAGGAGGCACGACGTGACTACACGGTCGACTGGGTGCACCTCAAGCTGAACGACCAGGCGCAGCGCACCGTGCTGTGCAAGGACCCGTTCCGCAGCGTCGACGAGCGCGTGGACAGGCTCATCGAGTCGATGTGAGCCCGGCACGACGCGCCACCGCGGCCCCGTACAGTGTGCGGTCGAGCCGCCGCCGCACCCCGGCGCCCGGCCGTGACAGCGCAGGACGGCGGGCCGTGCGGCCCGGAGGAAGGATCGACGTGCGACGACTGCGGGGCGCTGCCCTCGTGACCGCCCTGGCCGCCGTTCTGGCACTGGTCGGCTGCTCACCCGTGGCGAGCGTCGATCCGGACATCGAGGTGTCCGGGGAGCCGGGCGCCGCGCCCACCATCACGTACGTCACGCCGATCGTCGTGACGGACACGTTCACCGACCAGATCTGGCCGGGCACCGGGGACGAGCTCGTCGAGGGCGGGCCGGTGCTCATCGACTTCTGGCTCGAGAACGGTCAGAACGCCGAGCTGGTCAAGGAGAGCTACTCCTCGAACCCGACGCCCCGGATGCTGACCGAGGAGGCGCTGGGCACGGACCTGTACCACGCGCTCAAGGGGCAGAAGGTGGGCGCGCGCGTCCTGCAGGTCAGCCCGGCGAGCGACACCACGCCCGGCAGCTACCCGACGGTCACGGTGATCGACGTGCTGCCCACGCGGGCAGCCGGTGAGGCCCAGCCGCCACGGGCCGACCTGCCGGCGGTCGCACTCGACGACTCCGGTGCACCGACGATCACCGCGACGGGCACGGCCGCACCCTCGGAGCTGGTCGCCCAGCCGCTCATCCGAGGGGCGGGTCCGCAGGTGGGCGCGGAGGACGTGATCACCGTGCAGTACTCCGGGTTCGCCTGGGACACCGGTGAGCTCTTCGACTCCACGTGGTCACGCACGCTGCCCGTCTCCTTCTCCCTGCAGGACGTGCCCGCATGGGCCGCAGGGCTCGTCGAGCAGCCGGTCGGCAGCCAGATCATGCTCGTCATCCCGCCCTCGTACTCGCTGGGCGTCACCGAGAGCGAGGAGCTGGCCGGGCAGACCGTCGTGTTCGTCGTCGACCTCCTCGCCACCGGCGCACCGGAGGGGAGCGAGTCGTGAGCCTGGCGCTGCGCGTGATCCCGTGCCTGGACGTCGATGCCGGCCGTGTCGTCAAGGGCGTGAACTTCGCGAACCTGCGCGACGCGGGCGACCCGGTCGAGCTCGCGCGCCGCTACGACGCGGAGGGTGCGGACGAGCTGACGTTCCTCGACGTGTCGGCGTCCTCGGGCGACCGGGAGACGACCTACGACGTCGTCCGGCGCACGGCCGAGCAGGTCTTCGTGCCCCTGACGGTCGGCGGTGGCGTTCGCTCGCCCCAGGACGTCGACCGGCTGCTGCGCGCGGGTGCCGACAAGGTCGGGGTGAACACCGCCGCGATCGCACGGCCCGAGCTCATCGCGGAGATCGCCGAACGGTTCGGCAGCCAGGTCCTCGTCCTGTCCGTCGACGCACGGCGCACCACGGGCGAGGTGCGCACCGACTCCGGGTACGAGGTCACCACGCACGGCGGACGACGGGGCACAGGGATCGACGCGGTCGCCTGGGCGGTGCAGGCCGCACAGCTCGGTGCGGGCGAGATCCTGCTCAACTCGATGGACGCCGACGGCACGACCGCAGGCTTCGACCTGACGATGCTGCGTGACGTGCGCCGGGAGGTGCACGTGCCGCTCATCGCGAGCGGAGGCGCGGGAACCGTGCAGCACTTCGTCGAGGCTGCTCAGGCCGGCGCGGACGCGGTGCTCGCGGCGAGCGTGTTCCACTTCGGCACGCTCACCATCGGCGAGGTCAAGGCGGGCCTGCGGGCAGCAGGGGTCGTCGTTCGCTGATCCTGGACGGGTCGCCAGGCGACCTGCGCGGGAGGCTCAGCCCACGGGCAGGACCTGCGTGAGGCTCTCGACGTCGTCGGGCGCGCCCTCGACGTGCACGTCGGCCGCGGCACCGCGACCGGAGATCCACAGCAGCAGCTCGCCGACCTCGCCGCGCACCACCACGGTGCCGTGCCCGCGCGAGCCGCCGCGCAGGCGGCGACGCACGCCGTCGGGCCGCACGACGACCAGGCCGACGCCTGCACGCCGGGCGCGCAGCGACGCGAACCGCGGCAGCTGCGCCCACAGGGCCTCGACGAGCGCCGCGTCCAGCTCGCGCGCGGGCACCGGCCCCGCACCTCGTCGCACGTCCTCGGTGTGCACGAAGAACTCGATGACGTTCGCCGCCTCGCCCGCCCACGCGAGCGGGTGCCAGGGCGCGGGCGAGGTCGCGACGCGGGACACCAGGTCGCGGTAGCCGCCCTCGGAGGTGCCCGTCGCGGCCAGGTCGTCGGTCGCCTGCTCGGTGTGCCCGGCGAGGGCGGGAACGACCAGGCCGAGGCCGACGACGGCGTTGTTCTCCCGCAGGATGATGTGCGCGGCCAGGTGCTGCGAGCGCCACCCCTCGCACAGGGTCGGTGCGTCCGGGCCGGCCTCGGCCAGGGCGTCGGCGAGCTGGGTGCGCAGGACCTCGTGCCACGTCATGCCCGGAATGCTCGCACGCCGGTGTCGTCGGTGTCGCCGGAGTGGCCGGCCGACCTGGCGTGAGGGCGCGGCATGAGAGAGTGCTGTGCCCCCCTCGTCCCGTCCTGGAAGGTCCGTCATGCGCACGCGGGTCCAGCCGACCTCGGCCGCCCTGACGGGTTCGATCGCACGGCGCGCGTCGCAGCTGCTCTGGCGAGGCATGCGCGCGCACCCGTGGACGTACGCCGCCGCGGTCGGCGCCTCGGCGCTCTTCGGCGCGACGACGGTGGCGGTCAGCCGCGTCCTCGGACTGGTCACCGACGAGGTCGTGGTGCCGGCGATCGCGGGATCCGCGGACGCCCGTGCCCGCCTGTGGTGGGCCGGCGGCGTGCTCGCCCTGGTCGCGGTGACGCTCGCCGTCGGGGTGGCCGGTCGCCGCGTCTTCGCCGGCATGGGCTACGCCGACCTGCAGGCCGACCACCGCTCGGGTGTCACGCGGCAGTACCTCAGGCTCCCGATGGCGTGGCACCGCCGGCACCCCACGGGGCAGCTCCTCTCGCACGCGTCGAGCGACGTCGAGGCGGCCACGAGCGTGTTCAACCCGCTGCCGTTCGCCCTCGGCGTCGTGGTGATGGTCGTGGTCGCAGCGGTCGCGCTTCTGCGCACGAACGTCTGGCTGGCGCTGGCCGCACTCGTCGTGCTGCCGCTGACGGTGGTGGCCAACCTGGTGTTCCAGCGTCGGATGTCCCCGGCCATCGCCCGCGCGCAGCAGCTGCGCGGCGAGGTCGCCGACGTCGCGCACGAGAGCTTCGAGGCGTCCGTCCTGGTCAAGTCGCTGGGCACCCAGGACCGTGAGCTGACCCGGTTCGCCGCTCGCGCCGACGCGCTGCGGGAGGCGAACGTCCGGGTCGGCGTGGTCCGGGCCTTCTTCGACCCGGTCATCGACGTCCTGCCGAACCTGGGCACCCTGCTCGTGCTCGTCGTCGGCGCCGTGCAGGTCCAGGCGGGCCGGATCGGCACGGGGGACGTGGTGGCCGCCGCGTACCTGCTGACCATGCTCGCGGTCCCGGTGCGCGCGTTCGGCTGGGTGCTCGGCGACATGCCGCGCGCCCTCGTGGGGCACGACCGCCTCGCCGCGGTGCTGGACGCCCGGCCCGCGGTGCCCGCCGGCGACACCACATGGGTGCCCTCGGGCGGCGGCGCACGGATCGGGTTCGCCGGTGTGTCGTACGACGTCCCGACGGCGCACGGCCACGCACGGCTGCTCGACGGGATCGACCTGGACGTGGCGCCCGGTCGTGTCGTGGCCGTCGTCGGCCCGACCGGCTCCGGCAAGTCGACGCTGGTCAGCCTGGTCAGCCGGCTCGCCGACCCGAACCTGGGTGCCGTGACGGTCGACGGCGTGGACGTGCGCGCCATGCGCCCGGCGGACCTCGCCCGTGGGGTCGCCCTCGTCTCGCAGTCGACGTTCGTCTTCGAGGACACCGTGCGCGGCAACGTGACCCTGGCCGACGTCGGGGAGGACGGGGCGCCGGACGACGACGCCGTCTGGGCGGCGCTGACCACGGCGCGCGCCGACGAGGTGGTGCGCGCACTGCCCGGCGGCCTCGACGCGCCGCTCGGGGAGCGAGGTGCGAACCTGTCCGGCGGCCAGAGGCAACGCCTCGCACTGGCGCGCGCCCTCGTACGGCACCCGCGCGTGCTGATCCTGGACGACGCGACCTCGGCCGTCGACCCGCAGGTCGAGCAGCAGATCCTGACCGGTGTGCGCGCGCACGGGGCCGACGGTCCGACCGTGCTGCTGGTCGCCTACCGCATGTCGTCGGTGCTCCTCGCGGACGAGATCGTGCACCTCGACGGCGGCCGCGTCGTCGATCGCGGGACGCACGAGGAGCTGCTGGGCCGTGACCCGGGGTACCGCGAGCTGGCGACGGCCTACGAGCGCGAGACCGAGCGCAGGGCGGCCACCCGTGCCGACCTGGAGCCGGACGACGTGTCCGGCGAGCTCGACGAGTCGTCGGAGGTCCTGCGATGAGCGACCAGGACCGGCCCACGACCGATCACCGGATGGCCCCGGCCAGCACCCTCGGGGTGATGGCCACGATCCGCCGCGGGCTGCAGGTCTCGCCCGAGCTCACGCACGGCTGGGGGCTGACCGCGGCGCTGGCGGTGCTCGCCGCTGCGGGCAAGGTGCTCGTGCCGATCGCGGTGCAGCAGGCGGTCGACGGGGGAGTGCTCGCCGACGGTGGACCCGACGTGCAGCGTGTCGCGCTCACCGCAGCAGCCGTCGCCGTCGGCCTGCTGCTCGGTGCCGCCTGCACCGCGCTGGTCAACGTCCGGCTGTTCCGGGCGTCGGAGGCCGGGCTGCTCACGCTGCGCACCCGCGCGTTCCGGCACGTGCACGACCTGTCAGTGCTCACCCAGGGGACGGAACGACGCGGCTCGCTGGTCTCGCGGGTCACCTCGGACGTCGACACGATCTCGTTGTTCGTGCAGTGGGGCGGCATCATGCTGCTCGTCTCGGTCCTGCAGGTCAGCGTGGCGACGGCCCTCATGGCGTTCTACTCCTGGCAGCTCACGCTCCTGGTGTGGGCATGCTTCGTGCCGCTGATGATCGTGCTGCCCCGCCTGCAGAAGCGGGTCAACGCCCGCTACACCGCGGTCCGCGAACGGTACGGGGCGATGCTCGGAGCCGTCTCCGAGGCGGTCGTCGGTGCCGAGACGATCCGGGCGTACGGGGTCGCCGCCCGCACGCAGCGACGGATCGACGCGGCCGTGCGTGCCACGCGGGACGCCATGGTGCGTGCGCAGAACCTGGTCTCGGTCGTGTTCGCCTCCGGCGTGCTCGTGGCCAACCTGGTGCTGGCCGTCGTCGTCGTGGCCGGCACGCGGCTCGGGATCGCCGGTGACCTGTCCGTCGGGCGGCTCCTGGCGTTCCTGTTCCTGGTCCAGCTGTTCACCGGACCGGTGCAGATGGCCACCGAGGTCCTCAACGAGCTGCAGAACGCGGTCGCCGGCTGGCGGCGCGTGCTCGGCGTCCTCGAGACCCCGGTCCAGGTCGCCGACCCGGTGGGCGAGGCCGTCGACTCCCCGCGCGGCCCGGCCGACCTGGAGCTGCGGGGCGTGGGCTTCGCCTACCCGGACGGCCCGCCCGTGCTGCGCGACGTCGACCTGCGGGTGGGTGCGGGGACCTCGGTCGCCGTGGTGGGTGCCACGGGGTCGGGCAAGACGACCATCGCGCGGCTGGTCGCGCGGTTCGTCGATCCCACGCACGGCGCGGTCCTGCTCGACGGCGTCGACCTGCGCGACCTGACCGGCCAGAGCCTGCGTGACCGGGTCGTCCTCGTGCCGCAGGAGGGCTTCCTCTTCGACGGCACGGTCGGCGAGAACATCGCCTACGGTCTGCGCGGACCCGCCCCCGTGGCACCGGCGGGCGCCGACCCGCGGGTGCGTGCGGCCGTCGAGGCCCTCGGACTCGGGTCGTGGGTCGACGAGCTCGCCCAGGGTCTGGAGACGCCGGTGGGGCAGCGCGGTGAGTCCCTCTCCGCGGGTGAGCGCCAGCTCGTCGCGCTCGCGCGGGCCTACCTGGCCGACGGTGACGTGCTCCTGCTCGACGAGGCGACCTCGGCCGTCGACCCGGCGACCGAGGTCAGGATCGCGCAGGCGCTCGACTCGCTGGCCGGTGGCCGCACGACGCTGACCATCGCGCACCGGCTGTCGACCGCCGAGGCCGCCGACCACGTGGTGGTCGTCGACGCCGGGTCGGTCGTGGAGCAGGGCTCGCACACCGAGCTGGTCGACCGTGGCGGGCGCTACGCGGCGATGCACCGGGCCTGGGTCTCCCAGACCCGCTGAGCCGACGCCCGTGCGCTCGCGGACGGCCCGTGGGCGCACCGGTGAGCCGTGGCAGGATCGGTCCGTGTCCAGCACGCCAGCCCGCTCCCCGCGCCCCGCCGGTTCCACGGCGCTCGACCCCTCGATCGCCGCACGCCTGAGCCGCGACGGTGCGGGGCTGGTCGCCGCGGTGGTCCAGCAGCACGACACGCGCGAGGTGCTCATGGTCGGCTGGATGGACGACGAGGCGCTGCACCGCACCCTCACGACCGGCCGGGTCACGTTCTGGAGCCGTTCGCGGCGGGAGTACTGGCGCAAGGGCGACACGTCGGGTCACGCGCAGCACGTCAAGGCGGTCAGCCTGGACTGCGACGGCGACGCCCTGCTCGTCGAGGTCGACCAGGTCGGTGCCGCGTGCCACACCGGCACCCGGACCTGCTTCGAGGCCGGCGGACCGCTGCCCGTGGTCGTCGGCTCCGCCCCTGCCGCGAGCACCGACGCCCCGGACGACACCCAGGCCGACACTCCGACCCGGCCCGACGCTGCGACCCGGCCCGACGCTCCGACCCTGCCCGACACTCCGACCCTGCCCGACACCGCCACCGGAGGAGACCGATGAGCACGCCCGCCGCCCCTGCCGACGTCACGACGGCGGAGGTCCCCTGGGGCGGGACGTGGCCGCAGGTCGGCGAGTTCCGCGAGCTCGCACGCGACCGCCGGGTCATCCCGGTGGTGCGGCGGCTGCTCGCCGACGACGTCACACCGGTCGGCCTGTACCGCCAGCTCGCAGGCGGCCGCCCGGGCACCTTCGTCCTGGAGTCCGCGGAGTCGGACGGCACCTGGTCGCGCTACTCCTTCGTGGGCGTGCGCTCGCGGGCGACCCTGACGGTGCAGGCGGGGCGGGCCGTGTGGTTCGGCGACGTCCCCGTCGGCGTGCCGACCGACGGAGACGTGCTCGACGTCCTGGCGCGCACGCTCGAGGTGCTGCGCACCCCGGCGGTGCCAGGGCTGCCCCCGCTCACCGGCGGGCTCGTCGGAGCGCTCGGGTGGGACGTCGTGCGGCACTGGGAGCCGACGCTGCCCGCTGCCGCGCCCGACGAGCTGGGCGTGCCCGAGCTGACGCTGCTCCTGGCCACGGACCTGGCGGTGGTCGACCACCTGGACGGCTCGGTGTGGCTGGTCGCGAACGCGATCAACTTCGACGACACCGACCAGCGGGTCGACGAGGCCCACGCCGACGCCGTCGCGCGGCTCGACGCGATGCAGGCCCGGCTCGCGCACCCGGCCGAGCCCGCCCTCGCGGGTCTGGTCGACGTCGCCGAGCCCGAGCTCGAGTTCCGCTCGACGCGTGCGGAGTTCGAGTCGTCGGTCCGTCGCGGCCAGGAGGCGATCCGGGACGGAGAGGTGTTCCAGGTCGTGCTCTCCCAGCGCCTCGACCTCGACTGCCCTGCCGAGCCGATCGACGTGTACCGGGTGCTGCGGACCATCAACCCGAGCCCGTACATGTACTACCTGCAGCTGCAGGACGCGCAGGGCAAGGACTTCGCCGTCGTCGGCTCGAGCCCCGAGACGCTCGTGAAGCTGACCGACGGACGCGTCGTCACGTTCCCCATCGCCGGCTCCCGTCCGCGCGGCGCCACGCCCGAGGAGGACCGGGCTCTGCACGACGAGGTGCTCGCCGACCCGAAGGAACGGGCCGAGCACATCATGCTCGTCGACCTCTCGCGCAACGACCTGGCGAAGGTGTGCGAGCCGACCTCGGTCGAGGTGGTCGAGTTCATGGCGGTCAAGCGCTACTCGCACATCATGCACATCTGCTCGACGGTCGTCGGGCGGCTCCGTGCCGGTTCGACGGCCCTGCAGACGCTCGTGGCGACGTTTCCCGCCGGCACCCTCTCGGGCGCACCCAAGCCCCGGGCGATCGCGTTGATCGACGAGATCGAGCCTGCGCGCCGCGGGATCTACGGGGGGACGGTCGGCTACTTCGACTTCGCGGGCGACATGGACATGGCCATCGCGATCCGCACCGCTCTCATCCGGGACGGCCGCGCGAGCGTGCAGGCGGGCGGGGGCATCGTGGCCGACTCGGTCCCGGCCCTGGAGTACGCGGAGTCGCGCAACAAGGCTGCTGCTGCCGTGCGTGCCGTCCAGGTCGCCGCGCGGCTGCGGCCGGCCGGCCGGTGAGCAGGCCGGCGGCCGCCTCACGGGGGCGGGTGCTGCTGGTTCTCGTGCTGCTCGCCGGGCTGACGGCGCTCGTGCACGTGCCGACGTGGCTGACCACGACCGGCACGTCGGCCCTGCAGGGTGTCGTGACGGTCGAGTCGTCCGGCACCGAGGTTGCCCCGGCGGGCCTGGCCGCGGCGGTCGTCCTGCTCGCCGCGGGGGCAGCTGCCGGGCTCGTCGGCCGGGGCGGCCGATGGGTCGTCGGGGCCGTCGTGGCGGCGGCCGGTTCCCTGGTGGTGGTCACGGCCGCGGTCGTGCTGGGCGGTCCTGAACGGGCGGTCGCTCCGGCGGTGGTCTCCGCGACCGGGGTCGGAGCACTCGCCGGCCCGGTGCACGTGGCACCGTGGCCGTGGGTCGCCCTCGTCGTGGGTGCCCTCGGTGTGGTCGCCGCGGGGTGGTTCGTCCGCGTCGCAGGCACGTGGCCTGCGCCGACCCGTCGCTACGACACCGTGACGACCGGCTCCGACCGCGGCAGCGCGGGTTCGGGCGCTGGCTCGGGCGCCGGCTCGGGCGCCGTCGCCGGACCGGTGGACGACGAGCGGGCTGCCTGGGACGCGCTGAGCCGCGGCGACGACCCGAGCTAAGGCCTGCATCGGGCCACCGACCGCACGAGGGTCGCGGTCGGCTCACCGGAGGGCGTCCGCCCAGGTCCGCTAGGGTGGGTCAGAACCGAGCACGAAGGGCACGACATGGCTGACGACACGCTCGCGCACCGCGCGCAGAACGCCACACGGACCGAGCAGGCCCACCTGCCGCCGAGCGCGGCCCCGACGAACCACGGCCACACCACAGCCGCCTGGACCACGACCGTCGTCGTGCTGCTCGGCTCCGTCATCGCTGCCCTGGGCATGGTCTTCGCGACCCCTTGGGTCGCCTGGGCCGGCGGCGCCGTGGCACTGCTCGGCGTCGTGCTCGGCAAGGTGCTGCAGATCCTCGGCCACGGCCAGGGCGGCGCCGCGACGCTCGCCCGTCAGGCCGGCACGAGCCACTGACCGACCGGAGGGTCGACGCCCTCCGTCCATGACGTCCGCCGCGCCTTCCACCGGGGTCGTCGTGACGAGTGACCCGACGCGGGCGGCCCCGTCCACGTCAGCACGAGCCGAGGAGGACCGGTGTCGACGCCCGACCAGCCGCAGGACCCGTACGCCGCGGGGAACCAGCCGCAGCAGCCCGATGCGGGGGCGACCCCGCCGCCGCCCGGCGCGACCCCGCAGTACCCGGCCGCTCCGCAGTACCCCGCTGCGCCGCCGGCCCCGGCCGCTCCGCAGTACCCCGCCGCTCCGCAGTATCCGGCTGCTCCGCAGTACCCGGCAGCCGGTCAGCCGCCTGCCTACGGTGCCGGGCCCCAGTACCCGGCTGCGCCCGCCTACCCGGGTGCGGCGCCGTACGGGCAGCCCGGCGCGTACGCACCCATGGTCGGCTACCCGAAGAACGGCCTCGGCGTGTGGGCGTTCGTGCTGGGCCTGGTCGCATTCCTGATGTGCGGCCCGTTCACCGCGATCCCGGCACTGATCGTGGGGTCGAAGTCGCGCAAGGCCGTGGCCGCCGGTGAGGCGAACAACGGGGGGATGGCCGTCGCCGGCATCGTGCTCGCCTGGGTCGGGATCGCCTTCGCGGTGCTCGGCGTCTTCTGGTTCGTCGCGAACTGGGGCACGTTCCGGGACTCGTTCATGGACGGGTACAACGGCACGTACTGAGCCCGTGGTCTCCTCGACGGCCTCCGGCGCACCCACGGTCGCTCGCGCCGTGCGGCCGTGGTGGCGCGGCCCGGCCGTCGTCGCGGGTGCGGCTGCGGCCGGTGTCGTACTGGTGCTCTGGCGGGACCCGCACGTCGGTGGCAACCTGGGCTTCTGCCCGATCCTTGCGCTGACGGGGTACGCCTGCCCCGGGTGCGGTGCCCTGCGGGCCACCGACGACCTGGCGCACGGGCGTCTTGCCGAGGCGTGGTCGCACAACCCGTTGTGGGTCGTCGCGGTCCCGGTGCTCGTCCTGCTCTGGGGCCGCTGGGTCGTGCGTTCCCGGCGGGGGACGCCGCAGGGACGGCTGCGGCCCGTCGTGCCTGTCGTTCTCTTCGTCGTCCTCGTGCTGTTCGGGGTGCTGCGCAACCTGCCGGCGCTCCAGCCGTTCCTCGGTCCGTGACCAGCGAAGGAGCTCCCATGTCGGACCCGACGTCCTCCACCGACCCGATCCAGCCTCCTGCGGAGCCCGCGGGTGGCGAGGTGCCGGCAGCGCCGTCCGCGACGCCGTCTCCGGCGCCCCCGCAGGTGCCGTACCCGCAGCAGGAGTACCCGCAGCAGCCGTACCCGCCGCAGGCTCCGCAGGGCGCAGACCAGCAGGGGCCTTACCAGCAGGGTGCGTACCAACAGGGGCCGTACCAGCAGGGGCCGTACCAGCAGGGTGCGTACCCCGCAGGCGCCTACATCCAGCCGTACCCGAAGAACGACCTGGCGGTGTGGTCGTTCGTGCTCGGTCTGGCCGGGTTCGTCCTCGGCTGCATGCTGTTCACGGGCATCCCCGCGGTCATCGTCGGGCGCAACGCGCAGCGGGCTGTCGCTGCCGGCGAGGCCAACAACTCCGGTCTGGCCACGGCGGGCATCATCCTGGGCTGGGTCTCGATCGCCCTGACGGCGGTGGCCGTGGTGCTCTTCGGCGTGCTGCTGGCCCTGGGCATCGCCATCCCGCTCGTCGCCGACCAGGCCTCGTCCGTGGGCTGAGCCGCGGGCGAGGCCGCGCACGGTCCCACGGATCGGGCCGTGGTCAAGTGCCCTTCGTCACCCCTCTACGATGATCGGAGAGGCCACCGCGCCCAGGGGGCATGTCGGGGTGGTCGCGCGACCGGGAGAGGTGAGGCGCCGATGGCTACCGTGCTGGACGAGATCGTCGCAGGTGTACGGGAGGATCTGGCCGTCCGTGAAGCGGCGACACCGCTCGCGGTGCTCAAGGAGCAGTCCGCCAGACGCGCGTCGGCGCTCGACGCCGTCGCGCGGCTCAAGGTGCCCGACGCCGTGACCGTCATCGCCGAGGTCAAGCGTTCCAGCCCGAGCAAGGGCGAGCTCGCGACCATCTCCGACCCGGCGGCGCTGGCCGCGGAGTACGAGAAGGGTGGGGCGTCGGTCATCTCGGTGCTGACCGAGGAGCGCAGGTTCCGCGGCTCGCTGGCCGACCTCGACGCGGTGCGCGCCCGGGTCGACATCCCGGTGCTGCGCAAGGACTTCGTCGTCACGCCCTACCAGGTCTGGGAGGCGCGGGCCCACGGCGCGGACCTGGTCCTGCTGATCGTGGCGGCGCTCGAGCAGACGGTGCTGGAGTCGCTCGTCGACCGTGTGCACTCGCTCGGCATGACGGCCCTCGTCGAGGTGCACGACACCGAGGAGGTCGCCCGGGCGGTCGACGCCGGTGCTCGGGTGATCGGTGTCAACGCCCGCAACCTCAAGACCCTCGACGTGGACCGCACCACGTTCTCGCGCGTCGCCCCGGCGATCCCGTCGGACGTGGTCAAGATCGCCGAGTCGGGTGTGCGCGGCCCGCACGACGTCATGGACTTCGCCCGCGCGGGTGCCGACGCGGTGCTGGTCGGCGAGGCGCTCGTCACGGACGACGCCCCCCGGCAGTCGGTCGCCGACCTCGTCGCGGCCGGCGCGCACCCCTCGCTGCGGGCGGTGCGCCAGTGAGCGGGCGTCCCGAGGCTGCCGGTCTGCGCGAGGCGATGGAGCAGGCGGTCGGCCCGCTCTCGACGCACAGCGGGCCGTACTTCGGCGAGTTCGGTGGGCGGTTCGTGCCCGAGGCGCTCGTCGCCGCGCTCGACGAGCTGGAGACGGCGTTCCACAAGGCGTTGGCGGACCCCTCGTTCGGTGCCGAGCTCGCTCGCCTGCACCGCACCTACACCGGTCGTCCGAGCCCGCTGACGGAGGTGCCGCGGTTCGCCGCGCACGTGGGCGAGCACGTGCGGGTGTTCCTCAAGCGCGAGGACCTGAACCACACGGGCTCGCACAAGATCAACAACGTGCTCGGTCAGGCCCTGCTGGTCAAGCGCATGGGCAAGAAGCGCGTCATCGCCGAGACCGGTGCCGGCCAGCACGGGGTCGCCACGGCCACCGCGGCCGCCCTGCTCGACCTCGAGTGCACGGTGTACATGGGCGAGGAGGACACGCGACGCCAGGCGCTCAACGTGGCCCGCATGCGGCTGCTCGGCGCCGAGGTGATCCCGGTGACGATCGGTTCGCGCACGCTCAAGGACGCGATCAACGAGGCCCTGCGCGACTGGGTCGCGAACGTCGACACGACGCACTACCTGCTCGGCACGGTGACGGGTCCGCACCCGTTCCCCGAGATGGTGCGCGACTTCCACAAGATCATCGGTGAGGAGGCTCGCGCCCAGCTCCTCGCGGAGACGGGGCGCCTGCCGGACGCCGTGCTCGCGTGCGTGGGTGGCGGGTCGAACGCCATGGGCATCTTCAACGCGTTCCTCGACGAGCCCTCGGTGCGCCTGTTCGGCTTCGAGGCCGGCGGACGCGGGATCACCCCCGGCGACCACGCGGCGCGGTTCTCCGGCGGTGTGCCGGGTGTGCTCCAGGGCACCCGCTCCTACCTGCTGCAGGACGAGGACGGTCAGACCATCCCCAGCCACTCGGTCTCGGCCGGTCTGGACTACCCGAGCGTCGGTCCCGAGCACGCCTGGCTGCACGACATCGGGCGCGCGCAGTACCGGCCGGTGTCCGACGAGCAGGCCATGGAGGCGTTCTCCCTGCTGTGCCGCACGGAGGGCATCATCCCGGCGATCGAGTCGGCGCACGCCCTGGCCGGCGCGATCCTGCTCGGTGCGGAGGCCTCGACGTGGGCGGTCGAGCACGGCCAGGAGCCGATCCTTCTCGTGAACCTCTCGGGTCGGGGCGACAAGGACGTGGCGACCGCGGCCGCCTGGTTCGGCCTGGTGGACGACGCGGCGGCGACGCCGACGGAGGGGGAGCAGCTGTGACCGGTCCGGTGGTGCGTTCGCAGACGGCGGACCGGCTCGACGGCCTGGGGCGGGCAGCCCTGGTCGGCTACCTCCCGGTCGGCTACCCCGACGTGCCCACGTCGGTCGAGGCGGTGCGCGCGCTGATCGACAACGGTGCCGACGTCGTCGAGCTCGGCATGCCCTACACCGACCCGTTGATGGACGGTCCCGTCATCCAGCACGCCGTCGACGCGGCGCTGCGGGGCGGCGTGCGGGTGCGCGACACGCTGCGCGCCGTGGAGCAGGTCGCCGGCCGGGGCGCGCCGATCCTGGTGATGACCTACTGGAACCTGGTGCTGCGGTACGGCGTGGAGGCGTTCGCCCGCGACCTCGCGGCGGCCGGTGGTGCGGGCCTGATCACGCCCGACCTCATCCCCGACGAGGCGGGCGTGTGGATCGACGCCTCGGACGAGCACGGGCTGGACCGGGTCTTCCTGGTGGCCCCGAGCTCGACGCCGGAGCGACTGGTCTCGACGGCCGCGGCGTGCCGCGGGTTCGTGTACGCCGCCTCCACGATGGGCGTCACGGGGGAGCGGGCGACGCTCGGCTCCGGGGCCGAGCGGCTCGTGGCCGACACCCGTGCCGCGGGTGCCGCGCACGTCTGCGTCGGCCTCGGCGTCTCACGACCGGACCAGGCGGCGCAGGTCGCCACCTATGCCGACGGCGTCATCGTCGGCTCGGCGCTGGTCCGCGCGGTCACCGAGGGGGTTCAGGACGGCACGGGCCTCGACGCCCTGGCGCGAACCACCGCCGCACTGGCGGACGGCGTGCGCTCGGCGGTCCGCCCGGGCGTCGGTTCGCGCTCATGAACGTGCCTGGTCTGCTCGCCGGATCGATTCCGAGCCCGTCGCAGGGCGTCTGGCACCTGGGCCCGTTCCCCTTGCGCGCCTACGCGCTGGCCATCCTCCTGGGGATCGCCGCGGCGATCTGGATCACCCGGCGACGGTGGGTCGAGCGAGGCGGCGAGGCCGACCAGGTGCTCGAGATCGCCTTCTGGGCGGTGCCGTTCGGCATCGTCGGAGGTCGGCTCTACCACGTCATCAGCTCGCCGCAGGCGTACTTCGGCGAGGGCGGTGACCCGTGGAAGGCGCTCGCGATCTGGCAGGGCGGCCTGGGGATCTGGGGCGCGGTGGCGTTCGGCGCGGTCGGCGCCTGGATCGGCTGCCGACGGCAGGGGGTGCGGCTCGCTCCCTGGGCCGACGCCCTGGCGCCGGGCCTGCTGGTCGCCCAGGCGTTGG
The DNA here is from genome assembly GCF_013409305.1 of Cellulomonas soli. Classification (GTDB taxonomy): domain Bacteria; phylum Actinomycetota; class Actinomycetes; order Actinomycetales; family Cellulomonadaceae; genus Cellulomonas; species Cellulomonas soli. Next base: position 3,901,135 of record NZ_JACBZJ010000001.1, on the reverse strand, counting down.
GTCGCCTCGGGAACTGGTTCAACCAGGAGCTGTTCGGCAGCCCGACGACGCTGCCGTGGGGCCTGCAGATCGACGACGCCCACCTGCCTGCCGACGCCCTCCCGGGGACGCTGTTCCACCCGACGTTCCTGTACGAGATCGTGTGGAACCTCGCCGCGGCCGCCGTGCTGGTCTGGGCCGACCGCCGGTTCCGGCTGGGGCACGGCCGGGTGTTCTGGCTCTACGTGATGCTCTACACGCTCGGACGCGGGTGGATCGAGCTGCTGCGCATCGACGAGGCCAACCATGTGCTCGGGCTGCGACTCAACGTCTGGACGTCGATCATCGTCGGCCTCGGTGCGCTGGTAGCGTTCGTGGTGGTCGGACGCCGGCATCCCGGACGTGAGGCGACGGTCCTGCTCACACCCCCCACCGTGCAGGACGACGAGAAAGACGCTCAGCAGTCCGTGGGTTGATCCCACGGGCACGAGCGGTCCATCTCACCAGGCACGCTACGGCCCGGGTGTTTCAGGGCTGTATCGTCGCCACACGGCTGGGCCGACGGCGTCCCACGTTCCCCCTTTGTTCGTGCTAGACCCCGATCCGTCGGGGTCCGTGAGGACGGTGCTGATGTCGACGTCGCCCGCGAGCCCCGGTGCCCAGTCAGCGCCCTTCGCGCCCGGACCGACGGGTCTGTACGACCCTGCCGCCGAGCACGACGCGTGCGGCTTCGCCTTCGTGGCCACCCTGCGTGGCACACCCGGGCGGGACATCGTCGACGCGGGCCTGACCGCGCTGCTGAACCTGGACCACCGCGGTGCGGTCGGCGCCGAGGAGGACTCCGGCGACGGCGCCGGCATCCTGACGCAGATCCCTGACGCGTTCTTCCGCGACGTGGTCGACGCCGACCTGCCGCCAGCCGGTTCCTACGCCATCGGCATGGCCTTCCTCCCGGTGGACGAGGCCGAGCAGACGCGCGTCGTGCAGGCGATCGAGGCGATCGCCGCGGAGGAGAAGCTCGACGTGCTGGCCTGGCGCGACGTGACGGTCACGGCCGACCTGGTCGGCCCGACGGCGCGCTCGTCCATGCCGCGCTTCCGGCACCTGGTCGTGGCCGACCCGTCGCGCGAGCTGTCCGGCATCGACCTGGACCGGCGCACGTTCCGGCTGCGCAGGCGCGCCGAGCGTGAGGTCGGCGTGTACTTCGCGTCGCTGTCCGCGCGCACGATCACCTACAAGGGAATGCTGACGACCGGCCAGCTGGAGCCGTTCTTCGCCGACCTGTCCGACCCGCGCTACGCGAGCGAGATCGCGCTCGTGCACTCGCGCTTCTCGACGAACACGTTCCCCTCGTGGCCGCTGGCGCACCCGTTCCGGCTGATCGCGCACAACGGTGAGATCAACACGGTGCGCGGGAACCGCAACTGGATGGCGGCCCGTGAGGGCACGCTGGGCAGCGAGCTCATCGGCGACCTCGGCCCCCTGATGCCGGTCTGTACCCCGGGAGGGTCCGACTCCGGCAGCTTCGACGAGGTGCTCGAGCTGCTGCACCTGTCGGGCCGGTCCCTGCCCCACGCGGTCATGATGATGGTGCCGGAGGCGTGGGAGAACCACGCGCAGATGGACCCGGACCGTCGCGCGTTCTACGAGTACCACTCCACGCTGATGGAGCCCTGGGACGGGCCCGCGGCGATCACGTTCACCGACGGCACCCTGATCGGCTCGGTGCAGGACCGCAACGGTCTGCGCCCCGGGCGCTACTGGGTGACCGAGGACGGTCTGGTCGTCATGGCCTCGGAAGCCGGCGTGCTCGACCTCGACCCCGCGACCGTGGTCGCCAAGGGCCGTCTCGAGCCGGGTCGCATGTTCCTGGTCGACACCGGTCAGGGCCGGATCATCGAGGACGACGAGATCAAGGCGCAGCTGGCCGCGCAGCGCCCGTACGCGCAGTGGGTGCGCGAGCACTCGGTCGTGCTGGAGCAGCTGCCCGAGCGGGAGCACGTCGCGCACTCGGCCGCCTCCGTGCGTCGTCGGCAGCGCACCTTCGGGTACACCGAGGAGGAGCTCAAGGTCATCCTGAGCCCGATGGGTGCCTCGGGCGCCGAGCCGCTGGGGGCCATGGGCTCGGACACCCCGGTCGCCGTGCTCTCCTCGCGCCCGCGGCTGCTGTTCGACTACTTCACGCAGATGTTCGCCCAGGTCACGAACCCGCCGCTCGACGCGATCCGCGAGGAGCTCGTCACCGCGATCGGTGGGGCGATCGGCCCCGAGCCGAACCTGCTCGCCGACGGTCCGGAGCACGCGCGCAAGCTCGTGCTGCCCTTCCCGGTGCTCGACAACGACCAGCTGGCGAAGGTCGTGCACGTCGCGAAGGAGCCGTCGCTCGGCTTCCGTGCGACCACGATCCGCGGGCTCTACAAGGTCGACGGCGGGGGAGCGGCGCTCGAGGCCCGTCTCGAGGAGATCTTCGCGGAGGTCGACCGGGCGATCGCCGACGGCGTGAGCTTCCTGGTCCTGTCCGACCGCAACTCCGACGCGGACCTCGCGCCGATCCCCTCGCTGCTGCTGCTCTCGGCGGTGCACCACCACACGCTGCGCCGGCACACCCGGACGCAGATCTCGCTGGTCGTCGAGGCCGGTGACGTGCGCGAGGTGCACCACGTCGCGCTGCTGATCGGCTACGGCGCGGCCGCGGTGAACCCGTACCTGGCGATGGAGACCGTCGAGGACCTCGCCCGCTCGGGCTACCTTCCGGGCGTGGCGCCCGAGAAGGCGGTCAAGAACCTCATCAAGGGTCTGGGCAAGGGCGTCCTGAAGGTCATGTCCAAGATGGGCATCTCGACGATCGCGTCGTACCGCGGTGCGCAGGTCTTCGAGGCCATCGGTCTGTCCCAACCTCTGGTCGACCGGTACTTCACCGGCACGACGAGCCGGCTGGGCGGCATCGGCCTGGACGTCATCGCGGCCGAGGTCGCCGCGCGGCACGCCGACGCCTACCCGGCCAGCGGCAACCGTCAGCCGCACCAGCGCCTGGCCGTCGGTGGTGAGTACCAGTGGCGCCGTGACGGCGAGGACCACCTGTTCGACCCCGAGACGGTCTTCCGCCTGCAGCACGCGACGCGGACCCGGCAGATGGACGTCTTCCGCGAGTACACGCAGCGCGTCAACGACCAGTCGTCGCGTCTGATGACCCTGCGCGGCCTGCTGGCCTTCAAGGAGGGCGAGCGCGAGAGCGTCCCGCTCGACGAGGTCGAGCCGGTCAGCGAGATCGTCAAGCGGTTCAGCACCGGTGCGATGTCCTACGGCTCCATCTCCGCCGAGGCGCACGAGACGCTCGCGGTCGCGATGAACCAGATCGGCGCGAAGTCGAACACGGGCGAGGGCGGCGAGGACCCGGAGCGGCTGCACGACCCGCGCCGGCGCTCCGCGATCAAGCAGATCGCCTCGGGCCGGTTCGGCGTGACGAGCGAGTACCTGACGAACGCCGACGACATCCAGATCAAGCTCGCCCAGGGCGCCAAGCCCGGCGAGGGCGGTCAGCTGCCGGGCCACAAGGTCTACCCGTGGGTCGCCAGGACGCGGCACTCGACGCCCGGTGTCGGGCTGATCTCGCCGCCGCCGCACCACGACATCTACTCGATCGAGGACCTGGCACAGCTGATCCACGACGCCAAGAACGCCAACCCGAGGGCACGCATCCACACCAAGCTCGTCAGCGAGTTCGGCGTCGGCACCGTGGCCGCGGGTGTCACCAAGGCGCACGCCGACGTCGTGCTCATCTCGGGTCACGACGGTGGCACGGGCGCCTCCCCGCTCACCTCCCTCAAGCACGCCGGCACGCCGTGGGAGATCGGTCTGGCCGAGACCCAGCAGACGCTCGTGCTGAACAACCTGCGCGACCGGGTGGTCGTGCAGGTCGACGGTCAGCTCAAGACGGGTCGGGACGTGATCGTCGGCGCGCTGCTCGGGGCCGAGGAGTTCGGCTTCGCGACCGCCCCTCTGGTCGTCTCGGGCTGCATCATGATGCGCGTGTGCCACCTGGACACCTGCCCGGTGGGCGTCGCGACGCAGAACCCCGAGCTGCGTTCGCGCTTCACGGGCAAGCCCGAGTTCGTCGTGACCTTCATGGAGTTCATCGCCCAGGAGGTGCGCGAGATCCTGGCGCAGCTCGGGTTCCGGACCCTGCTGGAGGCCGTCGGTCATGTCGAGCTGCTGGACACCCGCGCCGCGGTGGACCACTGGAAGGCCGAGGGGCTCGACCTGTCTCCCGTGCTCGCCGTGCCCGAGCCTGCGCCCGGCTCGACGCTCTACCGCACGCGGTTCCAGGAGCACGGTCTTGAGCGCGCCCTGGACAACCAGCTGATCGCGCTCGCGGCCGATGCGCTCGAGCGTCGTGAGCCGGTCCGGATCGCGCTGCCGGTGCGCAACGTGAACCGCACGGTCGGCACGATGCTGGGTCACGAGGTGACGCGTCGGTTCGGGGGCGAGGGCCTTCCCGACGGCACGATCGACGTCACGCTGACCGGATCGGCCGGCCAGTCGTTCGGTGCGTTCCTGCCCGCCGGGATCACCCTGCGGCTCTTCGGCGACGCCAACGACTACGTCGGCAAGGGTCTGTCCGGCGGCCGGATCGTGGTGCGGCCCGACCGCGCCGCCGTGCTCGCCTCCGAGCACAACGTCGTCGCGGGCAACGTCATCGGCTACGGGGCGACGACGGGGCAGATCTTCCTGCGCGGCCTGTCCGGCGAGCGGTTCGGCGTGCGCAACTCCGGTGCCACCCTGGTGGTCGAAGGCGTCGGCGACCACGGCTGCGAGTACATGACGGGCGGCACGGTCCTCGTGCTCGGCCGCACGGGGCGCAACTTCGCTGCCGGGATGTCGGGCGGCACGGCGTACGTGCTGGACCTGCAGCGTGCCCTGGTGAACCAGACCGCGCTCGCCGCGGGGGAGTTCACGCTCGCACCGCTCGACGACGACGACCACGCCCTGGTCACGGACCTGCTGCGGACGCACCTGGAGGAGACCGGCTCGCCGGTCGCCGCACAGCTGCTGGCAGACCCGGACGCGAGCCGTGCGCGGTTCACCCGGGTGCTGCCGACCGACTTCGCCCGGATCCGTCGCGCGCTCGCGCAGGCCGAGGCCGAGGGGCTCGACCCGTCGGCGCCCGGTGTGTGGGACCAGATCCTGGAGACGGCCCGTGGCTGACCCCCGGGGCTTCCTCAAGGTGCGCGACCGCGAGCTCCCGCCGAGCCGTCCGGTCGAGGTCCGGCTGCGCGACTGGAAGGACGTGCACGCCCACCTCGAGGCAGGTCAGCCGTTCCTGAAGGAGCAGGCCGGCCGGTGCATGGACTGCGGCATCCCGTTCTGCCACAACGGCTGCCCGCTGGGGAACCTCATCCCCGAGTGGAACGAGCTGGTCTGGCGCGGTCAGTGGTCGGACGCGATCGACCGCCTGCACGCGACGAACAACTTCCCGGAGTTCACCGGGCGCATCTGCCCGGCACCGTGCGAGTCGAGCTGCGTGCTGGGCATCAACCAGCCGCCGGTGACGATCAAGAACGTCGAGGTGTCGATCGTCGACGAGGCGTTCGACCGCGGCTACGTCCGGCCCCAGGTGCCGCAGCGCCTGACCGGGCACACGGTGGCCGTGGTGGGATCGGGCCCGGCCGGTCTGGCGGCCGCGCAGCAGCTCACCCGCGCGGGGCACACGGTCGCGGTGTACGAGCGTGACGACGCGATCGGCGGTCTGCTGCGTTACGGCGTGCCCGACTTCAAGCTCGAGAAGCAGCACATCGACCGTCGGCTGGCCCAGATGGAGGCCGAGGGCACGCGCTTCCGTCCCGGTGTCGAGATCGGCCGGGACGTGACCTGGGCGCAGCTGCAGGCGCGGTTCGACGCGATCGTCGTCGCGACGGGAGCCACGGTGCCGCGCGCGCTGCGCGTGCCGGGCGCCGAGCTGGGCGGTGTGCTTCCGGCGATGGAGTTCCTGCACCCGGCCAACGCCGCGGCAGCCGGGCGTCCCGTGGCCGGCCAGATCACGGCCGAGGGCAAGCACGTCATCATCATCGGCGGCGGGGACACGGGTTCGGACTGCCTCGGCACGGCCCTGCGTCAGGGTGCCGCGTCGGTGACGACGTTGGCGATCGGCAAGCAGCCGCCGACGGAGCGTCCCGCCCACCAGCCGTGGCCCACGGACCCGATCGTCTTCGAGGTGTCGTCCTCCCACGAGGAGGGCGGCGAGCGCCGCTACCTGGCCTCGACGGTCGCGTTCCTCGGGGGCGAGGGTGAGGACGCCGACCACGTGCGCGCGCTGCGCCTGGCCACCACCGAGTACCTCCCGGACGGGCGACGAGTCCCGACCGAGGGCACCGAGCGTGAGATCCCCGCGGACCTCGTGCTCGTCGCGATGGGTTTCACCGGTCCGGAGACGTCGTCGCTGACCGAGCAGATCGGCGTCGGGCTCACCGACCGTGGTCTGCTCACCCGCGGCGAGGACTTCGCGACGACGGTCCCTGGCGTGTTCGTCGCCGGGGACGCAGGCCGCGGGCAGTCGCTCGTGGTCTGGGCCATCGCCGAAGGACGTGCCGCCGCGGCGGCCGTCGACACCTATCTGTCCGGAGCGACGGAGCTGCCCACGCCGGTCTCGGCGAGCACCGTGGCACTTCGCCCCTGACCCACCCCGGCCTGCGTCTACCGCCGACCGGCACGGTCGGCCCCGGGACGTTGGGACCGATCACCTGCACCAGGAAGGCAATAGGCTCGCCCTCATGCGTAGAGCAAAGATCGTCTGCACCATCGGACCCGTCACGGAGTCCGCCGAGCAGATCCAGGCCCTCGTCGACGCCGGTATGGACGTCGCACGGATCAACCGCAGCCACGGCGACACCGAGGCGCACGCCAAGGTGTACCAGAACGTGCGTGACGCCGCCCAGGCGTCGGGTCGTTCCGTCGCCGTCCTGGTCGACCTGCAGGGACCGAAGATCCGCCTCGGCCGCTTCGTCGAGGGCAAGCACGAGCTCGCGGTCGGTGACATCTTCACCATCACGACCGACGACGTCCCGGGCACCAAGGAGCTCGTCTCGACGACCCACAAGGGTCTGACGAACGACGCCCGCGTCGGTGACCCGCTGCTGATCGACGACGGCAAGGTCCTCGTGCGGGTCACCGCCGTCGAGGGCAACAACGTGGTCACGCGCGTCGAGGTCCCCGGTCCGGTCTCGAACAACAAGGGCATCAACCTGCCCGGCGTGGCCGTGTCGGTCCCCGCCATGAGCGACAAGGACGAGGAGGACCTGCGCTGGGCCCTCCAGATCGGCGCGGACATCATCGCGCTGTCGTTCGTGCGCTCCGCGGCGGACTACGACGACGTGCGTCGGATCATGGAGGAAGAGGGCCGGGTCGTCCCGGTCATCGCCAAGATCGAGAAGCCGCAGGCCGTCGACAACCTCAACGAGATCGTCCAGGCGTTCGACGGCATCATGGTCGCCCGTGGTGACCTCGGCGTCGAGCTGCCGCTCGAGCAGGTCCCGCTCGTCCAGAAGCGTGCGGTCGAGCTGGCTCGCCGCAACGCCAAGCCGGTCATCGTGGCCACGCAGGTGCTCGAGTCGATGATCACGAACCCGCGTCCGACGCGGGCCGAGGCCTCCGACTGCGCCAACGCGGTGCTCGACGGTGCGGACGCGGTCATGCTCTCGGGCGAGACCAGCGTCGGCGACTACGCGATCGAGGCCGTGCGCACGATGGCGCGGATCATCGAGAACACCGAGGAGTTCGGCGGGGAGCGCATCGCGCCCCTCGGTTCGACCCCCTCGACGCGCGGTGGGGCGATCACGCGTGCGGCCGCCGAGATCGGCGAGGCGCTCGACGTCAAGTACCTCGTGACGTTCACGCAGTCCGGTGACTCGGCGCGTCGGATGTCGCGTCTGCGGTCGTCGATCCCGCTGCTGGCCTTCACGCCGCGCGAGTCGGTGCGCAACGTCCTCTCGCTCAGCTGGGGCGTGCAGACGTACAACGTGCCGCAGGTCGAGCACTCCGACGCAATGGTCGCCCAGGTGGACCAGATGCTGCGGGCCAACGGCCTGGCCGAGGTCGGCGACTACGTGATCGTCGTGGCCGGTTCGCCGGTCGGCGTCGTCGGGTCGACGAACTCGATCGTCGTGCACAAGATCGGTGACGAGAAGGGTGGCGACACGGTCTGAGACCGTTCGTCCTGATCTCCTCGCGAAGGGCCCCGGAGCTGTCTCCGGGGCCCTTCGTCATGTGCCGACCGGACGCGGGTCATGTCCGTCCCACGTGCTCACGAAGTGCGCGCAAGGTCGGCTCGGGTTCACCCCGCCACGGGGCCGAAGGTCCTATCGAAGGGCATCGGCACCGGGTCGATCGTGGAGGCATGAGCATGACGACGATGTCGGTTCCGACCCTCCCTCAGCCGAACTTCCCGCAGGCGACCTCGCTCCGTGCGTCGGTTCCGCCGCGGTCCTCCCGCACGACGCTGGCGCAGGTGCTCCTGCTGCAGGCCGAGGACGACGAGCTGCCGCAGTTCTGGGACTGACCGCGCGCGGGCGCGTCCACCACCGGCGCGTGGCGCGTTCGACCGCAGGTTGTCCGAGCAGGACGCCGGCGAGCACGACGACGATCCCGAGCGCTTGCTGGACGGTGAGCCTCTCGGCCGCGACGACCGTTCCCAGCAGCACCCCGGTGACGGGGTTGAGCAACCCGACGAGCCCGACCGTCCCCGCGGGCAGGTGGCGCAGGCCTGCGTACCAGGCCAGGTAGGCCAGGGCCGTGGAGACCAGCGAGACGTAGGCGAAGCCCAGGACCGCGGGCCCGTCGAGCGTCGGGGGGTTACCTTCGACGGCGACCGCGAAGGGCAGCAGGACGAGGCCGCCGGCGACGAGCTGCCAGGCCGTCGAGGACACCACGTCGACCCCTTCGCTCCATCGGGTCGCGAGCACGAAGCCCACGGACGACATCGTCATCGCCGCTACCGAGGCGAGGACGCCGAGCGGGTCGATGTCGGCGCCCCCGGTGAGCAGCATGAGGGCCACCCCGACGAGCCCGAGCGCGGCCCCGGCGAGCGCCAGCAGCCGGGGTCTCTGAGCGAGCAGCAGCCAGGCGACGAGGATCATCACGACCGGTGAGGTCGCCATGACGGTCGCCGCGACCGAGGTGGGCAGCAGCTGCGCGGCGACGTACACGAGCGCGAAGAAGGCGCCCATCGTGAGCGTGCCGAGCACGGCCGAACGCCACCACCACGAGCACCGGGGGAGTCGCCTGGCCACGACGAGCAGGACCAGGCCGGCGGGCAGTGCGCGCAGCACCGCACCCCACAGCGGGTGGTCGACCGGCAGGAGGTGTCTGGTCACCCAGTAGGTCGTCCCCCAGGTGATCGGGGCGAACGCGGTGACGAGGGACCAGCGCCAGGTGGCTTCCATGGAAGACACGCTACCTTCCATGGAAGATAGAGTGCACGGGTGACCGCAGAGCCCGATCGACTCGACCGGATCCAGCAGGCCTGGGCGCGCGAGCGCCCCGAGCTCGACGTCAGCCCCCAGGGGGTCATCGGCCGCCTGCACCGCGTCGGCCTGCACCTCACGGACGAGCTCGTCGCCGTATACCGCCGGCACGGCCTCGGGGAGGGTGACTTCGACGTCCTGGCGACGCTGCGGCGCGCAGGGGCACCGTACGAGCGCACGCCGGGCGACCTGGCCGAGAACACCCTCGTCACCTCGGGCGCGATGACCAAGCGCGTGGACCGCCTCGAGAAGGCCGGCCTCGTCACCCGCCGACCGAGCGAGCACGACGGGCGCGGCCGGGTCGTCGCGCTCACCGCGGAGGGGATCCGGGTCTTCGACGCGGCGTTCACCGACCACATCGCCAACGAGCACCGGCTCGTCTCAGCCCTCAGCCCGGCCGAGGCCCGCCAGCTCGAGGAGCTCCTGCGCCGATGGCTCGCGCACTTCGAGGCGCCGCCCGCAGCGACCGGGGAGCGCTGAGCCACCGATGGCGGCCCGCCTGCGCACTGCCTACCGTGGGAGCGAAGGTGAGGTGGACGTCATGCAGGCAGCCGTCGGCGACGAGGTCGTCGTCCATGGCCGCAGCGTCGGCTCGTCCGAACGCCACGGCCGGATCCTCGAGGTGAAAGGACCGGACGGCGGGCCGCCCTACACGGTCCTGTTCGACGACGGGCACGAGACGCTCGTGTTCCCCGGCCCCGACCTGCAGCTGTACCACCACGACGCCGCCCACGTGCACCAGGGCGGTGCGGCGGGAGGCTACGAGCCAGGACCGCACTGACGGCCCGCGGGGCGGTCGTCCGGGCGTCGGGCCGGCCCTGACGGTTCGCGTGGTGCGATCGGCGACCGGGCGCTACGGTCGGCCCATGATCCGGTTCCTGGTCAGCGCCGCGCTGTTCCTCGCCGCCGCTGCGATCGGCCTGCTCGTCGCGAACGCCGTGCTCGACGACTTCTCGGTCACGGCGGCGTCGTTCGTGTGGGTGGTGGTGATCTTCGCGCTCCTGCAGGCCGTCCTCGCGCCGTTCTTCCTGAAGACGACGCGCAAGAACGCCCCTGCTCTCGTCGGGGCGACGGGCCTCATCGCCACCTACGTGGCGTTGATCGCGACCAACGTGCTCACCGACGGGCTCAGCATCAGCGGCCTGACGACCTGGCTGCTCGCCGGCATCATCGTGTGGCTCGCCACCATGCTCGCGGCCTTCCTGCTGCCGCTCGTCTTCGTCAAGAAGGCCGTCGACCGCCGTCAGGCGTAGGACGCCCGACGCGGCAGGCCCATCGCGTGGGGCCCGCCGCGGCCCGTCCGGCCCTCAGGCGCGCGCACCGGACCATGCGCCCGCCAGCGCATCGGCGAGCCCTCGCCGGGCGTGCCAGCCCAGCTCGGCGGCGATGCGGTCGACCGAGGCCACCGAGACCGCCACGTCGCCGGGTCGTCGTGCGGCGCGCGCGGCCTGCAGGTCGCTCCCGGCCATCGCGGTCAGCCGAGTCACGACGTCGAGGACCGAGGAACCGGAGCCCGTGCCCACGTTGAACACGTCGTGCGCGCGTGCCGGCCGTTCGAGGTACTCGATCGCCGCCAGGTGGGCGTCCGCCACGTCGACGACGTCGACGAAGTCCCGCACGCAGCTGCCGTCGGTGGTCGGGTAGTCCGTGCCGAAGACCTGCGGCGCGAGCCCCCGCGAGAGCCGGTCCATGACCTGCGTGACGAGGTTCGAGGTGCCCGTGTCCCGCAGCGCCGGCGAACCGGCGCCCACCACGTTGAAGTAGCGCAACGACACACCTCGCAGACCCCAGGCGCGGGTCGCGGCGCGCACCAACCACTCACCGACGAGCTTGGTCTCCCCGTAGGCGCTCAGCGGGCGCGTGGGCGCGTCCTCGTGGACCACCGGGTCGTCGGGCTCGCCGTACACGGCCGCCGAGGAGGAGAAGACGAGCCGGTCGACCGAGGCGAGCTCCATCGCGGCCAGCACGTGCGCGAGCCCGGCGACGTTCTGCTGGTAGTACCACAGCGGTCGGGCCACGGACTCGGCGACCTGCTTGCGCGCGGCCAGGTGGATCACCGACGTGACCCGCCCTGTCCGCATCACCTCGGCCAGCCGAGGGACGCAGTCCCTCGCCGCAAGATCGAGGCGTTCCCAGGCGGTGCCGTCGAGCCGACGGACGTCGCCCGTCGAGAAGTCGTCGACCACCAGGACCTCAAGCCCGCAGGCGCGGGCGAGCCTCACCACGTGCGCGCCGATGTAGCCCGCACCCCCCGTGACGAGCACGGTCATGCGCGTTCCCCCTTGTACGTCCAGCTGTACCAGCACCGCCGGGGCGCTGCGCGACCCCTTCGGTGACCCCCTCCGGTCGACGCCGCCTCAGGGCGTCACCCGCACCTCCTCCGCACCGGCGAACCGGACCAGTCCGAGCGCCCCCGTGAGCACGAGCAGGAATCCTAGGGCGGCGGGCACCGCGGCACCCGCCGCGGGGCGGTCCCCGCACAGCGCGATCCCCAGCAGCGCACCGACGACCGTCTCGACCGCGACCATCGGGGCGGTCGCGCCCACGACCGAGGTGCGTTGGAGCGCCAGTGCCGTCAGCAGCAGGCCCAGCGCACCGCCGACCGCGACCGACCATGCGGCGGGGTCGCCCAGGAGCTCCGCCGGCGAGAAGCCGCGCAGCGTGCGTGCACCCAGCGCCAGGGCGGCGAAGGCGAGCCCGGCGAGCGCCCCCAGCACCCCGCCCGCGAGGGGCCTCGAGCCGATCCGTGTCGCTGCGGCGGCGCCCGCAGCGACGGCCACGAGGGCGAGGAGCAACCCGAGACGTGCTGCCGTGGACACCTCGCTCGAGGGTCGTGTCGAGGAGGCGGCAGCCAGCAGGACGAGCCCCGCGACGACCGCGCCGACGGCGGCGACGTCACGGCGGCGCAGCCGGGCTCCCAGCATGAGCACGGCGAGCAGCGCGGTCACGGCCAGGCTCGAGGCGCGGCCCGCCTGCACCACGAACAGGGGCAGGGACCGCATGGCGAGCGCAGCCAACCCGAACCCGGCAGCGACGAGGCCGAGAGCCAGGATGTAGTCGGGACGGCGCAGCAGCCGCACCACAAGGGTCGCGTCGAGACCAGGACGCTCGGGCTCGCCGCGTGCCGCGCGAGCCTGCAGCACCGTGGCGGTGCCGGAGCAGACCGCGGCGGTCAGGACGACGAGCAGAGCAGGTGGCACGGGTGAGGCTCCAGTCAGTTGGGGACCCCGTTCGCGCTGGCCGGAGGCTCGCGAGCGGGTAGGGTCGGCCACCGACGCCCGGCCGCGACCGGCGGGCGCAGGGGGAGCAATGACGAACGTAGTGCCGGACGGACGCAGCCGTCCGCGAATCGAGCACGCCTCTTCCGAGGGGTCCGTGCAGCCGGGCAGGGTCTTCTGGTCGACCGTGGTGACGGCCTTCGGGGTCGTGGCCGTCGTGCTGGCCGTCGTGGTCGCCGTCGCGTCCGCCACCGTCCACCGCCCGATCCCGTTCCTCACCGGCCCGGGCTGGCTCGACGGCTGGTTCCAGTTCGACTCCGGCTGGTACTACGCGATCGCCACCGGCGGATACGACTACACGCCCGGCCAGCAGTCCTCGATCGCCTTCTTCCCGACCTACCCGATGGCGGTCCGGCTGCTGTCCGGCATGGTCGGTGACGTGCAGCTGGCGGGCACGCTCGTGGGCGTGGGTTCCGGGCTGGCCGCCGTGCTGCTGTTCGCGGGCTGGGTGCGCACGAGACTGCCCCGCCGCAGCGCGATGCTCGCCGTCGCGGTGCTCCTGCTCTACCCGTTCTCGCTCTACCTGTACGGCGCGATGTACGCCGACTCGCTGTTCCTGCTCACCGCGCTGGGAGCATTCCTGCTCCTCGAGCGGCGCAGCTACGTGCTCGCCGGGCTCGTCGGGGCGCTGGCCACGGCCGGAAGGCCGGTGGGTGTGGCGGTCGCGGCGGGTCTCGTCGTGCGGATGCTCGAGCTGCTCGCCCAGGACAGGGGCGAGGACGGGTTGCGGGCGGTCCTGCGCGCGGTGCCGGCGGTGCGCTGGCGGCAGGCCGGGGTGCTGCTCTCGGGGGCCGGGCTGCTCGCCTGGACGGTGTACCTCGGGGTCACGTTCGGCAACCCGCTCGCGTTCGTGGAGGTCGAGTCCGCGCCGGGCTGGGACCAGGGGGTCGGGCCGCGGACCTGGTTCAAGGTGGCCTACGTCACGTTGTTCCTCGAGAGCCACTGGCGGATGGCGCTCCTGCTGTCCCTGCAGGCGGCAGCCTGCCTCGCTGCCGTTCTCCTGCTGCGCCGGGTCTGGCGCCTGTTCGGCGCGGGCTACCTGGTGTACGCGCTCGTCGTCCTCGCGATCCCGATCGTCGGTACCGACGACTTCATGGGGACCGGCCGGTACGTGCTGGTGGCCTTCCCCGTGATGGCGGCGGCCGGGGACTTCCTCGCCACCCGCCGACATCGGTGGATCGCCCCGCTCGTGCTCGCAGCATGCGGGCTGCTGCTCGCCGTGCTCACGTCCTACTACGCCCGAGGGATCGAGGTCTCATGACCATCCAGCCGCCGCTGCGCGCCCGGGGGGCGCACGGGGACCTGGGTCTGCTGTCCGTCTTCTTCCCGATGTGGAACGAGGAGGCGTACCTGCACCGCGCGGTCGGTGCCGCGAGCGAGGTCTGCGAGCAGCTCGTCGAGGCCGGGGAGATCAGCGGGTTCGAGATCATCGTCGTCGACGACGCCTCGACCGACGGGACGGGCCGGCTGGCCGACGAGCTCGCGAGCGCCGACCCCCGGGTCCGGGTGGTGCACCACCCGCACAACCGCAAGCTGGGCGGGTCGATCAAGAGCGGGTTCGAGGCCGCGCGCGGCGACCTGGTGCTCTACACCGATGCGGACCTGCCCTTCGAGATGATCGAGCTGACCAGGGCCGTGCGGGTGCTGCGCACCTACGAGGCGGACGTCGTCAGCGCCTACCGGCTCGACCGCACGGGGGAGGGTCCGCGCCGCGCGGTCTACTCCTTCGGCTACAACTGGCTGGTGCGGGCGATGTTCGGCACGCGCGTGCGCGACATCAACTTCGCCTTCAAGCTGTGCCGACGCACCGTCCTGGAGCACGTCACGCTGTCCAGCGAGGGTTCCTTCATCGACGCCGAGCTGATCATCCGCGCGCAGCGATCCGGGTTCGAGATCGTGCAGATCGGCGTCGACTACTTCCCGCGGACCCGCGGCGTGTCGACCCTGTCGTCGTTCGGGGTCATCCGCACGATGCTGCGCGAGATGACGACGCTGCGCCGCGACCTGCGCTCGGTCGTCCCCGTGGCGCCCGCGTGAGCAGGTTGCTGGTCGTCACGGCCGACGACCTGGGGCTCAGCGACGGCGTGTGCCGCGCCGTGCACCGGGCGCACGTCGACGGCATCGTCACCTCGACCTCGTTGCTCGCCGTGGGCCGGGCCTTCGACACGGCCGCGGCGATGCTGCGCAGCACGCCGACGCTCGAGCTCGGCGCGCACCTCGCGCTCGTCGGCGAGGACCCGCCGCTGCTGTCCGCCCGGGAGATCCCGACCCTCGTGGTGGCGGGCGGCGGGTTCCCGCTGTCGTACCGGACGGTCGTGGCGCGGGGTCTGGCCGGGCGCATCGACCCGGACGACGTGCACCGTGAGCTGTCCGCCCAGCTCGACCGGGTGATCGGCCTGGGCCTGCCGGTGACGCACCTCGACACGCATCAGCACACGCACCTGTGGCCGGTCGTCGCCCGCGTGGTCACCGAGCTGGCCGTCGCCCGCGGGGTGCCGGCCGTCCGGCTGCCGGGCAGCCGGCGTCGGGGTCCGGTCGGCGCGGGGGTGAACCTGCTCGCCGGGCGCCTCGCCCGAGGGCTCGCGACCGCGGACCTGTCGACCACGGACGACTACGCGGGCCTCGACGAGTCGCTGTCCATGGACCTGCCGGCGTTCGACCGGGCGCTTGCTGCGATCGCGGGCCGACCGGGGACGTCGGCCGAGGTCAACCTCCACCCGGGTGAGGCCGGTGACCCCGAGGCGCCGCGGTTCGCGTGGGCGTCGCACTGGGCCGCCGAGCTGGCGCTGGCCACCGACCCGCGCGCCGCAGCCCTCGTCAGGCAGCACGGCTTCCGGCTCGGCGGCTTCCGGGACCTGGCACAGGGGGACGCATGAGCACGCGCACGCGCCGTCGTCCCGACGCGGCCGGCCGTGCCGCACTGCGCCTCTACGCGCACGCACCGCTCCCGGTCCGTGCGCACGTGCACGGTCGCTGGTGGAGCGCCCCGTTCGCGCCTGTCGTGGCGGCGCTGCCGCCTTCGGGCCGGATCCTGGAGGTCGGCTGCGGCCACGGCCTGTTCTCGGCGTACGCAGCGCTCACCTCGGCCGACCGCTCTGTCGTCGGCGTGGACATCGACGAGTCCAAGATCGCGCACGCGCAGGTGGCAGCCCAGGGGTTCGGCTCAGGGCTGAGCTTCACCGTGGAGCCGTCCGGGGCGGTCCCCCCGGGGCCGTGGGCGGCCGTGGTCTTCGTGGACGTCCTGTATCTGCTCCCGGCCGCCGAGCAGCGCCGGCTGCTGGCCGAGGCGGCCGGCTCGCTGGCGCCTGACGGGGTGATCGTCGTCAAGGAGATGGACACCCGGCCGCGGTGGAAGGCCCGCTGGAACACCTGGCAGGAGACCGTGTCGGTCAAGGTTCTGCGCCTGACAGCCGGTTCGTCCTTCGACTTCGTGGAGCCCGGCGAGATGGCTGGGTGGCTGTCCGAGCTGGGACTGGTGACCCGGCACGAGCGCATCGATCGTGGACGCCTGCACCCGCACCACCTGCTCATCGCCGGTCGGGGCTGACCGCGCACCTGACCTGCGACCGCGTCAGAGGCGCCCGCCGCCGGTGGACTCCCCGGACAGCTTCTGGCTGAGGTAGATCGGGAGGATCGAGGCGAGCACGAGCACCGCCGCGACCACGTTGACGACGGGCCCCTGGTTGGGTCGCGAGAGGTTCTGGTAGATCCAGATCGGCAGCGTCGTGACGCCGGGCGGCGCCGTGAACAACGTCACGACGATCTCGTCGAACGAGAGCCCGAAGGCCAGCAGCGCACCGGCGACCAGCGCCCCGCGCAGCAGCGGGAACGTGACCAGGCGGAAGGTCGTGAACGTGTCCGCGCCGAGGTCCATCGAGGCCTCCTCGGGTGTGGTGCCCATGCGCCGCAGCCGGGCGAGCGCGTTGTTGTAGACCACGACGATGCAGAACGTCGCGTGGGCGATCGCCACCGTCCAGATCGAGAGCTCGAGTCCCAGGAAGGTGCGGAACCCGGTACGGAAGGCCAGTGCTGTGACGATCCCGGGCAGCGCGATCGGCAGCACGACGAGCAGCGAGAGCGTGTGCCGCCCGAAGAACGTGTAGCGGCCGAGCGCGAACGCCAGCAGCGTGCCCAGCAGCAGTGCCGCCGTGGTCGCGACGAGCCCGACCTCGAAGGACGTCAGGACCGCCGCACGGACGCCCTCGTTGCCGATCGTCGCCGTCCACCAGTGCGTGGTCAGCTCCTGCGGCGGCCAGGCGAAGACGGTGCTGGCGTTGAAGGAGTTGATCAGGACGACCCCGAGCGGCACGTAGACGAAGGCCAGGCCCAGGGCCATGACGAGCCCGAAGGTCCAGCGGGCTCGGCGGGAGTTCCTCACGGCACGCCCCTCTACAGGTTGTCCAGGGCGCCGGTGCGCCGCACGAGCATGAGGTAGACGACCATGACGGCCACGGGCAGCAGCGCGACGGCTGCCGCGAAGGGCAGGCTGCTCGTGTAGTTCTGGTAGACGATCGTGCCGAGCATCTGCGTGCGTCCGCCGACGATCTGCGCGGTGATGTAGTCGCCCAGGCTCAGGGAGAACGTGAAGACCGAGCCTGCGACGATCGAGGGGTACACGACGGGGACGACGACGCTGCGCACGGTGCGGGCCGGGTGGGCGCCGAGGTCGCCCGAGGCGTCGATGAGCGAGTCCGGCATCCGCTCGAGCCCGGCGTAGACGGGCAGGATCATGTACGGCAGCCACAGGTACGTCAGCGTCAGGACGGTCGCGGTGATGCCGTAGCCCGGGCCCGGCAGGCCGAACGGCTGGAGCATCCAGGCCAGCACGCCGGTCTCCGGCTGGACCATGGCCTGCCACGCGTAGATCTTCACCAGGTACGACGCCCACAGCGGCGTCACGACGAGCGCCAGGAGCAGGTTCCGCCACCGCGCGGGGGCGACCTTGGCCATGTAGAAGGCCATCGGGAACCCGAGGAGCACGCAACCGACCGTCACGGCGGCCGCGATGCCCACGGTGCGGGCCGTGGCCTGCAGGTACGCCGGCTCGGACAGCACGTCGACCAGGTTCTGCCACGTGAAGGTGCGCACGACCTCGTTCGTGAACTCGTCGACCGAGAAGAACGCCGTGGCCAGGAGCGAGGCGAGCGCGGCCAGGTAGACGAGCACCAGCCAGGCGGTCGGCAGGGTCAGGAGCGCGGCGAGCCGGACCCTGGGCCGGCGGAACAGGGCGGCCGAGAGCCGGCGCTCGTGCGAACCACGCGCCGGCTCCTCGACCGGTGGGGGATCGACCACGGGTGCGGTCAGCCGTTCTTCACGGTGCTCCACGCCTTGCCCCACTCGGAGTACGGGACGCACGTCACGTCGGTCCGCCCGTCGAGGCAGTCGCTCTGAGGTGTCGACCAGAACCAGATCCGGTCGAAGTAGGCCTGGTCCTCGGCGTGGTAGGTGTCGCAGTGCGTCGGGTCGGTGGTCAGCGCGCACGCGAGCGTGTTGGCGGGCGCCTCACCGAACCACTCCGCGACCTGGGCCTGCACCTGCGGGCTGGTGACCCAGTTCATCCACAGGTAGGCGCAGTTGGGGTGCTGCGCCTTCGCGTCGACCATCCACGTGTCGGCCCAGCCGGTGGCTCCCTCCTGCGGGAGCACCGAGCCCACCGGTGCCCCGTCGGCCGAGGCCAGGTTGACGATGATCTGCCACGTCGAGCCGACCACGGTGCTGCCGTTCTCGAGCGCCTTCTGCGCGTCGGCGTAGCTCGCCCAGTAGCTGGCGACCTGCGGCTGCTGCGCGGTGAGCAGCGCGACCGCGGCGTCGAACTGGTCCTGGTCGAGTGCGTACGGGTTCTCGATGCCCAGGTCCGGCTGCGTGGACATGAGGTAGACCGCGGCGGCGGCGATCGCGTCGGTCGCCGAGTCGTAGACGGTGATCTTCCCGGCATACGGGGAGTCGGGCTCGAACGCCACGGCCCACGAGTCGGGCGCCGGGTCCACCACGTCGGTGCGGTAGGCCAGCAGCTGCGCGCCCCAGCCGTGCGGCATGCCGTACGCGACGCCGTCGACCGAGTTCCAGGCCTGCATCTTCTGGAAGTCCGGGACGTCGCCGTAGTTCGTCAGCAGGTCCGTGGTCACCGGTGCGACCTTGCCCGCGTAGATCATCCGCAGCGAGGAGTCGCCCGAGGCCGACACGACGTCGAAGTCCCCGGTGCCCATCTTCTCGAACATGCTGTCCGAGGTGTCGGCCACCTGCACGTTCGCCGTGCAGCCGGTCTGCTCCTCGAAGGGGGTCACCCAGTCGACCGCGGGGTCGGTGGAGCCGTCCTCGGCGTACCCGGCCCAGGCGAGGATGTTGACCTCGCCCTCACCGTCACCCAACGTCGTCAGGGCGTCGACGGACGGCGGGGCGGCCCTGCCCGAGCCGTCGCTCGACACCTCGCCGTCCGAGGTGCCGCAGGCGGCCAGGGCCAGGCCCGCCAACGCCCCGACGGCCACGAGCCTCAGCAGTGGCGTGCGCGTCATCGTCGTCTCCTTCGCAAGCTCGAGGTCAGGTTCTGGTCGTGCGCGAGGCCGTGGTCGAGCTCACGGCACCGGGGTGGGCGTCGTGGGTGGTGCCGGGGTGGTCGCCCCGTCCGCCACCTGGAACTCGTGCTCCGTGCGCCAGGCCAGCAGGACGCGAGCGCCCCGCATGCCCTGGACGTCCATCGAGGTGGTCTGCAGGTTCTGCTGCAACGCCACCAGACGTGCGCCTGCGTCGAGGTCGACGAGGAACCGGGTCGCAGAGCCGACGTAGACGACCTCCTGCACGGTGCCGAGCGCACCGCGCTCACCCGGTTCGGGCCGGGCGTCCGCACCGCCCAGGCGGATCTTCTCCGGCCTGACCGACCAGGTGCCGGGACGACCCAGGACCCGCGACGCGGCCGTGTCCGTCAGCAGGTTCGACGTGCCGACGAAACCGGCGACGAACGGGGTCGCGGGGTTCTCGTACACCTCCGCCGGTGTCCCCACCTGCTCGATCCGGCCACCGGCGAAGACGGCGATCCTGTCCGACATCGTCAGCGCCTCCTCCTGGTCGTGCGTCACGAACAGGAACGTGATGCCGACCTGACGCTGGATGGCCTTGAGCTCCACCTGCATCTGCTCGCGCAGCTTGAGGTCCAACGCCCCGAGCGGCTCGTCGAGGAGCAGCACGCGCGGCCGGTTCACCAGGGCGCGGGCGAGCGCGACCCGCTGACGCTGGCCGCCCGACAGCTGGGCCGGCCGACGCGTGCCGTACCCCTCGAGGCGGACGCTGGCGAGGGCCTCGAGGGCACGCGATGCCCGCTCCTTGCGGCCGACCTTCTTGACCCGCAGGCCGTAGGCGACGTTGTCCTGGACGGTCATGTGCGGGAACAGCGCGTAGTCCTGGAACACCGTGTTCACGTCACGCTCGAAGGGCGCCCGTCGGGTGACGTCCGTGCCTGCGAGCTCGACCGTCCCGCTGCTCGGCAGCTCGAAGCCGGCGATGAGCCGCAGGACGGTCGTCTTGCCCGAACCGGACGGGCCGAGCAGCGTGAGGAACTCGCCGTCCTGCACGTCGAGGTCGACGCCGTCGACGGCCACGACGTCACCGAACTGCTTGCGCAGCGCCCGCAGCCGCACGGCGACCGTGCCCTCCGGTGCGTTCCGGTCGGCCATCGCGGCAGCCCTTCCGTGGCTGGGACGTCCTCAGGCGGCCGAGATGCGCCGCATATGTCCGGAATCTAGTGGAAGGGCGTCGTTCCTGCGCCCTGCGGGCACCGGATGCGCATCCGTGGTCACTGCCAGATGCGCGTCCGGTAGGCCTCGGGGTCGCTGAGGAAGCGGCGGTACTGGTCGACGAGCGAGAGCTCGTCCCACCGCGCCTGCGTCAGGCCGCTCTCGTCGACCTGCAGGAGTGTCGCGCCCTGCAGCGCGGCGATGACGGGGGAGTGGGTCGCGATCAGCACCTGGGCCCCGTGCTCGACCATGTCCACGACCTGCTCCGCGAAGAGCATCTGCGAGGGGAACGAGAGTCCCGCCTCGGGCTCGTCGAACACGAAGAAGCCAGGCTTGGCGAAGCGCGACGGATCGGCGGTCAGCGACAGGAACGCCTCGCCGTGGGATGCCTCGTGGAAGGCGGCCTCGCCGGGCCGCGGGTTGTTCTCGAGGTACGTCAGCAGCCCGTGCATCGTCTCGGCCCGCAGGAAGTAGCCCCATCGCGCCGACCCGGGCCCGCGGACGATGCGCAGCTCCTCGTGCAGGGGCGACTCGCTGACCCGCGTCGTGTGCCGGGCGCCCGTCCCGCCGCCCTCCGGGCTCAGGCCGAAGGCGAGGGCGACGGCCTCGACGAGCGTGGACTTGCCGGCACCGTTCTGCCCCACGATCACGGTCAGCGGTCCCAGGTCGAGCCCGTGAGCCAGCAGATGAGCCACCGCAGGCAGGGCCCAGGGCCACCCGTCCCGGGGTCGGGGTGGCGCAGCGGCGGCGGGGTCGCGCTCGACCCGGCGCACGGGCAGCGTGCTGAAGGGCTCCATGGCTCACCTGTGGCTGTCGGGGCTGCGGCGGCTGAGGCGCGAGCATCGGTACCGAGAGGTGCCGCGGTGTCCGCGCCGACGGTCAGCATCCCAGATGTCCACCGGTCGTCCCGCGGACGGCAGGGGGGCGAGGACGGTTGTCGGTCAGGACGTGAAGACCTTCTCGAGCCGGGTGGCCCGCTCGGCGACGAAGTCGGCCGACGAGCGCAGGCCGTCGACGGCACGCGCCGAGGCGTCGGCGGCGTCGGCGACGGCACCGACGTCGCGGCTCATGCCGTCCGCGGCGGCGGACTGCTCCTGCACGGCGGCGGCGATCGTCGCCTGCTGCTCGCGGACCTGCCCGATCAGTCGCACGATCTCGTCGATCGCCCCGGTGGCCCCGGCCATGGTGTCGGTGATCGCGGCGAGCATCTCGCTGATCTCCCCGGTGGCGTCGTGCGTGCGGTCGGCCAACGACTTGACCTCGCCGGCGACGACCGCGAACCCGCGCCCGGTCTCGCCGGCACGAGCAGCCTCGATGGTCGCGTTGAGGGCGAGCAGGTGCGTCTGGTCGGCGATCGCGGTGATCAGCTGGCTGACGGCGCCGATCCTGACCACGGCGTCGTTCAGCGCGGCCAGCCGCTCGCCCGCCACCTGGGCGGCGTCGACGGCGGTCGAGGTCCCCTGGGCGGCCGCAGCGGATCCTTCGGCGATCTCGCGGATGCTCGCCGACATCTGCTCGGAGCTGGCGGCGACGGACGCGGCACGGCTGGAGACCTGTCCGGCGTCGGCCGCGAGCCCGTTCGCGAGGGTCGTGAGCGAGGTGGAGGACTCGGCCAGCTCGTCCGCCACCTGGCTCGTGGCGCGCTGGTGCGCGTGCTGCAGGCTCACGTCGTCCCAGACGCCGACGAATCCTTCGGCCAGCCGGTCCACGACCACCTGGAGCTCGACCGACCCGGTCGCGACCTGGACGGACACCACGGTGGTCGTGGGGAACTGCCTCGAGGTCCGCACGACCTCGGCGAGCCGTTCACGCAGCGCCTGCATCACGTGCGCGCCGTGCTCGCCGATGATCCGTCCCGCGAGGCGGTCGCCGGCCTGGTTGCGCTGCACGATCTGCCCGCCGGGCTCGACGACGACGAGCGCCGCGGGCAGGGCGTCGAGGACGACGTGGGCGCCCAGGCGGGAGACCAGGGGTGCCACGCCGGTCTCGGGGCGGTGTCGGCGAAGGACGGGCATGGTGACCTCTCTGTCGGGCGGACTCCTGTCTCGATCGGTCGGCTTGACCGCTGCATGACCAGTTCGGGGACGGGCGCGACCCATGAGCACGCCGCGATCGGAGACCCGTGGGGCCGTGCCGCGGCTCCCGGGCTGCGGCCGTCGGGTCCGCCGCCGCTCGGCGCGTCCGGACGCGCCTGCACCACCCCAGGTGTTCACTCCCGTGTGAGAGCATCCGCGGCGCCAGGCCCCAGGAGGCCTGTCACCACGGCGGATGCCCGGGCGTGCCCCGGGCGGGAACGAGACGAGCGGTGACGAACGCCAGACCTGTGACCTCCACCCTGCGCGCCGCGTCACGGGCGCCCGCGCCGCGCACGCTCGTGGACGTCTTCACCGAGACGGTGCGTCGGCACCCGCTGGCGGTCGCGATCGACGATGGCGACGAGGTCCTCACCTACGCCGCGCTCGACGAGGCGGTCCGGCTGCGTGCCGGTCGGCTCGCCGCGGTGGGCGTCCGCCGCGGGGACCGGGTCGGGATCCGCGTCACCTCGGGCACCGTCGGCCTGTACCTGTCGATCCTGGCCGCCCTGCGGGCCGGAGCCGCCTACGTCCCCGTCGACGCCGACGACCCCGCCGAGCGGGCCCGTCAGATCTTCGACGAGGCGGGGGTCCGGGTCGTCATGGGCGACGGTCCCGAGCTCACCGGCCCGGACGGTGCCCCGGCCGAGCCGCCGCCGCAGCCTGGCCCCGCCGACCAGAGCCCGCTCGTGCAGGACGACGCGTGGGTCATCTTCACGTCGGGTTCCACCGGGAAGCCCAAGGGTGTCGCCGTCTCGCACCGCAACGCCGCCGCCTTCGTCGACGCCGAGGCGAACCTGTTCCTGCAGCGCGCCCCGATCGGTCCCGGCGACCGGGTCCTCGGGGGCCTGTCGGTCGCGTTCGACGCCTCCTGCGAGGAGATGTGGCTCGCCTGGCGCTACGGGGCGACGCTCGTGCCGGCCCCGCGCTCGCTGGTCCGCGCCGGCACCGAGCTGGGACCGTGGCTGGTCGAACGTGAGATCAGCATCGTCTCGACCGTCCCCACGCTGGCCGGTCTGTGGCCCGTCGAGACGCTCGCAGGGCTGCGCCTGCTGATCTTCGGCGGCGAGGCGGTCCCGCCCGAGCTCTCCGAGCGCCTCGTCCACCCCGACCGCGAGGTGTGGAACACCTACGGTCCGACCGAGGCCACGGTCGTCGCCTGCGCCGCGCTCCTCGAGGCCGGGCAGCCGGTGCGCATCGGGCTGCCGCTCGACGGCTGGGACCTGGCGGTCGTCGGACCGGACGGCACCGAGGTCGAGGACGGGGCGAGCGGCGAGCTGGTCATCGGCGGTGTCGGCGTGGCCCGCTACCTGGACCCGCAGCTGGACGCCGCGCGGTTCGTCGCCATGCCCGCTCTGGGCTGGGACCGCGCGTACCGCACGGGTGATCTCGTCGAACGGCACGACGACGGCCTGGTCTTCGTGGGCCGGGCCGACGACCAGGTCAAGGTCAACGGGCACCGGATCGAGCTGGGTGAGGTCGATGCCGCGCTGCTCGCCCTGCCCGGCATCGCCGGTGCGGCCGCCGCCGTCCGGCGGACCGCATCCGGCTCGGCCCTGCTCGTCGGGTACGTGGTGCCCGCCGAGGACACCCCGGTGCAGACCGCGCCGCTGCTCGCCCGGCTGCGCGAGACCCTGCCCGGCTCGATGCTGCCCCTGCTGGCCGTCGTCGAGGAGATCCCCACCCGCACGTCCGGGAAGGTCGACCGCGACGCGCTGCCCTGGCCCGTCCCCGGAGCCGACGCACCCGGTGCCGGAGCGCACCTGACGGGCACGGCCGCCTGGGTCGGTCAGCAGTGGGTCGCCGTGATCGGCGGGCACCCGGCGGACCTGGAGGACGACTTCTTCCTGCGCGGCGGCAGCTCGCTCACGGCCGCCCAGCTGGTGTCGGCGCTGCGCACCCGCTACCCCGAGGCGACCGTCGCGGACGTCTACGACCACCCCGAGGTCGGTGACCTGGCCGACTACCTGCAGGCCACCTGGCCCGGCGCCGACGAGGAGCCGGTCACCACCGCGCCCGCCACCGCGGTCCGCCCGGTGGGGATCGGCAGCCAGGTCGTCCAGCTGGCCGCGCTGCTCCCGCTGCGCACGCTCGTCGCCCTGCGCTGGCTCACGGCCCTCGCCTCGATCAACCTCGTGCTGCACGCCCTCGCCCCAGTCCCCTGGCTGCGGCCTGTCTCCGTGTGGTGGGTGCTCGCCGGGTGGCTGCTCACGGTCAGCCCCGTGGGCCGCATGGGCGTGTCCGCGCTCGGGGCACGTCTGCTGCTCCTCGGGGTCCGGCCCGGTGACCACCCGCGCGGCGGCTCGGTGCACCTGCGGCTGTGGGCGGCCGAACGCCTCACCGAGTCGTTCGGCGCGATCACGCCCGCCACCGCGACCTGGGTCTGGCTGTACGCCCGGGCGCTCGGCGTGCGGATGGGCCGCGACGTCGACCTGCACTCCGTCCCGCCGGTCACGGGCATGCTCACGCTCGGCGACGGGTGCGCCGTCGAGCCCGAGGTCGAGCTGTCCGGGCACTGGGTCGACGGCGACGTCGTGCACATCGGCCACATCACGATCGGCGCAGGTGCGACCGTCGGGGCACGCAGCGTCCTGCACCCGGGCGCGCACGTCGCCGACGGCACGGACGTCGCCGCAGGCTCCGCGGTTCACGGGCAGACCGGCGCGGGGGAGTACTGGGCGGGTTCGCCCGCGGCCCGCGTGCACGAGGCTCGGCACCCCTGGCCCACCGAGCGTCCGGCCGACCACAGGCATGCCGGTCGCTGGGTGCTCGCCTACGGCCTGGTCGGTGCGATCGTCGCCGCCCTGCCGGCAATCGCGGTGACCGTCGGACTCGCCCTGGTCGCGCTCGCGGTGCGGGGGACGGCCACGCTCGCCGACGCGGTCGTCCCCGCGCTGCTCGCGGGTCTGCCGGCCGGCGTCGTCGCCGCAGGGCTGTACGCGCTGCTCGTCATCGTGTGCGTGCGGGTCCTCGGTCGGGGCCTCGACGAGGGCTACCACCCCGTCCGGTCGCGGCAGGGCCTGCAGGCGTGGGCGACCGAGCGGCTCATGGACGCGGCCCGCACGATCCTGTTCCCGCTGTACTCCTCGGTCGTGACCCCGGTGTGGATGCGGCTGCTAGGGGCCCAGGTCGGCCGCGGGACCGAGATCTCGACCGTGATCGGGCTGCCCGGCATGATGCGGCTCAAGGACGGTGCGTTCCTCGCGGACGACACGATGGTCGCGCCCTACGAGCTCGGCGGCGGGTGGGTCCGGATCGCCGTCGCCAAGGTGGGCCGGCGCGCGTTCGTCGGGAACTCGGGCATGACCGCGCCGGGACGGACCGTCCCGAAGAACGGCCTGGTCGCGGTGCTGTCCGCCACCCCGCGGCGCACCCGGGCCGGCTCGAGCTACCTCGGCAGCCCGCCCGTGCTGCTCCCGCGTGCGGCCACGCTCGACGACCCGGCCCGGACGTACGACCCGCCGGTGCGGCTGCGGCTGGCACGCGCGCTCGTCGAGCTCGGGCGCCTGGTGCCGGCGCTCACGCTCAGCACCGTGGGCCTGGCCACGCTGCTGGCGTTCCAGGCCGTGGTGGTCCGCGCGGGCTGGGCGAGCGCGGTGGTCGTCGGCGGGCTCGTCCTCGCGGTGACGGGTGTGCTGGCGGCCGTGGTCACGATCGTCGCCAAGTGGCTGCTCGTCGGGCGCCACCGGGCGGGGGACCACCCGCTGTGGAGCTCGGCCGTGTGGCGCGGCGAGCTCGCGGACACCTTCACCGAGATGGTCGCGGCCCCGTTCTTCGCGGACCCTGCCACCGGTACTGTCGCGCTGGTGTGGTGGCTACGAGGACTCGGGGCGCGGATCGGGCGCGGCGTGTGGTGCCAGTCGTACTGGTTGCCCGAGCCCGACCTGGTCCGTCTCGGGGACGGCGTGACGGTCGGGGCGGGTTGCGTCGTGCAGACCCACCTGTTCCACGACCGCGTCATGAGCCTGGACACGGTGCGGATCGACGCCGGGGCCACGATGGGCCCGCACGGCGTGATCCTGCCGGCCGCCCGGCTCGGCGAGGGTGCGAGCGTCGGCCCTGCCTCTCTCGTGCTGCGCGGGGAGCACGTCCCGGCCGGGACCCGGTGGGTCGGCAACCCCATCGCCCCCTGGCGCACGGCGGGCACGCAGCGGGCTGCCGCGTGAAGGCAGGCTCGCGCGGTGCGGCCGCACGGGACCCGTACGACACGTCCCACGGCGACCGGGCCACGCACGTCGTCCACTACGACCTGGACCTGACGTACCGTCCGAGCAGCAACCGCCTCCAGGGGACGGCCACGCTGGAGATCGTCACGCTCGAGGCGACCAGGGCCGTCGTCCTCGACCTCGTGGGTCTGGCGGTGGCGAAGGTCACGGTCACCGGGGCGTCCCTGAGCCGTTACGACCACAAGGGCGGGCGCCTGACCCTCCGACTGGCGAGCGAGCTGGCGCCCGGCGCGCGTCTGAAGGTCGCCGTCCGCTACGGCGGCAACCCCCGCCCGGCACCGAGCCCGTGGGGGCTGGTCGGCTGGGAGGAGCTCGAGGACGGTGTGGTCGTCGCGAGCCAGCCCACGGGCGCACCGACCTGGTTCCCGTGCAACGACCGGCCCGACGACAAGTCGACCTACCGGACCTCGTTGACGGTCGACAACCCGTACTGCGCGCTCGCGCACGGCACCCTGACCTCACGCCGCACGAAGGCCAGCGCCACCACCTGGGTCTACGACGAGCCCCACCCCACCTCGACGTACCTCGCCACGGTGCAGATCGGGCAGTACGACGAGATCGTCCTGGCCGACACCCCCGTTCCGCAGCGCGCCCTGGTCCCCACGACGCTCGTCGCGGCCGCGCGTCGTCGGCTCGCGCACCACGGCGCGCTGATGACCTACTTCTGCGAGACCTTCGGGCCGTACCCGTTCGCGGCGTACACCGTGGTGTGCACACCGGACGAGCTGGAGATCCCGCTCGAGGCGCAGGGCGTGTCGATCTTCGGCGCGAACAACCTGCAGGCGACCGGCGGCGAGGAGCGGCTCATCGCGCACGAGCTCGCGCACCAGTGGTTCGGCAACAGCGTCTCGGTGAGCACCTGGCGCCACATCTGGCTCAACGAGGGGTTCGCCTGCTACGCCGAGTGGCTGTGGTCGCAGGCCTCCGGCGGGCCGACGGCCGACGCGCTGGCTCACACCTGGCACGCCCGGTTGCGGGCGCTGCCGCAGGACCTGGTGCTCGCCGACCCCGGGTACCCGCGGATCTTCGACGACCGGGTCTACAAGCGGGGCGCGCTGAGCCTGCACGCGCTGCGCACCGTGATGGGCGACCCGGCGTTCTTCGACCTCGTGCGCGCGTGGACCGGCACGTTCGCCCACCGCAGCGCAGCCACCGAGGACTTCCGGGACATGGCCGTCGCGCACGCCCGGGCGTACGGAGGGGACACGCTCGCCGCGACGGTCACCGCGCAACTGCACGCGTGGCTCGACGAACCCGTGCTGCCCGCGCTCCCGGTCGCCTCGGCGACGCGTCGCTGACGCGCCCTCACCGCGCGAGGAGGGCGTCGACCACCGGGGCGCCGTCGTGCACCACGACGTCGAGGCGGTCCGGCACCCGCGCGGCGGCCTCAGGTCGGGCTGCAGGTCCGGCGCGCCGTGCGAGTGCACCGCTGACCCCGGGGCCGAGATCGAGGTCGACGAGGCGTGCGACCGCACCGGCACCGCCCGGCGCGTGATCGAGCCGGACGAGGTCCGCGCGGACGTCGACCAGCGCGGGATCGACCCGCAGCCCCGAACCCTCGGCCTTGAGGACGGCCTCCTTGCGCACCCATGCACGTGCCAGGGCGGCGACCCGGCCGTCGTGCGGCAGGCGGTCGTACCGCCGCCGCTCCGCGGGCGAGAGAGCCACGCCGGCCAACGGCGCCTGCGCGACCCGCGCGTGGGACTCCACGTCGATGCCGAGGGGGCCGGTCGGCCCGAGCGCGACGGCCAGCAACGGACCCGACCGGCTCACGCTCACGTGCCACCGCGGGCCGCTCGTGCCGACGGGCAGCCCGACCGTGACCGGTCCGTGCGGCCCCCCGCACACCGGGCACGGAGCCCGCAGCGTCACCTCGTGCGGCGCCAGCCCGAGCCGGGCACCCAGGACGGCCCGCAGCAGGGCCCTGGTCTGCACGAAGCGGGCACGCGAGTCATCGGCCATCGCCTCGGCCCGGGCGCGCTCCCCGTGGTCGAGGACCGGCAGGAGCCGGGCGTCGTCGACGTCGAGCGGTGCCGTCGACCAGACCTCGACCCTCGCGTCCCCGTCCGCTCGCCGCACCCGACCATTGTGACGGGGACCTGCTCGGCCACCAGGTCGGACGACCAGGCGCTTCAGGAGGACTTCAGGTGCCAGCAGTGAGGATCGACGGCGCAGACGGGGCGTCCCGTGCGCAGGGTCGAGGAGGTGGGGCGATGAGGGTCCTGGTCGTGGAGGACGAGCGCGGCATGCGTGAGTCGCTCCGTCAGGGTCTGGTGCACGAGGGCATGGTCGTCGACGTCGCCGGTGACGGGCTGACGGGCCAGTGGATGGCAGAGCAGCACCCCTACGACGTCGTGGTGCTCGACATCATGCTGCCCCGTCGCAACGGGTACGAGGTGCTGACCGCGCTGCGTGCCCTGGGCGTGTGGTCGCCGGTCCTGATGCTGACCGCCAAGGACGGGGACTACGACCAGACCGACGCGTTCGAGCTCGGCGCGGACGACTACCTCATCAAGCCGTTCAGCTTCCTGGTGCTGGTGGCACGCCTGCACGCCCTGGCTCGTCGGGGGGCTCCCGAGCGTCCCGTCGTGCTGGTGTGCGGGGACCTCGTGCTCGACCCGACCACGCGGAAGGTCACCTGCTGCACCCGGGACGTGCCGCTGACGGCGAAGCAGTACGCCGTGCTGCACTTCCTCGTCCGCCGTCAGGGCGAGGTGGTCAGCAAGCAGGAGATCCTCGACAACGTCTGGGACTCGGCGTTCGAGGGCAGCGACAACCTCGTGGAGGTCTACGTCGCCAACCTGCGCAAGAAGCTCGACGCGCCCTTCGACCGCCACAGCCTGGAGACCGTGCGCGGCGCGGGCTACCGGCTGCTCGCCACGGTCACCGGGCCGCCGACGGCGTGAGGGGAGGAGCCGCGGCCACCGGCACGAGCGGGAGCGTCATGGTGAAGCGGCACCGCCCGTCCGGCCCCTGACCGGTGGTCGCCGTCCCTGCGTGGGCGCGGGCGATCGCCTCGACGATCGACAGGCCCAGCCCGCTGCCCCCGGCGTCCCGCACCCGGGCCTCGTCCAGCCGGACGAACCGGTCGAAGACACGCGTCCGGTCCTCGGCGGGGACGGGCGGCCCGTCGTTGTCGACGTGCACGTGCACGCGGTCGCCGTCCAGCTGCATGAGGATCGCGATCGCACCGCCGGTGTGCCGGCACGCGTTGTCGACGAGGTTGCGCAGCGCCTGACCCAGGCGCACCGCGTCACCGTGCACGCTCGCCGGCTCGAGGTGCACGTGCAGCGCGCCGGGCCACACCTGGGCGAGCCTGCGTGCCTCGGCCTCGACCACGTCGTCGAGGTCCACCTCACGCGGGAGCGCCAGCAGACCCTCGTCGTCCGCGCGCGCCAGTGTCAGCAGGTCGTCGACGAGACGCTGCAGCCGCAGCAGCTCACCGTGCACCACGGGCCCGTCGAGCGTCGTGGCACCGCTCGTCGAGGTCTCCACCTGCAGGCGCAACGTGGCCAGGGGACTGCGCAGCTCGTGCGAGGCGTCGGCGACGAAGCGCCGGGACGCGGCGTCCGCACGGGCCAGCCGGTCGAGCATCGCGTTCATCGTCACGGCCAGCTCGGCGATCTCGTCGCCGGTCGGCGGCACGCTCACGCGGTGGGGGCTCAGGGCTCGTGAGATCTCGCGGACCTGGGCGGTGATCCGCGTCACGGGCCGCAATGCCCGGTGCACCGTCCGGTCGATCCCGACGACCAGCACCACCAGCAGCACCAGCGCGCCGGACGCGAGCGTCACCACGGCCCGCGTCACGGCCATGGACTCGACGTCCAGCGGCACGGCGACCAGCAGGGTCTGACGGTCACCGCCGTGCACCAGGCCGGTGACCGCCAGGGCGTAGGGATCCTGCTCGGGACCGATGGCACCGGCCTGCTCCTGGACGACGGTCCCGCTGGGGACGTCGAGCCGGTCCGTCATGGGTCCGTCGGCGGCGTCGTGACCCAGGCTGAGCAGCACCGATCCGTGGCTGTCGAGCAGCTGGACGACCGATCCCTCGACGCTCGCCCGCTCCAGGGTGCCCGCGGGGTCCTGCGGATCGAGCGAGACCACGCCGACGAGCTGCTCGAGCTGGCTGCGGGCGGCGTCCTGCGCCGAGGACAGCAGGATGCGGTCGAGCGCGATCGCGAACGTTGCCACGCCGGCGCCGAGCAGCACGACGAGGGCCGCTGCCGCGGCGAGCACGACGCGGCGCCGCAGAGACCACCGCGTCCACCGCGCCGCCCCGGGGGCCGGGTCGTCCGAACCGATGCTCATGCTCCCCATCCTGACCTCAGGCTCACCGCCGGGGTGCGCGGCGGCCGGCACCGGGCTTCAGGTTCCCTTGAGGTGCCTGCGCGCAGGGTGGTGGCATCGCCGCGACGGACGCGGCGTCGCGGGCCCGACCCGCGTCCCTGAAGGAGCAGACATGACCAGCATCCGCAGCACCCGCGCCAAGGCCGTGACATGGTCGGTGGCCGGCCTGGCGCTCATCGGCCTGTCCGCCGCCGGCGCGGCCCAGGCCTCCTCGAGCCCGAGCGACACCTCGACCACCGTGCAGCAGGAGGCGTCCGACGGCGACGGCGAGACGGCCGACGACGCCCAGGACGCCTCCGTCGCCGGCACGGTGGCAGCCCCGGAGCAGGCCACCGAGCAGGACGACACCGCCGAGCAGGCGGCACTGACCGCGCTCGCGGACGTCACCGCGGAGCAGGCGGCCGCCACCGCCGTGGGCGCCGTGCCCGGCACCGCGGGCACGCCGCAGCTGGAGGACGAGGACGGCTGGGTCGTCTGGAGCGTCGTCGTCACCGACGCCCAGGGTGCGGCGACCGAGGTCGTGGTGGACGCCGGGAACGGTCAGGTGCTGGCCACGCAGGCCGACGACGACCAGGAGACGGCCGACGACGCAGGTGACGCAGACGGCGAGACCGCGGACGACGCGGGCTCCGACGCCTGACGCACGGCAACCGAGGGCCCCGGTCGACGTCCGCCGACCGGGGCCCTCGGGCGTGCGACCCGCACACGGCGAGGCGAGCATGACGTCAGTGCGTGGGCGTGCGGACGTCAGAGGCGTCGGTGACTCGAGCCGCGCGGACCCGGGCGACCACGAACCAGGCGACCAGAGCCGCGACCGCAGCGAGCACGGCCCACTGCAGCGCCCCGACGTACTGCTGCACGACGCCCCAGCGGGTCCCCAGCAGGTACCCGGCGCACACGAAGAGCGTGTTCCAGGCGGCCGAGCCGATCGCCGTCAGCACGAGGAACTCGGGCATCGGCATCCGCTCGACCCCGGCGGGGATCGAGATCAGGCTCCGGAACACCGGCAGCATCCGGCCGGCGAGGACCGCGGTGCGCCCGTGACGGGCGAAGAACGCCTCGCTGCGCTCGACGTCACGCACCGAGACCAGGGGGAGTCGTGCCATGAGGGCGCGGGTGCGCTCACGCCCGATCGCGGCTCCCACCGCGTAGAGGACCGCGGCGCCGACCACGGAGCCGACCGTCGTCCACACGATCGCCGGCAGCAGCCCGAAGGACCCCTGCGACGCGGTGAATCCCGCGAGGGGCAGGATCACCTCGCTGGGCAGCGGCGGGAACACGTTCTCGAGCGCGATCGCCAGCGCGGCACCGACCACGCCGAGCGTCTCCATGAGGTGCACGGCCCAGCCGGCCACGCCCGTCAGCGTCGCCGGATCGGTCGGGGCGAGCATCAGCAGACCCGCGGTCACCGGACGGTCGCCGCCGCGTCGTCCCCGGCCTCGAGCTCCTGCGCGGCAGCGACGTCCAGGGCAGGGAGTCGGTCGGCGGCGGCTTCCTCCACGTCACGTCGGGTCACCGTCAGGTACACGACGACGGCCGCGATGGCCGCCAGGAACAGGATGCTGGTGCCGGTCGTGCCGAGGCCGAGGCCGCCGTCGGCCCGCGACTGGGAGAGCAGGTCCCCGATGGAAGCACCCAACGGTCGGGTCAGCACGTACGCCGCCCAGAAGGCCACCACGGCGCCGAGTCCGAGCCGTCGGTACGCGAGGGCCACCAGGCCGATCGCTGCGGCGAAGACCACGACCGAGAGCCCGTAGCCCAGCCCGAGGGTCTCGGCGAGCAGGTCCCCGGCGGCGGTGCCCAGCGCGAAGGTGAACAGGATCGCCGCCCAGTAGAAGCCCTCGCGGCGGGCGGAGGTGATCGAGTGGATCGACAGCGTGCGCTCGAGGCGGTACCACGCCACGAACGTCACGGTCAGTGCGACGGCGAACACGGTCGTGGTCAGCGCGAGCGGCACGCCGTGGTCGTCCACGAGGTTGTCGGTCACGAGGGTGCCCATGACGCTGATCAGGACGACGGCGAGCCAGTAGACGGGTGCCAGGTAGCGCCGGATTCGGAGCTGGACGGCCAGGACGGCGACGAGCAG
This sequence comes from Cellulomonas soli, assembly GCF_013409305.1. Classification (GTDB taxonomy): domain Bacteria; phylum Actinomycetota; class Actinomycetes; order Actinomycetales; family Cellulomonadaceae; genus Cellulomonas; species Cellulomonas soli. The sequence continues at coordinate 3,867,905 of NZ_JACBZJ010000001.1, read as the reverse complement.
GGCACCCACCACCAGGCCCGCGATGTTCAGGGTCATGCCCCACGTGCCGGTCAGGAAGTCGGCGAACGTCTCCCCGACGGTCGTGGCCAGGACCTTGATGATCCAGAAGTAGGCCGTGATCTCGGGGACTTTGTTCAGCACACGTCGGCTGGGGGCCGGGGTCGTCGGGGAGCTCGGGGTGTACGGGAATGGTGGTGTCGGCATGCGGGCAGCGTGTCGTCCCGATGCTGAAGGACACCTGAACGCCCCGGACTGCCTCCGGACTGCCGCAGGACCGCAGCGCGCGACAATGCTCCGGTGAAGGTGCTCGTGGTCGAGGACGAGGAGGCGATCGCCGACGCCGTCCGTCGGGGCCTGCAGGACGAGGGCATCACGGTCGACGTGATGGGCGACGGCGTCGACGGCCTGTGGGCCGCGACCGAGCAGGCGTACGACGCGATCGTGCTCGACCTGATGCTCCCGGGCATGTCCGGCGCTGAGGTGCTCCTCGCGCTGCGCGCCCGCGAGGTGTGGACGCCGGTGCTGGTCCTGACGGCGCGCGACGGCGACGCGGTCCAGGTCGCGCTGTTCGACCACGGCGCCGACGACTACCTGACCAAGCCCTTCTCGTTCGACGTGCTCCTCGCCCGGCTGCGCGCGCTCGTGCGCCGTGGCGCACCGGAACGCCCCGTGGTCCTGACGACCGGCGACCTCACGCTCGAGCCGGCACGCCGGCAGGTGGCTCGAGAGGGCCGGGCCATCGCCCTGACCCCCCGCGAGTACGCCGTCCTGGAGCTGCTGATGCGTCGGTCCGGCGACGTGGTCACCAAGTCGGAGATCCTTGCGAACGTGTGGGACTCGGCCTACGAGGGTGACCCCAACGTCGTCGAGGTCTACGTCAGCCACCTGCGCCGCAAGATCGACGCACCGTTCGCCGACCCGGTCCTGCACACGGTCCGCGGTCAGGGCTACCGCGTCGGGACCGATGCCGGCTCAGGTCGTGACGGGCGGGGGAACGGACGGTCCTGAGCGCGCTGCGCGGGCGTGCTCGGTGCCTGTCGGGATCGTCAGGGTGAACCGTGCCCCGCCGAGCTCGGAGTCGCCGACGTGCACCTCGCCGCCGTGCGCTGCCGCGATGCCGCGCACGATCGCCAGTCCCAGCCCTGTGCCGCCGGTGTCACGCGCGCGACCGGTGTCGAGGCGGCTGAATCGCGCGAAGATCTCCTCGCGGGCCCCGACCGGGATGCCGGGGCCGTCGTCGTCGACGTGCACCACCGCGGACCCGCCCGCCTCGCGCACGGTCAGCCGCACGTGCGCGCGTGCGTGCCGGCTCGCGTTCTCGGCCAGGTTCAGCACCGCTCGGTGCAGCTCGTCGGCGGAGCCGGGCACCTGCACGGGTGCGGTGTCGACGCGCACCGACAGGCCCTCGGGCACGAGGAGCCCGAACCCGACCTCCTCGACCACGGCGTCCAGGTCCACCGCGCCCGAGCGGTCCGTCGCCGATCGTTCCTCCGCCCGGGTCAGCACCAGCAGGTCCTCGACCAGGCGCTGCATCCGGTCACCGGAGGAGCGCACGACCCGCGCCGTGCGCCCCCAGTCGTTGGTGGACGAGCGCTCGGCGACGTCCAGCTCGGCCCGCAGGGCTGCCAGAGGGCTGCGCAGCTCGTGGCTGGCGTCCGCGACGAACTGCAGCTGGGAGGCGTGCGCCGCGTGCAGCCGTTCGAGCATCCCGTTGAGCGTCCGGGCCAGGGCCTCGATCTCGTCGCCGCTGCGGGGGACGTCGATGCGGGCCTCGTCGTCGGCCTCGCTGATCTGCTCCGAGCGCCGCCGGATCGCCTCCACCGGTCGCAGGGCGCGCCCGGTCAGCAGGTAGGTCGTCACGCCGACCAGGGCCACCAGGACCGGGACGCCGAGGGCGAGCGCCTGGACCACGTCGAGCACCGCCTCCTGGCCCGAGGCGTAGGACTGCCAGACCACCACGGTGTCCACGCCGTCGACCCCGCCGACACCGAGCGCGACCCCGACCGTGGGGCCGGTTCCCGCGAGGTCGACGACCTGCCCGGGGGCGAGCGCGTCCGGCACGTCCGCCGTCGGCTGGTCGGCCGTGGAGCTCGCCGCGACGAGCTGCCCGGCGGCGAGCAGCTGCACGTGGGCCTCGTCCTCGCCCGCCGTCGGGTTCAGGTTGAGCCCGCTCGTGACCGATCCGTCCGCCACGAGCTCGGCCGCGACGTCCTCGGCCCGCACCGCCGCCGTGCTCTGTGCTGCACGCACGATCGAGCCGTGCAGCACCATGAGCAGCCCGAACGCGCCGACCACCAGTGCGACGGTGACGACCGCCGTGGCCGCGGCAGCGGAGCGGGTGCGCACCGAGAACCCACGGCGCAGGTGAGGTGGCGGTCCGACCATGGGCACAACGTAACGGGGGCCGCGCACCGCCCCGCGACGGCTGCGCTCAGCCGCGCTGATCGGTGCTCATGCCGTGCCAGATGGCCGCGTGCAGGGTGTCCACGTCGATGATGGCGAGGCGCCTGAACTTGATGCAGTAGCCCGTGACACTGGCCTTGCCGATCGAGGGCCCGAAGGTGCGTGCCAGGAAGGTCTTGTCGTCGAGACCGAGCACGTACACCGAGATGCCGGCGGTGTTGGCGCTCAGGCCGATGCGGTAGAACTCGCGCGACGAGCCGTTGGCGTAGGCGATCGTTCGCACGCCGTAGCCGATGCTCGGGTTGGCCACGACCTTGCCGCTCTCGTCGGTGCCGTCGTGGAACCAGAGCCTGCACCCGGGGAACTCCTCGAGCATGTGCGTGTGGATCTGCCGGAGGTCGGCCTGCTTGGGCTCGGGCTGGCCGGCGAGGTAATCCTCGACGCGCTCATGGAGGTCCATAGGGCCAGACGCTAGCCAGCGGCGTCAGACGGCGGAAGTGGCCGACGGGCTGTACCTAGACGCCCCCGTCGACCTTCGGGCGGGCGGCGACACCGTGACTTGGCTACGCCCGAGACAGGACCTCGATGAGCTGGTCCACCGTCGGGGACCCGCCCACGCCGTCCGGGGTGCGGTAGAGCCGGCACGACAGTCCGACGTGCGTCCCCGGCTGCGCGAAGGGGTCCTCACCGTCGACGAGGATCGACGGTGACCCGTGGAAGCCCCACTGCTCGGCCTGGTCCGGGGTGGTGACGAGGACCTTCTCGACGTCTGCCGGCCGCCCGACCGCGTCGAGTGCCGCACGCAGACGCGCGTCGGCGACCTGCCAGTGCGGGCAGTCCTCGAAGTAGAGCAGCTGGACCTGCATCCGCCCATCGTGCTCCTCGGCGCTGCACCCGATCGGCGCGTCAGAGCCCTGCGAGCAGGTCCTGCATGGTGGTGATCTCGGTGCTCTGGTCGTCGATGATTGTGCTCGCCAGCTGGAGGGCGTCGGCGTCGGTGCCCTCGGCGAGCTCCTGCTCGGCCATCGTGATGGCACCCTCGTGGTGGGCGATCATCAGCTCGAGGAAGCGGCGGTCGACATCGGGGCCGGTCAGACCGTCGAGGTCCGCCATGGCCTCCTCCTGCGTGAGGCCGTCCATCGTCATGCCGCCCATGTCCATGCCGTCGTGGTCCATGCCGGGCATCGATGCCTCGACGTCCTCACCCCAGGCCTGCAGCCAGCCGGTCATGAGCTCGATCTCGGGACCCTGCGCCTGGGAGATGCCTTCGGCGAGCGCACGGACCTCCGGTGTGGTGGCCTCCTGAGCCGCGAGCCCGGCCATCACGATCGCGCCTTCGTGGTGGACGATCATCGCCTGCGCGAACCGGGTGTCGGCGCCGTCGTGCACGTCGGAGGCCGACGAGGCCGACGAGGCCGAGGATGCGTTGTCGCCGCCGGTGAGGGCCGGTGCGCCCTGGGCGCAGGACGTCAGGGTCAGGGTGAGTGCGGCGCCTGCTGCCGCGGCTGCGAGACGGAAGGCGAGGGTGCGGCGAGGCATCGTGGGGGTCTCCTCGGGGTGGGCATCGGGTGCTCAGGCGGTCGTCCAGCAGCGGGCGTGCCGCGTCCAGCCGTCGTGCGACGGCCGTGGTCCACCCTCGGTGCTGATCGCCTCCGGAACTAGGGCGGGTCGCTGAAGATTCGATGAAGGTCGCCGGGCAGCGCCGCCGGGCCGACCAGCGGGACGGGAGAGGTCGCGGACAATGACTCGGGTGACCAGCAGCGCGCACGCGATCGCCCGTCCGAACGTCGCGACGGCACCGCGTCGGGCCGTGGTGGTCGACGACGAGGTGCCGTTGGCGAACGTGGTCGGCTCCTACCTGCAGCGGGACGGGTTCGAGGTGCACCTGGTGCACGACGGCGCGGATGCCGTCGACGTGCTGCGGCAGGTCGACCCGGACGTCGTTGTGCTGGACCTGGGGCTGCCGGGCATGGACGGGGTCGAGGTGTGCCGGCGGCTGCGCACGTTCTCCGACTGCTACGTGCTGATGCTCACGGCGCGGGCCGAGGAGGTCGACACCTTGATCGGGTTGTCGGTCGGCGCGGACGACTACATGACCAAGCCGTTCAGCCCCCGCGAGCTCATGGCCCGCATCGGCGTGCTGATGCGCCGACCCCGCCGGGTGTCGGCCGTCGCTGCGGTCACAGCCCCCGTGCTGGAGGTGGGCGATCTGGTGATCGACCCGACGGGTCGGGAGGTGCACCTGGCGGGGGAGCCCGTGCCGTTGACCCGCACGGAGTTCGACGTGCTGGCGGCGTTGGCCGCCGAGCCGGCGCGCGCGTTCTCCCGCCGGGCGCTCATCGAGGCGGTCTGGGGTGCCGGGTGGGTCGGCGACGAGCACCTCGTGGACGTGCACGTGCTGCACGTGCGCCAGAAGCTCGGCGACACCGCCGACCGTCAGCAGTACGTGCGCACGGTGCGCGGCGTCGGGTACCGGATCGGGACGGGGCAGTGAGGGCGGACCTGAGCCGGTGGTGGTCGCGTCGGGGGCTGGCCGCGCGCCTGCTGGTGGCGCTGGGTGTCGTGACGCTCACCGGGACGCTGACCGCGTGGCTGGTCGCGGCGGCCACCGGACCGTCCCTGTTCCACGAGCACATGGTCCGCGCGGGTCTGGATGCGCACGACGAGGCCGTGCTGCACGCCGAGGAGGCCTTCACCTCCGCCTCCGCGCTCTCGCTCGCCGTCGCCCTGCTGACGGCCGTGGTCGCGTCGCTGGCGGTCAGCGTGGTCCTGACCCGGCGCATCGGTGGGTCCGTGGGATCGCTCGCGGCGGCCGCCCGGCGGGTGGGGGCCGGGCAGTACGACGCGCCCGTGACCTCGGCCGGGCTCGGCACGGAGTTCGAGGAGCTGGCCGCCTCGTTCTCCGGCATGGCCGCCCGGCTCGCCGAGGCCGAGCGGTTGCGGGCCCGGCTGCTCGCCGATGTCGCGCACGAGGTGCGCACCCCGGTCGCGACGATCGACGCCTACCTCGAGGCCGTCGAGGACGGTGTGCAGCCGCTCGACGAGGCGACCGTGCACCTGCTGCGCGAGCAGGGTCGACGGCTGACCCGCCTCGCCGACGACCTGGCCGCGGTGACCCGCGCCGAGTCCGGGGACCTCCACCTCGACCGGCGCCGGACCCCCGCGGCCGACCTCGTCCATGCGGCCGTCCGGGCCGGTGCCGAGCGCGCCGCGACGGCCCACGTGCAGCTGACCGCCGCGGTCGAGCCCGACGCGCCCTCCGTCGAGGTGGACGGGCACCGCCTGGCGCAGGTGCTCGACAACCTCGTGACCAACGCCCTGCGCCACACGCCCACGGGCGGTCACGTCACCGTGTCCGCGCGGGCCGGGTCGTCCGGGCGGCTGGAGCTGCAGGTCAGGGACGACGGCGAGGGCATCAGTCCAGAGCACCTGCCGCACGTCTTCGAGCGCTTCTACCGCGCCGACACCGCCCGTGACCGCGCTCGCGGCGGCTCGGGCATCGGCCTGGCCATCAGCAAGGCCCTCGTCGAGGCGCACGGCGGGACGATCACCGCCGACAGCGCCGGACCCGGGCAGGGTGCGGTGTTCACCGTCGAGCTGCCGACGGCCTGACCCGGTGCACGTCCGCGCCGCACCTCACATGCGATGCGCCATCGGCAGCAGGAACAGCCACACGTTGACGATCGTGAGCACGACGATCACGGCAAGGAAGGGTGCGAGCGTGGCGTGCCGACGGGCGGTCGTGCGGTAGCGCCGGTAGGCGATCCGCTTCGCGGTGTAGGCCGAGCCGAGCGCGCCCAGGGCGAGCAGGGAGAACTGCAGCACCTGGATCGTGCCGGCCCCCACGAGCGCGGTGCTGCCGCTGACGCCCGCGCCGAACAGGTTCGCGACCGTGTAGTAGACCGAACCGCCCTCGGCCAGCAGGTGGAACAGGTTGTGCGCGAGGTGCCCGGCGACGTCGAGCGGGATCAGCGCGTACCCGAAGCGGGCGAAGTTCTGCCAGGTGCTCTCCAGGTTGGCCTGCGCGGCGACGCGGCTGGCGAGCGCGAGCAGGCCGAGGGGCAGCGAGACGGCCAGGGCGAAGGCCACGGTGAATATCACCGGGTAGCTGGTGACGCCCGTCAGGTCGGCGATCTCGTCGAGCACGTCCTGCCAGATGCTCAGCATCGTCACGTTCTGGATCAGGACGATGCCCATGATCGCCATCGCCAGGGCGGACTGCTCGAGCCGGGGCTTGTCGAGGAACCACAGCTCCGAGGTGGGCTTGCGCACACGGATGGTGATCGCATCGTTCGGACACGACTTCACGCAGTTGGCGCACAGGTTGCAGTTCGCCGAGTCCTCCATGGTCCGCGGGAACGTGAACAGCGGGCACCCGGCAACCTTCTCGGTGCCGTTGTAGCAGGCGGCCTTCGCCGTGCAGGTGCGGCAGACGTCCGCGTCGGCACGCAGCTCGACCATGCCGGTGCGTGCGTAGTTGCCCGACAGCCCGCCGAGGAAGCACAGGTACCGGCAGAAGGTGCGCCGCTGGAAGAACGCCCCCGAGGCGATCACGGCCGTGGTGAGCAGCAGCAGGAGCACCCCGGAGCCGAACGGGGACTCGACGATGCCCCAGACGTGGTCGGCCCAGGTGATCGCCAGGAACGAGGCGTCGATGAGCCAGATGCCGTTGTTCTTCAGGAACCGGGGGACGGGCTGGTTCACCCCGACCCATCGCTGCACGGTGTCCGAGATAAGTCCGAACGGGCACACCGCGCACCAGAACCGACCCAGCAGCACGAAGACGATCGGGATGACCGGCCACCACAGCACCCACATGAGCGCGGTGCCCGCGTTCTCGTGCGCGACGTCGGGCCCGACGAGCAGCTGGTAGGCGACCAGGCCGAACACGGCCGTGACGGGGATCTGCAGGATCTTCGGGTACCAGCCGCTGCGCAGCGTGCGGGCGACCCACGGGATGGCCAGGAGGTTGCGGCCCGCAGGGGGCGGGCTCAGGTCGGGGAGGGTGTCGGGGTCGACGACGGCGGTGTCGTCCACGGTCGGTGCGGGGGCGCTCATCGGGGTTCCTCGGGTCGGCGGTCGGTCGGCCGGGTTCGGCAGGGCTCGGACGGGCTCACGGGCGGAAGCTCAGGCGGGGGCAGGGCTCCGGCGCGGGCGGGGCCGCGGGTGCAGACGGTCGTGGCGGCGTCGCCGAGCGGCGGCGATCAGGACCGCGGCGTTCACCCCGACGAACGTGGAGATCACCAGCACTCGGGAGCGCGTCGTGCTCCCGTCGGTCGCCGACGAGTCGTGCACCGAGGGCGTACTTCCCCCGTGGTCCATGCCGGCCATCTCGTCCATGTCGTGCGCGCCCTCGTCACCTGTGGCGCCCGTGCCGGTTCCGCTCATGTCCATGCCGGCCATGTCGTCGCCGTCGCCAGGTGCGCGCGGCTCCGCGGTCGGCTCCGTGCCGGTGGCGTGCTCGTGCCCCGAGGGATCGTCCGTGGCCCAGCCCGGCGCGGCGGGCAGGACCAGGAGCACGCCGAGCGCGACGGTGCCGAGCAGGCGGTGGAGGTGGCGGTGGGGGCGCATCGTGGCTCTCTCGCGTCGTGGGTGGCGCGCCCACTGTCCAGCCGGCGGACGCCGGGGCCGTAGGACTTCGCGGTCCCGGACCGCGATCTCAATCAGATCTTCATGGCGGCCCTGCGGACTCACCGGCCGAGTCGACTCGTCGCCCGTCCTCGGCACGGCCGACGAAGCCTCGCGCGCGAGGCGGTCACGGTGCGATGAAGAGCCCGCGGGCCGACCTCCCGACCCCGCGTGCGGTCTACCTGGCCGGGATCGCGAGGGCGGTGCCGAGCTGGTCGGCGAGCAGGACGGCGATCTTGCGCTGCTGCAGGGTGGGGCGCACGACGCGCACGGCCGAGCTCATGGTGAGCTGGCCCAGCTTCTGGCTGTCGTGACCGACCTCGAGGACGATGAGGTCGTCGGTCGGCAGGCCGTGGTTGTCGACGTCGATCTCGCGGCCGCCGTGCCACACGGATCCGTCGCGGTGCACGGTGGTCCACGAGTGACGCTCGTGCCCGGGCGCCTCGAACCGGCAGTCGTCGACATCGAGGACATCGGCGACCTGGCGGGCAACCATCTGGGTGAGCACGTCCTGGTCGGCCTGCCCGCCGGAGGCGAGCTCGGCGGTGCCGAGGACGTCGTTGAGGTAACCCGTGCCGCGGCTGGCTCGGGCGTGCTGCCGCAGCCCCCACTGCGCCAGCTCGCTGACCACGAGACCGATCACGAGGAGCAGGACGGCTGCCTGCACGTCGTCGGGGTGGTCGATCTTGAGGCTGTTGTAGGGCGCGGTCAGGAAGTAGTCGTAGCCGAGGGCGGCGGACAGCGCCGCGGCCAGGCCTGCCGAGCGCAGCCCGGTCGCGGAGGCGGCGACGACGAGCAGGACCAGGATCAGCGCCGACGTGGTGCCGGTCACGGTGTCTCGGACCGCGCCCAGCGCGGCCGCGACGAGCAGCGGCCCCAGGATGGCGAGCCCGAGCACCACCGAGGTGTGGGACCGGATCGACAGGGCGGCGTCCATGGTGTGCTCCCTCGCTCGAGCCGGCACCCGTTCGTCGCCGATGTCGGCATGTGCGGACGAGGCGTCGTGCGCGGCCTCGTCACACATCCCGGTCTAGTGCCGAGGGGTGGGCGAGGACGGCGCCCTGATGGAACCCATACGCCTGCGAGCGGGGTCCTGACGTGCTCCTGACACGTCACCGCTCCCACGGGGAGTCGGGCGGCCGACCTGCGCTGCGGCGCCTATGCCGGCAGGACGTAGATGTACATCAGCAGGTAGTGGAGGAAGGCGGCCACGACCACCAGCGCGTGCCAGATCTCGTGGAAGCCGAAGACCCCGGGCCAGGGGTTCGGACGCTCGATCACGAAGATCACGAACCCCACGGAGTACACCAGCCCTCCGGCCGCCATCAGCGCGAGCGCCCCGGCCGGCACCGACACCCCGGCTCCGACCAGCACCACGGGAAGCCATCCCAGCGCGATGTACAGGGTGTTGGTGACGTACTTCGGCAGCTGACGCAGGATCGAGCGCAGCACGATCCCGACCGTGGCGATGAGCCAGACGGCACCCAGGACCGTCCAGCCGTACGTCGTCCGCACCAGCACCAGCACCAGCGGGGTGATCGACCCGGCGATCAGCAGGAACACCGCGGTGTAGTCGAGGGTGCGCAGCACCTCGTTCACCTTCGGTCCACGGTCGATGCCGTGGTGGAGCGTGCTGGAGAGGAACAACGTCACGACCGACAGCCCGTAGACGGCGAACCCGACGATCTTCCACGGGTCGCCCTGCGCGCTCGACTGGGCGATCAGCAGCGCGGCGCCCATGACGGCGAAGCACGTCGCGAACAGGTGCGAGATGGTGCTGAACCGCTCGTCGGTGACGTGCGGGCTGCCGTCCCGGCTCTGCGTGGCAGTCTCCATCAGCACATCCACGATCCAGCGTCTCCTCACGCGCGTCTGCTCCGCGCCCAGGCTACCCGGCGGACGATCGGACCCGGCTGGGCCGACCGTCGGCGTCGGCTCGGCGGTAGCGTCGGGTGGGCGGCCGACCTGACGGTAAGGCCAGACACGGGTCGGGCTGCTGCCTCGGTGGGTGCCCGAGAAGGTCAGGAAGTAGACCCCGGTCTGGCGCCGCCGCTCACTACGCCGGCCCGATGGGCCGTGCGACGGCGCGGCGATGACGCCCCAGGTCAGCGACGCCGCCACCGACGCAGTGGAGGCGGACCGTCGCTGCGGACATCATCGAAGACGGGGCGCCGAGCGGGTCGCCAGATGGGGGAGTCCCTCGACGGGCTTGTGTGCGGGACGTACAGTTTTCTGTACAGCCCTGGAGGTGTGCGGTGAAGGCCATGACGTACTCGCAGTCGCGAGCCCGCTACGCGCAGACCCTGGACGCGGTCGTCAACGACCGTGAGGAGGTCGTCATCACCCGCGCCGGCCACGACCCGGTCGTGATCGTGTCCCTGGCGGACTACGAGTCGTTGAAGGAGACGGCGTACCTGCTGCAGAACCCGGCCAACGCCCGCCGGCTGCTGACCTCGATCGAGCGCCTGGAGTCCGGTCAGGGCGTGGAGCGGCAGCTCACCGAGTGACGTACGTGTGGGACGCCGACGCCTGGTCGGACTACCTGTACTGGCAGGTCCAGGACCGCCGCACCCTCAAACGGATCAACGAGCTGCTCAAGGACATCGCCCGCGGCGCCGCCCAGGACACCCCGCACGAAGGCATCGGCAAGCCCGAAGCCCTCAAGCACGGCCTGCACGACTACTGGTCCCGACGCATCAGCGACGAGCACCGGCTCATCTACAAGCTCGTCGACGACGAGATCCGCATCGCCGCCTGCCGCTACCACTACACACCCTGACGCTCAGGGCAGGTGGCTATCCCATGCCGGGCCTGTCAGTCGACTTTCGGTAGGAAGAGCCGGACCTCGCGATAGCGCGAGCCCTCGAAGATCTCTGCCTCGCAGGCGACCACGGGGCCGCGACTCGGCAGCGCGCCGTAGCGCGCGCCCTGCGCCGCGGCCATCGTCCCGGCTACCTTGCCGTCGACGCGTACCTCGACCGTCGGGGCGCCCGAATGCTTGCCAGTAGGCACGGTGCCGGCGTGCAGCGTTGCCCATACAGGCCCAATCCAGCCCGCGCGCTCCGACAGTGCGTCCTGGCAGTGTTGCTCGCCGATCACCGCGCACTCGCGCTCCGCGTCGAGCAGGACCGCGCCGTCGGGGGCACTGTTGCCTGCAACCGCTCTGTCCGGCTCTGATAGGTGCAGGACAACTTGGTGACCGTTCCCGCGGCCGTCCTTGTAGATGCGCGCCAGGCAGTGAGCGACCAGGCCCCCGCTCTCAAGCTCTTTGAGCGTCGGCTGCCACTTCACGGCGTCGTCGCGGGGGAGATACCCGACGGTCAGCCACTGCCCACCGAGAGCCATGCGCACTCTGACCGCGTTTCGGTCGTGCTTGTTGCTTGGTTCTCGCTCGAGTCGGGCGGTCTCTCGCAGCCCGTGATCCCAGTCGCCCGTAGTCCCGGCGTGACGTCGCCCCACGACGCGGGCGAGGTCCCTGGCCTTGTAGTACTCGCCAGCGACGGCCTGTCGTCCGTGAGAGAAGAGCCGAACCGCCCTGTCGGACGCTGGGAGCACGGGTTCGGTCGAATCGGCCGTTGCGGCCATCGCCAGCTCGGCCTGCGCGCTCGAACCCGCGGCGGGCGTCGAACTGCGGGTGTGCCAGTAGAACCAGGCGCCCACCAAGGCGATGACCAGCGCGAGCGGCAGACCGACGAGGGGCACCTGAGCGACGAGTGCTGCGGCCGCGAAGACGACGCCGAAGTACAAGAGCCGACCCAGGAGACCCATGCGTTGACCGTAGCGTCGGAGGCGAGGGCTGACGTGAGTTTGGGGACGCGGATGCGGCGTCGCTCGGACAGACTCTTCTTGCATCTCTGCGATGCTCGCGGTGTCCAGTAACGGACGGGGGCCCGCGCCGGTCCAGTCCTTGGGGGTGGTGGAGCGGCTCGGCGTAGACCTGGTGGGGTCTGCCCCGAGTTTGGTTGACACCTGACCTGTGAGGATCTGGTCCTCGCTGGAAGGATGTCCCCGTGGCAAAGCCGTATCCCAAGGAGTTCCGCGACGACGTCGTGGCCGTGGCCCGCAAGGGGCAGGTGCCGCTGACGCAGATCGCGAAGGACTTCGGTATCTCCGAAGGGTCGTTGTCGAACTGGATGAAGCAGGCCGACGTCGAGGACGGCCGACGGTCCGGGCCGACCCAGGCCGAGCGCGCCGAGCTGCGTGAGGCGCGCAAGCGGATCCGGGTGCTGGAGCAGGAGAACGAGGTCCTGCGCCGCGCGGCCGCCTACCTCGCGCAGGCGGGTCTGCCGGGAAAATAGTCTTCCCGCTCGTCCGTGAGATGGCCGCGGCCGGCGCCCGCATCAGGGTGCCGGTCGCGGTGGCGTGCCGGGTCCTGGGCCTGTCGACCCAGGGGTACTACAAGTGGCTCAAGAACCCGGTCTGCGACCGGGACTGGGACGACGCGCACGTCCTTGCCGCGATCTACGAGATCCATGGCGACGACGCGACACTCGGCTACCGGTTCATCACCGACGAGCTGGCCGACGAGCACAAGATCAGCGTCGGGGAGAACCGGGTGCACCGGTTGTGCCGGATCGCCGGCATCACCGCCAGCCACCACAAGAAGCGGTCCAAGCCCGCGACGGCCGGCCCCGCGCCGCACGACGACCTGCTCGCGGTGGTCGACGAGCACGGCGTGGTCCGTCACGAGTTCGTCGCGCACGCCCCGAACCAGGTGTGGCTGTGGGACATCTCCGAGCACCCCACCGCCGAGGGCAAGCTCTACATCTGCGCGATCAAGGACGTCTACTCGAACAAGATCGTCGGGTACTCCATCGACTCGCGCATGAAGTCGTCCCTGGCGCGGGCGGCGATGCGCAACGCGATCGCGCTGCGCTCACCGGCCGGCACGGTGTGTCATTCGGACCGAGGCGGCCAGTTCCGTGCCAAGGCGACCCAGCGGCTGCTGGCGAACAACGGCCTGGTCGGGTCGATGGGCCGCTCCTACGGCGCGGGCGACAACGCGAGCATGGAGAGCTTCTTCTCCCTGCTGCAGAAGAACGTCCTGAACACCCGCCGCTGGCACACCCGCGACGACCTGCGCCTGGCGATCGTGACCTGGATCGAGACCAAGTACAACCGCCGACGCCGCCAACGCGCCCTCGGCAAACTCACGCCCGTCGAGTTTGAGATGATCTACACGGCCGCAGACGCGGCCTGACTACCGCAAACCCCGAGTGTCAACCAGACCGGGGGCAGACCCGTGTTCCTCAGCGGGGCGAGCCGAATTGCGAAGACGGAAGGCTATGAGATCCCATTCAGGGTGCGGTGCTCCAGAGTCGCCAACTCTCCGTCCGAAAGGCTTGCCACTCGCGCTGTGCTTGCGAGCGAGGTAGTGCCCAACGGCCCTTCCACCACTCCGCCAAGTCGGAGACCGAAGAAGTCGGGTAGGGTGCGAGCGAATTATCCTCGCCACGTAGGAATGCCGCCGAGTTCTGGGCCGTCTCATACACGAAGATCTCACGCTTAACGCCATGCATGCGTAGCGCCCGTGAGTCTAGACCGAGTGCGTCTAGTGCAACTTGGACGACCTCGCGCCTATTCCGGAAGCCGGGTCGCCCCCAACGCTCGTGCCGATGCCCCGTGACCCGCGTCGCGTCGACCGATCGCGCGTATTCGGCGAGGAGTTCGTAGAGTTCACCGCCAAGGTGGAAATCTCCGCTACCCCCGGTGTACCCAACTGGCCGCATTGCGAGCGATCGATCGGGGCGCTGCAACCGGTTGTAGATCGAAGAACGTCCGAGTGCAGATGTAGTTGTGACAACCGCAAGCTTTGCCGCCGGGTCCCGTTCCTCGATGAGTGTGGTTCGGTGTCCGTATCGCTGCTCAAAGATCTCCTGGATCTCGCGGCTTCCAGCCAGGAGTGCCACGAGCTTTCCGCCAAGAAGCCCGCTGTATGGAGGGAGTGCGCCAAGCACGAAGGCGTCCATCACGCTAGTCAGGCGCCTTCCCCGCTGCGCACGGGTCCATCCAATCCATTCGTCGCGTGCTCCGAGCCCAAACACCGGGTCTCCGAGCCCGATGAGCCCGATGACGGCATCGCCGTGTCCCTCATCAACGACAAGAAAACGCAAACGTCGTCCATACCCGCTGGAGACCGGAATCGACCAATGCAGAGAACACCATCGCCAGAGCCTGCTGTCGAAGGAGCGCCGATCATCGACGTGGACGAGTCGGGGTTGAACGAGATGGGGACGCAGCTCTTCTCCGTCAATCATGCGCTCAAGGAATCGATCCTCTTCCCGGGCGAGCGTATTCTGGCCCCGAGCTACCTGTTCCCTCACGGCCTCAGAATGAAGTGTACGAACGGCGCCTTTGCTAGACAGTTCGGGCGGCGACAGGCGACCGTTCGTGACGGCGAAGCCTTGACCCCGAAGGTGCGAAAGCACGCGATCGCGAAGTTCGTCCGCAGGGCCCACTAGGGGCTCTGAAGATGTCGCACGCCCAGACATGTCCAGGGGTAGTCCTTGAATCGGGCTTGGTCCCTCGAGTAGGGAAGGGCGCAACGTCACTCGCAATGGTTTCTGCCGAGAAAAGCCGATACGCCGTCAAAACCCGGGAAGTAGGATCGCTCGTCGCGCCCTGATGCATCGAGCTTCCTTCGGACCTCAAGCTTGAGTACGGGCCCGATGTGGACCCTCCGAGCACACCGCGGAACGGTCTCCAAGACATCGGCCAGGTCGCTCGCTACATCTCCGACAACAGAGAACAACCCGTTCTGCGCCTTTATGCGTGCGTCAGCCCAGCCAGGCTCGAAGAAGAAGGCAGGCAGGACCGGGCCGACCGCTTGTCGATCGAGGTCCGCTACGGCTGGAAGCGCCCGGAGCATTTGCCGCTCGCGCATCAGTCCGGGTGCCGCTTCGCCGGAGCCGCAGAGATCCTGCTTAAGAAGAGCCGGCAGGGTCTGGTGAACCAGGTGCGGGTTTACCACCCACACGCACCCTTCCGTTCCCCAGGACCTGCGGTCCGACGTCGCAAAATGGAGCGCCACATCTTGATTCCGCGACCAATCGAGTAGTCGTGTCGGGGTGCCGTGGTGCTGTGCCACAGCCATCAACTGCCACGGGTTTTCCACTTCAACGGCTTGCGCCTTCAGTTCAAGGTTGGCGAAGTCCCGAAAGTCGTCTAGAACTCGACGCTCCTTGGCGCCAAGGTCTCCGCCCATGCGGCTAAGACTGTGCTGGAGCGTCCACGATGAGTTCGAGACCCCGCGGAACACGCAGAACTGGTTGGCATCCACCGGCGACTCCCCGGTGGGCAAGGTTTGTAGCGCGTGCTGGAGTTCCTCCCACGTCGTAGGAGTGACGACGTCAACCGGCACTTTGCACCACCAGGCGGTCAACGCTCTGAAGCAGTCCGGTGAGGTTGCCCATGCGTCCGAACTCGATCTGCCAACAGTCGCCAATTCCTGAACTGTAGCCCCTTGGGTCATAGTACTCAGGTTCGACAAGCAGGACTCGTAGGGCGGAGCGCATGAGGCAATAGATCGCGACTCCAATGCTCTGAAGCTTCGTACCGAATGGCGCGACGGTAACATTTGCGCGGAAGCGGCTGCTCTCGTAGACGTCGTCGAGTGCCTCGATCATCGCGCGGTAGTCGACGTCATCGACCGATTCCAGTACATCTTCCTCGGCGATACTGTGGAGTCTGACGAGCGCGTCGCGGCGCCAGGCGTCTTCGGGGCGTCGTGGACGGCCGAGAAGCCACTTGATGTGTCCAGCGGGGTCGAGGAGGTACGCCGGATTCACGTAGCTGATTGCAGCGCGAGCACGGTCTAGCCCAAATCCTGGCACAAGTACGACCAAGTCGGCCAGCCCCGGCACGTGAGACCCTTGATAGTCGACGCTATAGCGGATGCTCCCCACGCCGTAGTCCACCCCAACCGATATCTCGTCGTTCGATGCACCGGCGTAGAATTCGGCTTCCTCGGGTTGCGGGCCATATTTCACCGCCTCGGCGTATAGGACCGAGAGCCGAGCGTCGGAGTACTCAGACAGGACCTTCATGACGGCGAGGATGAGCACCGAAGGCATGCAACTGATGTCGAGTGCGACGCGCAGACCGCTCCGAGACGCGTCACCCAACCGCACGCGGAGCAGTTCAAGGAAGTCCCCGTTGCGAACGCGGCTCCAGGCGACGCTCGCGCCCGAGGCGCGTAGCGCGGCCTCCAGAAGCGGCCGGTTACGCTCGTTCTCGACGGCGTTGTGGTCATACGTCGCGATTACGGCGGAGTTGACTGTGCTACGGGTCTCCATCAACCGATGGGCTATCGCGGGACAGCGATCTTCGAATCCGAGCGCGCCAATGAAGAGATCAATGGGCTCCTGGGGCCCGTCAGATAGACTTGTCATTTCTGGAAGGCTCTGCACAATGTGCGCTGGTGTGAGCCGGATTAGGCGTGACATCACACGTCCCCCCCGCTCAACGATTCGTCGTCAAAGAGGGCGTCGACGTGCGCCTGTGGTCGCGTGATCTTCCGCTGCTCGGCGACACGCACGCCTGCGGGATCTTGAAGGAACCGCAAGAACTGCTTCTCGGGCCAGGCGAATTGACCGTTTTTGGCAAGGCTCAGTTGGAATGCCGGGAGATAGATCCGCCTCATCATAAGGCGCGTCGTAACTCGCTCCGCATGCCGCGAGTCACCTGGGCCCAAATCGATAAAGATCGCGCGCCGGATAAGCTCCTTTACGACACTGCCCTCTGCGGCATTCCCGAGTTCGAGTTCGGGTAAGGAGAGTCCATCAATCTCGATTCGCGTTCGCTTCATGGGGACCGCTTCGCCATGCTCCACGACAGTACCGTGCTCCAGTGCGAATCGTGCGAGCCGGCAGAACTCCTGAGCGATCGTAAGCATGCGCTGGCCATGCGGCTCGTGGGTGCGGATCGCTTGGAGCATCTCGCGGGAGATCAGACGGATCGCGTCGTTCTGGACGCGCTCCGCGACCAGCGCGCTAGAGTCCCGGTTGACGTCGCCCAGGTCAAATATCCTACGGTAAACGAGCAGCAACGTTGACATGTCTCCGGAACAAAGGTCGGAAATGCACGGAAGGCCAGCGTACATGGGCCTCGGTCCTTCGTCCCGGGCCGCGGCGCTTGCTTCCCGCGCAAACTGCGCGTTGCTCTTCGATGTCGCACCGAGGAGTTCCTGGGGCGTTCCCTTCCACCCGGCAGCGCGCAGACGATTCGCCAATAGGTCACTCGAGAACTTGAGAGCCTTCCCGCTGCTTTCGCTTGAACCGAGTGACACGAACGCGGCGCCGAAGTTGATGCTCTTCATCTCTCGTTCGACGTCGATTCGCGCGTTGGCGCGGTCATACGGGTAGAAGCCTCGGTTCTCGGCCGAGATTTTGAAGATGTAGTTCGCGCTGCGCAGCCCAAAGATCACTCGATTAAGCACTTGCTGGACCGGTTCGGGAACTCGGTGCGTCGAATAGTCATCAAGGCAGAAGGTCACGCGGTGTTGCGCGAAGAATGTCGTCTCTCTGGCCAAGAGCGAAGACATTGCGTTCAGGAAGTCCGGTGTCGTCACGCGCGTCGGGGGTCGGCCGCCGCGGAGGTATTCCTGTGCCACGCGTAGTTGAGCTGCAACGATGTCGTACGCCTGGGTCAGCGAGTCGATCCCTGCTATCGGAACGACGCCCGGGGCGAGTTCCTCCCGGATGAATTCGAAGACAAAGGCGCTGAAGCGCCCGTCGATGCCCCATTCAGGGCGACTCGCCACCTTCATCTGCTGAAGTGTGGCGACGACCTCTCTGGCCACCACGAGGTTTAGGTAGTGGATCAACTTCGATTCGGCAGCTAGTGCAACTGCGCGGCTATCGAATACGGCGACTTGACTCTGGATCTCCGCGGTGCACGACACGTAGAAGGCGCCAACCTGGAGAGCATCGAGGCGGGCACCGGTAGGGTCTCCGGCCAGCTGAGTCTTGATGCTCAACCACCGGAGAATCATGGATTTTCCGCAGCCGCGTGGACCGGTGATCAAGTTCGGATCGGGGCGAGCGACCTCGTCAATCCAGGGGCACGAGTCGGCGAAGATGCGGTACAGCAGTTCATCGGATGCGATGTGTTCGGCGCTGATGTAGTCGAATGGATCGCCCAATTGACTGGATTCAGACGGGCTCACCCCATGGGCATGCGAGCGGTTCTGCGCGAGCTCGAGTAGCGTGCTGGGCTCAATCGGCGCCATGCTCTCAAGGTCTTGGCTTGCAGCTACAAGGAAATCGCCGAGTTGCCAAAGCCAACCCTGCTGCGACCGGCTCAGTTCGGCATTACGAATGAGGGTGTTGTGAGCGTGCGCCAAAATCTCCAGGACTGCGCGATCTTCCTCAACGCGGATAGCGTCGGCGCGCCCGTCTGCAAACTCGTCTTCAGACAGCACGCGCGCGTTGGCAAGGTCCACGACCGTAAAGTAACTCTCAGGGTGCAATGAGTTGGATTGCGGTCGGAACAGGATTATGTTTCGAGAACTCATTGCGCCATGGACAGCGCCGATTGCCCTCAGGGCGTTCATGCTCTCGGCGAGGTCGACCATTAGTCGCTGAAGATGGGTGCAACTGAACTCGTCGGCACGCTTCGTCAGGATCGTGTCAAGGGGGAGGCCTCGAACCCATCTCTCAACCCAGGCCATCGACGGGTCGGTCGAGTCCTCCCAGTACCCGGATCCGACGTCGACCAGACTTGCGAACCCTTGACCTTCGACGAGAGCGGCCACGCGGGCCGCACCGCGTAGCTCGGCAGTTGTGGGGGCATCGTGACCGGTGAACACGGTAAGTGCGCACTGACGCCCGTACTCGTCGCTAGAGACGTGCAGCGACTTGGCCGGCACCTTTGCAGGTGTAGCGAGGCCGATGGTGGGTAGCCGCTCGCTCATGATGTGCCGCAACTCAGCGGAGACGGTGAGAGTCCGCCCGTTCAGCACGAAGTTGCTGTGGTTCAAGCCGACTTCCCATCGTTCCCAAGGTGCGAGCACGGTATCACTGCGGGCTTTGGCCCTGGGTGAGATCTGCCGCCTTATCTGAGGCACGGGTGCACGGGAGGTCATCGCGAGGCGCCGCGGGCCGGGTTGTTCGGGGGCTTGGTCAGTGATGGCGGTCTCGGCGAACGCTCCGGTCATGGGCGGCTCGCACCCGTTGTCTCGCGAGCGAGTGCAGGGGGTCCACGGATCGGAGCAGGCCCGTGGTCAGCGCGTGGTCAGCGCCCACCCCAGATTGATGTCACTTCCCGAACTGCAAGCGTGTATTTCCGCAGGTCAGCGCGTTATCCACCGACCAAGATTGAACTCCTAAAGTGGATGTCGAGGCCTGAGGCGACTGAGAGCCGCCGCCGCCACGCTCGCCGCCACGAGCTGTTGGGCCGGCATCAGGCGGCTATACCGCGAGTCAGTCGTCGCGTAGGTCTCGTGCCCCAGCCGCCGCGACAGCGTGAACATGTCCATCCCCTCGGCGAGCATCCAGCTCGCGTGGGTGTGCCGCAGGTCGTGGATCCGTGGCCGCTTCATCAGTCGGCGCGCGTCGGGGTCGGGCACGCCGTCCGCGTCCACCGGGTTCTGCGCCTTGGCGATCGCCTGTGTCCAGTGCGTCGCCCAGAAGGTGTTGTTGCGGATCGGTCGCCCGGCGGCGTTGACGAAGACCAGGTCGGTTCCGCGTCGACCGGCGGTCAGCTTGCGGAGCATGTCGGCGAGGTCGGGGGACAGGGAGATGGTCCGGCGGGAGCGCGCCGACTTCGGGGCTCCGATGAACGGTTGCCGGTTGCCGTCCTGCTTCCACGCCTTGTTGATGCGGATGGTCGGCGGGTGGGCGTCGAGGGAGAGGTCTTCGACGTGCAGGGCGGTCGCCTCGCCGAAGCGCATGCCGGTGCCGACGAGCGTGATGATGAACGGGCGGTAGTGCTCGAGCAGGTTGTCCAGGATGAGGTCGAGGTCTTCCGGCTCGAGGACGACCATGTCGTCGCCGGCGCGTTGGTTGCGGGGGAGTCGGACCGCGGCGCACGGGTTGTCCGCCCGGTAGCAGAGGCGGACGGCGGTGTTCATGGCCTGCCGAGAGCAGCCCGTGGACGTTGGCGATCGTCTTGTGCGACAGGCCCTTGGTCTGGAGCTCGCGGATCTACAGGGTCGCCTGGGGACAGATTTGTCCCCCCGTGGGGACAGGAGGGGGTGTTTCCGCAGGTCAGACGGGTGCCCCGAGTGGGATTCGAACCCACACTGGATCGGGTTTGAGCCGAACGCCTCTGCCGGTTGGGCTATCGGGGCCGCTGAGAAGGATAGCCCGGGTCGGGCCGTGGGCCGAAGACCGAAGAGGGCGACGGGGGAGGAAGCCGTCCGCCCCCGGGTCCGCCGACACCGTGATCCGCGTCGCGCGGACGTTGCTGCCAGGCCCGCCGTCCTGCCGACTACTCTGTGCACGTGACCACTGACGAGACACCTGACGCCACCGAGGCGAGCGCTGCGCTCGACCTCAGCACCCCTGCCGCCCCCGCTGCCGCTCCGAGCCCGTCCGGTCGCCCCGCGCGCCGCGCGATCGTGGCCGAGGACGAGGCCCTGATCCGCATGGACGTCGTCGAGACGCTGCGCGACGCGGGCTTCGACGTGGTCGGTGAGGCCGGCGACGGCGAGACGGCGGTGGCGCTGGCCACCGAGCTCAAGCCGGACGTCGTCGTCATGGACGTCAAGATGCCCGAGCTGGACGGCATCTCCGCGGCCGAGCGCATCGGCAAGGCGCACCTGGCGCCGGTCGTGCTGCTGACCGCGTTCTCGCAGACCGAGCTGGTCGAGCGGGCGCGGGACGCCGGCGCGATGGCCTACGTGGTCAAGCCGTTCTCCCCGGCGGACCTGCTGCCCGCGGTCGAGATCGCGATCTCGCGGTACGCGCAGATCACGGCCCTGGAGTCCGAGGTCGCAGACCTGGCCGAGCGGTTCGAGACGCGCAAGCGCGTCGACCGTGCCAAGGGCCTGCTGATGACGAAGATGGGCCTGAGCGAGCCGGAGTCCTTCCGGTGGATCCAGAAGACGTCGATGGACCGGCGCCTGACGATGCGCGAGGTCGCCGACGCCGTCATCGAGCAGGTCGGTGCCGCCTCGGACTGAGGCGCAGCTCGTTCGCACACCCCACCCCGCGGTCACGGACCCGGTCGCCCCTCGGCGGCCGGGTCCTCGCGTTGTGTCACAAGTCGGCAACGACATATGACGAGACATCGGGCTTCACATCGTGGACACAAACTCTCAGTACGTTCGCGCCAACTTCGGAGCCGGTAGGCACGGTTCCGCAGAATCGCAGTACTCACAGAGGGGTACCACGGATGATGCGTTCGACACATGCACTGAGGGCTGCGGCCCTGGCAGGTGCCGCGGCACTCGCCCTGGCAGCGTGCGCCAGCAGCTCGGGCACCGCGGACGACGAGACGACGGACAGCGCCGCCGAGTCCAGCCCGCTGATCGTCGGCACGTTGCTGCCGCAGACGGGTTCGCTGGCCTTCCTCGGCCCGCCCGAGATCGCCGGCGTCGACCTGGCCATCGAGGAGATCAACGCGGCCGGAGGCGTCCTGGGCGCCGACGTGACCGCTGAGCACACCGACTCCTCGGATGCCGACCACGCTGAGGTCGCGACGCAGTCGGCCACCGAGCTGATCTCGAAGGACGTGTCCGTCGTCATCGGCGCGGCCTCGTCCTCCGTCACGCTCAACGTGATCGACGACATCACGGGCGCGAACATCGTGCAGATCTCGCCGGCGAACACCGCGACCAAGCTGTCCGGGTACTCGCCGTTCTACTTCCGCACCGCCCCGCCGGACACGGTCCAGGGCGCGGCGCTCGGCAACCTCATCACCGGTGACGGCCACGCGAACGTCGGCTTCCTCGTCTTCAACGACGACTACGGCACGTCGCTGCGTGACGTCGCCCAGGGGACCATCGAGGAGGCCGGTGCCACGGTCACCTACGGTGCCAAGGGTGCAGGCCAGGAGTTCGACCCGGCCGCCAGCTCCTTCTCGACGGACATCACGGCCCTCGTGGCCACGAAGCCCGACGCGGTCGCGGTGATCGCGTTCGAGCAGACCAAGCAGATCATCCCCGAGCTGGTCGCGGCGGGCATCCCGTCCTCGGCGATCTACCTGGTCGACGGCAACACGGCGGACTACTCGGCCGACTTCGAGGCCGGCACGCTCGAGGGTGCCCAGGGCACCATCCCGGGTGCGTTCCCGAGCGATGAGTTCCAGGAGCGCCTCAAGGGCGTCGACCCGTCGCTGACCGACTTCGCCTACGGGCCGGAGTCGTACGACGCGACGATCCTGGCCGCCCTCGCGGCGGTCAAGGGCGGGGCGACCGACGGGACGACGATCCAGGCCAACATGGCGGCCGTCTCGGGCGCCGACGGTGGCGAGGAGTGCTCCACGTTCGCCGACTGCGTCGCCCTCCTCGAGGACGGTTCGGACATCACGTACAAGGGTCAGGCGGGCATCGGCCCGTTCAACGCGGACAACGACCCGTCCTCGGCGTTCATCGGCGTCTACAAGTTCGGCGCCGACAACAAGAACGTCTGGGTGAAGGCCGTGGAGGGCTCGGTCGGCTGATCGAGCAGCTCCCCTGACGAGGGGCCGGTGCGGGTGACCCGCACCGGCCCTTTCGTCGTGTCCCGGGCGGAAGGCAGGCGGCCGTCGTTCAGTCCCGGCCGATCTGCAGCACGCGGGTGAAGCCGGGCTCGTCGGGGTCGTCGACGATCTCACGGCCGTCGAGCCAGGACGTGATCACGTGCGCGAGCTCACCCGGGTGGGAGAAGTTGAGCGCGTGTGCGGCGCCCTCGATGAGGGCCACCGTGACGTGCTCCGGCGCGATGCGCCCGACCTCGCGCACGCGGTGCGGCGGGGGCATCAGCGGGTCGCGGGAGCCGATCACCGCCAGCGCGGGCACGGAGACCTTGAGCAGCCGCTCGAGGGAGGGGAACCGGGTGAGCTCGCCGAACAGGTTCCAGGCGTTGACGGGACCGAACTGCAGGTAGTCCGGGACGGCGATCCGGGCCATCCGGCGGTCCTCGCGGCGCGCGTCGACCGCGAGCTGGCCGACGGCCCGGGTCAACGGCTGGTTGGCCAGCCCGCCGGCGGGCGAGACGAGGACCACGCGGTCGACCCGCTCGGGTGCGGCGTGCGCGACCTCGAGGATCACCGGGCACCCCATGGAGTTGCCGACGAGCACGACCCGGTCGAGCCCGAGCGCGTCCAGGGTGGCCAGCAGGGCGTGCGCCAGCGCCGGGATGCCCAGGGTGTGGTCCCAGCGGGCGCTGCGGCCGTAGCCGGGCAGGTCGGGCACAAGGTTGGTCGCCCGGAGGGCCAGCAGGCGCGCGGTCGGCATCATGTAGGTGCCGGAGATCGCGAAGCCGTGCACGTGCACGATCGGTACCGCGTCCGGGACCGCCGCGCTCTCGCGGTAGAAGACCTCGTGGCCCTCGACGGTCACGAAGCTCTCGGTCCACTCCGTCGTGCCGTGCTCCACCAGCCGATCGTGGCAGAGGGTCGCCTCCCGTGCGACAGGGGCGGCCGTCCGCCCCTGTCGCGGAGGGCTCAGGCCTCGGGTTCGGCGGTCGGTGCGGCCGAGGCAGCCGCCTCCACGTCGGCTGCGAGGGTGCCCAGGTACAGCTCGATGACCTTCGGGTCGTTCATGAGCTCACGCCCCGGCCCGGAGTAGGCATTGCGTCCCTGGTCGAGCACGTACGCCCGGTCGCAGATCTGCAGCGCCCGACGGGCGTTCTGCTCGACGATGACGACCGAGACGCCCGCCTTGTTGATCTTGCGGGTCCGGATGAACGTCTCGTCCTGACGCACGGGGGACAGGCCCGCCGACGGCTCGTCCAGCAGCAGCACGGACGGGTCCATCATGAGCGCGCGGGCCATCGCGACCATCTGCCGCTCGCCGCCGGACAGCGAGCCCGCACGCTGCTTGCGCCGGTCGCCCAGCGTGGGGAACAGGTCGACGATGAACGCGAACCGCTCCTCGAACCGCTTGGGCGCCTGGTAGAGGCCCATCTGCAGGTTCTCCTCGATGCTGAGCGAGGGGAACACGTTGTTCGTCTGCGGCACGAAACCCACGCCACGGCGCACCAGGGAGTCGGCACGGTGGTTGGTGATGTCCTCGTCCTTGAGGGTCACGGACCCCTCCCGGATACGCACCAGGCCGAACAGGGCCTTCAGGAGCGTCGATTTGCCGGCGCCGTTCGGGCCGATGATGCCGACCAGCTCACCGGGGTGCACCACGAGGTTGCAGCCGTTGAGGATGTCGACCCCGGGCAGGTAGCCGGCGAACACGTCGGTGGCCGCCAGCAGGGGGTTGCCCTCGGGTGCGCCTCGGTGCACGGCGACGTCGCCCGCGGTGGTGGTGCTCATCGCTTCTCCTCGCGCTCGGCGTCCTCGACCCGCTCCTCGGCCGCGAGCTCCTCGACGACCTCGTCGTCCAGGAGGCTGTCGTCGCCCAGGTCGGTGTCGTGGTGCTTGCCCAGGTACGCGTCGACGACGGCCTGGTCCTGCATGACCGACTCCGGCGGTCCCTCCGCCACGATGCGGCCCTCGGCCATCACCACGACCCAGTCGGAGATGTGCCGGACCATGTGCATGTCGTGCTCGACGAACAGCACCGTGGTGCCGTCGTCGCGCAGCGCCTGGATGTGCCCCAGCAGCGACTGCGTCAGCGCCGGGTTCACCCCGGCCATCGGCTCGTCCAGCATCACCATGGTCGGCTTGCTCATCAGCGCGCGGGCCATCTCGAGGAGCTTGCGCTGACCGCCCGACAGGCTGCCCGCGTAGTCGTCGCGCTTGGTGTCGAGCTTGAACCGGGCGAGGAGCTCCTCGGCCTGCTCGGTGATCTCCCGCTCCCGCGCCCGCCACAGCGGCGGCACGAGCGCCTTGACGATGTTCTCCCCGGGCTGGCCGGTGGCACCCAGGCGCATGTTCTCGATGACGGTCATGCGGCTGAGCGCCTTCGTCAGCTGGAACGTGCGCACCATGCCCGAGCGGGCGACCTTCGCCGCAGGGACCCCGGACAGCGAACGCTCCTCGAACGTCCACCGGCCCGTGCTCGGCTTGTCGAAACCGGTGAGCAGGTTGAACAGCGTCGTCTTGCCGGCACCGTTGGGACCGATGAGCGCGGTGATCGCCCCGCGCTGCACCTCGAGGTGCTCGACGTCGACGGCCGTCATACCACCGAAGTGCCGGGTGACGTCGTCGGCGACGACGATCGCGTCGGGCTTGGGGACCCCGGGCCGGTGCTCGACGAAGGCGAGGTCGGCCTTGACCCGGTCCCGGCCGTTGGTCGTGGTGGCGGCGCCACGGGTGGGGGTGGGAGTGGGCTCAGCGGACATCGATCGCCAGCTCCTTCTTGTCGCCGAGGATCCCCTGTGGTCGGAAGATCACGAGGAGCATGAGCGTGACGCCGACGACGATCCAGCCGAACTGCTCGATCTGCTCGGTCCGCATGATCGACTCGGGGACGCCGGCTCGCAGGACCGACTTGATGAGCATGAGCGCGACCCAGAAGATGATCGACCCGAGCACGGGCCCGAACACGGTCGCGGCACCGCCCAGCAGCAGGATCGTCCAGATGAAGAACGTCATCGGGCGTCCCATCGAGTCGGGCTGCACGGCCCGGGGCAGGACGTAGATGATGCCCGCCAGTGCGCCGAACACCCCGCCGAGCACGAGCGACTGCATCTTGTAGGAGTAGACGTTCTTGCCGAGCGAGCGCACGGCGTCCTCGTCCTCGCGGATGCCCTTGAGCACCCGGCCCCACGGTGAGCGCAGCAGCAGCCAGACGAAGAGGCAGGCGAGCGCGACGACCCCCCAGCCGACCAGGCGCACCCACCACGAGTTCGACATGTTCGTCGAGTACTCGAACGGCCCGATCGCGAGCGTCGTGTCGGGGAAGGGCGACAGCGCCTGGAAGGTGTCCTTGTACTCGTTGCCGCGCAGGCCGGACGAGGCGCCGGTGAGCTCGGTCAGCGCCGTCGAACGACCGACGAGGCGGACGATCTCCGCCGCGGCGATCGTGACGATCGCCAGGTAGTCGCCCCGCAGCTTCAGCGTCGGGATGCCCAGCATGACGGCGAACACGACGGCGGCCGCGATGGCCACGAGGACCGCTGCCCACAGCGGCCAGCCGGCGATCGTGGCGATGGCGAAGCCGTACGCACCGATGAGCAGGAAGCCAGCCTGCCCCATGTTCATCAGGCCGGTGAGCCCGAAGTGCACGTTGAGGCCGACCGCGGCGAGCGCGTAGGCGGCGGTCGTCGGGGCGAAGATCTCGCCCGCGGCGTTGGTGAGGATGCCGGACCAGTCCATGACGCTCCCTTAGCCGATCCGCTCGGCCCGACCCAGGATCCCCTGGGGTCGGAAGAGCAGCACGAGGATGAGGATGAGCAGCGCACCGGCGTACCGCATGTCGCTGGGGATGACGAGGTTGGACATCTCGACGACGAGACCGATGACGATCGAGCCGGCGAGGGCCCCGAACGCCTGACCGAGGCCGCCGAGCGTCACCGCGGCGAACATGAGCAGCAGCAGCGCCCCGCCCATGTTCCAGCCCGTGGCGTTGAGGTAGAGGCCCATGAGGACGCCGCCGAGCGCCGCGAGCCCGGCCCCGATCGTCCAGACGAGCCGGATGATGCCCTCGACGCTGATGCCGGACGCGGCGGCGAGCGCCGGGTTGTCCGACACGGCGCGGGTGGCCCGCCCGACCCGGGTGCCGAGCAGGAAGTAGGCCACCGCGGCGAGCACGACGACCGCGATCAGCAGCGACCACAGCGACGTCTGGCTGATCCGCACCGAACCGATCGTGACCGTCACCGGGTTGGCGGTGACGATGCGCAGCGCCCCGGCGCCGAAGAAGAACTGGAACGTGTACTGCAGGGCCATCGACAGGCCGATCGTCACGATCATCTGCTGGGTGGCCCCGACGCGCCGCTTGCGCAGCTTGTGCCAGAGCCCGGCGTCCTGCAGCCAGCCGCTCGCCGCACCGAGCGCCACCGCGAGCACGCCCGAGACGACGAGCGGCAGCCCGAGCGTCTGGCAGCCGATGTAGGCCAGGATCCCGCCGAGCGTGACCTGCTCGCCGTGCGCGAAGTTGCTCAGCCCGGTGGTGCCGTAGATGAGCGAGAGCCCGACCGAGGCCAGGGCGAGCAGCACGCCGAACACGAGCCCGTTCGACGCCTGCTGCCACACGCGGGTCCAGGACACCGAGGTCCCGGTCTCGGCAGGCGCGGAGGTGTCGCCGGGCGCGTCCGTCGGTGCGTCGGTGGCACCCGCCGTGGGGGAGGTCGCGTCAGCCGTCGGTGCGCCCAGCGGGAACAGCGCCCCCGCCGAGGCGCCGAGGCTCACCGTGACCGTCCGCGGGTTGCCTGCCGGGTCGCGCAGCTCCTCGCCCGCGGGGAGTGTCGTGACGTCCAGCGTGACCGTGTACTCACCGGCCGCGGTCACCGCGGCCGACCAGCGGCCCTCGGCGTCCGACGTGGCGCTCGTCGTCGTGCCGGCACCGGCCACGTCGAGGCGGACCCCGACCGCAGGGTCTCCCGCCGCCGTCCGGATCGTGCCGTTGATGCAACCGGTGGACCCGTCGGCCGTGCAGGTGGTCGTGGCGGCGTGCGCCGGGGGAGCGAGCAGGACCGTCAGCGTGCACGCGAGGGCGAGCAGCGCAGCGGCTGCCGCCAGGACCGCGCGGCGTCGCCGGGGGGTCGTGCGGTCCAGGGTGGCGACAGATCGCACCTGGGACCTCCGTCCGTCAGTCGGGAGTCGCGGCCGTCGATGGTCGACGGCGCTCGCCGGCCGGGCGTCGCCCACCGGGTGGCAGGACCATAGGGAGGCTTTGTGTCCTTCTGGTTTCGACCATGTGCGCGGCGTGGTCCGGCTCTCGCGGGCGCCGCTCAGGTTCGTCCGGGTCCAGGACTAGGCAGCGGTCACCGGGGTGAGACATGATCGTCGTCGGCACCGCCGCAGGGCAGAGGCGTCGCCTGACCATCGGATCCCTTCCGTCCGTCTGGAGGCCTGTCAGCCGTGCGCCCTGGTGTCGACGTCCGCCCCGCCCGTCCCGAGGACCTGGACGACCTGGTCGCGCTGTGCCTGGCCGCACGCGAGGAGTCGGCCGTCGGGGCGCAGCTGTGCACGGACGACGGGGTGCGCCTGCGCGGCCAGATCGGCGCCCTCCTGGCGGTCCCCGGCGGGCAGGTGCTGCTCGCACGGCTCGACGACGTCCCGGCGGGCCTGCTCATCGGCCGGCTCGTGGGCCCGGGGCCGTTCACGGACGTGACGAGCTTCAACCTCGAGGCCGTCTACGTCGTGCCCGACGCCCGTCGACGAGGGCTGGGCCACGCGCTGCTCACCGGTGCGCTCGAGGTGGCCGGCACGGGCGGCGCGACCGAGGTGTACGCAGCCCCGCTGCCGGGCGCCCGCGGCATGCACCGGTTCCTGGCCCGGTTGGGGTTCGCCCCGGTCGCCGCGCACCGGGTGGTCACGACCTCGGCGTTGCAGCGGCGTCTGGCGCACGAGGGTGCCGGGACGTCAGGCCGCCGCGCGGCGCGCGGCCTGGAGGACCTGATCGCGCGCCGCCGGCAGACCCGCGCAGCCGGCGTCCCCGTCTCGACCGGGGCCCTCGCTCAGGTCCGTGCGTCGACCAGCATGCAGGTCAGCCTGGCCGTGCAGAGCAGCCGGCCGCCGGAGTCCTCGACCACCACCTGGTAGCTCGCCAACGTCGAACCCAGGTGCAGCGCCGTCGCCGTACCGGTCACGACGCCCTCACGCACCGAGCGGTGGTGCGTCGCGTTGAGCTCGATCCCCATCGCCAGACGCCCCGGCCCCGCATGGACCTGCGCGGCGTACGAGCCGACCGTCTCGGCGAGCGCCGCCGACGCACCGCCGTGCAGCACGCCGAAGGGCTGGGTGTTGCCCGCCACGGGCATGGTCGCCACGGTCCGTCGCGCACCGACCTCGACGAACGTGATGCCCATCCGTTCCATCAGCGTTCCGGTCGTGCCGGGCAACGTCAGGCCCGCGCCGGCGAGCGGGTCCGAGGGGGCAGCGGACGGTGCGGGGGTGTCGGCCATGGCAGATAGGTTGGCACCCGTGAGCGACGCGCTGCCAGCAGGCACCCCCACGACCCGCCCGCGGCTGCTCCTGGTGGACGGGCACTCGATGGCCTACCGGGCCTTCTTCGCCCTCCCGGTCGAGAAGTTCGCCAGCTCCACGGGCCAGCCGACCAACGCCGTGTTCGGCTTCACCTCGATGCTCGCCAACCTGCTGCGCGACGAGGCACCCACGCACGTCGCGGTCGCCTTCGACCTGGCCCGGACCACGTTCCGGACCGAGCGCTACCCCGAGTACAAGGGCACCCGGGACGCCTCGCCCGAGCCCTTCAAGGGGCAGGTGCCGATCATCCGGCAGCTGCTGGAGACCATGCACGTGGCCGTCCTCGACAAGCCAAACTTCGAGGCCGACGACATCCTCGCCACGCTCGCCGCGCAGGCCCGCGCGCAGGGCATGGAGGTCCTCGTCTGCACGGGCGACCGCGACGCCCTCCAGCTCGTCAACGAGGACGTGACGGTCCTCTACCCGGTCAAGGGCGTCTCCGAGCTGGCACGCATGACCCCCGCCGCGGTCGAGGCGCGCTACGGGGTGGGCCCCGAGCGCTACCCCGACCTCGCGGCGCTCGTGGGGGAGACGAGCGACAACCTCCCCGGCGTCCCCGGCGTCGGGCCCAAGACCGCAGCGAAGTGGATCACCGCCTACGGCGGCCTCGAGGGCGTGCTCGCCTCGGCGGAGCAGGTGCCGGGCAAGGCCGGCGAGTCGCTGCGCGCCCACCTCGACCAGGTGGCCCTCAACCGTGAGCTCAACCGCCTCGTGGACGACCTCGACCTGCCGCTCGGGCCCGCCGACCTCGCCGTGCAGCCCTGGGACCGCCCGGCGCTGCACACCCTGCTCGACGAGCTCGAGTTCCGTACGCTGCGCGACCGGCTCTTCGCGATGCTGCCCGACGACGGCGCGGATGCCTCGACCCAGACCCAGGCGGCACCGCTCGACCTCGTGGAGCTGGCGCCGGGCGGGCTCGCGGGCTGGCTGGCGGCACGCGCCCGGACCCCGCTCGCGCTCGACGTGCGCGGCACCGGCGCGCCCGCCGCAGGAGACGCCTGGGGCGTGGCGCTCGCGGACGGCGACGGCCAGGCTGTCGCCTACGACCTCGCGGACATCACGACAGCCGACGAGCAGGCGCTCGCCGCGTGGCTCGCGGATGCGGACGCGCCCAAGGTCGTGCACGCCTCCAAGGCGGCCTGGCACGCGCTCGCGGGCCGCGGGCTTCCGCTGGCCGGCGTCACCTTCGACACCGAGCTGGCCGCCTACCTGTGCCAGCCGGACCGCCGCGCCTACGACCTGGCCGACCTCGCGATCGGTTACCTGCACCGTGAGCTCGGGGCCGACGACGCCTCGGCGGCCCAGGGCTCGCTCGACCTCGACCTCGGAGGGACGGACGAGGCCCGTCGTGCCGGTGAGCGCGCGGCGGCCGTGCGTGACCTGTCCGAGGTGCTCGCCGGCGAGCTGGCGGACCGGGGTGCCGGCGGCCTGCTCGACGAGCTCGAGCTGCCGCTCGTCGACGTCCTGGCCCGGATGGAGCGGACCGGCATCGCGATCGACGGCGACTACCTGTCGGGGCTCGAACGGACCTTCGACGCGGCCGTCCAGGGCGCCGCCGCCGAGGCGTACGCGGTGATCGGGCGCGAGGTGAACCTCGGGTCGCCGAAGCAGCTCCAGGAGGTCCTGTTCGACCAGCTGGGCATGCCCCGGACGAAGAAGATCAAGACCGGCTACACCACCGACGCCGCAGCGCTGACCGACCTGTTCGCCCGGACGCAGCACCCGTTCCTCGAGCACCTGCTGGCGCACCGCGACGCGATCCGGCTCCGGCAGACGGTCGAAGGGCTCCTGAGGTCCGTCGGTGCGGACGGGCGGATCCACACGACGTTCCAGCAGACGATCGCGGCGACGGGCCGGCTGTCGTCGACCGACCCCAACCTGCAGAACATCCCGATCCGCACCGAGGCCGGTCGGCAGATCCGTCGGGCGTTCGTCGTGGGGACCCGGCACGAGACGCTGCTCACCGCCGACTACTCGCAGATCGAGATGCGGATCATGGCCCACCTGTCCGGTGACGAGGGCCTGATCGCCGCGTTCCGTTCCGGTGAGGACCTGCACAGCTATGTCGGGTCACGCGTGTTCGGCGTCCCGACCGACGAGGTCACGCCCGCGATGCGCTCGAAGATCAAGGCGATGAGCTACGGCCTGGCGTACGGCCTGTCGTCCTACGGCCTGTCCCAGCAGCTCTCGGTCGAGGTCGGCGAGGCCTCGGCCCTCATGGCCGACTACTTCGAGCGCTTCGGCGGCGTGCGCGACTACCTCACGGGCGTCGTCGACGTCGCCCGGGCGACCGGTTGGACGGCGACGATCCTCGGACGCCGTCGCTACCTGCCGGACCTGACCAGTGACAACCGCCAGCGACGCGAGGTCGCCGAGCGGATGGCGCTGAACGCGCCGATCCAGGGCAGCGCGGCCGACCTCATCAAGGTCGCGATGCTCGGTGTCGACCGCGAGCTGACCCGGCGGGCACTGGGCTCACGCCTGCTCCTGCAGGTGCACGACGAGCTCGTGCTCGAGGTGGCACCGGGTGAGCGCGAGGAGGTCGAGGCGCTGGTCCGCGAGCAGATGGGCGCCGCGGGGGACCGGGTCCCGGGCGGGTTCGACGTGCCGTTGGACGTCTCGGTGGGGGTGGGCGGCAGCTGGCACGAGGCCGGTCACTGACCTCGTTCGCCCGGGGGCAGGTGGGTCACGAAGATCGCGGTTCCCGGCAGCCGCGCACCGCGCACCGGGCCCCAGCCGCCCCACGTGCGTTCGTGACCCTCGGGCCACGTGGGCTCCACGAGCCGGTCCAGCACGAACCCGGCGCCGACGAGCTCGGCGACGTGGTCACCGAGCGTCCGGTGGTACTCGGCGTAGAGCACCTTCCCCGAGCGGCCGATCTCCACGTAGGGGCGCCGGTCGAAGTACGAGCGGG
The DNA here is from genome assembly GCF_013409305.1 of Cellulomonas soli. GTDB lineage: Bacteria > Actinomycetota > Actinomycetes > Actinomycetales > Cellulomonadaceae > Cellulomonas > Cellulomonas soli. The sequence goes on along the minus strand of NZ_JACBZJ010000001.1, from coordinate 3,835,771 downwards.
TCGCCGTCAGCCCGCCCTCGCCCGGGTCGTCGGGGAAGGCCCAGCGCACGGGGTGCGTCACCGCGAACACCCAACGACCGCCCGGCCGCAGCACGCGGGCGACCTCGGCGTGCACGCGGGCGGCGTCGGGCACGAAGGGGATCGCCCCGTAGGCCGTGAACGCCACGTCGAACGAGGCGTCCGCGAACGGCAGCGCACGGGCGTCCGCCTGGACGAGCGCCGTGCTGGTCCCCGCGGCGGTGTCCAGCCGTCGTCCCGCGGCCAGCATGCCGCCGGACACGTCGGTCGCGACGGCGTGCGCCCCCTGGCCGGCGAGCCATCGCGAGCACTGCGCGGCGCCTGCACCGATCTCGAGCACCCGTGCCCCGACGACGTCGCCGAGCAGGTGCGCGTCGGCCTCCCGCAGACCCTCGGGGCACCAGCACAGGTCCGCCGCGCCGAGGAAGTCGCCGTGCTCGGCCAGGTACTCCTCGGCGTTGGCGTCCCACCATCCCCGTCCGGCCCGGCCGCCGTCGGCGTCCGGCACCTCGCGGTAGCCGGCCTCCTCGAGCGCGTCCTGATCGTCGTCGACGCCGTCGTCGCGCGGCTCGACGGACGGCTCCGTAGACGGGTCGACGGCCGAGCCGGCGGGTGAGGCGGGGGGCGTCGTGGTGGCGGGCCGGTGGGGTGAGGGAGTCGGCGAGCTCATGCCCGCAGTCTGCCGGAGAGCGCCACGCCGACGTCGACGCGCGACGCGCCGGGCCGCCTGGGACCGAAGGCACGAGCGAGGCACGTGTCGCTCGATAGGCTGACGGCACGGATGCCCGAGGACGCGCTCCGTTCCCCCTGATGAAGCCCTGAAGCGGGACCCGTGGGTCCCGGTGTCGAAGGAGTGCCCAGCGTGCGAGTCGGACTGCTGACCGGTGGCGGCGACGTCCCGGGCCTGAACGCCGCGATCCGAGCGGTCGTCAAGCGAGGCGAAGGGGAGCACGGCCACTCGATCGTCGGCTTCCGCAACGGTTGGCGCGGGGTCGTGGACGGTGACGTCCAGCCCCTGACCCGCGGCCACATCCGCAACGTGCTGTCGGTGGGCGGGACGCTCCTGGGCACCGCGCGGTACCACCCCCACTCCTCGGACGGTGGCCTGGACGCGGTCATGGCCACGCTCGAGGCGGAGCGGATCGAGGCGCTGATCTGCATCGGCGGTGACGGCACGCTGCACGCGGCGTCGAAGGTCGCCGAGGCGGGCGTGAAGATCGTCGCGATCCCCAAGACGATCGACAACGACGTGTGGGGCACCGACCGCTCGATCGGCTTCGACTCCGCGGTGTCCATCGCGACCGAGGCCGTCGACCGGATCCACACGACCGCCGAGTCGCACAACCGCGTGATGATCGTCGAGGTCATGGGTCGTACCGCGGGCTGGATCGCGGTGACCGCCGGCATCGCGGGCGGCGCCGAGCTCGTGCTGGCGCCCGAGGACCCCTTCGACATCGAGAAGGTCGTCCGCTTCCTCAAGCACCGTCACCGTGCGCACGCGAGCTTCTCGATCGTCGTCGTGGCCGAGGGCGCGGTGCCCGCGGAGGGCACGGCGATGCACTACGAGACGCAGGTCGGCAAGTTCGGCGAGATCGTCGCGGGTGCGATCGGTGAGCGGCTCAAGGCCGAGATCGAGGCGCGGACCGGGTTCGACACGCGTGTCACGGTCCTGGGCCACACGCAGCGTGGCGGCGTCCCCACGCCCACGGACCGGATCCTCGGCTCGCGGTTCGGCGTCGCGGCGATCGACGCGATCACGCGCGGCGAGTCGAACGTGATGACCGCGCTGCGTGGCGAGGAGGTCGTGCTGGTCCCGCTGAGCGAGGTCGCCGGCAAGGTCAAGCACGTGCCCGCGAGCCTGCTGGACGTGGCGCGGGCGCTCGCCTGACCGGTTCCTCCGGTACGGCGGCGACTGCTCGTCCTGGTGGCGACGGCCGCCGCCGTGCCTTCTCCGGTCGAGGGCCCTCGGGCCTTTGACCACCCCACGTCCCACCGATAGGGTGGACGGCGGTGCCGCGCGCCTTCATGCGCACGTCTTGGCGTACATCGCACCGCAACCAGCAGTTCCCCGTGCCGTCCGGCACGTACCCCTCTGTCCGCACAACTTCCTGTCCGTATCGGAGCCCATCCCTACATGAGCATCTCCACCCCCGCGAAGCCCGCAAGCCCGCAGGTCGCGGTCAACGACATCGGCTCGGCCGAGGACTTCCTCGCTGCCGTCGACGCCACCATCAAGTACTTCAACGATGGCGACATCGTCGAGGGCACCATCGTCAAGGTCGACCGCGACGAGGTCCTTCTCGACATCGGCTACAAGACCGAGGGCGTCATCCCCTCCCGTGAGCTGTCCATCAAGCACGACGTGGACCCCGGTGAGGTCGTCAAGGTCGGCGACGCGGTCGAGGCCCTCGTCCTCCAGAAGGAGGACAAGGAAGGCCGGCTGATCCTGTCGAAGAAGCGTGCGCAGTACGAGCGCGCGTGGGGCACGATCGAGAAGATCAAGGAGGAGGACGGCGTCGTCACCGGCACCGTCATCGAGGTCGTCAAGGGCGGCCTCATCCTCGACATCGGTCTGCGCGGCTTCCTGCCCGCCTCGCTCGTCGAGATGCGTCGTGTGCGCGACCTCCAGCCGTACGTCGGCAAGGAGATCGAGGCCAAGATCATCGAGCTCGACAAGAACCGCAACAACGTGGTCCTGTCGCGCCGTGCCTGGCTCGAGCAGACGCAGTCGGAGGTCCGCTCGACCTTCCTGCAGACGCTGCAGAAGGGCCAGGTCCGGCCCGGTGTCGTGTCCTCGATCGTCAACTTCGGTGCGTTCGTCGACCTGGGCGGCGTGGACGGCCTCGTGCACGTCTCCGAGCTGTCCTGGAAGCACATCGACCACCCGTCCGAGGTCGTCGAGGTCGGCCAGGAGGTCACCGTCGAGGTCCTCGACGTCGACTTCGACCGCGAGCGTGTCTCCCTGTCGCTGAAGGCGACGCAGGAGGACCCGTGGCAGGCCTTCGCCCGGACGCACGCCATCGGCCAGGTCGTCCCCGGCAAGGTCACCAAGCTCGTCCCCTTCGGTGCGTTCGTGCGCGTCGAGGACGGCATCGAGGGCCTGGTGCACATCTCGGAGCTGGCCGTGCGCCACGTCGAGATCCCGGAGCAGGTCGTCCAGGTCGGCGACGACGTCTTCGTCAAGGTCATCGACATCGACCTGGAGCGTCGCCGCATCTCGCTGTCGCTCAAGCAGGCGAACGAGGGCTTCGACCCGGCCAGCGAGGACTTCGACCCCGCGCTGTACGGCATGGCGGCGGAGTACGACGAGGCCGGCAACTACAAGTACCCCGAGGGCTTCGACCCGACGACGAACGAGTGGCTCGAGGGCTTCGAGACGCAGCGTGAGGCGTGGGAGGCGGAGTACGCCAAGGCGCACGAGCGCTGGGAGGCGCACCGCAAGCAGGTCGCCGACGCCGCGAAGGCGGACGCCGAGGCTGCTGGCGACGCGTCGACCGGTGGCGGCGGTGGCGGCGGCGCCGTGCCGTCGACCTACTCGTCCTCGACCGAGGAGGCCACCGGCACCCTCGCGTCCGACGAGGCGCTCGCCGCTCTGCGCGAGAAGCTCACGGGCAACTGACCTCGCGGGGCTGACGCCCCGCCCGGTTCCTTCGACGGGCCGGTCACCCTCCGGGGTGGCCGGCCCGTCGGCGTCCCCGGAGATGCGGGCGTCGTGCGGCCCGGACCTCTGCGCCGGGCGGCGTCCTCGGGCAGGATGGTCAGATGCAACGGATCGGGTTGACCGGGGGGATCGCGGCAGGCAAGTCCGTCGCGGCCCGACGTCTGACCGAGCTGGGGGCGGTGGTCGTCGACAGCGACGCGCTCGCGCGCGAGGCGGTGGCTGCGGGCTCGCCGGGGCTCGAGCAGGTCGTCGAGGAGTTCGGCCCCGGTGTGCTGACGGCCGAGGGCGATCTCGACCGGGCGGCGCTGGCGGACGTGGTCTTCGCCGACCCGGAGCGCCGGGCACGGCTGAACGCGGTCGTGCACCCGATCGTGCGTCGGCTGGCCGCCGAACGTGAGGCCGCCGCCGCGGCGCTCGACAAGGGGGCCGTGGTCGTGCACGACATCCCGCTGCTGGTCGAGACGGGGCAGGCCGACACGTTCCACGTGCTGGTCGTCGTGCAGGCGCCCGCGGTCCTGCGGGTCGAGAGGCTCGTGCGGCTGCGCGGCATGGCGCGTGAGCAGGCCGAGGCGCGGGTGGCCGCGCAGGCCACCGACGAGCAGCGGCTCGCGGTCGCGGACGTCGTGCTCGACGGCGAGGGTTCGGACGACGACCTGCGGGCGCAGGTGGACCAGCTGTGGGAGCGGCTTCGCTCGGAGCGTGCGGACGAGCTCGCGGCGGAGGTTCCGTGACCCGGGTGCTGCTGACCGGCTTCGGTGCCTTCGAGGGGCAGTCGGTGAACGCGTCGTGGCGTGCCGTGCACGGGCTCGCGGAGAGCTGGGACGCGGTGGCCGAGGGCGCCGAGCTGCACGTGCGGGAGCTGCCCGTCTCCTTCCGTCGCGCGCCGACCGTCCTCGAGGCAGCCCTGGTCGACGTGCGGCCGGACGTCGTGGTGTGCGTCGGTGAGGCCGGGGGACGTGGGGCGGTGGGCCTGGAGCGGGTCGCGGTCAACCTGGTGGACGCGCGGATCGCCGACGTCGACGGTGCGGCGCCGGTCGACGTCCCGGTCGTGCCCGGTGCGCCGGCCGCACACTGGGCGACGCTGCCGGTGAAGGACTGCGTCGCCGCGGTGCGAGCCGTGGGGGTCCCGGCGGAGGTCTCGCTCAGCGCGGGCACCTACGTGTGCAACGCGACGTTCTTCACGCTCATGCACGCCCTGCGCTCGGACCCCTCGATCCGTGCGGGGTTCGTGCACGTGCCTCGGACGCCCGAGCAGGTCCCCCCGGGTGGTCCCGGCCTGGAGACGAGGCTCACGGTCGACGCGCTGCGCGCCGTGCTGCGGGCGGCGACGACCGCGGTGCAGGACCTGAGGGTCTCGGCGGGCACGTTGTCGTGAGGCCGGTCCGCCCGTCCTGACGGGCCGGCGGGGTGGTACGGCTCAGCCGCGCGGGTGAACGCGCAGATCCGCAGGCCCGGACCCCTCGTGGTCGACCGTCCATGTTCGCTACGGTGCGTCCAGGACCGGTCATGGCGGTGTCGACGGCGACACCGCACCGGCAGAGCCTGGAGGGGCCTCGACGATGAAGCCTGCACAGTCGCGTGCGTCCGTGTCGATCGGGACGAGCCTGCCGGCGCCCCGGGTGCTCGAGCTGGCCAAGCTCGCCGCCCGACAGGTCACCGATCCTGATCGTCGGCTGCGTGCGGAGGACCGCACGTCCTCGGCGGTCGACCTGATCGTGCGGCCTCTGGGTGAGAAGACGGAGATCCTGCGCTTCGACGTGCAGGTCGATCGCGGCGGTGGCCGCACGACGGCCCGGACGTCGATCGTCGACTTCGGTGTCGACACCGGCGGGGTCCGGGCGCTGGTGCCGCCGGTGCGCCGCAAGATCATCGGGTTCGCGATGTACCGCACGTACATGCAGCAGCTGGCCTCGGCCGTGCAGAACGAGGACCCGATGGCGATCGTCACGGTGATGACGGGCGACTGAGCGGCAGGGCCTGCGGTCCGCTGTGGGCCTCGTCGGGTGCCGGGTCGGCGGCGTCCGTGTCGGCGGGGCCACGTACGGTGGGCTCATGCGCCCTGTCACCGAGCTGCAGCGGACCGTCGCACCGTTCGAGGTGGTGTCGGACTACACCCCGTCGGGTGACCAGCCGACCGCCATCGCCGAGCTGACCGCGAGGTTGCGGGCGGGGGAGAAGGACGTCGTCCTGCTCGGGGCGACCGGGACGGGCAAGTCGGCGACCACGGCGTGGCTCATCGAGCAGGTGCAGCGTCCGACCCTGGTGATGGCTCCGAACAAGACGCTCGCGGCCCAGCTGGCGACGGAGTTCCGTGAGCTGCTGCCGAACAACGCCGTCGAGTACTTCGTCTCGTACTACGACTACTACCAGCCCGAGGCATACATCGCGCAGACGGACACCTACATCGAGAAGGACTCCTCGATCAACGACGAGGTCGAGCGCCTGCGGCACTCGGCGACCAGCTCGCTGCTGACCCGTCGCGACGTCGTCGTCGTGGCCACGGTGTCGTGCATCTACGGCCTGGGCACCCCGCAGGAGTACGTGGACCGCATGGTCACCCTTGCGGTCGGGGACCGTGTCGACCGCGACCAGCTGCTGCGGCAGTTCGTGACCATGCAGTACACGCGCAACGACCTGGCCTTCACCCGTGGCACGTTCCGGGTGCGGGGCGACACCGTCGAGATCATCCCGGTGTACGAGGAGCTCGCGATCCGCATCGAGTTCTTCGGTGACGAGATCGAGGCGATCGCGACGCTGCACCCGCTGACGGGTGACGTCGTGCGTTCCGAGCACCAGATGCACATCTTCCCGGCCACGCACTACGTCGCGGGCCCCGAGCGCATGGAGCGCGCGATCGGGAGCATCGAGGCCGAGCTCGCGCAGCGCCTGGAGGAGCTCGAGCGGGAGAACAAGCTGCTCGAGGCGCAGCGCCTGCGCATGCGCACGACCTACGACATCGAGATGATGCGCCAGATCGGCTCGTGCTCCGGCATCGAGAACTACTCGCGGCACATCGACGGCCGGGAGCCCGGTTCGGCACCGAACACGCTCATGGACTACTTCCCCGAGGACTTCCTGCTGGTCATCGACGAGTCGCACGTCACCGTGCCGCAGATCGGTGCCATGTACGAGGGGGACAGGTCGCGCAAGCGTGCGCTGGTGGACCACGGCTTCCGCCTGCCCAGCGCGGTCGACAACCGCCCCCTGCGCTGGGACGAGTTCGTCGAGCGGATCGGTCAGGCCGTGTACCTGTCCGCGACGCCCGGCAGCTACGAGATGTCGATGTCGGACGGCTTCGTCGAGCAGATCATCCGGCCGACCGGCCTCATCGACCCCGAGGTCGTCGTCAAGCCGACCCAGGGGCAGATCGACGACCTGCTCGGTGAGATCCGGGAACGTGCCGACCGCAACGAGCGCGTCCTGGTGACGACCCTGACGAAGAAGATGGCCGAGGACCTCACCGACTACCTGCTCGAGAAGGGTGTGCGGGTGCGCTACCTGCACTCCGAGGTCGACACGCTGCGGCGGGTCGAGCTGCTGCGCGAGCTGCGGCTGGGCGAGTACGACGTGCTCATCGGCATCAACCTGCTGCGTGAGGGCCTGGACCTGCCGGAGGTCTCGCTCGTGGCGATCCTCGACGCGGACAAGGAGGGCTTCCTGCGCTCGGGCACCTCGCTCATCCAGACGATCGGGCGTGCCGCCCGTAACGTCTCCGGTCAGGTGCACATGTACGCCGACCGGGTGACCGCGGGCATGGCGCTGGCCATCGACGAGACGAACCGCCGCCGTGAGCGGCAGGTGGCCTACAACGTCGCTCACGGCATCGACCCGACGCCGCTGCGCAAGAAGATCGGTGACATCACCGACCTGCTGGCCCGCGAGGACGCCGACACCGCCGAGCTGCTCGGCGGGGCCGGACGGCAGGCCAGTCGCGGCAAGGCGCCGGTGCCGGGCTTCGGGTCGAAGGCGGGCACTGCGGGGGGCGAACGCACGCGTCTGGTCGGTGCGGCGGCGGGCGAGCTGGCGGACCTGATCCAGGAGCTGACCGGGCAGATGCACGCCGCGGCGGGTGAGCTGCAGTTCGAGCTGGCGGCGAGGCTGCGCGACGAGATCTCCGGCCTGAAGAAGGAGCTCCGGCAGATGCAGGCCGCGACGGCCTGAACGGGTGCGCGGCGGGCGCGGCCGTGGCCCCCGGTCCGTCGTGCCCTATGCTGGGCGACGCAGTGGAGGGGAGTATCCCGACACGGTGCTCCCGTCATCACGGCCGACGTCGTCGTCAGCCCGGGGCATCGATCCTGGCGTGACGTCAGGGTGGGAGAGACCTCCGGTACCTACCCCTACGTACCGGAGGTGACCTATGTCTGTCGACCTGTGGGTCTGGCTCGTCACGGCGGCCGCCATCATCGCCATGGTCGTGTTCGACTTCTACGCGCACGTGCGCACCCCCCACGCGCCGACGTTCCAGGAATCGGCCCGGTGGTCGGTCTTCTACATCGCTCTCGCCGTGGCCTTCGGGGTCGGCCTCGGCATGGTCTGGGGCTGGGGGCACGGCTCCGAGTACTTCGCCGGCTACATCACCGAGAAGAGCCTGTCCGTCGACAACCTCTTCGTCTTCCTCATCATCATGACGAAGTTCGCGGTCCCCCGGGAGTACCAGCAGAAGGTGCTGCTGGTCGGCGTCGTGATCGCCCTGGTGCTGCGCACCGTCTTCATCCTCCTGGGGGCTGCGGCGATCGCGCAGTTCTCCTGGGTCTTCTACCTGTTCGGTGCGTTCCTCATCTACACGGGGATCAAGCTCGCGCGGGAGAACCACGACTCCGACGGCGACGTGCGCGACGAACCGGCGCCCGACGGGTTCGCGGTCCGTGTGCTCAAGCGTCTGGTGCCCACGACCGACGAGTACCACGGCGACCGGCTGTCCGTGCGGATCGACGGCAAGCGGTTCATCACGCCGATGCTCGTCGTCATGGTGGCGATCGGCTCGACGGACGTGCTGTTCGCGCTCGACTCGATCCCGGCGATCTACGGCCTGACCAAGGAGCCGTACATCGTCTTCACGACCAACGCGTTCGCGCTGCTGGGCCTGCGCCAGCTGTACTTCCTCATCGGTGGGCTGCTCGAACGGCTCGTGTACCTCTCGCAGGGACTGGCCGTGATCCTCGGGTTCATCGGCGTCAAGCTCGTGCTCGAGGCGCTGCACACCAACGAGCTGCCCTTCATCAACGGCGGCGAGCACGTCGAGTGGGCTCCCGAGATCCCGATCTGGTTGTCGATGACCGTCATCCTCGGCACGTTGGCCGTCGCCACGGTCGCGAGCCTGTACGCCACCCGCAACGACCGCAAGCCTGCGGTCACCGAGAGCTGAGGTCCCCCCGGTGCACGTCGAACCCCTCGTCTGGCTGGTCTCCCTGGGACTGGTCGGAGCCCTGCTGTTCGTCGACGTCGCGGTGGTCGGTCGGCGACCGCACGTCCCGACGACCTCGGAGTCGCTGCGTTACCTCGGGCTCTACATCGCCCTGGCACTGATCTTCGGCGGCGTCGTCTGGGCTGCGTGGGGAGGGCAGTACGCGGGGGAGTTCTACGCGGGGTGGATCACCGAGTACTCGCTGTCGGTCGACAACCTCTTCGTCTTCCTGCTGATCATGAGCAGGTTCGCGGTCCCGCGGCAGTTCCAGCAGACCGCGTTGCTGGTGGGCATCATCCTCGCGCTGGTGTTCCGCGGAATCTTCATCGCAGCCGGGGCCGCGGTCATCTCGGCGTTCAGCTGGGTCTTCTACCTGTTCGGGGCGTTCCTGCTGTGGACCGCCTGGAAGGTGGGGCGTGAGGGCGACACCGGCGACGACGAGTTCCACCCGCCCCTGCTGCTGCGCCTCGTGCAGAAGTGGTTCCCGTCGACCCCCGAGTACCACGGGGTGCGCCTGACGATCGTCGAGAACGGGCGACGCCTGGTCACACCGATGCTCATCGTGCTGGTCGCCCTGGGGGCCACCGACCTGCTGTTCGCGTTCGACTCGATCCCCGCGATCTTCGGCCTGACCAACGAGCCCTACCTGGTGCTCATGGCGAACCTCTTCGCGCTCATGGGGCTGCGCCAGCTGTACTTCCTGCTGGGCGGGCTGCTGACCCGGCTGGTCTACCTGAACGTCGGGCTGGCGGTCCTGCTCGGGTTCATCGGCGTCAAGCTCGTGCTGCACGCTCTGCACGAGAACGAGCTGCCGTTCGTCAACGGCGGCGAACCGGTGACCGGGGTGCCGGACATCTCGATCCTCGTCTCGCTCGCCGCGATCGTCGCCATCCTCACGGTCACGACCGTGGCGAGCCTGGCGAAGTCCCGCAGGGACGAACGGGCAGGCGTCACGACGCCCGAGGCCTGACGCGCGCAACTCGACCCGGTGCCCGGTGCCCGGTGCCCGGTGCCCGGTGCCCGATGCCGGATCGGACGGCATCGGGCCGGGTCGCGTCGGTCAGAGGCCTGCGGCCCAGGGGCCGATGACGGGATTCCACTCGCGCACCGCCGCGTCGGCGATCAGGGCGTGGCGGGCGAACGGGTCACCGGCGAGCGCCTCGTCGAGCCCCGCCCGGTCAGCGGTGCGCAGCACGAGGAGCGCCCCGGCGGCGCCGCCCACGTACGGCCCGGTGCCGAGAGCGACGCCCTGCTCCGCGAGGCCCTGCAGGTAGGCCCGATGCTCGGGCCGCACCGCGTCGAGGGCGGCGGGGTCGTTCACGTACGTGTACTGGACTGCGTAGACGGCCATCCCTGGATCCTGCCGTACCCAGGACCGGATGGGAGAGTGGTCCCATGACTTCTTCGCACGACGACGACGGCACACCCGCGGGCGCCGGGGTGCCGCCCCTGACACCCGTGCCGCCGGTGCCTGCGATCCCGCTGAACGACGGCACGACGATCCCGCAGCTCGGCTTCGGCGTGTACAAGATCGACGACTCCGGGGCGCAAACCGCGGTGAGGCACGCGCTGGACGCCGGCTACCGGATGGTCGACACCGCCCGGCTGTACGGCAACGAGACCGGCGTCGGGCGCGGTGTCCGTGCCAGCGGGCTCCCGCGCGCCGAGGTGTACGTGACCACCAAGGTCTGGAACGACGACCAGGGGTACGACGCGACCCGCCGCGCCTTCGACGCCTCCGCAGCCCGCCTCGACCTCGGCGACCCCGACCTCTACCTCATCCACTGGCCGTACCCGGGCCAGGACCTCTACGTCGACACCTGGCGCGCGCTCGTCGAGCTGCGCGAGGAACGACGGGTCCGCTCGATCGGCGTGTCGAACTTCCAGCCCGCGCACCTGCGGCGCCTCGTCGAGGAGACCGGCACCCGCCCGGTCCTCAACCAGGTCGAGCTCCACCCGTACCTGCAGCAGCCCGAGCTGCGCGCATTCCACGCCGCGCACGGCATCGTCACGCAGGCGTGGTCCCCGCTAGGTCGTGGCAGCGGGGTGCTCGACGACCCCGTCCTCGTCGAGATCGCCGCCGAGCACCACGTCAGCACGGCCCAGGTCGTGCTGCGCTGGCACCTCGACCTCGGGACCGTCGTGATCCCCAAGTCCGCGACCCCGGCGCGCATCCGGGCCAACATCGACGTGTTCGACCTCACCCTCGACGAGGACGACCACGCGCGCATCGCCGGCCTCGACCGCGGCGAGCGCATCGGACCCGCCCCCGACGTCTTCGGGGCATGAGGAGGATGGCCGTGCACGCACCGCTGCTGACCGACGAGCTGCTCGAGCGCATCCACGCTCGCGCCGCCGGGCACGACCGGGACAACACCTTCCCGCACGACGACCTCGCCGACCTCGTCGAGGTCGGATACCTGCGCGCGTTCGTGCCTACCGACCTCGGCGGACCCGGGCTCACGCTCGAGCAGGTCGCCCGCGAGCAGGTGCGCCTGGCCGCCGCCGCCCCCGCGACCGCGCTCGCGGTGAACATGCACCTGGTCGTCACCGGGATCGCCGCCCAGCTCGCGGCACGCGGCGACGAGTCGATGCGCTTCGTCCTCGAGGACGCCGCCGCCGGCGAGGTGTACGCGTTCGGGAACTCCGAGGGCGGCAACGACCTGGTGATGTTCGACTCCCGGACGCGCGCCGAGCGGGAGCCCGACGGCTCCTACCGGTACACGGGGACGAAGATCTTCACCTCGCTCTCCCCGGTCTGGACACGCCTGGCCACCTTCGGGCGCGACGACGCCGATCCCGACGCGCCCGTGCTCGTGCACGCGGTCGTGGCGCGCGACACCGCGGGCATCACCGTCAAGGACGACTGGGACACCGTCGGCATGCGCGCCACGCAGAGCTGCACGACCGTGCTCGACGGCGTGCAGGCCCCCGCGGACCGTGTCTACCGCGTCCTGCCCGTCGGACCCAGCCGCGACCCGTTCGTCTTCGCGCTGTTCGCCGTGTTCGAGATCCTGCTGGCCGCCTGCTACACGGGCATCGGCCGTCGGGCGCTCGAGCTCGCCGTCGCCGCGGCCCACCGACGCACCTCGATGAAGAACGAGGGACGCACGTACGCCCAGGACCCGGACATCCGCTGGAGGGTCGCCGAGGCTGCGATCGCGCAGGACGGCATCGAGCCGCAGGTGTGGGCCCTCGCACGCGACGTCGACGAGCAGGCCGACCACGGCGCGCAGTGGTTCCCCCGGCTCGTCGGGCTCAAGGTGCGGGCCACCGAGAACGCCCGGGTGGTGGTCGACCAGGCGATCCGGGTGGCCGGTGGCTCCAGCTACTTCGCCGGCAACGAGCTCGGGCGGCTCTACCGGGACGTGCTCGCCGGGATCTTCCACCCCTCCGACGCCGAGTCCGCGCACGCCACCGTCGCCAACGCCTGGCTGGGGCCGATCGAGCCCTGAGCGCCGGACGGGTCGGCTCGCCAATCTGCTGGACCGCGCGCGCACCGACCCGGCATGCTCGCCGCCATGGCACCGTTTCCCGACTCTCTGACCTGGCCCTTCGCGAACCTGCGGGTGAGTTCCGGGGACCTCGAGCTGCGCTACCTCGACGACGACCTGCTGCACGCGCTCGCGGCGCTCGCCGCCCAGGGGGTGCACGACCCGGCGACCATGCCGTTCACGGCACCCTGGACCCGCGGGACGCCCGAAGAGGTCGCCCGCGCGGTCCTCACCTACCAGTGGGGCGCTCGTGCCGGACTGGGCGGGCGCCGGTGGGCGCTCGAGCTCGCGGTGCTGCACGACGGGCGCCCTGTCGGGGTCCAGGCGCTGGCGGCCTCGAGCTACCCGGTCACCCGGACCCTCACCAGCGGATCCTGGCTCGGCCGGGCGCACCAGGGCCGCGGGATCGGCACCCGGATGCGTCTGGCAGTCCTGCACCTGGCCTTCGACGGCCTCGGCGCGCAGGTCGCGCGAACCGAGGCGTTCGCGGACAACGCTGCGTCCAACGCGGTGACACGACGGATCGGCTACGTGCCCGACGGGCGCGAGGTCATCGAGCGGGAGGGGCAGCCGGCCGTCTCGCTGCGGTACCGCATGGACCGTGCGGACTGGGACGCGCGACCGGAGTCCTCGCGCCCGGACGTGCGGATCGACGGTGCGGACGCGGTGCGGGCGTTCCTCGGCGCCTGAACCCGCCGATCCGTGGCGTTCACCAGCCGCGGGTGCGCCACTCCTCCAGGTGCGGGCGCTCCGTGCCGAGCGTGGTGTCGCGCCCGTGGCCCGGGTACACCCAGGTGTCGTCGCCGAACCGGTCGAACACCCGCGTGCGCACGTCGGCGTACAGCTGGGCGAACCGTCGCGGGTCGCCCCCGGTCGCGCCGACCCCACCGGGGAACAGCGAGTCCCCGGTGAACAGGTGGGCCCGTCCGGCCACCGCCCCCGGCGCCTCGACGTGCTCGGGCTCGCGGTACACCAGGGCGACCGAGCCCGGCGTGTGCCCCCGCAGAGCGATCACCTCGACGCACACGTGACCGACCGTGAGCGTGTCGCCGTGGTGCAGGCGGTGCGCGACGTGCACCTCGGTCGCCTCCGTGATCGCCTCGGCGTCCGGTGCCCCTGCGGCGACCGGAGCCCCCGTCACGGCCACCAGCGACCTCAGCGCCCGGTGGTGGTCCGGGTGCCGGTGCGTCGTGACGACATGGTCCAGCCGCGTCGCCCCGGAACCCTCCCGGACGAGATCGACGAGGCGACCCGGCTCGTCGGCGGCATCCACGAGCAGCTGGGCGCCGTCCCGACGACAGGTCAGCAGGTAGACGTCGTTGTCACCGGGACCCACCGCGAGCTTGCGGATCTCGACCTCGTCCAGGACCCGCAGGTCGCTGGGACCGCCGACGGTCACCTCACCGGTGTAGGGCACGGGCTCGCCTCCTGCGCGTGGGTGGGGTCGAGGGCCGTCGCCCCCGCGCGAGACCCCAGGAGCATTCTCGTCCCGGCCGCACGCCGTCGCGCCCGCTCACGCCCGCGAGCGACCCGGCACGAGAAGATCGAACATGTGTGCGAATGTCCGTCGCGCGACGTAGACTTCCGCGGGTGAACGACCGACTGGTGGTGCAGGGCGCCCGAGAGCACAACCTGCGCAACGTGGACCTCGACCTCCCGCGCGACAGGCTCATCGTCTTCACGGGCCTGTCCGGCTCCGGGAAGTCCTCGCTCGCGTTCGACACGATCTTCGCCGAGGGGCAGCGGCGGTACGTGGAGTCCCTGTCGGCCTACGCCCGGCAGTTCCTCGGCCAGATGGACAAGCCCGACGTCGACTTCATCGAGGGCCTCTCGCCCGCGGTGTCGATCGATCAGAAGTCGACGAACCGCAACCCGCGCTCGACCGTCGGCACCATCACCGAGGTCTACGACTACCTGCGTCTGCTCTTCGCCCGCGCGGGCACGCAGCACTGCCCGACCTGCGGTGAGCGCGTCACCGCCCAGACGCCGCAGCAGATCGTCGACCGCCTGCTCGAGCTCCCCGAAGGCACCCGCTACCAGGTGCTCGCCCCCGTCGTCCGCGGACGCAAGGGGGAGTACGCCGACCTGTTCCGCGAGCTGCAGGCGAAGGGCTTCGCCCGGGCCCGGGTCGACGGCGAGGTCGTCCAGCTCACCGAGCCCCCCGCTCTGGAGAAGAAGCTCAAGCACGACATCGAGGTCGTCGTCGACCGCCTCGTCTCCCGCGAGGGCGTGCAGCGCCGGCTCACCGACTCCGTCGAGACCGCTCTCGGTCTGGCCGCCGGTCTCCTCGTCGTCGAGCTCGTCGACGCCGATGCCGACGACCCGCAGCGCGAGCGCAGGTTCTCCGAGCACCGGGCCTGCCCCAACGACCACGTCCTCACGCTCGACGAGATCGAGCCGCGCACGTTCTCCTTCAACGCGCCCTACGGCGCCTGCCCCGAGTGCACGGGCATCGGGTCGCGGCTCGAGGTCGACCCCGAGCTGGTCATCCCCGACGAGGACCTCTCGCTCGCCGAGGGCGCCGTCGCCCCGTGGGCGCAGGTGTCCAGCGAGTACTTCACCCGCGTGCTCGGCGCGCTCGCGGACGATCTCGGCTTCTCGATGGACATGCCGTGGCGTGCCCTGCCGCAGCGGGCCAAGGACGCGGTGCTGCACGGTCAGAACCACGAGGTGCACGTCCGGTACAAGAACCGCTGGGGTCGTGAGCGCCAGTACTCCACGGGCTTCGAGGGCGTCCTCACCTTCCTCGAGCGCCGGCACTCCGAGACGGACTCCGACTGGAGCAAGGAGAAGTACGAGGCCTTCATGCGTGAGGTGCCGTGCCCGGTCTGCCGCGGGGCACGGCTCAAGCCCGAGGTGCTCGCCGTCCGGGTCGGCGAGCGGTCGATCGCCGAGGTCTGCGACCTCCCGATCCGCGAGGCCTCGGAGTTCCTCAACGCCCTGGTGCTCGGTGAGCGGGAGGCCGCGATCGCCGCGCAGGTGCTCAAAGAGATCCAGGCGCGGCTCGGCTTCCTGCTCGACGTCGGTCTCGACTACCTCTCGCTCATGCGCCCGGCCGCCACGCTGTCGGGTGGCGAGGCCCAGCGCATCCGGCTCGCGACGCAGATCGGCTCCGGCCTGGTCGGCGTGCTCTACGTCCTCGACGAGCCGTCGATCGGGCTCCACCAGCGGGACAACCGGCGGCTGATCGACACGCTCACGCGGCTGCGCGACCTCGGCAACACGCTCATCGTCGTCGAGCACGACGAGGACACGATCCGCACCGCGGACTGGATCGTCGACATCGGTCCGGGCGCGGGGGAGCACGGCGGTTACGTCGTCCACTCCGGGGACCTCGCCGGCCTGCTTGCCTCACCGGACTCGGTGACGGGTGCCTACCTGTCGGGCCGTCGATCGATCCCGATGCCCGCCGCACGTCGACCGGTCGACCCCAAGCGCAGGCTCACGGTCGTCGGAGCGCGAGAGCACAACCTGCAGGGCATCGACGTGTCCTTCCCGCTCGGCACGCTCACGGCCGTCACGGGCGTGTCCGGCTCGGGCAAGTCGACGCTCGTCAACTCGATCCTGTACACGGTGCTGGCCAACGAGCTCAACGGTGCGCGTCAGGTGGCCGGGCGGCACAAGCGTGTGACGGGCCTCGAGCACCTCGACAAGGTCGTGCACGTCGACCAGGGCCCGATCGGTCGCACGCCCCGTTCGAACCCGGCGACTTACACGGGCGTGTGGGACCACGTGCGCAAGCTCTTCGCCGAGACGACCGAGGCCAAGGTCCGCGGGTACGCGCCGGGCAGGTTCTCCTTCAACGTCAAGGGCGGTCGCTGCGAGGCGTGCTCGGGTGACGGCACGCTGAAGATCGAGATGAACTTCCTGCCGGACGTGTACGTCCCGTGCGAGGTGTGCCACGGGGCGCGCTACAACCGCGAGACGCTCGAGGTGCACTTCAAGGGCAAGACGGTGGCCGACGTGCTCGACATGCCGATCGAGGAGGCCGCGGAGTTCTTCTCGGCCGTCCCGGCGATCGCCCGGCACCTGCGCACGCTCGTCGACGTCGGTCTGGGATACGTGCGGCTCGGGCAGCCGGCTCCGACGCTCTCGGGCGGCGAGGCCCAGCGGGTCAAGCTCGCCGCCGAGCTGCAGCGTCGCTCCACAGGTCGCACGATCTACGTCCTCGACGAGCCGACCACGGGCCTGCACTTCGAGGACATCCGCAAGCTGCTCGGCGTGCTGCAGTCGCTCGTCGACAAGGGCAACTCGGTGATCGTCATCGAGCACAACCTCGACGTGATCAAGAACGCCGACTGGGTGGTCGACATGGGGCCCGAGGGTGGCAACGGCGGCGGTCTCGTCGTCGCCGAGGGCACGCCCGAGCACGTCGCGACGGTCGCGGCCAGTCACACCGGGCGCTTCTTGGCCGAGGTGCTCGACCCGACCGGTGCCCTCGTGGAGGCCTCCGCCTGAGATCGCGTAGGTCGCAGGTCTGCCTCGTCGAGGGTGTCCCCGCGTGGCTCAGCCGGCGATGTGCGTGTGCGCGAGCGGGACGGGTTCGTGCCGCACCGGGAAGTTCACCGAGCGGGCGATGAAGCAGTGCTCGTGGGCCCGGTGGTGCAGCTCGGCGAGGTCGCCGTCGCCGACGGCGCGCCCGTCCGGCATGTGCGCGCCGGGTGACAGCACGACGCGCGGGTGCAGGACGACCTCGGAGAAGTGCCCGTGCCCGGCGGCCTCGATGCGCATGGAGCCCGTCGCGTGGTCGCTGTACCCGGTGACCACGACACCGGCCGCCGCGGCCAGGTGCAGGAACCACAGCATGTGGCACTGGGAGAGCGAGCCGACCAGCAGGTCCTCGGGCGACCACCGTTCCGGGTCGCCCCGGAACGCCGGGTCGGAGGTGCCGAGCAGCGGCGGCTTGCCCTCACCGGTGAGCTCGTGGTCGCGGCCGTACGAGGTGTAGCTCGTCGTCCCGGCCGTGCGCGCGCCGGTCCAGGTCAGGTCGACGGAGTACGCGTGAACGATGCCCATGCCTCACGCTATCGGACCGCTTCGCCCGGGGCCGGTCGGGGCGTCCGCGGGCCCCTGGACGGCTCCTTGACCGCTCGGAGCAGGTCCCGCGCCGCACGGGGCCGTGGGTGCCGCGAACTAGGCTCGGAGGCATGGCCGATCCTGCGACCTACCGACCCGCCCCGGGGGAGATCCCCGACTCCCCGGGCGTGTACCGCTTCCGTGACGAGCACGGACGGGTCATCTACGTCGGCAAGGCCAAGAGCCTTCGGCAGCGGCTGAGCAGCTACTTCCAGGACCTGGCGAACCTGCACCCGCGCACGCAGCAGATGGTCACGACCGCGGCCTCGGTGCAGTGGACGGTCGTGGGCACGGAGGTCGAGGCGCTCGCGCTGGAGTACTCCTGGATCAAGGAGTTCGACCCGCGGTTCAACGTGAAGTACCGCGACGACAAGTCGTACCCGTACCTCGCGGTGACGATGGCCGAGGAGTTCCCGCGGGTCCAGGTGCTGCGCGGCGCCAAGCGGGCGGGCACCAGGTACTTCGGGCCGTACGCGCACGCGTGGGCCATCCGCGAGACGGTGGACCTGCTGCTGCGCGTGTTCCCGGTGCGCACGTGCTCGGCCGGGGTGTTCCGGCGCGCGAACCAGCAGGGCAGGCCGTGCCTGCTCGGCTACATCGACAAGTGCTCGGCGCCGTGCGTGGGTCGGATCGCGCCGGACGACCACCGGGCGCTGGCGCAGGACTTCTGCGACTTCATGGCGGGCGACACGGCCCGGTTCACGCGTCGGCTGACCGCCAGGATGAAGGAGGCGGCGGCGGACCTCGACTACGAACGTGCCGCCCGGCTGCGGGACGACATCGCGACGCTCGAGACGGCGATGCAGAAGAACGCCGTGGTGCTGCCCGACGGTACGGAGGCCGACGTCTTCGCCTTGTCGGGCGACGAGCTCGAGGCTGCCGTGCAGGTCTTCCACGTGCGCGACGGCCGGATCCGTGGCCAGCGCGGCTGGGTCGTGGAGAAGGTGGAGGACGTCACGGACGCCGAGCTCGTCGAGCACCTGCTGCAGCAGGTCTACGGCGGCGAGGACGTGCAGGCCGGTGCGGTCCCGCGCGAGGTGCTCGTCCCGGTGCTGCCGCCGGAGGTCGACCAGGTGGAGGACTGGCTGACGGGTCTGCGTGGCGGCCGCGTGCACGTGCGGGTCCCGCAGCGTGGGGACAAGCACGAGCTGGCGCGCACGGTCCTGAAGAACGCCGAGCACGCGCTCGTGCTGCACCGCACCCGTCGTGCGGGCGACCTGACGACGCGCAGCCAGGCGTTGCGCGAGATCCAGGAGGCGCTGGACCTGGCGACCGCGCCGTTGCGGATCGAGTGCTACGACGTCTCGCACAACCAGGGCACGTTCCAGTCGGCCTCGATGGTCGTGTTCGAGGACGGCATGGCGCGCAAGAGCGAGTACCGGCTGTTCTCCGTGCGGGGCCCCGAGGGCGAGGGTGCACGCGACGACACCGCGGCGATGCACGAGGTGATCACCCGCCGGTTCCGCCGGTACCTTGCCGACCGGGCGGCCTCCGGCGAGCTCGAGATCGGCGGAGGCGACGACGAGGACGGTCTGCGTTCAGGTCCCGTGGATGCCGAGACGGGGCGGCCCACGAGGTTCGCCTACCCGCCGAACCTCGTGGTCGTGGACGGCGGCCCGCCCCAGGTGGCGGCCGCGGCCGCGGCCCTCGCCGAGCTCGGGGTGGACGACGTGGCCTTGTGCGGTCTGGCGAAGCGGCTCGAGGAGGTCTGGTTGCCGGGGGAGGAGTACCCGGTGATCCTGCAGCGCAGCTCGGAGGGCCTCTACCTGCTGCAACGCCTGCGCGACGAGGCGCACCGGTTCGCCATCACCGCGCACCGCAAGCGCCGCAGCAAGGGCATGACCGTGTCCGTGCTCGACGACGTGCCGGGTCTCGGGCCCGCCCGCCAGGCCTCGTTGCTGCGCCACTTCGGCTCGGTGAAGCGGCTGCGTGCCGCGTCCGTCGAGGAGATCGCGACGGTTCCGGGCATGGGTGAGCGGACGGCCGCCGCCGTCGTCGCCGCCCTGCAGGGGACCGCGACGCCTCCGGGGGCCTCCGCCCCCACGCCCGCCCCCGCAGCGGTCGAGGAGTCGCCAGGGGGGGGCGGGGCTCCTCGACCGGCCGCGTCGAACAGGGACGGGACGACCGTGGCTGGCATGCTGGAGGCATGAACCGCGAGCCCGCGCCGCTGTCCGTCCCGCACGGCATCCCGGCGCTGGAGGCGTCCGCGGCCGGCCCGCGCAGCGAGGAGCCCGAGGTCCTGGTCATCACCGGGATGTCCGGTGCGGGGCGCACCCGTGCGGCCGCGGTGCTGGAGGACCTCGGCTGGTACGTGGTCGACAACCTGCCCGCGCAGATGCTCACCCATCTGGTGGGCATGCTGACCAGCGGGTCGGCGGGTGTGGGTGCGCAGCGCCTGGCGGCCGTCGTCGACGTGCGTGGTCGCGAGTTCTTCGCCGACCTGGCTCAGGTCCTGACGGCGCTGCGGGCGTCAGGGGTGCAGTACCGCGTGCTGTTCCTCGACGCGTCCGACGAGGTCCTCGTGCGGCGGTACGAGCAGGTGCGCCGCCCGCACCCCCTGCAGGGCGACGGTCGGATCCTGGACGGCATCGGTGCGGAGCGTGCCCTGCTGGAGGACATCCGGCAGCGCGCGGACCTGCTGATCGACACCTCGTCGCTCAACGTGCACGACCTGGCGCGTGAGGTGCGTGCCGCGATCGCTCGCCCGTCGGACGACACCCTGCGCATCTCGGTCGTCTCGTTCGGGTTCAAGTACGGCATCCCGCTCGACGCCGATCACGTGGTCGACGTCAGGTTCCTCGCCAACCCGTACTGGGTGACCGAGCTGCGGCACCTGACCGGCCGGGACGCGCCGGTGCGTGACTACGTGCTGGGGCTGCCGGGCGCCCGGCAGTTCATCGAGCGCTACGTCGACGCGCTCGAGCCCGTGCTCGCCGGGTACGTGCACGAGGAGAAGCGCTACGTGACGATCGCTGTCGGCTGCACGGGCGGCAAGCACCGGTCGGTGGCGATCAGCGAGGCGATCGCCCGTCGCCTGGCGTCCCTGGGTCACAGCGTGACGGTCGCCGCCCGCGACCTCGGTCGCGAATGAGGGCGGGCCGTCCGCCGAGCCCGGCGGTCGTCGCGCTGGGTGGTGGGCACGGCCTGTCGGCGTCGCTGTCGGCGCTGCGCCTGATGACGGACCGGATCACCGCCGTCGTGACGGTCGCTGACGACGGCGGTTCGTCCGGCAGGTTGCGCGAGGAGCTCGACGTGCTCCCGCCCGGCGACCTGCGGATGGCGTTGGCCGCGCTGTGCGACGACTCCGACTGGGGCAGGACGTGGCGTGACGTGCTGCAGCACCGCTTCGCCTCGACGGGGAGCCTGGACCGGCACGCGGTCGGCAACCTGCTCATCGTCGCGATCTGGGAGCTGCTCGGTGACACGGTCGAGGGCCTCGACCTCGTCGGCCGTCTGCTCGGCGCCCGCGGGCGCGTGCTGCCGATGGCGGCCGTCCCGCTCGAGATCGAGGCGGACGTGCGCCGGTCCGACGGCTCTCTCGTGGTCGTGCGGGGGCAGAGCTCGGTCGCGCTGACGGCCGAGCCGATCACGCGGGTGCGGCTCGTGCCGGCCGAGCCCGCGGCATGCCCCGAGGCGCTCGCCGCGGTCGCCGAGGCGGACTGGGTGGTCCTGGGTCCGGGGTCCTGGTACACCTCGGTGCTCCCGCACCTGCTGGTCCCGGCGCTGCGGGACGCGCTCCTGGCGACGTCCGCCCCGATCGTCCTCACGCTGAACCTGGAGCCGGAGGCGCAGGGCGAGACCGACGGCATGCGCGCCGAGGCGCACCTGGACGCGCTGCGCGAGCACGCCGCGACGCTGCGCGTGCACACCATCGTCGCGGACCCTGCCGCGGTCGAGGACGTGGACGCCGTGACCGAGCGTGCCCGTGCCATGGGCGCGCGGCTCCTGCTGCGTCAGGTCAGCCGCGGTGACGGGACCGGGCGGCACGACCCGTTGCGGCTCGCCGCCGCGTACCGCGACGTCATCGAGGGGTTCCTGGGCGACGTCGTGCGCAGGCAGACCTGATCTGTCGGCGCCCCTGCGTGCGCCTCGTGGTCCGCCCTGGTCGCGGCCACCGGAGGCCTCGTCAGATGGCAGGATGACGCCATGGCGTTGACGGCACAGGTGAAGGACGAGCTCGCCCGGTTGAAGGTGGACAAGACGTCGTGCCGGAAGGCTGAGGTCTCGGCGACCCTGCGCTTCGCAGGCGGGCTGCACATCATCTCGGGCCGGATCGTCATCGAGGCCGAGCTGGACACGGGCATCGCGGCCCGTCGCCTCCGGCAGGCCATCTCGGAGATCTACGGGCACGAGAGCGACATCATCGTCGTGTCCGGCGGTGGCCTGCGCCGCGGGAGCCGCTACGTGGTCCGTGTCGTCAAGGACGGCGAGTCCCTGGCACGACAGACGGGTCTGCTGGACAACCGGGGTCGACCGGTCCGCGGGCTCCCGCCGCAGGTCGTCTCGGCGGGCATCGGCGAGGCCGAGGCGGCGTGGCGCGGCGCGTTCCTCGCGCACGGGTCGCTGACCGAGCCGGGTCGTTCGTCGTCGCTCGAGGTCACGTGCCCGGGCCCGGAGGCGGCGCTGGCGCTCGTCGGTGCCGCACGGCGGCTGAGCATCGCGGCCAAGGCGCGCGAGGTCCGGGGCATCGACCGGGTCGTCATCCGCGACGGCGACGCGATCGCCGCGATGCTGGCCCGGCTCGGTGCGCACGAGACGATGCTCGTCTGGGAGGAGCGCAGGGTCCGGCGCGAGGTGCGCGGCACGGCGAACCGGCTCGCGAACTTCGACGACGCGAACCTGCGTCGGTCGGCGCGTGCGGCGGTGGCCGCGGGCGCCCGCGTCGAACGTGCCTTCGAGATCCTCGGCGACGACCTTCCCGAGCACCTGCGGCAGGCCGGCGAGCTGCGCCTGGCGCACAAGGAGGCCTCGCTCGAAGAGCTCGGGAAGCTGGCCGACCCGGTCCTGACCAAGGACGCCGTGGCGGGTCGGATCCGACGTCTGCTGGCGACCGCCGACAAGCGCGCGTCCGAGCTGGGCATCCCGGACACCGAGGCCGGCCTGAGCCCTGACCTGCTGGATCTGTGACCTGCGGGCCAGGGCGTGGACGGTGCGTCTCGCCGTGAGACCTACGTCCCGTGGATAACCACCCGTTCGGTATAGGCTCGTGCCACCCGCAGGTCGGTGGTCGGCAATGAGTTGGACGGCCGTCACACCGCACCCGGGCAGCGCACAGCGGCGTGCGTGAACCCATCACCAACTGTGTGCGCCGACCTTGTTCGGCGCGTGCCGAGGAGGGCAAGTGACCATCAAGGTCGGCATCAACGGCTTCGGCCGTATCGGTCGCAACTTCTACCGGGCGATCATCGCGTCGGGCGCTGACATCGAGATCGTCGGCGTGAACGACCTCACGGACAACAAGACGCTCGCGCACCTGCTCAAGTACGACACGGTGCTCGGCCGCTTCCCGCTGAGCGTGGAGTTCGACGACGAGAACATCATCGTCGACGGCAAGAAGATCCGTGCCCTCGCCGAGCGCAACCCTGCCGACCTCCCCTGGGGCGAGCTGGGTGCCGACATCGTCATCGAGTCGACCGGCTTCTTCACGGACGCGACCAAGGCGAAGGCCCACATCGAGGCGGGCGCCAAGAAGGTCATCATCTCGGCCCCGGCCTCGAACGAGGACGCGACCTTCGTCATGGGTGTGAACCACACCGACTACGACGCCGCCGCGCACCACATCATCTCCAACGCGTCGTGCACGACGAACTGCCTCGCCCCCGTGGCGAAGGCGCTCAACGACGCCATCGGCATCGAGCGTGGCCTCATGACCACGATCCACGCCTACACCGGTGACCAGAACCTGCAGGACGGCCCGCACCGCGACCTTCGTCGTGCCCGCGCCGCCGCGCAGAACATCGTCCCGACCTCGACCGGTGCGGCCAAGGCCGTCGCCCTCGTGCTCCCCGAGCTCAAGGGCAAGCTCGACGGTTTCGCGCTCCGCGTGCCGACGATCACCGGCTCGGCCACGGACCTGACCTTCACCGCCTCGCGCGAGGTCACGGTCGACGAGGTCAACGCTGCGGTCAAGGCCGCCGCCGAGGGCCCGCTGAAGGGCGTTCTGGAGTACGTCACGGACGAGATCGTCTCGAGCGACATCGTCACGAACCCGCACCAGAGCATCTTCGACTCGAAGCTGACCAAGGTGTCCGGCGACCTGGTGAAGATCATCGCCTGGTACGACAACGAGTGGGGCTACTCCAACAGCCTCGTCAACCTCACGAGCTACGTCGGCGAGCGTCTCTGACGACTCCGACGCTCTCGTAGCGACGGTCCTGCGTCCGCGTGCGCCGGCGGCCACCCGGCCCCGGTGCACGCGGACGCAGTCATGTGTGAGCAGCTGCGTTCCCCCCGGCACGCCCTCGGCGGCGGCCGCCCGGCAAGGTAGGAGATCATGAAGACCATCGAGGACCTCGGCGACCTGCGCGGCAAGCGCGTGCTCGTCCGTTCGGACTTCAACGTGCCGCTCGACGGCACGACCATCACCGACGACGGCCGTGTGCGTGCGGCCCTGCCGACGCTGCAGGCGCTGCTGTCCGCCGGTGCGCGCGTCGTCGTGACCGCTCACCTCGGCCGACCGAAGGGGGCGCCGGAGGCCAAGTACTCCCTCGCGCCCGTCGCGGCCCGCCTGTCCGAGCTGCTCGGCCAGCCGGTCCCGCTCGCCGAGGACACCATCGGCGAGTCGGCCAAGGCCACCGTCGCCGCCCTCGAGGACGGCCAGATCGCGCTCCTCGAGAACATCCGCTTCGACGCCCGTGAGACCTCCAAGGACGATGCCGTCCGTGGCGAGCTCGCCGACGAGCTCGCTGCGCTTGCGGACGCGTTCGTGTCCGACGGCTTCGGCGTGGTCCACCGCAAGCAGGCCTCCGTGTACGACGTGGCGCTGCGCCTGCCGCACGCGGCCGGCCTGCTCGTGCTGGCCGAGGTCGAGGCCCTCCGCAAGGCCGTGGAGGACCCGGAGCGTCCCTACGTCGTCGTCCTCGGCGGCGCGAAGGTCTCCGACAAGCTCGGCGTCATCGGCAACCTGCTGACCAAGGCCGACAAGCTGCTCATCGGCGGCGGCATGGTCTTCACCTTCCTCAAGGCCCAGGGCCACGAGGTCGGTTCCTCGCTGCTCGAGCAGGACCAGGTCGAGACGGTCAAGGGCTACCTCGCGCAGGCCCAGGAGGCCGGCGTCGAGATCGTCCTGCCGGTCGACATCGTCGTCGCCCCCGAGTTCGGCTCGGACGACGCCGAGACCGTCGCCGCCGACGCCATCCCGGCCGACAAGATGGGCCTGGACATCGGCCCGAAGTCGGGCGAGCTCTTCCGTGAGGCGATCCTCGGTGCGAAGACCATCGCCTGGAACGGCCCCATGGGCGTGTTCGAGCGTCCGACCTACGCCGCGGGCACCAGGGCCGTCGCGCAGGCGCTCGTCGACAGCGAGGGCTTCTCGATCGTCGGCGGTGGCGACTCCGCCGCGGCCGTCCGTCTGCTCGGCTTCGACGAGGCCGGCTTCGGCCACATCTCGACCGGTGGCGGCGCCTCCCTCGAGCTGCTCGAGGGCAAGACGCTCCCCGGCATCGCAGTTCTGGAGGACTGACACATGACGACCCGTACCCCGCTGATGGCGGGCAACTGGAAGATGAACCTGGACCACCACCAGGCCACCCACACGCTGCAGAAGCTCGCGTGGACGCTCAAGGACGCCAAGCACGACTTCGGCGCCGTCGAGGTCGCGGTCCTGCCGCCGTTCACC
The DNA here is from genome assembly GCF_013409305.1 of Cellulomonas soli. Lineage (GTDB taxonomy): Bacteria > Actinomycetota > Actinomycetes > Actinomycetales > Cellulomonadaceae > Cellulomonas > Cellulomonas soli. The sequence goes on along the minus strand of NZ_JACBZJ010000001.1, from coordinate 3,810,281 downwards.
GACCTGCGCAGCGTGCAGACGCTCGTGGACGCCGACAAGCTGGAGATCGCCTACGGCGCCCAGGACGTCTCGGCCCACGAGTCGGGTGCGTACACCGGTGAGATCTCGCCGCTGTTCCTGGCCAAGCTCGGCGTGAAGTACGTCGCGGTCGGTCACTCGGAGCGTCGGCAGTTCCACCACGAGGACGAGCCGATCGTCAACGCCAAGGTGAAGTCGGCGCTCGGCGCCGGCCTGCTGCCGATCCTGTGCGTCGGCGAGGAGCTCGAGGTCCGCAAGGCCGGCGAGCACGTCCCGCACACGCTGCGTCAGCTCGACGGTGCGCTCGAGGGTCTGAGCGCCGAGCAGGTCGCCACGATCGTCGTCGCGTACGAGCCGGTCTGGGCGATCGGCACGGGCGAGACGGCGACGCCGGAGGACGCCCAGGAGCTGTGCGGCGCCATCCGCGTGCGGATCGCCGAGCTGTACGACCAGGCCACGGCCGACGCCGTGCGCGTGCTCTACGGCGGTTCCGTGAAGTCGTCGAACGTCGCCTCGATCATGGCGAAGCCCGACGTCGACGGCGCTCTGGTCGGCGGCGCGAGCCTCGACCCGGAGGAGTTCGCCAAGATCGCGCGCTACCAGGCGCACGCGGTCGGTCTCTGACCGGAACCGTCCGTCAGGTGCTGACGCGGGTCCCCGAGGCGGGCTCGCCCCGGATCTCCGGGACCCGCGTCAGCGCGGGGTGGTGGCTTCCACGCCCGGTCGTCACCTACCCTGTACCGCGGTCCACCACCGTCGCCGGCGTACGTCGCGGCGACCGTCCGTCCAGTGAGGAACCCACGCTGCCGTGAACGCTCTGCGCATCTCCCTCCAGGTGATGCTGGTCCTGACCAGCCTCCTGCTCGTCCCTCTCGTGCTGCTGCACAAGGGCAAGGGTGGCGGCCTGTCCGACATGTTCGGCGGCGGCATCACGAGCAGCGCGGGCAGCTCGGGCGTCGCCGAGCGCAACCTCAACCGGATCACGGTGGGGGTCGCGCTGGTCTGGACGGTCGTGATCATCTTGCTCGGCCTCGTCGAGCGCGTGAGCTGAAGGGCTGACGATGGCCAGCGGGAGTGCGATCAGAGGGTCGCGAGTCGGTGCCGGTCCGATGGGCGAGGCCGAACGGGGGGACGCGGCACCCCGCGTCTGGATCTCGTACTGGTGCGCCAACGGGCACGAGACGCGCCCCAGCTTCGCCGAGGAGGCCGCCGAGGAGGCGCCCGTGACGTGGGACTGCCCTCGATGCGGCTTCCCGGCCGGGCAGGACCAGGAGAACCCGCCGTCCCCCTCGAAGAACGAGCCCTACAAGACGCACCTGGCCTACGTGAAGGAGCGGCGGTCCGACGAGGACGGCGCCGCGATCCTCGACGAGGCGCTCGCCGCGCTGCGGGCCCGTCGCGGCGGCTGATCCTGCCCGTTCCGCCTGCGTGACCGACGAGGAGCCCCGCACCGACCGGTGCGGGGCTCCTCGTCTTCTGGTCGGGACCCGGCCGGCCCGTAGGGGTGCTCTCAGGCGCGCTCAGTGCGCCTGTGACGGACCGGGAACGGCAGGGGCCTCCGACACCGCGGCGGCGTCCACGAGCCACAGCGTCCGCTCCGTGCCGTAAGCGCCCGCGGCGGGCGTGAGGCTGACCGGTGCGTCGGCCAAGGCCGAGGCCACCGCGTCGGCCTTCTCGGCGCCGGCGGCGACGACCCACACCTGCCGGGCCGCGCGCAGGGCCTCGAACGTCAGGGAGACCCGCAGGGGTGGCGGCTTGGGGGAGCCGTGCACGCCCACGGTCGCCACCCCGCTCGCGCCGAGCGCGACGTGGCCCGGGAACAGCGAGGCCACGTGGCCGTCAGGACCCATGCCGAGCATCAGCACGTCGAACGTCGGGACCTCGGCACCGTCCGTGGCGAAGGAAGCCAGCTCGGATGCGTACCGTTCTGCGGCGACCTCGGGCGTCGGGACGTCCGGGCCGAGCGCGGGGACCGCGTGCACGTTCGCCGAGGGGAGCGCCTCGCCCAGTGCGGTGAGCAGGGCACCGCGCGCCTGCGTCTCGTTGCGGTCGGGGTCGCCGTCGGGAAGGAAGCGCTCGTCTCCCCACCACAGGTGCACCTGCGACCAGTCCACCGCGTCGCGGGCCGGGCTGGCGGCCACGGCCGCAAGCGTCGCGATCCCGACGGTCCCGCCCGTGAGCACGGCGTGCACGGGCGCACGGTGGGACTGCGTGTCGACCAGGTGCGTCAGCAGCCGGGCCGCCGTGGCCGCGGCGAGCACGTTCGCGTCGGGGTGGACGACGACCTCGCGTGCGGGGGCGCTCATGCGTCGATCCTGGCCAGGCCCTTCTGCAGGACCTCCCCGTAGACGTCGTCGGGGTCGAGCCGACGCAGCTCCTCGGCGAGGCACTCGCGCAGGAGCCGGATGGGCAGGGCGATGCGGTGCTCGGGCTGGTCAGGCTGGATGAGCGCCGCCGTCTTGCCGTCGGGGCGCTCGAGCACGATGTCGCCGGAGGCGCGGGTCAGGCGCACGGAGGTGATCGCGGGGGCGTCCTTGACGCGGTCGATGGTGACCGGGCAGCGCAGCGCCTGGGCGAGCCAGGCGGCGACGAGGTCGACCGAGGGGTGGTCGGACTGCCCGGTCACGACGGCGTGGTGCACCGACTCGTAGGGCGGCTGGTCGAGGGTGGCGGCGATGAGCCCGCGCCAGAGGGTCGCGCGGGTCCAGGCGAGGTCGGTGTCGCCCTCGACGTGCACCTGGGACAGGCGGCGAAGGGCCGCCGACGGGTTGGTGCACTGGGTCGAGTCGGTGATGCGGCGCTGGGCCATGCGTCCCAGGGGGTGCCGGCCGGGGTTCTCGGGCACCTCGTAGGGCCACCAGGTGACGATCGGGGCGTCGGGCAGCAGGAGGGGCATGACGAGGGTGTCGAGGTGCTCCGCCAGGTCCGGGGTGGGGCGCAGCACGATGACCTCGCTCGCGCCCGCGTCGCCGCCCAGACGGATCTGGGCGTCGAGGGTGGCGGTGTGCTCGGCGTCGTCCTGGGTCAGGACGAGGACCCGGCAGGGGTGTTCGCGGGAGGCGTCGTTGGCGGCCTCGATGGCGGGCTCGGGGTCGCGGTTGCCGACGTCGATGATGAGGGTGAGCACGCGGCCGAGGGCGACGGCGCCGCCCTCGTCACGTTCGGTGATCAGCCGCTTGTTGATGTCGCGGGTGGTCGTGGCGGGCAGGTCGATGATCACGGTCGCCTCCAGGCGCGTCCGTCACGCGCCATCATCTCGTCGGCCGAGGCCGGTCCCCAGGTGCCGGAGCGGTAGGGCTCCGGTCGGCCCTTGGACGCCCAGTACTGCGTGATGGGGTCCAGGATCTTCCAGGACAGCTCGACCTCCTCGTGCCGGGGGAACAGCGGGGGGTCGCCGAGCAGCACGTCCAGGATGAGGCGTTCGTAGGCCTCGGGGGAGGACTCGGTGAACGCGTGCCCGTACCCGAAGTCCATCGTGACGTCGCGGACCTCCATGGCGGTGCCGGGGACCTTCGCCCCGAACCGCAGGGTGACGCCCTCGTCGGGCTGCACGCGGATGACCAGGGCGTTCTTGCCGAGCTCCTCGGTGGCCGTGGACTCGAACGGCAGGTGCGGGGCGCGCTTGAACACCACGGCGATCTCGGTGACCCGCCGCCCCAGGCGCTTGCCGGTGCGCAGGTAGAACGGGACGCCGGCCCAGCGACGGGTGTCGATGTCGACGCGGATCGCGGCGAACGTCTCGGTGGTGGAGGCCGGGTCGAAGCCCTCCTCCTCGAGGTAGCCGACGACCTTCTCCCCGCCCTGCCACCCGGCGGCGTACTGCCCGCGCGCGGTGTGCTTGCCCAGGTCGCGCGGCAGGCGGACGGCCGAGAGGACCTTCTCCTTCTCCGCGCGCAGGTCGTCGGCGTCGAACGAGACGGGCTCCTCCATCGCGGTCAGGGCCAGCAGCTGCAGCAGGTGGTTCTGGATGACGTCGCGGGCTGCGCCGATGCCGTCGTAGTACCCGGCCCGGCCGCCGATGCCGATGTCCTCGGCCATGGTGATCTGCACGTGGTCGACGTAGTTCGCGTTCCAGATCGGTTCGAACAGCTGGTTCGCGAAGCGCAGCGCCAGCAGGTTCTGCACCGTCTCCTTGCCCAGGTAGTGGTCGATCCGGAAGATGTCGTCCGGGCGGAAGACCTGGGACACGATGTCGTTGAGCTCGCGGGCGGAGGCCAGGTCGTGGCCGAACGGCTTCTCGATGATGACCCGCCGCCAGGTGTTCTCCTGCGGCTGGGACAGCCCGGAACGGGCCAGCTGCTTGGACACCACCGGGAACGCGCTGGGCGGCACGGACAGGTAGAAGGCGTGGTTGCCGCCCGTACCGCGTGAGACGTCGAGCTCCTCGACGGTCTCACGCAGCCGGTCGAACGCGTCGTCGTCGTCGAAGCTGCCCTGCACGAACCGGATGCCCTCGGCCAGCTGCCGCCACGTCGCCTCACGGAACGGCGTGCGGGCGTGCTCGGCGACCGAGTCGTGCACGATCTGCGCGAAGTCCTGCGTCTCCCAGTCGCGCCGTGCAAAACCGGTGAGCGCGAAGCCCGGGGGCAGCAGCCCACGGTTGGTCAGGTCGTACACGGCGGGCATCAGCTTCTTGCGGGCCAGGTCGCCCGTCACCCCGAAGATGACCAGCCCGCAGGGGCCGGCGATACGAGGCAGGCGACGGTCGCGCGGGTCCCGCAGAGGGTTGTGGCCCTCGCTGACCTTGGTGGGCCTCATCGGTCGGCCCCCGACGCGGTGCCCTGCAGTCCCTGCTCCACGGTGCTCAACAGCTGCTCCCAGCTCGCGATGAACTTCTCGACGCCTTCCCGCTCGAGGAGGCTCGTGACCTCGTCGAGGTCGATGCCGACCGCGGCGAGCCGTTCGACGACCTGGGCGGACACCGGCCCGGTGCCCGTCACGGTGTCGCCGGTCACGCGCCCGTGGTCGGCGACCGCCTCGAGCGTGCCCTCGGGCATCGTGTTGACCACCCCGGCCACGACGAGCTCGTCGACGTACCGGGTGTCGGGGTAGGCCTTGTCCTTGACGCCGGTCGAGGCCCACAGCGGCCGCTGCGGGCGGGCACCGGCGGCGGACAGGGCCGCCCACCGTGGGGTGGCCACGCTGTGCTCGTACACCTCGTAGGCCAGACGCGCGTTGGCGATCGCCGCGTGGCCGCGCAGCGCGGCGGCCTGCGGGGTGCCCAGGGCGTCGAGCCTCGGGTCGATCGCCGCGTCGACCCGTGAGACGAAGAACGAGGCGACCGACGCGATCAGCGCCAGGTCGTGCCCGGCCTCCCGGGCCAGCTCGAGGCCGCGCTGGAACGCCTCCAGGACGGCGCGGTACCGCTCGAGCGAGAAGATCAGCGTGACGTTGACCGAGATGCCCTCGGCGAGGACCGCCGTGATGGCAGGCAGGCCCTCGAGCGTCGCGGGGATCTTGACGAGGACGTTGGGCCGATCGACCGCGGCCCACAGGGCCTTGGCGGCCGCGACAGTGCCGGCCGTGTCCCGGGCGAGGCGGGGGTCGACCTCGATCGACACGCGACCGTCGACCCCGCCGGTGGACTCGTGCACCGGGCGCAGGACGTCGGCCGCGGCTCGGACGTCGTCGGTGGTGATCGTGAACACCGCGTCCTCGACGGGCGTGCCGGCCGCGGCCAGCTCGGCCAGCTGGGCGGTGTACGCGTCGCCGTGGGCCAGGGCGCCGGCGAAGATCGTCGGGTTCGTCGTGACACCCGTGACGCCGCGGGCGACGAGCGTCGCGAGGCTGCCCGACCTCAGCCGTTCGCGGGACAGGTCGTCGAGCCAGACGGCGACGCCTGCGGAGGTCAGACGGTCCAACGGGGTCGTGCTCGTAGCCATGGAGATCCCCTTCTCCTGCGTACGTGCCCGCCGTGGCTGCGGCGGGGCGCGCTGGTGCAGCCGTGGGTACGGCCGCGGGTGCGGTCCGGGTGACGGGAGGCTCCAGACCTCTCGCCACCCGGGCCGTCACCGGGTCACCGGGTCGCGGCGACCGCCGCGATCGACTCGTGCGCGGCCTCGACGACGGCCTGCGCCGTGACGCCGAACTCGCGGTACAGCGTCTCGGCGTCGGCCGAGGCGCCGTAGTGCTCGATGGACACCGAACGGCCGGCGTCGCCGACGATCTTGTGCCACGACAGCGACAGGCCGGCCTCGACGGACACCCGGGCGCGCACAACGGTCGGCAGCACGGACTCGCGGTAGTCCGCGTCCTGCTCGGCGAACCACTCCAACGACGGAGCCGAGACGACGCGCGTGGGCACGCCGGCCGCCTCGAGCTGCGTGCGCGCCTCGACGGCGAGCTGCACCTCCGAGCCGGTGCCGATGAGGATGACCTCGGGCGTCCCGGTGCTCGCCTCGAGCAGCACGTACGCACCGCGGGCGACGCCCTCGGCCGACGCGAAGCCGTCCTCGCCGCGCGGGAACGTCGGGACGTTCTGACGCGTGAGGATCAGGCCGACCGGACCGTCGGTGCGCTCGAGGATCGCCTTCCAGGCCTGTGCCGTCTCGTTGGCGTCCGCCGGGCGCACGATCGCCAGACCCGGGATGGCCCGGACCGCGGTGAGGTGCTCGATGGGCTGGTGCGTCGGGCCGTCCTCGCCCAGGCCGATCGAGTCGTGCGTCCACACGTACACGGCCGGGACGCCCATGAGCGCGGCCAGACGGACCGACCCGCGCATGTAGTCGCTGAACGTGAAGAACGTGCCGCCGTACGCGCGCGTCAGGCCGTGCAGCGTGATGCCCGACAGGATCGCGCCCATGGCGTGCTCACGGATGCCGAAGTGCAGCGTGCGCCCGTACGGCGTGCCGGCGAACGAGTGCGTCGAGCGGTCGGTGGGCAGGAAGGACGGCTCGCCCTTCATCGTGGTGTTGTTCGAACCGGCCAGGTCGGCCGAGCCGCCCCACAGCTCGGGCAGCACGGGTGCCAGCGCGGAGAGGATGTCGCCGGAGGCGGCACGCGTCGCGACGGACTTGCCGGCCGGGAACACCGGCAGCGCCTCGGCCCAGTCCTCGGGCAGCTTGCCCTCGACGAGCCGGTCGAGCAGCGTGGCCCGCTCCGGGTTGGCGGTGCGCCACGCGTCGTAGCCGGCCTGCCAGGTCGCGCGGTCGGCCTTGGCGCGCTCGCCGAGCGCACGCGTGTGGGCGATGACCTCGGGGGCGACGTCGAAGGACTTCTCCGGGTCGAAGCCGAGCAGCTCCTTCAGGCCGGCGATCTCGGTGCCGCCCAGCTTGGAGCCGTGCGAGGCGTGGTCGTTCTGCTTGGTGGGCGAGGGCCAGGCGATGATCGTGCGCAGGCCGATGAACGACGGCTTGTCGGTGACGGCCTTGGCCGCCTCGATCGCCGCGTGCAGCGCGTCGACGTTCTCGCGGTAGCCGTCCGGCTCGGCCGTCCAGTCCACGAACTGCACGTGCCAGCCGTAGGACTCGTACCGGGCCAGCACGTCCTCGGTGAAGGCGATCTGCGTGTCGCCCTCGATCGAGATGTGGTTGTCGTCCCACAGCACGATGAGGTTGCCCAGCTCCTGCGTGCCGGCGATCGAGGACGCCTCGCTCGTCACGCCCTCCTGCAGGTCACCGTCCGAGGCCAGCACGTACACGTGGTGGTCGAACGGGCTGGTGCCCGGGGCTGCGTCGGGGTCGAGCAGGCCGCGCTCACGACGGGCGGCCATCGCGAAGCCGACCGAGGAGGCCAGGCCCTGGCCCAGCGGGCCGGTCGTGATCTCGACACCGGCCGTGTGCCGCCACTCGGGGTGACCCGGGGTCTTCGAGCCCCACGTGCGCAGCGCCTCGAGGTCCTCCAGCTCCAGGCCGAAGCCGCCCAGGTACAGCTGGATGTACTGCGTGAGGCTGGAGTGCCCGGCCGAGAGGATGAACCGGTCGCGACCGAGCCAGTGCGGGTCGGCCGGGTCGTGCCGCAGCACGTTCTGGTAGAGCAGGTAGGCGGCGGGCGCGAGGCTGATCGCGGTGCCAGGGTGGCCGTTGCCGACCTTCTCGACGGCGTCAGCAGCCAGGACACGGACGGTGTCGACCGCCCGGATGTCCAGATCGGTCCAACCGACCGTCTGCGCCAGGGGAGCCTTCGCGTTCACCGCACCTCATTCCCGCCCGGGGCCGGGGGAGACCGGGGGACCGGGCGTCATGTCGCACTGGACAGCACCCGCCTGCGGGGTGCCGGTCCGGGTCCGCGCCGACGCGCGGCCCGTCTGCGCCGAGCCTATATCCGGTGCCAGGCGGCCACGTGCACCGTCCGTCCCACGGCCGGCGGCACCTACGACGCTCCCGGAACGGGGCCGGACCTGCATCGGCCGGTCGAGGAAGGCGACCAAACTCACAGGACCAAGGTCCTTCACGACGGCCTCGTCGAGGGTGCGCCCCGAGGGCGAGGCCGTACCATGGCGGGGCTGCTCGACCCTCATCCGCTCCACGAACGGACCCCCAGCGCGTGCGCCTCACCAGCCCTCCGCCCGTCGACGACGCCGGTGCGTCGGCCCGTCCGGTGCCGAAGGTGCGCACGGGCGGCCACGGGTTCGCAGGTCGTGATCGCTCGCAGGACGAGGCCGTGCACCCCTCCGCCCCGGAGGGGTCCGCCGGCGAGGTGGCACCCGGCGACGACGTGCTCGCCCCGCCTGCGCCGCCGCGCGGTCCGCGCCCGCACCTGCCTTCCGACGCCCGCCGCGGATGGCGGCGCACCCTCGCCGGCTACGTCGCCCTCACCAAGCCCCGCGTCATCGAGCTGCTGCTGGTCACGACGCTGCCGACGATGATCCTGGCCGAACGCGGTCTGCCGTCCCTGTGGCTCGTGCTGGCCACCCTCGTCGGCGGCGCCGGCGCGGCCGGTTCGGCCAACGTGCTCAACTGCTACATCGACCGCGACATCGACCAGGTGATGAACCGCACCAAGCGGCGCGGCACCGCCACCGGGGAGATCTCCGGACCTGCGGCGCTCACCTTCGGCCTCGTGCTCGGCGCGGTGTCGTTGGCCTGGCTGTGGTTCGTGGTCAACGCGGTCTCCGCGCTCCTGACGGCCGGGGCGATCCTGCTCTACGTCGTCGGTTACACGATGATCCTCAAGCGGCGCACACCCCAGAACATCGTGTGGGGTGGTGCCGCGGGCTGCATGCCCGTCCTCATCGGATGGTCGGCCGTCACGCAGGGCGTCTCGTGGGAGGCGGCGCTGCTGTTCGGCGTCGTCTTCTTCTGGACGCCGCCGCACTACTGGCCGCTGTCGATGAAGTTCCGTCGCGACTACGAGGCCGCCGGCGTGCCGATGCTGCCCGTCGTCGCCGAGGACACCAAGGTCGCCCGCGAGATGGTCGCCTACACCCTCGCGATGATCGCCTGCACGCTCGTCCTGTGGCCCGTGGCCTCCTTGACCTGGGTCTACGGCCTCGTCGCCACGGGCGCCGGAGCGTGGTTCCTGTGGTCGTGCCTGTCGCTGTGGCGGCGTGCCAAGGACCCCTCCCGCGGCCCCCTGAAGGCCATGAAGGTCTTCCACGCCTCGATCACGTACCTGACGATCGTGTGCCTGGCGATCTGCGTCGACGTCTTCCTGCCGTTCTGAGCGCGGTGCCGCACGCCATGACGGGCACCGACCCGTGGCACGAGGCCCTCGAGACGTACCTGGCGCACCTGACCGTCGAACGCGGCCTGTCCGTCAACACCGTCGCCGCCTACCGCCGCGACCTCGACCGCTACGCCGCGTACCTGGCCGCCACCGGCCGCACCGACCCGTCCGAGGTCACCGAGCGCGACGTGGAGGACTTCGTGCTCGCCCTGCGCACCGGCTCCGACGGGCGTGCCGTGCTCTCGGCGGCCTCGAGCGCGCGCGCCGTCGTCGCGGTGCGCGGGTGGCACCGCTTCTGGCTCCTCGAAGGGGTCACGGGCGCCGACACCGCCGGAGCCGTGCGGCCGCCCGCGCAACCACGCCGCCTGCCCAAGGCCATCTCCGTCGACGACGTCGGCCGGCTCATCGACGCGGCCGGGCTCGGCGACGGCCCCGTCCCGCTGCGCGACCGGGCGCTGCTCGAGCTCGTCTACTCCACCGGGGCACGCATCTCCGAAGGCGTCGGCCTCGACGTCGACGACCTCGACCGCACCCCCGGGCGCGGGAGCGTGCGCCTGCTCGGCAAGGGTGGCAAGGAACGGGTGGTCCCCGTCGGCGCGTACGCACTGGACGCCGTCGACGCCTACCTGGTGCGCGGAAGGCCCGCGCTCGCAGCGGGAGGCCGGACGGGCGGGCCCGCCCTGTTCCTCAACACGCGGGGGGCGCGGCTGAGCCGGCAGAGCGCGTGGGCGGCGCTGCGGCTGGCGGCCGAGCGCGCCGGGCTGCCCGGCGCCCAGCACATCTCGCCGCACACGCTGCGGCACTCCTTCGCGACCCACCTGCTCGCCGGCGGCGCGGACGTACGCGTCGTGCAGGAGCTGCTCGGGCACGCCTCGGTGACCACGACGCAGATCTACACGCTCGTCACCCGGGACACCCTGCGCGAGGTCTACGCGGCAGCGCACCCGCGCGCGCTGTGAGCGGCAGGACGCACGACGAACGTGTCGCCGCACCGGACTGTCGCAGGCCCGCGCGCGCCCGCCTCCGGTAGGTTGTCCCGCGTGGTGAGCCAGGAGACGACCGACCCGCAGACCGACGCCGTGGGGCGGCCGCTGCCCGACTTCCCGGAGCCCGCGCCCCTCGCCTCCCACGGGCCCGCGCGCGTGATCGCGATGTGCAACCAGAAGGGTGGCGTCGGCAAGACGACCACCACGATCAACCTGGCTGCCGCCCTCGCCGAGTACGGCCGGCGCGTCCTCATCGTCGACTTCGACCCGCAGGGTGCCGCCTCCGTGGGTCTCGGCATCAGCCCGCACGAGCTGGACCGCACGGTCTACAACCTGCTGATGGAGCGCGACGCGACCGTCGCCGACGTGCTGCGCCGCACCGAGGTCCCCGGGCTCGACCTGCTGCCTGCCAACATCGACCTGTCGGCTGCCGAGGTCCAGCTGGTCGGCGAGGTCGCGCGCGAGTCCGTGCTCAGCCGCGCGCTGCGGCCCGTGCTCGACGACTACGACGTCGTCCTCATCGACTGCCAGCCCTCGCTCGGCCTGCTCACGGTCAACGCCCTGACCGCCTCGCACGGCGTGCTCATCCCGCTCGAGTGCGAGTTCTTCGCCCTGCGCGGCGTCGCGCTGCTCGTGGAGACCATCGAGAAGGTCCGCGACCGGCTCAACCCCCGGCTCGAGGTCGACGGCATCCTCGCGACCATGTACGACTCGCGCACGCTGCATGCCCGCGAGGTCGTCGCCCGGGTGCACGAGGCCTTCGGCGACGACCTCCTGCAGACCGTCATCGCCCGCACGGTGAAGTTCCCGGACGCGACCGTCGCGGCCGAGCCCATCACGACCTATGCGCCCACCCACTCCGGCGCGGCGGCCTACCGCCAGCTGGCCCGCGAGCTCGTCGCCCGTGGCGACGCGGCCTGAGGGCGCCGCGGTCCCCACCGAGCAGCCTGCCACCGGGGCCGCGGCCCCCGTCGGCACGCACGGTTTCGACGTCCACCTCGACAACTTCACCGGGCCGTTCGACCTGCTCCTCGGCCTCATCGCCAAGCACAAGCTCGACATCACCGAGGTCGCCCTGGCGAAGGTCACCGACGAGTTCATCGCGCACATCCGTGCCGGCGAGCGGGCCTCGGCGAACGGCGGCACGGGCTGGGACCTGGGACAGGCCAGCGAGTTCCTCGTCGTGGCCGCCACGCTCCTCGACCTCAAGGCCGCCCGGCTGCTGCCCTCGGCCGAGGTCGAGGACGCCGAGGACCTCGAGCTCCTCGAGGCACGCGACCTGCTCTTCGCCCGCCTCCTGCAGTACCGCGCGTACAAGGTCGTCGCCGCCGACATCGGCGAACGGCTCGCGGCCGAGGGGCGCCGCTACCCCCGGCTCGTGCAGCTCGAACCCCAGCTGGCCGCGCTCCTGCCCGAGCTCGTGTGGCAGATCGGACCCGACCAGCTCGCAGCCCTCGCGGCCAAGGCGCTCGCCCCCAGGCCCGCACCGCCGGGGGTGGACGTCAGCCACCTGCACGCACCCCCCGTCAGCGTCCGCGAGCAGGCGGCACTCCTGGTCGGCAGGCTCCGGCACGGCGGGGCCACCTCGTTCCGCGCGCTGACGGCCGACGCCGGGTCCACGATCGTGGTCGTGGCACGCTTCCTCGCCCTCCTCGAGCTCTTCCGGGAAGGGGCGGTCGGCTTCGACCAGGTGACCCCGCTCGGGGAGCTGACGGTGCGCTGGACCGGTGCGCAGGAGGGCGAGGTCGAGGTGTCCGACGACTTCGACGAGCTCGACACGACGGTCGGGACCACCTCGTCGTACGACGACGATCCCACGGCCGAGAGAGGGACGGCACCGGCACCCGACCCGCAGCCGGCGCCGGGCGCGAGCTCGGACACCGGAGCACACGCGGGGACCGACAGCGAGAGGGCGCACCGATGAGCGAGGACCTGACCGCCACCGCGGGAGTCGACGACGACGAGAGGCCGGGCACAGGCGTACCCGACGAGCTCGCGTTCGACGTCGACGACCTGCCCGGCGGTGCGCTCGCCGCGCTCGAGGCCGTGCTGATGGTCGCCGACGAGCCCGTCCCGGCGGTGCGGCTCGCGACCGCCCTCGCCCTGCCGACCGGGCGCGTCGAGGCGCTCCTGCACGAGCTGGCCGCCGAGTACCGCGCAGAGAGCGGCGGCCGACCGCGCGGCTTCGAGCTGCGCCGGGTCGGCGAGGGCTGGCGCATCTACTCCGCCCCGCTGTACGCCGACGTCGTCGGACGGTTCGTCGTCGACGGCCAGACCGCCCGGCTCACGCAGGCCGCGCTGGAGACCCTCGCGGTCGTCGCGTACCGGCAACCGGTCACCCGCGGGCAGGTCTCGGCGGTCCGCGGGGTCAACGTCGACGGCGTCATGCGGACCCTCACGGCCCGCGGGCTCGTCGTCGAGACGGGCACCGAACCGTCCAGCGGTGCAGTCCTGTACGGGACCACGGGATACTTCATGGAGCGGATGGGGCTGGCGAGCCTGGACGAGCTACCGCCGCTCGCCCCCTACCTGCCCGACTTCGACTCCCTCGAGGGCGTCGACCAGAGCACGGATGAGGGACGATGAGCGCACAGGATCGACGGGCCACCCCGGGACGCGGCGGAGAGCCGCGACGCAGCAGCGGCGGGCACAGCGGTGGCTACGGCCGCACCGGTGGCCAGGCCAGCGGCGGGCAGGGTACTGGTGGGCAGGGAACCGGCGGGCGCGGTGCCGGCGGGTCCGGCACCGGTGGCTACGGAGGCCGTGACCAGGGCAGCCGGGGACAGACCGGCCGCGGGCAGGGCGAACGTGGGCAGGGCGAACGCTGGCGGGACCGCGACGAGCGAGGCGCCGGCCGTGCGGGTGCCCCGCGCCAGTCCGGCAGCGGACAGGGTGACGGCCGAGGCGCCGGCCGCGGTCGCGGCACGTCCGGTGGCACGGGCAGCACGTCAGGCGGTCCCCGCATCACCTCGGGTGGCCCCCGTATCGCCACCGGCGGCCCCCGCAGCAGCGGCCGACCCGCCGGTGCCGACCGCGCGGGCCAGGGGACCTCGGCCGGGCGTCCCGCACGTGCCGGCAAGGTGCCCACGGGCCGCGGGCGAGCAGCCTCCGCCGCACGCACCCAGACCCGTCCGACGCGCCCGCCCCGGACACCCGAGGTCACGATCGACGTGCACGACCCCGACGGCGTGCGCCTGCAGAAGGTGCTCGCAGCCGCCGGCCTGGGCTCACGTCGCTCCTGCGAGGAGCTCATCGCCACCGGCCGCGTCACCGTGGACGGCTCCACCGTGCGCGAGCTCGGCGTCCGCGTCGACCCCCTGCGCGCCGTCATCCACGTCGACGGGCTGCGCGTCCAGCTCGACACCTCCATGGTGACCCTCGCGCTCAACAAGCCCCTGGGCGTCGTCTCGACCATGCACGACCCCGACGGGCGCCCCTCGCTCGCGCAGTTCGTCGCCGACCGGTCCGAACGGCTCTTCCACGTCGGCCGCCTCGACGCCGAGACCGAGGGCCTCATCCTGCTGACCAACGACGGGGAGCTCGCCAACCGGCTCTCGCACCCCTCGCACGGTGTGCCCAAGACCTACCTCGCGCACCTCGACGGCCGCGTTCCCGCCTCGCTGCCCGCACGGCTCAAGGCCGGCGTCGAGCTCGAGGACGGCGTGGTCACGATCGACAAGTTCTCCGTCGTGCAGACCACCCCGCAGGCCAGCCTCGTCGAGATCGTCCTGCACGAGGGCCGCAACCGCGTCGTCCGCCGCATCTTCGAGGAGCTCGGCTACCCGGTCACACGGCTCGTCCGCACCCAGATCGGTCCCGTCCGCCTGGGCGACCTGCGCCCCGGACGCACCCGCGTCCTCGGCAAGACCGAGGTCGGCTCGCTCATGACCCGGGTCGGGCTGTGACCTGGCAGGACCGCACCCGGTGATGGTCGCCGCCACCCGCGGTCCCGTCCGCGTCGTCGGCACCGGGCTGCTCGGCACCTCCGTCGGTCTGGGCCTACGCGCCCTGGGCGTCGACGTCGTCCTGCACGACCCGTCCCGCACCGCCGTCGCCCTCGCGCGCGACGTCGGCGCGGGACGACCCGCGCGCCCCGAGGACCCCGAACCGGCGCTCGTCGTCGTCGCCGCACCTCCGGACGTGACCGCCGACGTCGTCCTCGCCGAGCTCACCGCCCACCCCCGGGCGGTCGTCACCGACGTCGCCAGCGTCAAGCGCTACGTGCTCGACGAGCTGCGCGCCGCCGGCGCCGACCTGCACCGCTACGTCGGCTCCCACCCCATGGCCGGACGCGAACGCACCGGACCCTCCGCCGCCGTGCCCGACCTGTTCCTCGGGCGCCCCTGGGTCATCGCCGACTCCGGCTCCTCCACCCCCGAGGCGCTGCTGGCGGTGCGCGCGCTCGCGGTCGACCTCGGGGCCGTCCCGGTCACCATGGCCGCCGACGAGCACGACGCGGCCGTGGCCGCGGTCTCCCACGTGCCGCAGGTCACGGCGAGCCTCGTCGCGGCGCGGCTGCGAGGGCTCGAGGACGACGCGCTCGGGCTGGCCGGGCAGGGGTTGCGCGACGTGACCCGGATCGCCGCCTCGGATCCCGCGCTGTGGACCTCGATCCTGGCGGCCAACGCCGGGCCCGTGCGCGACGTGCTGGTCGCCCTGCGTGCGGATCTCGACGTGGTCATCGGTGCACTGGGCGTCGCCGACGAGGCGACAGGGCCCGAGACCGTCGGCGTGGGTGCGCTGGCGGCCATCGCCCAGACGATCGCTGCGGGCAACGCGGGCGTGTCGCGGATTCCCGGCAAGCACGGCGGGGCGCGCCGACCGTACGCCCAGGTCAGCGTGCTCGTCCCGGACGAGCCCGGCGAGCTGGCCCGGCTGCTGGTGGACGTCGGCGAGGTCGGCGTCAACCTGGAGGATCTCGCACTGGAGCACGCCGCCGGCCGACCGGTCGGCATGGCGATCATCTCGGTGCTGCCCGGCAGCGCCGAGCACCTGGAGGCGGAGCTCACGGCCCGCGGATGGAGACTGGTGAGTTGAGCACGGCAGCGCCGACGGCCCTGGTGGTCGCGATCGACGGACCCTCGGGGTCCGGCAAGTCCAGCGTGTCGAAGGCCGTCGCCCGCGCACTGGGTCTGGCGTACCTCGACACGGGGGCGATGTACCGGGCGGCGACGTGGTGGTGCCGCGAGCAGGGCGTGCCGCTCGACGACGCCGCCGCCGTGGCGGCCGTGGTCCGTGCGATGCCCCTGGTCATGGGGGTGGACCCCGAGGCGCCGGGGGTGCACGTCGACGGCACGGACGTCGGTGCGGCGATCCGGCGGACGGAGATCTCCTCGATCGTGAGTGCGGTCGCGACGAACCTCGAGGTGCGCGCCGAGCTGGGTCGGCTGCAGCGCGCGGCGATCGACGCCGAGCGAGCGGGCGGCTTCTCCCACGGGCGGGGGATCGTCGCCGAGGGGCGGGACATCACGACGGTCGTCGCCCCGGACGCGGACGTGCGCGTGCTGCTGACCGCGAGCGAGGAGGCCCGCCTGGCGCGTCGCGCGCTCGAGGTGCACGGCGCGGCCGACGCGGCGGCGGTCGAGGCGACCCGCGACCAGGTGGTCCGCCGGGACGCGGACGACTCGGCGGTCGTGCAGTTCCACGTCGCCGCCGACGGTGTCGCCACGGTCGACTCCTCGGCGCTGGACTTCGACGAGACGGTCCGGGCGGTGCTCGACGTCGTCGTGCAGGCCTCCGGCCGGGTTGACCTGGTGGGACGGTGACCGGGGCACCGAAGGGCACCGGCGGATCCTCTGGCGCGGGCACCGAGGTCCCCGGACCGCGCGCCGCGCGTCGCGGACGACTGCTGGGCCTCGTCCTGGCCCGCGGGGTCTGGTCGACGCGGGTGGTCGGTGCCGAGAACGTGCCCCTGGAGGGCCCGGTGCTCCTGGCGCCGAACCACACCGGCGTGGCCGACGGGCCTGTCGTGGCCGGCGTCACGCCGCGACCGGCGCACCTGCTCGTCAAGGAGTCGATGTTCACCGGGCCCGTGGGCATGATCCTGCGGGGCGCGGGCCAGATCCCCGTGGACCGTGAGGGCGGCCGTGCGGCGCTCGCCACGGCGCTGGGCGTGCTGCGGCGCGGGGGAGTGGTCGGGGTGTTCCCGGAGGGCAACCGTGGCCGGGGTGACGCGGCCGACGCGCGTGCCGGGGTCGCGTGGCTGGCGCTCAACGGTCACGCCCCGGTCGTCCCGGTCGCCGTGCTCGGCACGCGTCGGACGGGGGAGTCCGTCGGTCACGTGCCCGGGTTCCGCAGGCGGTTCGTCGTCGAGTTCGGGGCCCCGATCGTGCTGGAGCGTCCCCCGGGCGTGTCCGGCCGGGACGCCCTGGTGCTGGCGAACGACACCGTCCGGACGGCGCTCGCCACGCTCGTGGCCGAGGCGTCCGCACGGACGGGTATCGAGCTGCCGACCGACGACCCGAACCGTCAGACGCGGGCCTGAGATCGCCCTTCGGGCTGCGCACGAGGACGTTGTGAGCGGGTTGTCGGCGGCCCGGTCGTCCGCTGGGCCGACGACAAGGGACAATGGAGCCATGACCGAGACCGACCCCGCCCTGGAGCTCCCCGACGAGGCCGACGACGCGACCCGTGAGAACGCCCTGAGAGCAGGTCTGGCCGAGTACGAGCTGGACGGCGAGGACCTCGCGCTGCTCGACGGCGGCGAGCTCGTCGACGGTGAGAGCGCCCACGAGACCGCTCTGCCGGTGCTGGCCGTCGTCGGTCGCCCGAACGTGGGCAAGTCGACGCTCGTCAACCGCATCATCGGACGACGCGAGGCCGTCGTCGAGGACAAGCCCGGGGTGACCCGGGACCGCGTGACCTACCCGGCCGAGTGGGCGGGCCGTCGGTTCTCCCTCGTCGACACCGGCGGCTGGGAGGTCGACGTCGCGGGGATCGACGCCCGGGTCGCCGAGCAGGCGGAGATCGCGATCTCGTTGGCCGACGCGGTGATCTTCGTCGTCGACGCGACCGTGGGCGCCACCGACACCGACGAGCGGGTCGTGCGCCTGCTGCGCCGCTCGGGCAAGCCGGTCGTGCTGTGCGCGAACAAGGTCGACGGTCCGCGCGTCGAGGCGGACGCCGCCGAGCTGTGGAACCTGGGCCTGGGCGAGCCGTACCCGGTGTCCGCCCTGCACGGGCGTGGCACGGGCGACCTGCTGGACGCGGCGCTCGACGCGTTGCCGACGGTCTCGGCGCACGGGACCGTGCGTCCGGACGGCCCGCGTCGGGTCGCGCTGATCGGTCGACCGAACGTCGGCAAGTCCTCGCTGCTCAACAAGGTGCTCGGTGCCGAGCGTGTCGTCGTCGACGAGGTCGCTGGCACGACGCGGGACCCGGTCGACGAGCTGGTCGAGCTGCGCGGCAAGCCGTGGGTCTTCGTGGACACCGCGGGGATCCGGCGGCGCGTGCACCAGACCTCGGGCGCCGACTTCTACGCCTCGCTGCGCACGCAGGCCGCGGTGGAGAAGGCCGAGGTGGCCGTCGTGCTGGTGGATGCCTCGACCAAGATGACCGAGCAGGACACGCGGGTGATCTCGCAGGTCATCGAGGCTGGGCGTGCGCTGGTCGTCGCGTACAACAAGTGGGACCTGATGGACGAGGACCGCCGTCCGTTCCTCGAGCGGGAGATCGAGCAGGACCTCGTCCAGGTGCAGTGGGCGCCGCGCGTCAACGTCTCGGCGAAGACGGGCTGGCACACGGACCGTCTCGTGCCCGCGCTCGAGCGGGCGCTCGACTCCTGGGACATGCGGATCCCCACCGGTCGGCTGAACGCGTTCCTCGGCGAGCTGGTCGCCGCGCACCCGCACCCCCTTCGCGGGGGCAAGCAGCCGCGCATCCTGTTCGCCACGCAGGCCTCGACGCGCCCGCCGCGGTTCGTGATCTTCGCGACCGGGTTCCTGGAGGCGGGGTACCGGCGGTACATCGAGCGCCGTCTGCGCGAGACGTTCGGGTTCGAGGGGACACCCATCCAGGTGTCGGTCCGCGTCCGGGAGAAGCGCAAGCGCTGAGCCGTGGGGGAGGGGCGTGGGGCAGGGGGGACCTGACCCACGCCCCTCCTGCATGCCCGAGGGGCGTGGGGAGCCGGTGGAGCAGGGCCGAGGCCCACGAGGCGCGCCCGGGGAGCTGCGCTGCCGTCGTTCTCGTGCGTGTGATAACGGAAACAGGCGCCTAGCGTCACCGTGAGACCCCGGACAGCGGAAGAGCCCCGCCCAGAACGCCCTGGCCTTCCGTTATCATCACGCCATGCCGAGGGCGACCGCATGACCGACCTGAACAGCGTGATCGGGCGGTACATGAGCGACCTCGAGGCCTCGCCGGCGACGCGACGGCAGCGCCGGTGGGCGTTCGAGGACCTCGTCGCCTTCGTCGCCACGCGGTTCGACACCCCGAGCCCTGCCGCTGACCTGGTGCTCCGGGAAGACGTCCTGCACGCCTGGCTCGAACGTCCGGGGGAGAGCGGGCACGCGCCCTCGGTGGCGTCCGCCCGGGCTCGGGCGAGCGCTGCCCGTGCACTCACGCGCTACGCCGTCGAGAACCGTCTGCTCGTCCCCGTGGCCGAGGGGCCGGAGCTGCGCCTGCCGGCGCCGCCGCCGGCGGACCGCGATCGCCCGGCAGGCGCGCTCCTGCTGGCCGCGGCCGCCGGACCGGCACCGTGGGGCGTCCCCACGTCCATCTGGGCGCGCTTCTCCGCGCACGTGCACCTGCTGGCGGCGACGGGGGCCACCGAGCGTGAGCTCGCGCTCGTCACCCTGGCTGCCCTCGGCCCGCAGAACCGCAGCATCCGGGTCCCCGAGCTGGGGGTCGTCGAGCTCGGCGACCGGGCGGCCCGGTCGTTGACGCGGTGGCTCGCGCTGCGCGCCGCGACCGTGGAGTCGCTGCAGGGTTCCGACCCGCAGACGCTGTGGATCCGGCTGCACCCCGGCAAGGACCATCGCACAGGCGTCATCGCCCCCGCGGGACTGACGATCAGCCCTCGTGGTCTTCGGCTCTCGTTCGGGACGGTGCGGGACGTCCTCGGGTCGACCGACCCGCGACTCGCGAGCGTCACCGTGCGGGACGTGCGGGCGCTCGGGCTACCGGAGGGCGTGCACGACGCGCCGGCCCGACCCGCGCAGGGGCCGTGACCAGCGCCGGTTCCTGGCACCGGCCCACGGTGCGGTAGAGTTCACGCGGTCCTCAAGGGGACCATCGGGCTGTGGCGCAGCTTGGTAGCGCACTTGACTGGGGGTCAAGGGGTCGCAGGTTCAAATCCTGTCAGCCCGACCGATCGTTGGACCGTGCAGAGGCCATCTCCGGGTATCCGGGGGTGGCCTCTGCCGCGTCCGGAGACCCGCTCGCCGCACGGGCGGTGCCGTTCACGTGTCGCCTGCCCGGGCGTAGACGTGCACAACGCCTCCTGCTATCCATCTTTAGCGATCGAGAGAGTGATAGCGTCGGCGCGTGTCCACGGGTAGCCACGAGGCGTCGAACTGGCCGCCGGTGGGATGGGAGGAGCGCGACTGGCGTTCATCCATCCCGCCGGAGCTGCAGTCACGCTCGGTCCGCGAGCAGATGGCGCAGCCGCACCGCGCGGCCCTCACCCCGCAGATCGCCGACCTCGAGGTCCGCCTGCCGCGGAACGTCGCTGCTGCCGCAGAGGAGGCCTCCGCCCTCATCCGCGAGTTCGACCTCGAGGTCGGCGGCCATGTCGCGCCCTTCGCTGCCATCCTGCTGCGCTCGGAGTCCGCGTCCTCCTCGCAGATCGAGAACCTCACCTCCGGTGCCAAGCAGATCGCCCTGGCCGAGCTGGGGGAGGACGCGAGACGGAACGCGACGCAGGTCGTGGGCAACGTCCACGCCATGCAGGCCGCCATCCGCCTCTCCGAGCAGCTGGACGCCGGGTCCGTCCTCGCGATGCACCGAGCGCTCATGGAGGAGGCCGAGCCGGACATCGCAGGGACGTGGCGTACCCAGCAGGTGTGGATCGGGGGAGGCGGGTACTCACCGCACCAGGCCGCCTTCGTCCCGCCGCACGCCGACCGGCTGCCGGCCGCCATCGAGGACCTGGTCGCGTTCGCGGCCCGGGAGGACATCCCGGCCCTGCAGCACGCCGCGATCGCGCACGCGCAGTTCGAGACGGTCCACCCGTTCCCCGACGGGAACGGACGCACCGGGCGCGCGCTGATCCACGCCATGCTGCGCCGGCGGGCGCTGACCAGGTCGGTCACCGTACCGGTCTCGGCCGGGCTGCTGGTCGACACCCACGGGTACTTCGAGGCGTTGACCGTCTACCGGCAGGGCGACCCGGCGCCGATCGTGGCAGCGCTGGCACAGGCGTCCTTCGACGCGGTCGCCAACGGCCGCCTTCTCCTGGGCGACCTTCGGGCCGTGCGCGAGACGTGGAGGTCGCAGATCCGGGCACGGTCCGACTCGTCGGTCTGGTCGCTGACGGACCTCGTGCTGCGCCAGCCGGTCGTCCACACGGCCCTCGTCCAGCACGAGCTCGGCATCTCCCACACCAACGCCATGAAGGCGATCGGTCGGCTCGTCGAGGTCGGCGCGCTGGCGGAGGTCGGCGGGCGGCGTAGGTCGATCCTCTGGCAGTCCGGTCAGGTGCTCGACGCGCTGGACGCCTTCGCCGCGCGCGCGGGACGGCGTCAGCCCGCCGAGCCCTGAGGGGTCGGCGCTGAGGGTGAGGGCGCTCAGTCCTGGAGCGAGGCCGCCCACCGGTCCACGGTCGTGACCGCCGCCTGCTGGGGGAAGACCTTCTCGACCAGGACGCGATGCACCTCCGGGTCGGCGTCGGCGCACGCGTCGGCGAGGACCGTCAGCTCGAGGTCGAGGTCGGCCGCCTGCCGCAGCGTGGACAGGACGACACCGCTCGTCGCGATGCCCGCCAGCACCAGGTGCCGCGTCCCCGCGGCGCGCAGCAGGTAGTCGAGATCGCTGCCGGCGAAGGCGCTCACCCGCACCTTCGTGACCAGGGGCTCGTCGTCACGGCGCGCGAGGTCGGGGTGGATCTCGGTGGACCGGGGGTCGGCGGGTCCGGCGGCCGCGCGCTGGGGGATGCCGCCGAACATCAGGTTGCTGGTGGCGATCTCGGGATAGCCCGGTCGGAACTCGACCCCGGCGAACAGCACGGGGACGCGGGCGGCACGCGCGGCATCGACGGCTCGTCGTGCGGCGGCGACGGCGCTCGGGATGCCGAACCTGGAGACGACGCCGTTCTGGTAGTCCATGACGAGCAGGGCGGTGTGGGTCATGGTGGGTCCTCGGGCTCAGGGCCGGGTTCGTGCGCGAGGCCGCTGTGACGTGCGGGATCGGCCGGGCGCGGCCGTGCAGGTGCTTACTTTCGTATAGTACGTGCACCTGGAGGTCCGGAGACCTGGACCTACCCTGGGGGCATGGATGCAGCAGCCGAGCGCGTCGCACGGATGGGCGTGTTCGACCCGGACGGGGTCTCACGGGCCGTGCTCGAGCACGCCACCGGGCGCTGGGGATCGCTCACCCTGGCCGCGCTCGTCGAGGGTCCGCTCCGGTTCGCCGAGGTGGGACGCGCCGTGGACGGCGTCTCCGACCGGATGCTCGCCCAGACGCTGCGCAGGCTCGAGGCGGACGGGCTGGTGTCCCGCACGCCGCACCCGACGGTCCCGCTGCGGGTGGACTACGACCTCACCACGCTCGGGCGTCCGATCGCACAGCGCATCTGCGACCTCATCGACGCGATCTACCAGCAGCTGCCCGGCATCGTCGCCCACCAGCGGCGCAGCGCCCCCGACCGAGAACCCGTCGCCTGAGCAGCCGCGACGGGCGCGGGTCGTCGCAACCCACGCCCGTCGCATGCAGGCTCACGTCAGGCGCCGAGGATGCGCGCCTTCTGCACCTCGAACTCGGCGTCCGTGAGCAGTCCCTGCGTCCGCAGCTCGCCGAGCTCACGCAGCTGGGCCAGCTTGGCGTCCATGTCCGGCGCTGCCGGCGCCGCGGCGGGCGGGGGCGCGGCGTAGACGACCTGAGGCGGTTGCGGGGCTGCCTCAGGAGGGGCCTGCTGGGCGTCCTGCGCGGCCCAACGGCCCGCCTGACGGCGCGAGACCCGGTTGGACACGCTGGTCGCGGTGCCCGCGATCACGGCGGTGCGGGCGACCCCGCGGATCAGACCTGGCATGGTGCGTCCTCTCGAATGAGGGTCCGTGTCCCGGACCCGGACAGGTTGGCGGGATGGCTCTCAGAGCGTCAGGCCGGCCGCCTCGAGCGAGGCGATGACCTCGTCCGCCGGGATCCGTCCGCTGGCGACGACCTCGGCGCCACCGTGCCGCAGCGCGGTCACGAACGGTCCTGCCCACGTGTTCTCGTAGACGAGGATCCCTGCCGAGCTGCCGGGCTCGAGAGCCGCGCTCGCCTCGTCGATGTCGTCAGGACCGAGGAGCCCCGAGGAAGCCCCCTCGAACACGGCCAGGTCGAGCTCGCCGTCCGCGTCGAGGTCGGCGAGCAGCAGCCCTGAGACGGTGCCGTCGAGCTCCTTCTTGAAGAACGCGAGGTCGAGCAGGCGGATGATGCCGCGCTCGACCAGGTCCACGATGATCGGAAGCCCCTCGCCCGTCATCCGGCTGCCCGGGAACTCGACCACGATGTAGTCGATCGGGCCCACGTCCACGTTCTGTTCGCTCATCGTGCCAACCCCCGTATCTCGGTGCGCTCTCGCACGACCCACTGTGCTGCGGACGCCGAGGTCGCGCCAGCCGTGGAGCAACGCGCACCGCTCGACGGGGACCTGCTCCGGGCTCAGACGCGGCGGTAACGGCCGACCATCGGGCAGTCGAACGGGTCCCGCGCCGCCAGCCCGACCCGGTTGAGGTACCGCACGACGATCGCGTACGAACGCAGCAGCGTGGTCTCCGTGTACGGCACGCCGTGGGTCGCGCAGTGCGCGCGCACCAGGCGGCGGGCGCGCGCGAGGTGGGGGCGCGGCATGCTCGGGAACAGGTGGTGCTCGATCTGGTAGTTCAGGCCGCCCATCGCGGCGCTCATGGGTCCGCCGCCGCTGATGTTGCGCGAGGTGAGCACCTGCTTGCTGAGGAAGTCCAGCACGCTGTCGGCGGCCACGATCGCCATGCCCTTGTGGTTCGGGGCGAACGAGGCGCCCATGTAGACGCCGAAGACGGCGAGCTGCACGGCGAGGAACGCAGCGGCCAGCCCGATCGGCAGCAACCACACGACGAGCGCGGCATAGGCGAGCAGACGGACCGCGAGCACGACGAGCTCGCCCGTGCGTGCGCGGCTGCGCTCGGCGGCCAGGAGGGATCGCACCGACGTGACGTGCAGGTTCACGCCCTCGAGGGTGAGCAGGGGGAAGAAGGCGTACCCCTGGAACCGGGTCAGCCGGGCCTTGAGGCCGGTCCGTGCCTGAGCGTCCTCCTCCAGGAAGAGGATCGTGTCGGGCTCGATGTCGGGGTCCTTGCCGACCTTGTTCGGGTTCGCGTGGTGGCGGCTGTGCTTGGTCATCCACCACTGGTGGCTGATGCCGACGACACCGTTGGCGAGCACCCGGCCGAGGCGGTCGTTCCCGCGGCCGGAGGTGAGCACCTGACGGTGCGAGGCCTCGTGGGAGACGAACGCCACCTGGGTCAGCACGACGCCGAGCGCAGCGGCCAGCAACAGCTGGAACCACGAGTCGCCGAGCAGCACCATGCCACCCCCGATCGCGGCCAGGGCCGCGCCGAGAGCGAGCAGGAGGCCCACGTAGAATCCTCGGGTCCGCTCGAGGAGCCCGGCCTCACGCACCTGCCGGGAGAGCTCCTGGTAGCTGCCGGTGGCGGCGAGCTGGCGGGCGCGCACGGGACGGGGCGAGACCGCGGCGGTGCCGGTCGGTGCCGTGGGGGGAGCCGTGGACATGCGGGCCTCCGAGCGACGGGTCGACTTCCCAGCCGGGAGGTGAGCGAACGCTCGTGGATGGCCCCGACAGTACGCACGGACGGTCTCGGACTGGTGGCGCGACCGGTCCGAGGTCGTGCAGGACTCGTGCGCAGCGGTCGCCGGTGGGATGCGCGTCCCCAGGTGCGTGCTGCCGGGTCGTGGCCAGGTCGTGACGAGCGTATGACTGAACCATGGGCAGGATCGTGCCGGTCGTCAGGCGGTACCCGTTCGTCCTCGCGACGGTGGCCGTGGGGGTGGGCGGGCTCGCCCTGCTGGCGGCGGACCGGACCGAGCTGAGCCGATGGGTGGTGAGCCTGTACGCGCTCGCCATCGCCGCCAAGCACGCCTGGTCGATGGTCGTCGACCTGCGGCACGGCCGGGTCGGCCTCGACGTCCTTGCGGTCATGGCCATCGTGTCGACCGTCCTGGTCGGCGACCACTGGGCCGCCCTCATCGTGGTGCTCATGCTCACGGGAGGGGCAGCACTCGAGGACTACGCGTCGGCCCGCGCCCGCCGGGAGGTCGCCGCGCTGCTCGCCCGCGCACCGCAGCACGCCCACCGGGTCGGGGCCGACGGCACGGTCGAGGACGTACCGGTCGACGACGTGCTCGTCGGCGACCTGCTGCTCGTCAAGCCCGGGGAGGCTGTCCCGGTGGACGGCACCCTCGAGGGCAGCCCGGCGGCGTTCGACGAGTCCTCGCTCACGGGGGAGTCGTTGCCCGTGGAGCACGCGGTCGGCGACCCCGTGCTCTCGGGATCGGTCAGCGAGGAGCAGGTCGCCACCGTCCGGGCGACCGAGCTGGCGCGGGACAGCCAGTACCAGCAGATCGTCGAGCTCGTGCAGGCGGCGGCCGACACCAAGGCGCCGATCGTGCGGCTGGCCGACCGGTACGCGGTCCCGTTCACCGCGGTCGCGCTCCTGATCGCAGGCGTCGCATGGGCGGTCAGCGGCGACCCGGTCAGGTTCGCCGAGGTCCTCGTCGTGGCCACCCCGTGCCCGCTGCTCATCGCCGCGCCCGTGGCTTTCATCGCCGGCATGAGCCGGGCCGCGAAGAACGGCGTCATCATCAAGTCCGGCGGCGTCCTCGAGCAGCTCGCGCGGATCCGCACGGCCGCGTTCGACAAGACCGGGACGCTCACCCACGGGCGCCCGCAGGTCGAGGACGTCGAGCTGCTCGACACCGGCCACCTGGACGCCGACGAGGTGCTGCGGTTCGCAGCGGCCGCCGAGCAGTACTCCCCGCACGTGCTCGCGCAGTCCGTCGTCGACGCGGCCCGCGCGCGCCACCTCGTGCTGCCGGCCGCGAGCGAGGTCGAGGAGAGCACCGCGGCCGGCGTCACGGCGGTGGTGGACGGCCGTGACGTCGTCGTCGGGAAGGCATCGCACGTCGCAGGCGTGACCGGACGAGCGGTCCACGAGGGCGCGGTGGTCCCCGGACGCATGACCGTCTACGTCGGCGTCGACGGGGTGCCCGTGGGCCGGCTGGTGCTGGCCGACGAGATCCGTGCGGACGCGGCCGCGACCCTGGCACGCCTGCGGGCGCTGGGGGTCCGCCACGAGGTGATGCTCACGGGCGACGCCGAACCGACCGCCCGGCACGTCGCCGAGCGCCTGGGCGTCACGGACGTGCGGGCAGGCCTGCTGCCGGTCGACAAGGTGAAGGCCGTGGCGGGGCTGCCCGACCGGCCCGTGATGATGATCGGCGACGGGGTCAACGACGCCCCCGTGCTCGCTGCGGCGGACGTCGGGGTCGCGATGGGCGCCAAGGGGTCCACGGCCGCCAGCGAGTCGGCAGACGTGGTCGTCATGCTGGACGACATCGGCCGGGTGGCGCGCACGGTCGCGATCGCGCGGCGGACGGTGCGGGTGGCGCTGCAGGCCATCGGGGTCGGCATCGCGCTCAGCGTCGTGCTCATGGTCGTGGCGGCCTTCGGCCTGATCCCGGCGATCGTGGGGGCGACGCTGCAGGAGGTCGTCGACCTCATCGCGATCCTGGGCGGGCTGCGCGCCGTGCGACCGGGTCGGGACGAGAAGCCGACCGCCGGTGCACGTGACCCGCACGACGGGCTCGTGCCGATGGCCGAACGGGTCACGGCCCAGCGCTGACGGTCGCCCGGGGGCTTCCCACCGACGTCCCGCCGTGGCGGTACGGCGGCGGACCGTGCGGCGGTGGGCGGCGGTACCGTCGAGCAGGCAGTTCGCCGTGCCCACCCCGGGAGGACCTTCGATGACGAGCACCGACCCGCAGTCCGCACCGACCCCGCCGTCCGCGAGCGCGGCAGTGCCCGAGCCGGGGGAGTCGGAGGGGGCCGTGGTGTCGCCGTGGTGGCGTTCGGCCGTGGTGTACCAGGTGTACCCGCGCAGCTTCGCGGACTCGGACGGTGACGGGGTGGGTGATCTGCGGGGGGTCACGGCTCACCTGGACCATCTGGTGCGGTTGGGGGTGGATGTGGTGTGGCTGTCGCCGGTGTACCGCTCGCCGGGGGCGGACAACGGGTACGACATCAGCGACTACCAGGACGTGGATCCGACGTTCGGGACGTTGGAGGACTTCGACGAGCTGTTGGCTGCGGTGCATGCGCGGGGGATGACGCTGCTGATGGACCTGGTGGTGAACCACACGTCGGACGAGCATCCGTGGTTCGTGGAGTCGCGGTCGTCGACCGACAACCCGAAGCGGGACTGGTACTGGTGGCGTCCGGCGCGGTCGGGGTATGTGGGGGGTGCGCCGGGGGCGGAGCCGACGAACTGGGCGTCGTTCTTCTCGGGGCCGTCGTGGTCGTGGGACGAGGTCACGGGGGAGTACTACCTGCATCTGTTCGACCGTAAGCAGCCGGACCTGAACTGGGAGAACCCGCAGGTGCGCGAGGCGGTGTTCGCGATGATGCGTTGGTGGTTGGACCGGGGTGTGGACGGCTTCCGGATGGACGTGATCAACCTGGTCTCGAAGGACACGTCGTTGCCGGACGTGGTGGCGGGTCCGGACGGGTTGGGTGACGGGTCGGCGCACTACGCGAACGGTCCGCGGGTCCATGAGTTCTTGGCGCAGATGCACCGGGAGGTGTTCGCGGGGCGGTCGGGGCGGTTGTTGACGGTGGGGGAGATGCCGGGGGTGACGTGGCAGGAGGCGGTGCTGTTCACGGATCCGGCGCGTCGTGAGGTCGACATGGTGTTCCAGTTCGAGCACGTGGGTCTCGATCACGGTCCGGGGGGCAAGTTCGACCCGGTGCCGTTGGACCTGCGTGCGTTGAAGGAGTCGTTCGGGCGTTGGCAGCGTGAGCTGGGTTCGCGCGGGTGGAACTCGTTGTACTGGGACAACCACGACCAGCCGCGGGTGGTGTCGCGGTTCGGTGACGACGGGGCGTTCTGGCGGGAGTCGGCGAAGGCGTGGGCGAGCGTGCTGCACCTGCATCGGGGGACTCCGTACGTGTACCAGGGCGAGGAGCTGGGGATGACGAACGCCCCGTTCGCGGACATCGGGGCGATGCGGGACGTGGAGTCGTTGAACCACTACCGGCGGGCGGTGGCGCAGGGTGCGGACCCGGAGGTGGTGATGCGTGGTCTGCGGGCGATGGGTCGGGACAACGCGCGCACGCCGATGCAGTGGGATGCGGGGCCGCACGCGGGGTTCTCGTCGGGGACGCCGTGGTTGCCGGCGAACCCGAACCACGGGTGGTTGAACGCGCAGGCGCAGTACGAGGACCCGGACTCGGTGTTCCATCACTACCGACGGCTGGTGGAGCTGCGGCACACGATGGCGGTGGTGCGTGAGGGGGACTTCACGATGCTGCTGCCGCAGGACGAGCAGGTGTACGCGTTCGTGCGGGCGTTGGGGCGTGAGCGGGTGGTGGTCGTGGCGAACCTGGGTGGGTCGCCACGCCGTGCCGAGGTGGACCTGACGGGGGCGCGGCTGCTGCTGTCGTCGTACGCGGTCGCGGAGCCGGGCTCGGGGCCCGAGCAGCCCGGTGGGCCGCTGCTGCGGCCGTGGCAGGCGGACGTGTACCTGGTGGTCGACTGACGGTACCGGTCGGCTGCAGGCGCGCGGGCGGCTCAGACGGTGCTCAGACGGTGAGCGTGTCCTTGGCGGTGCGTCCGAGTGCGTCGCCCCAGGTCTGGGCGCGGCGGAGGTCTCCGGGCACGAGGGGGCCGGTGACGCCTTCGACCCAGAAGGTCTCGGGGGCGTCGGCGACGGTGAAGCCGTGGCGGCGCAGCTCCTTGTCGGCCTTGTGGGCGGCGGAGCCGGGGACGCGGGGCTTGCGGACGCGGGTGTCGAAGGCGACGGCCTCGGTGCCGGTCGCGGTCGTCCGGACGAGGTCGAGCCATTCGCGTACGCCGCGTCCGTGGGAGACGAGCGTGGTGTTCGGGACGCGGGCGGCGGCGTCGGCGCGCGTGGAGGCGCGGCTGAGCCCGAAGGCGTGGGTGGGGGCGCCGACGACGAGCAGGTCGACGCCGGGTGGGACCTGGTCGGGTGCGGCGCCGACCTCGACGACGTCGACGGTGCCGTGCGTGGCCAGCCCGCGGGCGACGGCCTCGGCGATCGCCTGGGTGTTGCCGTACATGGACTCGAACACGACCAGTGCGTGCATGCGTTCCCCCTGTGACCCCGTCGTCTCAGTCCTGACGTGACCCACGCTGACGTGGGGTGACGACGTGCGCCAGGGTCGAAGGTCCGTGCTCAGGCGGCCTTGTGCTCGTCGGCCGCGGGCAGGAGGACCTTCTCGTGGTGGCGGGGGACGACGGCGTTCCAGCCGAGCTCGTCGCCGAGCCGTCGGGCGAAGGTGTCGGCCGCGGACTGCTCGCCGTGCACGACGTATGCGGTCTCGGGTGCGGCCATGGCGCGCAGCCAGGCCACGAGCTGGTCGGCGTCGGCGTGGGCGGAGAACCCGCCGGCCACGACGACGTCGGCCTCGACGGGGACGTACCGGCCGTGGATCTTGATCTGCCGGGCCCCTTCGGCCAGGGCCCAGCCGCGGGTGCCGGGCACCTGGAAGCCGGTCAGGACGACGGTGTTGCGCCGGTCGGGCAGCTGGGCGGCGAGATGGTGCAGGACGCGCCCGCCGGTGGCCATGCCGGAGGCGGAGATGACGATGCAGGTGCGGTCGGGACGGTTGAGCTGCTCGGACTCCTCGCGGGTGCTCATGAGCTGCAGGTGGCGGGGGGCGAACAGGTGCTCGGCCGTGCCGATCTCGGGGCGGATCTGGGGGTCGTGCCGGGCGATGGCGTCGCGGTAGACCTCCAGGGCACGCAGCGCCATCGGGCTGTCGACGTACACGGGCAGGTGCGGGATCCGTTCCTCGCGTTCGAGTGCGGCGAGGGTGAGCAGCAGCACCGCCGTGCGGTCGACGGCGAAGGCGGGGATCAGGACGGTCCCACCGCGGTGCGCGGTCGTGGTGATGGCACGCACGAGGCTCTCGTGCGCGTCGTCGTCGTGGGTGCGCCCTCCGTAGGTCGACTCGACGAGGACGACGTCGGCGTCCGCGGGGGTCTGGGGCGGCAGCAGCAGGGCGTGGCCGGGGCGTCCGACGTCGCCGCTGACCATGACGCGGGTGCCGGACAGGTCGAGCTCGGCGAACGCGGACCCGAGGATGTGGCCCGCGCTGCGCAGCCGCACGCTCGCCCCGCCGGGCAGAGGCGCCGGGCCGTCGACGGGGTGCAGGAGCGCGACGGCCCGTTCGGCGTCGTCGGCCCGGTACAGCGGCAGGGCGGGGGAGTGCTTGGAGAAGCCGTGGGTCTCGGCGTGCTCGGCGTCCGCCTCCTGCACGTGCGCGGCGTCGCGCATGACGATCGCGGCCAGCCGGGCGGTGTCCGGGGTGCACAGCACGGGTCCGGTGAACCCGTCACGGGCCAGGACGGGCAGCCAGCCGCAGTGGTCGAGGTGGGCGTGCGTGAGGACGACCGCGTCGATGCTCGCCGGGTCGACCGGTGAGGGTTCCCAGTTGCGTCGACGCCAGACCTGCTCGCCCTGGAACATGCCGCAGTCGACGAGCAGGCGGGCACCACCGGTGTCGAAGAGGAACTTGCTGCCGGTCACGGTGCCGGCCGCCCCCAGGAAGGTCAACGTCGGGCGCTGCATCGTTCTCGCCGTCCTCCCGCCCCGGCGGCGGTGGGTCGGCCGGGGCTGCTCGCCCGGCCCGGGCGCCCGTCGTGGGGCTCCTCCCACCGTAGGCAGCGCGATCGGCCGCCGCTCGTCGAGTCGACGCACGCGCGAGGGACGAGCCCGAGGACGACGGGGTCAGTCGGCGCCCGGGACGGGGCGGTGCGGTTGCAGGAGGTGCGCGAAGGCAGCCAGCACCTCGTCCGAGGGCGCGCCCGGCCGGCTCAGCGGCTCCGGCGCGACGACGAGGAGGTCCGACGTCGGGTCGGTCGGGTCCGTCGCGGTGCCGTGGACCGGGGTGCCCTGGCCGGTGGCGCCAGGGTGCGCGGCCAGGGCCCTGACCTCGTCGTGCAGCTGCTCCATGGTGGCGTCGAGCCGTGACGCGGCCAGGGCGGCGTCCTTGAGCTCGGCGAGCAGCCGCTGCGGCACCGCGCCGTCGTACTTGTAGTAGATCTTGTGCTCGAGGCTCGCCCAGAAGTCCATCGCGATCGTGCGGATCTGGATCTCGACGGTGACGTGCTCGACCCGGTCGGACAGGAACACCGGGACCGTGACGATCAGGTGCAGGCTCTGGTAGCCGTTCGGCTTGGGCTCGGCGATGTAGTCGCGCTCGGCGAGCACCGTCAGGTCGGGCTGACCGACGAGCAGGTCACGGATCCGGTAGATGTCGGAGACGAAGCTGCAGGTCACGCGCACCCCGGCGATGTCCCAGATCTGCGCCCGGATCGCCTCGAGCGTCATCGGGCAGGCCTTGCGCCGCACCTTGGCGAGCAGGCTCTCCGGCGACTTCAGCCGGGATCCGACGTGCTCGATCGGGCTGGTGTCGTGCACGGTGTCGAACTCGTCGCGCAGGATCGTGATCTTGGTCAGGACCTCCGCGATGCCGGACTTGTAGCCGAGCATGAAGCGGGTGAAGTCGCGACGGAGCCGGGCGAGGTCCGCTGCGGTGAGGTCGGCTGCGACGAGCTCCCCCGGGGCGCGGACGTCGGGGCGGTCGGTGTGCACGGCGGGGCCTCTCCGAGCGGGGTGGTGCGTCCTGGCCCGGTCATCGTAGGCAGGTCGGGGACCTGGTCCTGCCCACCGCGGGCCGGGCGGGGCCGGGTGAACACGAACCGCCGCTGCACCTCGTAGCTGGTCGCGAACAGCGCGACCTCCGTGACCACCTTGGCCGCGAGCAGGCCCAGGCCGATGCTCGTCAACGCCGACAGCAGCAGGTAGTTCACCCCCAGCAGCCCGACCGCGAGCGCGTAGTACCGCACGGCGGCCGAGCGCACCGGTGCCGGTTGGCGGCGGCCGAAGACGAGGTGCCGGTTGAGCAGGAAGTTCGTCGCGGAGCTGACGGCTCGGGCTCCGAGGACGGAGGTGAGCAGGGATCCGGTGGCGGCGTGCAGGGCCAGCAGGAGGACGGTGTCGAGGGCGAACGCGGTCAGCGAGGACGCCGCGAAGGTCAGCAGGGGGACGTAGACGCGTAGGGAGTCCACGACGGGGCGGAAGTGCGAGGAGGCGTTCTCCTCGAGGTAGATCGTGCCGATCTCCTCCTCGACGACGCGTCGGCCGGTGGCGGCGGCGCGCAGGAGGATCTCGAGCTCGTACTCGAAGCGGTCTCCGCGGATCGTGGCCAGCCAGGGCAGCAGGGAGGCGGGGTAGCCGCGCAGGCCGGTCTGGGTGTCGTGGACGGAGGTTCCGGTGACGGCGCGGAAGAGCAGGCGGGTGGCGGTGTTGCCGACGCGGCTGCGCAGCGGGACGTCGCCGGTGAACCGGCGGGTGCCGAGCACGATCGTGCCGTCGCTCGTGGCGTCGGTGCGCAGGCGGCGGGCCACGCGCAGGATGTCGACGACGGCGTGCTGGCCGTCGCAGTCGGCGCACACGACGTCGGTCCCGGGGGCGGTCGCGGCGATGTGGGCGAAGCCGGCGCGCAGGGCGTACCCCTTGCCACGGTTGGGGCTGTGCCGCAGGACGGTCGCGCCGAGGCGGTTCGCGGCGTCGAAGACGGGGGTGTGGTCGGGGCCGGAGCCGTCGTCGACGACGAGGACCTGCAGCCCGGCGGCGCGCAGGTCGCCGACCAGGGTGACCAGGCGGGTGTCGGGTTCGTAGGCGGGGATCAGGACGATCATGGTCGGCGCCTCAGCCTGCGATGTAGAGGATGTCGGAGGTGCCGCGCTCGGTGCCCTTGCCGAGCGGGTTGTTGACGAGCTCGCCGTCGAACACCATGGTCGAGGAGCCTCCGCCGTCGATGTTGTAGGCGGTGGTTGCTCCCAGGTCGGCCATGATCTGGGCGAGCTCGGTCATGTCGACACCGGCGGAGTAGCCGGTGCTGCGGCCGTCGACGACGACGAAGACCAGGTGGTTGTCGTCGATGACGCCGATGGCGGTGCGCGGCTGGTCGCCCTGGATGGAGTGGTTGCCGACGTTGGTGTCGACCTCGACGTCCTCGATTCCGTCGACGACCTGGCCGTCCTCGAGGAGGGCGGGGCCGAACGAGAGGGTGTTCCACACCCCTGCGGCGAGCAGCTCCTCGGCGGTGGTGGTGGTCTCGTCGTAGACCTCGACGTGACCGTCGCGGTAGAACGCGAGGCCTTCGCGGGCGCCTTCGTCGCGGTAGACGACGCCGTTGCGGATGACGATGCCGGTGGACCGGAACCCGTAGTAGTCGCCGTTGATCGCGAAGACGGCGTCGTTGTCGGCGGCGATGTCGGAGGTGTTCTCGGTGATGTTCTCCCCGAAGGCGTCCTGGGCGAAGGCGGAGCGCAGGACCGTGGCGTCGGTGAGCGTGACGTCGGCGACGTAGTAGGTGACGGTCGCCTCGCCCGAGCCGGTCGTCACCGTGGAGATCGTGATGCTCGCGTCGTCGGACTCGTACGTCGTGTCGGTGACCAGGGCGTCCGACGCGCTGGTGGTGGTGCTGGTGGTGACGGTGCCGGTCTGGGCTGCCTCGTAGGCGGACACGTCGGCGATCTCGACGTGCTCGATCACGAAGCGGTCCAGGGCCCAGGCGGTCGCACCGGCCAGGCACATCGACAGGCTGACGGCACCGATGAGGACGGTCCGTCGCAGACGGCGGGGTCGTGGGTGTGATCGGCTCATGCCCCAGGTCTACGGACGGGGCGTACGCGCCCGGCAGGAGGGGGCTGAGCGGTGGCTGTGAGGCCGGTTCAGTCCAGGTCGCGCACCACGAGGACGACCCCGTGCGCGGCACGCACGACCTCACGGCTGACCGCCCCGAGCAGCAGCCCACGGAACGCACCGAGCCCACGGGAGCCCACGACGAGCAGCGCGGCCCGGGCGGAGGCGTCGACCAGGGCGTGCACCGGGTCGTCGTCGCGCAGGTCGAGCGTGACGGTCACGGACGGGTGCGCCGAGCGCAGCTCGTCGGCGACCGCGAGCGCAGCGGCGTGCGTCGGGTCGTCGGGTGTGTGGCGGACGTCGAACGGGGGTACCTCGCCGTACCCGTGCGGGTCGGGGGGTGCCGGTCGGGCGTGCAGCACGTGCAGGGGGCGCCGGCGTCGGGCGGCTTCCTGGGCGGCGAGGCGGGCGGCCACGATCGAGGAGCGGGAGCCGTCGACGCCGACGACCACGGGTGCCTCGGGTGCCTGTTCGCCGTGCTCGTCGCCGTCGGGGCTGCGGACGAGGGCGACGGGGCAGGTGGCGTAGGTGACGAGCTGGCCGCTGACCGAGCCGATCGCGGGGCGGCGTCCGTACCCGTGGGCGCCCAGGACGAGCAGCTGGGCGTCCTCGGACAGCTCGCGGAGGGCGGCGACCACGGGGCCGCGCATGAGCCGCACGTCGACGCTGAGCGTGGGGTGCTCGGTCACGACGGTGTCGCGCAGGTCGCGCAGCTGGGCGAGGATCTCCTGCTCGAACTCGTGGGTGTCGGGGACCATCGGGTACCAGCCCCACACGGCTGCCTCGGACGGGTCCCGGTAGGAGTGCACGAGCAGCACGGGTGCGCCGCGCTGCTCGGCCGTCTGCGCACCCCAGCGCACGGTCTGCGCGCTGTGCTCGGAGAAGTCGGTCGCGATCACCACCGGGCCGTCGGTCCGCATCGTCAGTCCTCCTTGACCACGTGTGTGCCGTTCGTCCTCAGCCTGGGCGGCGTGCCGCAACGGTGTGGGGGTCCAACGTCCCGCGGAACGTCGCCGCCCGCGACCTCACGTCCGTGGTGGCCGGCGCGTCTGCACACTGTGAGGGTGAAGGAACCGTTCGAGCAGGTCGTGCAGCAGCACGGGGCGCGAGTGCTGCGCGTGTGCCGGGCCGTGGTGGGGCCGGTGGACGCCGAGGATGCGTGGTCCGAGACGTTCCTGTCGGCCCTCTCGGCCTACCCGCAGCTGCCTGCGGACGCGAACGTCGAGGCGTGGTTGGTGACGATCGCGCACCGCAAGGCCGTGGACGTGGTGCGTCGGGCGGCCCGGCAGGCCGTGCCGGTCGAGCGGTTGCCGGAGCGGGTCGCCCAGCAGCGGGCGGACGGTCGCGACCTGGACCTGTGGGCGGCGTTGGCGGCGCTGCCCACCAAGCAGCGGCAGGTGCTCGCCTACCACCACCTGGGTGGGCTGCCCTACGCGCAGGTCGCAGCCCTCCTGGGTGGCACGCCCGAGGCGGCGCGCCGTGCGGCGGCCGACGGGGTCGCGACGCTTCGACGCACCTACGACCCCGATCCTGATCGGAGTCCCGACACAGATCCCGAAGGAGTCCTCCCGTGACGAGCACCGTCGGATATGCCGAGTCGTCGTGGGCGCAGGGTGCACCGCCCGTGCCGGACGTGACACCCGGGGAGCTTGCGGCCCTGCACTCCCGGTTGGTCGAGCGCGCGGGTGGCGAGGGTCTGCTCGACGTGGCGTACCGCACGCTCGACAGCCCGCTCGGTGCGCTGCTCGTAGCCGCCACGCCCGTCGGGGTGGTGCGGGTCGCGTTCGCCGTGCAGGACCACGAGCAGGTGCTCGCCGATCTCGCCGCCCGGGTCAGCCCGCGCGTGCTGCACGCGCCAGGGGTGCTCGATGTCGTCGCGCACGAGCTGGAGGAGTACTTCGCCGGCACCCGCCGCACGTTCGACGTCGCCCTGGACCTGCGGCTCGCGCAGGGGTTCCGGCGTGAGGTGGTGCAGCACCTGACGGCCGTCCCGTACGGGCGGACCGCGAGCTACGCGGCGATGGCCACCGAGGTCGGTCGACCGCGCGCGGTCCGCGCGGTGGGCACGGCGTGCGCGCTCAACCCGCTGCCGCTGCTGCTGCCGTGCCACCGGGTCGTGCGCTCCGACGGCACGCCCGGGCGGTACGCGGGCGGTGAGCGGGCCAAGCACACGCTGCTGGCCCTGGAACGGGCCGGGCGGGCGCACTGAGCGGGCTCACGACGAGCGGCCGAGCACCCGCCGGGCGTGCGTCGAGGGGTGGGGGCTCAGGCGCCGTCGGGGCCCGACCGCAGCGGCCACGGCACCAGGCGCGGGATCCCGGCCGGGGCGACGTCCGCCAGTGCGAGGAACCGTGCCTCGGCGCGGTGCAGCCGGATGTGCTCGTCGACGGACCAGGTCGGTCCGTTGGTCAGCACCATCCCGCATGCGCACGCGATGGTGACGTTGCCGTCGGGGGTCGTCTCGACCTGGCCGACGGTGGTGTGCTCGGTGTAGGCGCGGACCTTCGCGGCACGCATCGGCGCGCTCACCGCGGTGGTGCGTGCCTCTTCGTCGGAGGCGGGGGCCTCGGGGGCCGCAGGGGAAGGGTGTGCGGGTGACATGGTGGTCGGTGGTGTCCTCGACGGTCCGGTGAGCAGGTCCTGCGCGGTGGGCCGACCGCCCGCGAGCGCTCAGCGGTCGGAGACGACCTGCTCCTCGACCAGCGTGTCGAGCTCGAACGACTCGTCCCACCGGCCGCCACCCAGGCTCGGCATCATCTCACGCAGCTGCCCCGACCAGGACTCGTGCCGGTCGGGGAAGCAGCGCTCGAGCAGGTCGACCATGGCGGCGGCGGCGGTCGAGGCGCCCGGTGAGGCGCCGAGCAGCCCGGCGATCGAGCCCTCGGCCGCGGTGATGAGCTCGGTGCCGAACTCCAGGACGCCGCCGTGCTCGCGGTCCGCCTTGATGACCTGGACGCGCTGCCCGGCGCTGACCAGCTCCCAGTCGCGGGGGTGTGCCTCCGGCATGAACGCGCGCAGGGTGCGCAGCCGTCGGGTCGGGGTCGCGGTGACCTCGCCGATCAGGTACCGGAGCAGGTCGAGGTTGCGCAGCCCGACGGCGAGCATCGGCACCAGGTTGCTCGGGCGCACCGAGCGCAGCAGGTCGGTCCAGGAGCCGTGCTTGAGGAACTTCATGCTCCAGCCGGCGAACGGGCCGAACAGCAGCGCGGAGCCGCCGTCGACGACGCGGGTGTCGAGGTGCGGCACCGACATGGGCGGGGCACCGATGTCGGCCTTGCCGTACACCTTGGCCTGGTGCCGGGCGACGAGGTCGGGGTTCGTGGTGCGCAGGAACTGCCCGCTGATCGGGAACCCGCCGTAGCCCTTGATCTCCGGGATGCCGGACTTCTGCAGGAGCCCGAGCGCACCGCCGCCGGCACCGATGAAGACGAAGCGGGCCTCGATCGTGCGGGGGCGTCCGCCGTTCCACCGCCGGTCGGCGACCTTCAGCCGCCATCCGCCGTCGCGACGGCGACGCAGCCGCGTGACCTCGTGCTCGAGGAGCAGGTGGGCGCCACGGTCGGTGGCGTCCTGCACGAGCGAGCGGGTCAGGGCCCCGAAGTCGACGTCGGTGCCCGACGCGGCACGGGTCGCGGCGATCGGCTCGTCGGGGTCGCGGCCGGCGACGAGCAGGGGCGCCCAGGCGGCGATCTGCTGAGGGTCGTCGCTGAACTCCAGCTCGGCGAACAGCGGGTGGCCGCTCAGGGCCTCGTGCCGGCGGCGCAGGGAGGCGACGTTCTGCGCTCCGCGGACGAAGGTCATGTGCGGGGTCGTGGTGAGGAACGCGGTGCCGCCCGGCAGCCGGTCGTGCGTGGCCAGGTAGTGCCACAGCTCGCGGGACAGCTCGAACTGCTCGTTGATCCGTACGGCCTTGCTGATCTCGACGGTGCCGTCGGGGAGCTCGGGGGTGTAGTTGAGCTCGCAGAGCGCGGCGTGACCCGTTCCGGCGTTGTTCCACGCGTTCGAGCTCTCCTCGGCGGGCGCACCCCGGCGCTCGACGACGAGGATCCGCCAGGCGGGCTCCACGGTGCTCAGCAGGGCGGCGAGCGTGGCGCTCATGATGCCGCCGCCGACGAGGACGACGTCGACAGCCTCTTCGCGATCGGTCACGGCAGCGATCGTAGGTTGACGTCGAGAGACCTTCGTCCTGCGGTCCGTGTGATCTTGGTCTCGTCACCCAGGCTCTGCGGGACTCGGTCGGAGCCGGAGCGTCGGGCGTGCGTCGCACACGGTAACCCGTGCGGCGCACACTCGACCCGGCGCGTCCGGCCCCTGATCTGCGCGGACGTCGCCCGATCCGCGCGGATCAGCGGTGCTCGGCCCGGCTCAGCCCGCCGAGCAGCGCCCGCCGTCGACCGTGAAGGCAGTCGGTCGCCCGTTCGTCCCGGAGTACGCGCCGTTGAACCCGACCTCTGCCGAGGCCCCCGGCGCGAGCTGGCCGTTCCACGGAGCGGACAGTGCCGTCACCGCCGCCCCCTGCTGGCTCCAGGTCGCGCTCCAGCCCTGTGTCAGCTGCTGCCCGTCGGGGAACGCGAAGCGGAGCGCCCAGCCCGACCACGCGCTCGTGCCGGTGTTGGTCACCCGCACCGAGGCGGAGAAGCCCGAGCCCCAGTCGTTCGTGCTGTACCGGACCGCGCAGGTCGCGCCGGCCGTGGAGGTGGGGGTCGGCGTGGGGCTTGCCGTGGGGGTCGGGGTCACAGTCGGCGTCGGAGTCGGCGTCACGGAGACGGTGGGCGTGGGCGTGGCCGTCGGGGTGGGTGTCGCAGTGGGCGTGGGAGTCGGGTCGGTGCCTGTGAGGTCGCCGACGACGATCCCGCGCCCGTTCGTGCCGACGTAGACCCGCCCGTACACGTCGGGGTCGCCGATCACCACCGAGCCGGTCCACGCCCACTGGTGCGCGTCATCGTTGATCCGCACCCAGCTCGCACCGGCGTCGGTCGAACGGAAGATCCCGCGCACGCCACCGATCTTCGAGGAGGTGTAGACGGCCGGGTAGGTGGCGCCGGGCGCGGCCTTGCCGAACCCGATCGCATCGCCCTCGTCCACCGCGGCGAGCTTGGTGAAGCTCGCGCCGGCATCGGTCGAGTGCCACATGCCGTAGGTCGCGTCCTTCTCCCCGCCCGTCAGCCACAGGTCGCCGGCCCGTCCGGGGACTGCCGCGAGCCGCACCTGGCCCGAGGCGGGCAGGCCCGTGGCGGCCGAGGCCGTGAACGTGGCGCCGCCGTCGCCCGAGACGTAGAGCGTCCCGGCGGCGAAGGCGTAGAACCGCGTCGGGTCGACCCGGTCCGCCTCGACGCGGGCGCCGGCAGGCACGCCGGTGGACGCCGTCCAGGTCGACCCGAGGGTCGTCGACCTGTGCACACCGGTGCCGCCCGGGCTCCAGACCACCGATGCGGCGTCGGCCGACATCGCCACCGTGCCGCCGGAGGTCACGCCCGCGGGCTCCTGCCCGGCCCACCAGCTGCTGCCCGAGGAGGTCGAGATGCCGATGTGCGACGTGCTCGTCCCGTCGACGTCCGAACCGACACGCACCATCGTGGTCGGCTTCAGCTCGGCGAAGTCGACGCCCGTGCCCGAGCCCAGGGTGGGGGAGGTGAGCATGGCCGGGGCCCGGGTGATGTCGGTGTGCACGAAGCCGCCGATGTCGCCGAGCCCGGAGACCAGCTGGACCGCTCCCGGAGGTGCCGCGAGGTCGAGCACCGCGGTCTCCTCGATGCCCTGCGCCCGCACACCGAGGTGCACGGTGCCGCCCGTGTCCCAGTCGGTGAGGTTCTCCGTGCCGTACACGGTGGCCCCGGTCCCGTACATCGCCTCGTCGGAGTCGAACGGGTCGATCTCGAACGACTCGGTCATCCATCCCAGCTTCGGGCTGGGCTCGGGCGCCACCGGCTGCTTGCCGAAGGTCAGCCACGGTGCGGCGCTGACGTCCAGGTCGTAGCGCTTCGTCGTGCTGGGGTAGCCCGCCCAGTCCCAGATGCGCGTCCACGTCGCCCCGCGGTCCGTGCTGCGGAAGATCACGTCGTCCGGCCACCACGAGACCTGGCTGGTCACCATGATCGTGTCCGGGTCCTGCCGGTCGATCGTCAGGCCGGAGTACCCGAAGTACTGATCGCTGCTCGTGGAGGGCACCGGGGAGACGTTCGTCCAGGTGCCGGTCGCCGCGTCGAGCCGCCACACGTCGCCGTGCCCGCCGTCGTACGGCCCACCCGTGTCGCTCGTCGCGATGTACAGGGCGTCCGAGACGGTGTCGTAGACGCCCTTGTGCGCGAGGTAGCCGGTCGGCTGGCCGGGCACACGCTGCCACGTCGCACCGGCGTCGGTGGACCGGTAGACCGTCGAGTCCTTGTCGGCCACACCCACGTAGATCGTCGGCGTGGGGGAGCCCGCGGTGCCGCTGCCGGTGTCGAACGTGACCCAGGTGACGCCCTGGTTCGACGAGAGGTACTCGTTGGCGCCCGTCGGGTCCTGCACGTACGTGCCGGCGTTCGGGAAGGACACCACCCGCGCCCACGTGACGCCCGCGTCGGTGCTGCGCCACAACCCGTTGCCGGCCTCCGTGCCCAGGTAGAGCACCCGGTTGTCGTGCGGGTCGACCTGCAGGCGTTCGCCCATGCCGCGGCCGGGCATGTTGCCGCCCACCTTGAACGGCAGCATCGTGCGCTGCCAGGTCCTCCCGCGGTCGGCCGAGCGCAGCACCGCGCCGTTCTGCGGGTCCCAGCTGTTCGTGTAGGTGCCGACGGCCACGTACACGTTGTCGGGGTCGACCGGGTCGGTCGCCAGGCTCAGCACGCCCGAGTGGCTCCAGTCGTCCCACCCGACGTGGTCGAGCAGCGGCACCCACCGGTGCGTCGTCTGGTCCAGGCGGTACGCACCCCCGATGTCGGTGCGCGCGTACACCAGGTCCGGTTCGGTCTGGCTGTAGACGATGCCCGGGACGAAGCCCCCGCCGACGACCTCGACGTTGCCCCAGGTGTAGCCCGTGCCCGCGACGGCGGCCGTGCCGAGGGCGCCCACGGTTCCTGCGGTCGCAGCAGCCGTGAGCATCCCCGCACCCAGGCCGGCCGTCAGGGTGAGCGCCGCGAGCGCGGCCGTCGACGTCCTGCGCAGGTGGTTCGGACGCATCGGGGCTCCTTCGTCGGGCGGTCGCTGCCACCGACGTCCCGCCGGACCTGAGGGCTGGTGGCCGACCGGACGTTAGCCGTGGCCCGGCAGCCGCCGGCAGGGCACGAAACCCTTCACCCGCCCGGCCCGGAGGCACGCGCCAACGCCCGCACGGGGGAGGTGCGGGCGTTGGCGCGGCCCGGGAGGCCCTGCTAGAACCGGGACATGGACCACCCCCACGACCTGACGTCCGACCCGGCCGTCGAGCACATCGCCGAGCCGCCGATCCCCGACGCCGCCCTCGCCGCGCAGGACGCCCGGTCCGGCGGGGACGCGCAACGGGCACCACGGTCACTGCTCGAGGTCGAGCTGGAGCCCGACGACGAGGACATCGCCAGCGGGGAGGAGTGGGACGCCCCCGAGACCCTCTGAGCGTCCGGCGCGAGGCGTCAGTCCGCGGACGTGCCGTCGAGCGAGCCGCCGGAGGACTCCAGGTGGGCGCGCACGAACCAGTGGAACAGCTCGAGCTCGTGCAGGTGGCCGATGAGCAGGTCGTTCGTCACGGCATCGAGCTCCTCGGTGGCCTGCGCCGCCTCGCGGTGCGAGCCGATGACGCCGACGTAGACCTCGTCGAGCGCCCGCAGGTGCTCGATCGCCCCGGCGCGCCCGATCGCGTAGTCGTCCCACGAACGCGCCTCGACCAGCGCGCCCGGTGTGCCGACGGGGGCGACCCCCAGCGTGGCGATCCGCTCGGCGATCGCGTCGACCATGAGCCGCACGGCGTCGACCTGCGGGTCGAGCATCTCGTGCACCGCGATGAAGTGCGGTCCCACGACGTTCCAGTGGATGTGCTTGAGCGTCAGGTGCAGGTCGTTGAGGGCGTGCAGCCGACCCTGCAGGACAGCGGCGACCTTCGCCCCCGTCTGCGGGGTCAGGGACGGCACGGTGTACTTCGGAAGAGCCTTGCTGGGCATGGTTGCCCCTCTCGTCTCGTCGTGGGGTCGTCCGACCACCGTGCCAAAGCGATGCCCGACCCGCATCTGGGGCCTCAGCCGAACGGGTCGCCCTCCTGCCCCCAACGGTCCAGGACGTCCGCGAGCGCGAGCTGGGTCAGGCCGGGGCCGATCTCGTCCCAGCGGCGCGGTGCGGCGACCGTGGGTGCCGTCCGGCCGCGCAGCGACCAGGGGGTGATGGTGGTCTTGGCGGGGTGGTTCTGCGACCAGTCGACGAGCACGCGTCCGGTGCGCAGGTCCTTGCGCATCACCGACACGACGAGCGAGGGGTGCGCGGCGGCGAGGGTCTCGGCGAGCCGGCGGGCGTAGGTGTGCACCTGCATGGCCGGGGTGGGTCGCGGGAGGGCCGCGTAGAGCTGCATGCCCTTGCTGCCGGAGGTGACGGGGACCGTGGTCAGGCCGTCGTCGGCGAGGCGGTCGGCGACGAGGTGGGCGACGCGGGCGCACTGGTCGAGCCCGGCCGGCGGTCCGGGGTCGAGGTCGACGACGAGGCGGTCGCAGTGTCGCAGCCCGCCGCGGGGGCCGACGGTCCACTGCGGGGTGTGCAGCTCGAGGGCGCCCTGGTTGGCGGCCCAGACGAGGCCGGCGACGTCGTCGAGGAACGGCAGGTCGAGCTCGGTGCCTTCGTCGGGTGCGCCGGGGGCGGCGTGCAGGTGCTGGTGGCGCAGCCACGGCGGGGCGCCGCGGGGGACGTTCTTCTCGAAGAAGCGGGGGCCGTCGACGCCGTCGGGCCAGCGCACGCGGGTGACGGGGCGGTCGCGCAGCTGGCGCAGCAGGGCGGGGGCGACCTGCACGAGGTAGTGCATGACGTCGGCCTTGGTGGTGCCCGTGCCCGGGTACAGCACCTTGTCGAGGTGGGTGACCCGGACCTGGCGTCCGTCGACCTCGAGGCTCTGCGCTCCGGGGGTCACGGTTCCTCCGAGGTCATGGTCGTTCCCAGGGGTCGACGGGCACGTCCGTGCGCACGCCTCGGACCACGGGTTGGCGTAGGCGTCCGACGGGGGTGCGGTTCAGGTAGAGGACGTCGACGAGCAGACCGGGGGTGCACCAGTGCGTGCCGAGGGCGTCGGCGGCCGGGACGGTGTCGTCCAGGGGTGAGGCGTCGGCGGGGTGGGCGGTCAGGATCCTGCGCAGGTCGGTGGCCGTGGTGGCGCTCAGGCCGGAGCCGGCGCGGCCGAGGTAGCGCAGCGCGCCGTCGGCGTCGGGGGCGGCGAGCAGGACGGCGGCGAGGGTGCCGTGCCCGGTGGACTCCTCGCGCCAGCCTGCGACGAGCGCGGTGCGGGTGCGCCGGTGCGCGGCCTTGACCCAGTCGGGGGATCGGCGCCCGGGCTGGTAGGCGGCGTCGCGGCGTTTCGCCAGGACACCTTCGAGCCCTTGTGCGTCGGTGGCCTCCCACAGCGCCGCACCGTCGTCGTAGACGGGGGAGGCCTGCACGTGCGCGGGCAGGGTGAGGCGTTCGAGCGTGGCGCGCCGCTCGTGCCAGGGGCGTCGGTGCAGGTCGACGCCGTACAGGCTGAGCACGTCGAAGACGAGGTAGGTGACCGGTGCGCGGTCCGCGAGCGCCCGGGCACGCGCGCCGTCGCGCACGTGCATGCGTGCGGCGAGCGCGGCGAACGAGGGTGTGCCCTGGTGCAGGAGCACGACCTCTCCGTCGAGCAGGGCGCCCTGGACGGTGCCCAGCCCGGCGAGCTCGGGGTAGGCGACGGTGACGTCGGCGCCGGTTCGGCCGGTCAGGTGCAGCTGTCCGGTGCGGGTGTCGGCCAGGACGCGCACGCCGTCCCACTTGACCTCGAACGCCCACTCCGGGCCTCCCGGGAACCCTCCTGGAAGCCCTTCCGGGCCGGGCGCGGCGTTGCTCGCGGCGCGGGCCCGGGTGGGGGGCGCGGTGGGTGCAGGGGTGGCGAGCATGGGCTCCACGGGTCCATCCTGCCGAGAGGGGGTACGCACGTCGCGGGGAGCGACCCGACCGCACCGGGGGCGGTCGTCAGGGTCGTCGTCTAGGACGGGGGCGGGGCCATGCGGGCGATCTGGAAGGGTGCGGTCGCGTTCGGGCTGGTGAACGTGCCGGTGCGTCTGTACGCGGCGACGGGTGAGCACGAGGTGCAGCTGCACCAGGTGCACCGCCCGGACGGTGGGCGGATCCGGTACCGGCGTACGTGCAGCGCGTGCGGGGAGACG
Organism: Cellulomonas soli; assembly: GCF_013409305.1. Taxonomy (GTDB): domain Bacteria; phylum Actinomycetota; class Actinomycetes; order Actinomycetales; family Cellulomonadaceae; genus Cellulomonas; species Cellulomonas soli. Next base: position 3,766,189 of record NZ_JACBZJ010000001.1, on the reverse strand, counting down.
GTGGAGACGGCGGACATCGCCAAGGGCTACGAGACGGGCACCGGTGAGCTGGTGGTCCTCACCGACGAGGACCTGGCCGAGCTTCCGTTGGCGTCGGGGCACGAGATCGAGGTCCTCGAGTTCGTGCCGTCGGACCAGGTCGACCCGATCCTGCTGCAGCGCACGTACTACCTGGAGCCGGACAAGACCTCGGCGAAGCCGTACGCGTTGCTGCGCGGGGCACTGGAGGCCACGGACCGGATGGCCGTCGTGAAGGTCGCCTTGCGGCAGCGCGAGTCGATGGCGGTCCTGCGGGTGCGCGGCAAGGTCATCGTGCTGCAGACGTTGCTGTGGCCGGACGAGCTGCGGGCGGCGGACTTCCCGGTGCTGGACGCCCAGGTGCAGCTGCGCCCGCAGGAGCTGACGATGGCGTCCTCGCTGGTGGAGTCGTTGGCGGCGGACTTCGACCCGTCGCAGTACACGGACTCCTACGAGGCGGCGATGGTCGCGCTCATCGAGCAGAAGGTGTCGGCCGGGCACACGCAGGCGGTGCCGGCGGCCGAGGGCGGCGAGCCGGGGGAGGGCGGTGAGGTCGTCGACCTGCTGGCTGCGCTGCAGCGCAGCGTGGAGAAGGCCCGTGCGGGGCACGGTGCGCCCGCCGTGGTCGAGAAGGCGGCCCCGGCTGCCCGGGCGACGCGGGCGCGCAAGCCTGCGGCGCCCCGCACTCCGACCGGGTCGGATGCCCTGACTGACGCCGTGCCCGAGGCTGCCCCCGCGGCGAAGGCTGCCCGCCGCAGCCGCCGTCAGGCCTCGTGACCTCACGGCGTCCAGGACCGGCCGCGTCGCCGGGTGCGGCCGGTCCGGAGACGGCGGTCGCCGCCCTGCGTCGTGCCGCATGGCTGCTGGAGGGCCTGCAGGCCGACCCGTACCGGGCCGCCGCGTTCCGGCATGCGGTGCGCGCGGTCGAGCCGCTGGGCCCGGACCGGTTGGCCGCACTGGCGGCCGCGGGCACGCTCACCGACGTGCCCGGCGTGGGCGCGCGGACCGCGCAGGTGCTCACCCAGGTGCTGCGCGGCGAACCCGTGCCGTACCTCGACGAGCTCGAGCGGACGGCCGCTGCGGCGGCCGGACCGGACCCCGGGGAGCCGGCGGCGGCGCTGCGGGCGGCGGTGCGCGGCGACCTGCACGCGCACACCGAGGCGAGCGACGGCACGACGTCGATGCAGGAGATGGTGCTCGGCGCGCTCGAGGTCGGGCACGAGTACCTGGTGGTCACCGACCACTCCCCGCGGCTGACCGTCGCCCACGGCCTGACCGCGGCCCGGCTGCGCGACCAGATCGCCCAGATCGACGCGCTGCGAGCGCCGCTGGCCCCGTTCCGTCTGCTGCGGGGCATCGAGGTCGACATCCTCGCGGACGGCACGCTCGACCAGGACCCGGACCTGCTCGGGGCGCTGGACGTCGTCGTCGCGTCCGTGCACTCCGACCTGCGGGCGGACCGGGCGACGATGACGGCACGCATGCTCCGGGCCGTGCGCGACCCGCACACCGACGTCCTCGGGCACTGCACCGGGCGGCGGGTCACGGGCCGGGTGCGACCGCCGAGCGACTTCGACGCCTCTGCGGTGTTCGAGGCGTGCGCCGAGCACGGGGTCGCGGTCGAGATCAACTGCCGGCCCGACCGCGTGGACCCGCCGGACGCGCTGCTGGCCGTCGCGGTGGCGAGCGGGTGCGTGTTCGCGATCGACACCGACGCGCACGCGCCGGGCCACCTCGCGTGGCAGATCGACGGGTGCGTGCGCGCCGCCGCGCTGGGCATCGGACCCGACCGGGTCGTGAACACCCTCCCGGCGGAGGAGCTGGTGGCCCGTCGCGCGGGCTGACCACGTGCGTCGAGCGGGCTCGCGCGGAGGTCTTGCGGAGGTCGAGCACGATGGGCCGGGATCGGCCGGGGGGTGAGGCGCCTGGTCCCGGGCGCGTCCGGTGCATGGACGCGCCCGATCTGCGACTAAGGTCGTCGGCGGCGTCCGCCGGTGCCTGGCCTGTCCCTGGCCTGTCCTGGGCCTGTCCCTGCACCGTCGACGTCGGCCCGCCCCGCGGGCCTGCACGTGTCCAGTCAACAAGGAGCACATGTCCGTGAGCGTGAACCGCACCGAGCTCGTCCAGGCCATCGCCGCGAAGGCGGGCCTGACCAACACCGACGCCGACAAGGCGCTGCGTGCCTTCCAGGAGGTGCTCGTCGAGCAGCTCGCCGCCGGCGAGAGCGTCACGATCCCCGGCCTGCTGGCCGTGTCGCGTGCGGAGCGTTCGGCTCGCACCGGCATCAACCCGCAGACGGGCGAGAAGCTCGAGATCCCGGCCGGCTTCCGCGTGAAGCTGACCGCCGGCAGCGCCCTGAAGCGGGCCGTCTCCGCCTGACCCGTCCGTACGCCTGACCGGATCGCCTCCGGCGGCGTCCGTACCGGTGTCGACCGGGCCCTGGTCCCTGCGGGGGTCGGGGCCCGGTCGCATGTCGGGAACACGCACGTTCGTTAGCATGTTGCGAATGGATCTCACGAAGCAGGAGGTGGGGATGTCCCCGGTGCCGCCCAGGCAGACCAAGCAGCGCACCGAGATCCTCGACCTGCTCGGCACGCTCGACGAGTTCCGCAGCGCCCAGCAGCTGCACGAGCTGCTGCGTGCCCGCGGCTCGGGCGTCGGCCTGGCGACCGTGTACCGGGCCGTGCAGCTGCTCGTGGAGACCGGCGAGGTCGACGTGCTGCGCTCGGAGGACGGCGAGGCCGTCTACCGCCGCTGCGAGCGCCGCAGCCACCACCACCACCTGGTGTGCCGCCGTTGCGGGCGCACGGTCGAGATCGACGCCCCGGTCGCCGAGGGATGGGCGACACAGGTGGCGGCCGCCCACGGCTTCGACGACGTGGACCACACGATCGAGCTGGTCGGCACCTGCGCCGCCTGCCGCGCAGCGGCCCACGACACGCTCGCCTGAGCTCGGGCCGCGTCCGACGCACTCGCCCGGCCGCCCGTCCACGACCGCCCGCTTCGGGCCGTCCACGCCCCACCGTCCGCATCCGGCCACGGCGTCTGCGGTGATGGGAGAGACTGGGCCGGTGACCCGACTGCACGATCCCGCCCGCCGCGACTTCGCCTCCGACAACTACGCCGGAGCCCACCCGCAGGTCCTCTCCGCGCTCGTCGAGGCGAACGAGGGCCACCAGACCGCCTACGGCTCCGACCTCTACACCGCACGCCTGCGGGAGGTCCTGCGCGCGCACTTCGGCGAGCAGGCGGTCGGGTTCCCGGTCTTCAACGGCACCGGGGCCAACGTGCTCAGCCTGCAGTCCGCGCTGCCGCGCTGGGGTGCGGTGATCTGCGCCGAGCAGGCCCACATCAACACCGACGAGAACGGCGCCCCCGAACGCATCGGCGGGATCAAGCTGCTGACCGTGCCGACGCCCGACGGCAAGCTGACGCCCGAGCTCGTCGACCGTCAGGCGTGGGGCTTCGGTGACGAGCACCGCGCCCAGCCCGGCGTCGTGTCGATCACCCAGACCACCGAGCTGGGCACGGCGTACACGGTCGAGGAGATCGCGACCCTGGCCGAGCACGCGCACGGGCACGGGCTGGCGCTGCACGTCGACGGCGCCCGGCTGTCCAACGCGGCTGCCTCGCTCGACCTGCCGCTGCGCGCGTTCACCACCGACGCGGGCGTCGACCTCGTCTCGCTCGGTGGCACGAAGAACGGCCTGCTGTTCGGTGAGGCCGTCGTCGTGCTCGACCCGTCGCGGTCGACCGGGCTGGAGTACCTGCGCAAGGTCGACATGCAGCTGGCCTCGAAGATGCGGTTCGTCTCGGCGCAGATCGTCGCCCTCTACGAGGGCGACCTGTGGCTGACCTCCGCCCGGCACGCGAACGCGATGGCCGCACGCCTGCGCGCAGGTGTCGAACGCCTGCCCGGGGTGCGGGTCACGCAGCCCACGCAGTCCAACGCGGTGTTCGTCGTGCTGCCGGACGGCGTGGCCGACACGCTGCGCGAGCACCGACGCTTCTACGACTGGGACGTGGCCACCGGTGAGGTGCGCTGGATGTGCGCCTTCGACACCACCGAGGCCGACGTCGACGCCTTCGTGTCCGAGGTCGCCGCCGCGCTCGCCGCGCGCTGACGGACCGACCCGTTCGCGGGCCTCCGGAGAACGACGGCGGCGCGGTCGCCCCGGAAGGGACGCCGCGCCGCCGTCGTCGTACGCGGGTCGTTCAGCCCGCGGCGCAGACCACGCCGTCGAGCGTGAACGAGGTCGGTGCGCCGTTCTGGCCGCTGAACGCGCCGTTGAACCCGATCTCGGTGCTCGCCCCCGGGGCCAGGGTCCCGTTCCATGCCAGGTTCGTCGCCCTGACCGTCGCCCCGGTCTGCGACCAGGTGGCCGACCAGCCCTGGGTGAGGCTCTGGCCGCTCGGGAACGCGAACGAGAGCGCCCACCCTGAGCGAGCGGTCGTCCCGGTGTTGGTGATCCGGACCGAGGCGGTGAAGCCCGAGCTCCAGCTCGAGGCGGTGTAGCGCACGGCGCACGTGGCGGCCGGGGGCAGGGTCGGCGTCGGCGTCGCGGTGGGCGTGACGGTCGGGGTCGGCGTCGCTGTGGGCGTGGCCGTGGGCGTGGCCGTGGGGGTGACGGTAGGGGTGACAGTGGGCGTCGGGGTCGGCGTCGCACCGCCCACCGCTGCGATCGTCGTCCCCGTCGTGCTGCCTGCCCCGCCCAGCGGGACCTGGTGGTCCAGGCTGACGAACTTGCCGCCGTCCTGCCAGAGCGCGGGCTTGAGCAGCGCGTACTTCGCCGCGTCCCAGGTGACCCAGTCGTCGAGCAGCAGACCACCGGTGTCGCCCGAGTTCGGGTTGAGCACCCAGAAGGTGTGCGAGAGCCGCCGCTCGACGATCAGGTCGCGCAGCGCCGTCATCCACCTCTGGTTCGGGCCGCCGTCGAGGATCCCGCCCCACTCGCCGATGAGCAGCGGCGCGGTGCCCTCCTTGTGCAGGTAGAGCCAGTTCGGGTCCCACACGTCACGCTCGAGCGTCGTGCGGTTCCAGTCGCCGGTGAACCACGGCTGGGCGGAGACCAGCGGACCGTAGTCGTGCGGGGAGTACACGAGCTGGTCCTGGTTCGCGCCCAGGTCGATCGGGAACTCGCGTGCGCCGCGCAGGTTCCCGCCCCACCAGGTTCCGACGTAGTCGGCCGAGCTCGTCGACGACCACGGGACGCCGGCCTTCGGGTACACCTCGATGCCCTCGACGAGGATCAGCAGCCGCGGGTTGATCGCCAGGATGCGCCGACCGGCCTCCTGGGCGAACGCGCGGAAGTTGTCGGCGTCGGCGGTCCCGTCCCACTTGGCGCGCGGGACGGCTCCCGCGGTGCCGTGCGGCTCGTTCTTCAGGTCGGCGCCGATGATCGTGTCGTCGTCCTTGTACCGGGCGGCCACCCACTCCCAACCGGCGTACACGTCCTGCGTGGTGATCGCGCCCTTGAACCACATCGGCGCGAAGTGCCCGGCGTTGTCCGCCTCGGCGCTGTGCACGTCGAGCACGACCTTGAGCCCGTACTCGTCGCACAGCGAGAGCCAGTAGTCGAAGATCTGCAGGTTGTTCATGCCCGTGAGCTCGGGGTTCGCGTACGTGTTGACGTTCGGGGCGGCCACGACGGTGCCCGCCTTCCACTCCAGCAGCAGCTGCGTGGAGATCGGCACACGGACGACGTTGATGCCGCGGTCGGCCATGCCCTTGGTCAGGGTGCGGATGTTCGCGGTCCACAGACCGTGGAAGACGCGCTCGGTCGCGTTGAACCCGAACCAGTTGACGCCGGTGAGCCAGGCCTCCTTGCCGTTCTCGTCGACGATCCGGTTGCCGTCGGTGTGCAGCCAGTCCGGTGTGCTGTCCGCCTGAGCGGGTCCGGAGGCGAAGGTGAGCGGTGCGGCCACGGCTGCGACGGCAACCAGGGCCGTCAGCGCCCGGCGCAGGCGACCTTGCGCGCGGGGTGTGGGGCGGTCGGAGGTGGAGGGAACGGGCACGGGGTACCTCCCGGTGGTGAGGGACGGGGGAGCGGGGCCCGCCGGCAGGTGTGCCGACGGGCCCCGCGGTGCACCCGGTGGGGTGCGGTTGCCGGTCAGGCGACCGTGCAGGTGACCCCGTTGAGGGTGAAGGCGGTCGGGTTCGTGTTCGTCCCGGTGTGCGAGCCGTTGAACCCGATGTCGGTCGACGCGCCCGGTGCGAGCGTGCCGTTCCAGCCCAGGTTCGTGGCCGTCACCGCGGTGCCGGTCTGCGACCAGGTCGCGCTCCAGCCCTGGGTGACCTGCTGGCCGTTGGCGAAGGCGAACCCGAGGGTCCAGCCGTTGATCGCACTGGTGCCCGAGTTGGTGATCCGCACGGAGCCGGTGAACCCGCTGCTCCAGCTGCTGGCCGTGTACCGGACCGTGCAGGTCGACGTCGAGACCGCCGTGGTGGTCGCCGAGACGGCCGCCGACGCAGCCGAGACGTTGCCGGCGACGTCCTTGGCACGAACCGTGAACGAGTACGTCGTGCCGGCGGTCAGACCGGTCACCGTGTAGCTCGTCGCGGTCGTGGAGGCCACGAGGGTGGTCCCGCGGTACACGTCGTACCCGGCCACCCCGGACCCACCGACGTTGTCCGTCGAGGCGGTCCACGTCAGCGGGACGCTCGAGGTGGTGACCGTGCCGGCCGTGAGCCCGGTGGGCACGGACGGTGCGGTCGTGTCGGTCGGGACGCCCGGGTCGGTCGCGGTGGTCGCCGAGACCGCCGCAGACGCGGCGGAGACGTTGCCGGCGACGTCCTTGGCACGAACCGTGAACGAGTACGTCGTGCCGGCGGTCAGGCCCGTCACCGTGTAGCTCGTCGAGCTGGTCGTCGCGACGAGCGTGGTCCCGCGGTAGACCTGGTAGCCGCTGATGCCGGAGCCGCCGCTGTTGTCGGTGGAGGCCGACCAGGTGAGCGGAACCGTGGTCGTCGTCGCGGTGCCGGCCGTCAGACCGGTCGGGACGGACGGCGCGGTGACGTCGCCCGGGTTGGTGCCGCCGCCGGTGATCGCCGGGTAGGCGTTCTTGACCAGGGTGACGAACTGCTCCTCGAACCACTGACCGGCCAGCGGTGCGTTCGGGGTGGCACCCGTGAGCTGGTTGGCCAGCTTCGGGGAGACGAACGTCGGGTCGCACATGCGGTCGAACCGCTTGCCCTCGTCGTTCGGGATGTCGCTGGAGGCGCCGTCGGACTCGCCCGGGGGCTTGATCCACACGAACGCGTCGAGGTAGGAGCTGGCGTACCCGGCCGGGCTGGCCTGCGGACGCTCACCGATGCCCGCACCGAGCGGGTTGCACCAGGCGCCGCGGTGCACGCGACGGTCGACGCGCGACTCGTTCACGTAGGTGTTCAGCACCGTGCTCGTGGACGCAGCGGTGGGTCGGGCGGTGCCGCCCCAGCCGTTGCGCGAGGTGTCGATGAGCATGCCGGTGCTGGCCGGGAACCCTTCGGCGACGAGCAGCGTGTGCAGGTGCGCGGTCCAGTCGGCCTCGTCGAAGTCGTAGTTCCACTCGTAGAAGCTGGACGACCGCACGGGGCTGCCGCCGACCTGGGCGGAGGAGTCCGTCAGGTAGGGCTCGACGAGCGGCGTGGAGTTGGCGGTGTTCGTCACGAAGCCGTCGACCGAGGCCAGGCCTGCGGTCGTCGTCCGGGCGACCTCGGCGAACAGCTTCGCGGCCGGGCCGGCGTTGCTGTCCCACCCGAGCCAGCCGGAGTGCCCGGCGTCGAGGTACGTGTACACGTTGGGCAGCGCGTGCAGCTCGTCGAGCGCGTACTTCACGCCGGCGCGGTAGTACGGGGCCGCCTGCTGGCACAGGGGCTCGGAGAGGTTCGTCACGAGGTTGGGCAGCGAGTCGGGCTCGATCGTGGCGGAGATGCGCAGGTCGGCGTACTTCGACTGGCCCAGCAGGTCGACGATCGCGTCGATGTACTCGGTCTTGTACCGCACCAGGCCGGCGTCGGTGGCGGGCAGCTCACCGTTCGAGGCGAGCGCGTAGCAGTCGCGTCCGGGCAGGTCGTAGATGACCAGGTTGACCACGATCGGCGTCGTGCCCTGCTTCTGCGCGAGGGCCTGGTCGAGGTGGTATTGCAGCCCGTTGCCGTCCACGTTGCCGCTGATCGCGCTGATCCGGTCCATCCAGACGGCCGTCGGCTGGTTCTTGACGGCACGCATCTGGGCGGCCACGGCGGTGTCGGTCTGCCGGGTGGCGGCCGCCTCGACCTTCGCGGTCCAGCTGGGGTTCACGTACTGGGTCGCGCCGGCGTACGGGTTGTCGACGTGCGCCTCGACCGCGTTCGCGGTGGTGGTCAGCGTGAGCGGTGCCGCGACGAGCGCGAGGGCGCCCATCGCGGTCGCTGCGGCGCGTGCGCGTCGCCTGACCCTGTTCTTGCCGTGTTCGGACACGTGGTCCTCCGGGTCTCGTTCGGCGCGTCCGCCCGGGGTCCGGGCGGTCGCGGGTCGCCCGGGGACGGTCCACGGCGACCGGTTCGCACCTGATCACGCACCGCCCGGGCAGGGGCACGGCGTGAAACGTTTAGGGCCGGGCGCCGTGATCAGATCGTGATGTTCACAGGCAACTCACCGACGCCTCTCAGTGGTGCGTGCGAACGGTCAGCGGGCGCGAGGGCCCGTGCTGCCGCGCACCGCGAGCCCACCGACCGGGACGGTCCGTGCGGCGCTCGGATCGCCGTCGACGACCGCGAGAACGACCTCGCCCGTCGCCGTGCCGATGTCGCACTGGGCCGACGGCAGGGTCGTGATCGACGGCGTCGAGAGGCGGCACAGCGCCGAGTCGCCCCCGGCCACCACCGACAGGTCCCACGGCACCTCACGGCCGGTGCGTCGTGCCACGTCCAGGGCGGCGAGCGCCATCTGGTCGGAGTCGTGCACGAGCGCGGTCGGCGGCGTGGACGAGGTCAGGAGTCGACGCGTGGCGGCGGCCGCGTCCTCGGGGGTCGCCGCGGTCGCCTCGTGCAGCACCCGGCCCCCGGCCTCCTCGACCACCCCGGTGAGCGCGTCCAGGCGCGCCCGGGTCCGCAGCAGAGCGGCCGGGCCCGTGACGGCCGCGACGTCCCGGTGGCCCAGCTCGAGCAGGTACCGACCCACCCTGCGGTAGGCGTCGGCCTCCTCCACGTGCACCGACGCCAGCTCGTGCACGTGCTGCGGCGGACCCACGACGACCGCCGGCGCCCGCAGGCGACGCAGGGCGTCCAGGCGCGGGTCCCGTGCCAGGACGTCGGTCACGACCATCACGTCGAAGCGCCGCTCGGCCCACCAGGAGCCGTACAGGGTCACGGCGGCGTCGGCGTCGTCGACGACCTGGAGCAGCAGGGCGAACCCGCGTGCCGCGATGACGTCCTGCAGGGAGGTCACCAGGTCGAGCACGGCTGTCGCGTGGGCCGCCGGCGAGGCGGCGGCCCGGTCGACCACGAGCCCGACGGCCCGCGGGCCCGACCGCATCGAGCGCGCCGCGGCGCTCGGCCGCCAGCCGAACTCGTCCGCGACCCGCAGCACGCGCTCCCGGGTGGCGGCCGAGACCCCGGGGCGACCGTTGAGCGCATAGGAGACCACGGCGATCGACACGCCGGCGGCGCGGGCCACATCGGTGATCGTCGGACGACGGCCCGGGCCGGCCGGCCGCACCGCCGACGCGATGGGCAATACGGGGGACAGACTCGCGTCATGTGCAGGTGTGACCACGATCGCCTAGTCTGTCGCCCGATGCGCCCCCCGCGCATCATCTCGGCTTCGACGATGCAGGCGAGAGGTGGTCCGTGGGCACGGTGCGACGCGGTCAGACCCCGGCGACGGCCCGCCGCACGATCGGGGTGCTCTCACCCGTGGTCGGCGGCTTCTACTTCGGTGCGCTCATCGCCGGCATCGCCCGGGCCGCACGCGCCGCAGGCCACCGTGTCGTCGCGGTGCAGACGTTCCCCGCGGGACTGGACCGCGAGCGCTACCCGGACGAGCCGGCGCTGCACACCCCGGTCGGGCTCGGTGCGGTCGACGGCCTCGTGGTCGTGGGCAGCGCCGTACGGCACGACCGCCTGGCCTCCATCCGTGCGTGGGGCGTCCCGTTCGTGCTGGTCAGCGAGGACCCCGTGCCGGGCGGGACGGAGCCGGTCCTCGTCCCGGACAACGTCGGCGGGGTGCGCTCGGCCGTGGAGCACCTGCTGCAGCACGGGCACACGGCGGTCGGCTTCGTCGGTCACCTCGCTCAGCGCGACATGCGTGAGCGGCACGCGGCCTACCGTGCCGCGTTGCTCGAGCACGGCATCGAGCCGGCCGAGGCCTGGTGCTACGAGGCGAGCGACAACCACGAGCAGGGCGGTGCCGACGCCGCCGCCCGCCTCGTCGCCGCGGGGACACCGACCACCGCGGTGGTCGTCGCGACGGACCGCAACGCGGTCGGCTTCCAGCGCGCCCTGCGCACGAGCGGCTTCCTGTTGCCCCGCGACCAGGCGGTCGTGGGCTTCGACCACACGGAGTCGGGCGCACGGGTCGTGCCCCGGCTGACGACCGTGGACCCGCACTACGACCGTGTCGGTGAGCTCGCCGTCGCGGCACTCCTGGCACGGCTGCCCGGAGCAGAGCCGGGCGTGGCGACGGGATCGGACACAGGATCGGAGACGGGCGCGCGCACAGCGCCGGGCGAGGGCACGTCCGGCGAGGCGCTGAGCCCGCCGTCGCGGCTCGTCGTCCGTGAGTCGTGCGGCTGCACGGAGTCCCGCGCGGAGCCCGCGGCGCGCGGTGCGGCACCCGACGCCGACCCGCGTGCCGACCTCGACGCGGATGTCGACGCCGATGTCGACGCTGCGCGCGAACGACTGCAGACTCTGGCCGGCACGGCCTTCGGCGGGCCCGGGGCGAGCAGCAGCCTGCGTCGGATCGGCAGCGAGGCCCGCGACGCCTGGTGGCGCGCGGTCACGGACCCGATCGAGGCGGCAGCCGATCGGTGCGCGGTCCCGCAGGTGACGGCCATGGCGCGGCTGGCCGACCTGACGGTCGCTCTCCAGCCGCACCCGGAGGCGCTCGAGCAGATCGTCCCCGCGGTGCGTGACCTCGAGGTCGCGGCCGTGCGCCGGCGCCCGTCGCCCGTGTCGTCGGCCGCCGCGGCGCGAGCCGCCACCGACGTCCTGCAGGCGCTCGCCCAGGGCTGCACGAGGGCCATGCTGGCGCGCAGCGGACGGCTCGAGCGGACGATCGCCGACCAGTACGAGGTCGACATGGACCTGCTGCGCGGCGAGGGCACGAGCGCCCGTGCGCTGGGCTGGCTGCCTCGCGGGACGCGCGGGCCCGCATGCCTGGCGCTGTGGCTGGGCACGGACCAGGGTGCGGGCGACCCCGAGCTCGAGGTCGTGGGGGTGCACGACCCGTCCGGCACGCTGTCGCGGCTGATCGGTGTGCGCACGACCGCGAGCCAGTTCCCGCCGGTGGCGCTGACCCGTGCGGGTGCGGTGGGTTCGAGCGACGTCACGTTCGTGCTGCCCGTGACGTTCGGGGGCAGCGACTGGGGTCTGCTCGCGATCGACGGGGCCGTGGAGACCCGGTCGACGAGCGCACGCGACCGGTTCAACCACTGGGCAGCCCTGCTCGCCGTCGCCCTCGACCAGGAGCGCCTGCTCACCTCGCTGCGTGAGCAGCGACGCGCGCTGGAGCAGGCCGCAGGTCGCGAGCGCGACCTGGCCGACGCCGTGCGGGCCAGCGAGGAGAGGTACGCGCTCGCCTCGTTGGCCGCGCAGGACGGTACGTGGGACTGGGACGTGTCCGCGGGCACGGTGTACTTCTCACCCCGCTGGAAGCAGACGCTCGGGTACCGGGAGGACGAGATCGGCTCCTCGCCGGGAGAGTGGCTCGATCGGGTGCACCCGACCGATCGCGACGAGCTGTCGGCGGCCATCGCGAGCCAGCTGGCAGGGTCGAGGGCACCTCTCGAGCTCGAGCACCGGGTCCGGACCGCGTCCGGTGACTACCGCTGGATGGCGTGCCGGGCGGTCACCGTGCTCGACGACGCCGGGTGCCCTGCTCGGCTCGTGGGTGCGCTTGTCGACGTGACCGAACGCAAGGAGACCCAGATCGCCCTGCAGCGTGACGCCCTGCACGACCCGGAGACGGGTCTGGTGAACCGGCTGCTGTTCGAGGACCGGCTCGCCACGGCGTTGGCACGTACCCGTCGCAACGCGTCGTACGACTGCGCCCTCGCGGTCGTCCGGGTGGTCCCGGGCACCGAGCCGGGCGGCCTCGACTCCCTCGTCCAGCGTGAGGGCGACGTGCATCCCGTCCGGGCGCTGGACGCGCGTCGCGAGGTGGTCCGCCGGCTGTGCAGCCCGCTGCGCGATGGGGACACCTCCGCCCGGCTCGGTGAGGACGAGTTCGCCGTCCTGCTCGACGACACCGACACCACCGGGGTCCCGGAGCGTGTCCGGCAGCTGCTCGACGGGTTGCGGGCCGACCTGGGCCGCCGGGTGGCGATCGGGCTGGTCGACGGACTGCGAGGGTTGCGTGACGTGGGGGAGGTGCTCCGCGAGGCGGACATCGCGGTCCTGCGGGGCCAGGCCCGCGACGAGTCGGGGCGACGTCCGTTGCTGCGCTGACGCCGCAACCAGCGCCGCGACCACGCAGGGCCCCGCTCGACCGGTGGGTCGTGCGGGGCCCTGCGTGTGATGATCCGCTCGGGGTCAGCGGTGTCGTGCGGGCGCCGAGTCCGCCGGGTGCGCGGAGCCGTGCCGCGTGCGCGGGGGGCCACCGGCCGGGCGGGAGGCGCCGTGGCCCGGACGCGGGCCCGAGTCGACGCGGATGTGCAGGGGACGCCCCGCGACACGGGTGCGCGCCAGACGCTCGACCACCTCGGGCGTGAGCCCGTTGGGGATGTCGACCAGGGCGAAGCTGCCGAAGATGTCGATCTTGCCGACGTCCTTGCCGGTGAGCCCGCCCTCGCCCGTCAGGGCACCCACGAGGGCGCCCGGCTGCAGGCCGTCGCGGTGGCCCACGGCGACGCGGTAGCGCGGCCCGCCGGAGGACGAGCCGGCCCGCGCGCGATCGCGCACGTCACGGCCACCACGCTCGTTGTCGTACCGTCCGCTCTCGGGTCGTCCGCCACGCTCGGACGTCAGGTGTGCGCGGCTGAGCGCGTCGTCGAGGTCGTCGCCGAGCTCGGGACGGGCCTGCGGGCCCTCGTCACCGACGGCCAGGGCCGTCAGCACGGCGAGCAGCTCGACCAGGTCGGCCTGCGGGTTCGCCTCGAGGTAGTCGGTCACGGCCGCACGGGAGGCCTCGAGCCGGCCGCGTGCTGCACGCTCGTCGACCTTGCCCAGCAGTGCCGTGGCCCGGTGCGCGGAGACCTGCGCGGGCGAGGGGATCGTGACCTCGGTGAGCTGGTGGCGCGTGGTGCGCTCGATCTGGCGCAGGCGGGCCTGCTCGCTGGGCGTGACGAACGTGAGTGCCTCGCCCGCACGGCCGGCGCGACCTGTCCGGCCGATCCGGTGCACGTACGTCTCGGGCTCGCGCGGCAGGTCGAGGTTGACGACGAGGCCCAGCCGTTCGACGTCGAGCCCGCGGGCGGCCACGTCGGTCGCGACGAGCACGTCCAGCGCACCCGAGCGCAGCCGGTCGACGATCTTCTCGCGGTCGGCCTGGGCGACGTCGCCGGAGATGTAGGCGGCGGAGATGCCTCGCTCGACCAGCGCGCTGCCGATCTCCTCGGCGGCACCGCGGGTGCGGACGAACACGATCGCGGCGTCCGCCTCGGTGACCGCGAGCACCCGGGCCAGCGCGCCGGTCTTGTGCCGGTGCGGGACGACCGCATAGGTCTGCCGCACGGTGGTGACCGTGGAGGACTGGCGGGCGACCGTGACCTCGACCGGGTGGTTGAGGTGCTGCTCGGCCACCCGGCGGATGGCCGGGGGCATGGTCGCGGAGAACAGGGCGACCTGCCGGTCGGACGGCGTCGAGCTCAGCACGCGGTCGACGTCCTCGGCGAAGCCCATGCGCAGCATCTCGTCGGCCTCGTCGAGCACGAGGAACCGGACGTTGTCCGGGCGCAGCGTGCGGCGGTCGAGGTGGTCGAGGATGCGTCCGGGGGTGCCGACGACGACCTGGGCGCCGCGCTGCAGCGCACGCTGCTGGGGCAGGAACGGCGCCCCGCCGTACACGGCCACGACGTCGATGCCGGGCAGGTGGGTGGCGAACGAGCTGATCGCGTCGGCGACCTGCATCGCCAGCTCACGGGTCGGCGTCAGCACGATGGCCTGCACGCCGTGCACCGACGGGTCGATCGCGGCGAGCAGCGGCAGGCCGAACGCGGCGGTCTTGCCGGTACCGGTCTGCGCGACGCCGACGATGTCCCGACCGGACAGCAGAGCGGGCACCGCCTGCTCCTGGATCGCGGACGGGGTGACGAAGCCGAGGTCGGCGACCGCCGCGGCGAGCGGGGCCGGAAGGCCCAGGTCGTCGAACACGACGGTGGAGTCTGCAGGGGCAGAACCCGACGTGGGCGTGGAAGAGGACAGCACAGAACTCACAGAAGGATGACCGTTCATCGCGGCGGAGCCTGACCGAGCACCAGGACGGTGACGGTGGGTCGCAGCCCCGGCACTCCCAAGCGGCTTCCGGGGGAAACTCCCGGTGCCTCGACGACTCGCACGCGCGTCCCGGACGGCCTCCCGGCCACGGTGACGCGCCCAAGGGGGACGCGACGAACTCCAGATTCGTCGCACAGCCTACGGGGTCGGTGCCGTCGGCGGGGTCGACGGCACGGGTGACGTCGCCCACACGAGGAGGTAGACGCGCTCTTCCGGGGGCCGGTCAGCGCTCGTCGAGCCGCACCGGCCGGCCGCCCTCGATCGTCGGGCACGCGTCCATCACGACGTCGAGCCCGGCGGCCTTCGCGCGACGAGCCGCCGCCTCGTCGACGACACCGAGCTGGAGCCACACCGCACGTGCACCGACGGCGATCGCCTCGTCGACGACCGCGCCGGCACGCCAGGAGTTGACGAACACGTCGACGACGTCGACGGGCCCCGGCACGTCCTCGAGCCGCCGGTACCCGACCTCGCCGTGCACGGTCGGGGCCGACGGGTGCACGGGCACGATCGTGTGACCGCGACCCTGCAGGTAGGCCGCGACCCCGTACGCCGCGCGCGTCGTGCTGGTCGACAGGCCGACGACGGCCCATCGTCCGGGGGTGCCGAGCAGACGCGCGATCACGTCCGGGTCGTTGCGGTGCTCCACGTCCGAAGCCTGCCACGCTCACCTGTTCGGGTGCGTGGCGACGCACCTCGTCGCGGCGGACGCCTAGTATCGGAGGCCGCAGGTCGCGAACGCCGGGTGGCGACCGCGTCAACGGGGGGAGCCGGGAAGCCGTGCCGCAGAGCGACGTCGTCACGCAGCGCGTGCTCACCGTGCCGAACGTGATCAGCTTCGTCCGGCTGCTGCTGGTGCCGGTCTTCGCGGTTCTCATCTACGTCGGCCGGGATGCGACGGCGGTTCTCGTGCTGGCGTTCTCCGGTGCGACGGACTGGCTGGACGGTGTGCTCGCCCGTCGGCTCGGTCAGGTCTCCCGCCTGGGGCAGCTGCTCGACCCTGCTGCCGACCGGCTGTTCATCCTCGTGACGCTTGTCGGCCTCGCGTGGCGCGGTGCGGTGCCCTGGTGGCTCGTCGCCGTGCTCGTGCTGCGCGACGTGGTCCTGTCCGTGATGCTGCTGGTGCTGCGCCGGGCCGGCTTCGGCCCGCTCCCGGTGCACCTGGCCGGCAAGGCCGGCACGTTCGCGCTGCTGTACGCCTTCCCGCTCCTGCTGCTGTCCGAGTGGGCCGATCCGGTCGGGGTCGTGTGCGGGGTCGTCGGGTGGGCCTTCGCGCTGTGGGGCGTCGGCCTGTACTGGTTCTCCGCCGGGCTCTACCTCACCCAGGCGCGTGAGCTGCTCCGGGCACGGCACCCGAGGACCGTGTGACGGCCCGTCACGGCACCCCGGCCGGCGCACCGGCCGGCCCGGCCCGGCGACCGGACGCCTCGATGACGCTGCTCATCGAGGTCCAGGAACGGCCGCTCGACCCCGGGTACCAGCTGGTGGCCGACCGTCGACGTGCGGGCGAGGCCCCACCCCGCCGATGGGCGGGCTCCGCCGTGCTCACGGTCCTCGCGCTCCTGCTGGGGCTCGGCGTCACCGCGGCGACGGTCGCCCTGCGGCGCCCCGCCGCCGACGTGGCCGCCACGCGGCAGCTGCTCGAGGAGCAGATCACCGCCCGGACCGACGAGGCGACGGCGCTGGGGCAGCAGGTCACCGGGCTCAGCAGCGAGATCAGCGCGCTGCAGACGCAGGCCCTGGCCAGCGAGGACCCCGAGCTGCTCGCCGCGCTCAACCGCGACGCCGTCGCGGCAGGGACCGTCGCGGTGACGGGCGCAGGGCTGCGCATCGTGCTGACCGACGCCCCCACGGCCGACCCGGACACGCAGGACCCCGACGAACGCGTGCAGGACTTCGACCTCCAGGTCCTGGCCAACGCGCTGTGGGCCTCGGGCGCGGAGGCGGTCGCGATCAACGGCGAACGTCTGACCGCGACGTCGGCGATCCGGTCGGCCGGCGATGCGGTCTACGTCGACCTCGTGCCGCTCGTGAGCCCCTACACGGTCGAGGCGATCGGTGACCCGGTGGGTCTGCAGACCGGCCTCGCGCAGTCCAGCGCAGGCTCCCACCTGGCGTCGCTGCGCTCGATGTACCGGATCGGCGTACAGCTGCAGTCAGTGCAGGACCTCGAGCTGCCGGGTACGGGCCAGGTCACGCTCCGGTACGCCACGGTCCCTCCGGACACGGACCTGGGGGTGCTGGGCGACACCTCGCCGACCGTGTCGCCCAGTCCCGGGGACACCCCCACGCCCGCGGGCGAGACCGGGACGGACGACACGGCAGACGCCGTGCACGCCCGGGGTCACCTGTGACAATGTCGGCACGTCAGTCGGAAGGAGCAGGTGCGTGATCGCGGTCATCGGGCTCGTCATCGGTGTCGTCATCGGGCTCGTGGTGCAGCCCACGGTGCCCGTCGAGCTGCAGCCCTACCTGCCCATCGCGGTCGTCGCCGCGCTCGACGCCTTGTTCGGCGGTCTGCGCGCGATGCTCGACGGCATCTTCGACGACCGGGTGTTCCTCATCTCGTTCCTGTCGAACGTCGTCGTTGCCGCGTTGATCGTGTTCCTCGGGGACCAGCTCGGCGTCGGGACCCAGCTGTCCACGGCGGTCGTGGTCGTGCTCGGCATCCGGATCTTCTCGAACGCGGCGGCGATCCGCCGCCACCTGTTCAAGGCATGACGACCTCGGCCGGCACCCCGGCGGACCCGCCCGCGGACGACGCGGAGGGGCTCGCCGCGGACTCCGCGGACGACGTCGCAGCCCACGAGCTCGCGGCCGACGACGGCACCTCGGGGGACCTGCCGGACGCCGATCCCTCGCCGGAGGAGGCCTTCGGCGACGGCGCCGACGAGGCGGGCGACGATCCGGACGACCAGCCGGATGAGGATCGAGAGGCGCAGGCGGACGACGCGATCGAGCGTCAGATGGCCCGACTGGCTGCCGTGCTGGACCCCGGCACCGTCGTCGAGCTCGAGCCGGAGGACGACCCCGGCTTCCCTTCCTCGTCGATCGCCGGTCCGGCCGTCGACGCGTCCGCCACCCGTCCGGCGGACGAGATCGAGGCGGAGGCGAACCCCGATCCCGCCGTCGAGGTGATCGACCCGGTCGTCGGATCGGCGCTCGACGGCTGGCGCACCCTCGCCCGGAGCCTGCGTCCCCGCGCGACGAAGGGGCAGCTGCTCGCCGGTCTGCTCTGCGCGGTGCTGGGCTTCGCGCTGGCCGTGCAGGTGCGTCAGACGGCGACGGTCAACCTCTCGACGCTGCGTCAGGAGGACCTGCTGCGCATCCTCGACGAGGCGACGACCCGAGGCGACGACCTCGCGAGCGAGGTCTCGGCACTCGAGCACGAGCGCAACCAGCTGCTCTCCGACGGCGACACGCGGCAGGCGGCGCGTGACGCCGCGCGACGGACCGCCATCGCGCAGGGCATCCTGACCGGCCGGCTTCCGGCGCAGGGCCCCGGCGTCACGGTCACCATCACGGACCCGGACGGCACCGTGAAGCCCGCGACGCTGCTCAACTTCATGGAGGAGCTGCGCAACGCCGGTGCGGAGGCGATCGAGCTCAACGACCTGCGGGTGACCGCGAGCAGCGCGTTCACCGGAGACCCCGGATCGGTCGTCCTCGACGGCATCATCATCTCTCCGCCGTACCGCTGGACCGTGATCGGCGACCCGGACACGATCGCGCCCGCACTGGAGATCCCCGGTGGTGCCGTGGCGACCGTCCGGGGGAACGGCGGCGCGGCCACGGTCGACCAGCAGGACCTCGTCACGATCGACGCGCTGCGCACCACACCCGAGCCGTCGTACGCGACGCCGGTGCCTCCGACGACGGGCTGACGTCCGCAGCGAACGGCCCTCGTGGTGGTGCACGGATCGGCCACGGCCGCCCGGACGTGCGCGTGCGCCCGGGCGGACCTCGGCGGACACGCGGTGCCCGACCCGCGTGCCGCGTGCTGCACAGCGACGCCGCGTCCGCATAGGGTGTGTGCCTGACCACCTCGTACGGTTGCGGCGGTGGACGGACGGACAGCCCCCGGGGAGGCGGCATGAGCGACGATCGGCAGGTGCCCGAGCCTTTCGGCTCGGACCTCGCCCACCCCGCGCCCGGGGTCGACACGACGATGGTCTTCGGCGCGATCGAGCAGGTCGAGCTCGAGGGGCAGGGGCAGGCCCCCGGCGGGCTCACGGCCGACGAGGCCGCCGCCGTGCAGGCGCTGCCCCCGACCTCGGCCCTGCTGGTCATGCAGCGTGGCCCGAGCGCCGGCGCGCGGTTCCTGCTCGACGCGGAGCGGACGGTCGCCGGGCGCAGCACGCACGCCGACATCTTCCTGGACGACGTGACGGTCTCGCGCAAGCACGCGGAGTTCGTGCGCGACGGGCTGCAGTTCGTGGTGCGGGACATCGGCTCGCTCAACGGCACGTACGTCAACCGCACGCGGATCGACCAGGCCCTCCTGCGCGCCGGTGACGAGGTGCAGATCGGCAAGTACCGGCTCACGTTCCACCCGAGCCCGCACCGCGAGTCGCCCACCGCGTGAGCGGGACGGTCGTGGTCGGGTCCTGGATGACGAGGGGGAGCGGGACGTGGTGAGTGCGGGAGCCGGTGCCCGTCGGCACATGGAGCCGGTCGAGTCGTCCGTGACGTCGTCGCCGCACGCCGAGGCGGGTACCGATGCGGTGGCCGAGGCGCCCGAGGGCGTCGAGCGGTGGCCGAGGGGTATCTCCCGGCGTGCCTCCATGCGGATCTCGGACGTGCTGGCAGCGCTGCAGATCGAGTTCCCCGCGGTGACGACCTCCAAGCTGCGCTTCCTCGAGGAGCAGGGGCTCGTCGAGCCGGTCCGCACCCCGGCGGGGTACCGCCAGTACTCGCCGGCCGACATCGAACGGCTCAGGTACGTCCTGCGCCAGCAGCGCGATCGCTACATGCCGCTCAAGGTCATCGGCGAGCACCTCGCCGCACTCGACGCCGGCGAGGAGGACGGCCCGGCACCGCGCGCCCGGCTGGCTGCCAGCGACGGCGTCCGTTCGTCGGCCGTGGCCCGGTGGACCGCCGAGACGCTGGCGCACGAGGCCGGGGTCACCCGGGACTTCGTCGAGGACCTGGTGAGGGCGGCCGTGCTCCGACCCGGTCCGCGCGGGGTCTTCGAGCCGTGGGCCCGCGAGGTCGTGGTCGCCGCGGCCGCGCTGTCCGAGCACGGCATCGACGCCCGTCACCTGCGGCAGTTCCGCGCGGCCGCGGACCGGCAGGCGGATCTCGTGGAGCAGGTCGTGGCTCCGTGGCGCGGTCAGCGCAGTGCGTCCTCGCGCGCCCGCGCGGGGACGTTGGCGGCCGAGGTCGGCGAGCTGTGCACCCAGATGCACACGGCGCTGGTGCGGGCTGCGGTCGCCGACCTGGCACCCTGACCGCCGCGCGTCCGCAGGTCGGGTCGGCGCGGCAACGGGCCTGTCTCCTCGGGGCGCCGCTCCGGGCCCGTCGTCGTAGCGTGGGCCTCGTGGGGGAAGACGACGAGCTGGTCCCGGTGGAGGTCGTGGGTGTCCGTCAGAACCTGGCGGACGCCGAGGTCGTCGTGCTGCTCCTCGACCCCGACGCCGAGCTGCTCGTCCCGATCCTCATCGGTCCGGCGGAGGCCTCTGCCATCGCCTCCGCCCAGGCCGGGATCGTCCCGCCGAGGCCGATGACGCACGATCTGCTGCGTGATGCGTTGCGGGCGGCGGGTGCGACCGTGAACCGGGTCGAGATCGTGCGGCTTGAGGAGGGCGTGTTCCATGCCGCGCTCGTGCTCGGCACGGGTCGACGCGTGGACTCGCGTGCGTCCGACGCGATCGCGGTGGCCCTGCGGTTCGGCTGCCCGGTGCTGTGCTCGGCGGAGGTCGTGGCCGTGGCCGGCATCGAGGTGCGGACCGGTCCGACCGAGCAGGATCTCGAGCGGTTCCGGGAGTTCCTGGACCACGTCGAGCCCGAGGACTTCGGGACGACCGGTGACGCCGGGCAGGGGGGTCGTTGAGCACGCGGTCCGGGGGAGGGCAAGCCCGGCCGGGGGCCGTTCGGGTGAACACGGAGGGTGAACCTTCGACCTGAGGTCGAAGGTGAGACACGCCGTCGCCGACACGCGGCGCACGTCGTTGCACCGGTCAGGACGCAGGCTTAGCGTTGCCGATGGATGAACACCACGCGCCGCTCGGTGCGTGCGGAGAGTGGAGGACCCCGTGGCCATCAACGAGAGCGCCGAGAGCGCCGGCGGGATCCCCCAGCGGGCACAGGGTCTCCTGTTCGACGACGACCTGCCCGACCTCGACTCGACGAGCGGCTACCGCGGCCCGACGGCCTGCCGGGCCGCAGGCATCACCTACCGGCAGCTGGACTACTGGGCCCGCACCGGCCTGGTCGAGCCGTCCGTGCGGTCCGCCACCGGCTCGGGCACGCAGCGGCTCTACTCGTTCCGCGACATCCTCGTGCTCAAGGTCGTCAAGCGCCTGCTCGACACGGGGGTGTCGTTGCAGCAGATCCGCACCGCCGTCAGCCACCTGCGCGAGCGCGGCGTCGACGACCTCGCGCAGATCACCCTGATGTCCGACGGTGCGAGCGTGTACGAGTGCACGTCCGCCGACGAGGTCATCGATCTCGTGCAGGGCGGCCAGGGCGTCTTCGGCATCGCCGTCGGCCGGGTCTGGCGCGAGGTCGAGGGAAGCCTCGCCGAGCTGCCCACCGAGCGCGCCGAGGCCGAGGCCCCCGCCCTTCCGGGCCACGACGAGCTCGCGCTGCGACGTCAGGCCCGCACGGCCGGCTGAGCAGACCAGCACGACGACGAGAGGGTTCCGGCCGCGACCGACGTGGCAGGAACCCTCTCGTCGTCCGCAAGGAGCACCAGGCGGTCGGCTCAGCGACGGGGAGCGCGCAGCGCCCTCTCCAGGAGGGCGTCGAACACACCGGCCAGCTCGGCCGCCGCGGCGCCGGGCCAGGCGTGGACCGGCTGTGCCGCGCCCTGCGCCTGCTGGAGCGCGGCACGCTCCGGAACGTGCGGCGTCAGGACGAGAGGCCCGTACAGCTTGGCGAGCTCCTCGAGACGGAACGCCTGCTCGACCGAACGCGCGCGCACCCGGTTCACCGCGATACCCAGCGGCTGGAGCGCCGGCGCAGGGCCGCGTCGCAGCTCGTCGATCGTGCGCATCGCACGGCCGACCGCCATCACGGCGAACAGTCCCGGCTCGGTCACCACCAGGGCGCGGTCGCACGCGGTCAGACCGGTCCGGGTCAGACCGCCCAGCGAGGGCGGGCAGTCGACCAGCACGAGGTCGTAGCCGCCGACCCACGACAGCGCGAACCGCAGCCTGTCGATGTCGGCGTCGTCCAACCGGTCGTGCAGCACGGTGCGCTCGGAACCGACGAGCACGTCGAGACCGTCGTCGACCCAGCCGCTCGGCACCGTGGCGGCCTCGACCGACGCCTGCGTCGGGTCGTCGAGCACCGAGGCGACGTCCCCACCGCCGGGAGCTACCCCGGCACCGAGAGCCATCGTGGAGTCACCCTGCGGGTCCAGGTCGACGACGAGGGTGCGCAGACCACGCTCCAGGGCCGCGGACGCCAGACCGAGGGTCACCGACGTCTTGCCCACGCCACCTTTGAGACTGCACACCCCGAGGACCAGCACGCGACTTACCGTATCGGCGGGCACCAGCGCGCACGAAACGTGCACGTGGGAGGATCACGCCCGGGGTGGCGTGACGGGGGCCCCGACCTGCACCGCCGCAGCGCGCCTGCGACGGGCGACCCGCCCCCTCACGCCTCTGGAGACCCGAAGGATGGAGAGAGCCGTGTTCTCGAAGGTACTCGTCGCCAACAGGGCCGAGATCGCCGTGCGTGCGTTCCGTGCCGCCTACGAGCTCGGAGCCCGCACCGTCGCGGTGTTCCCGCACGAGGACCGCAACTCGGAGCACCGGCTGAAGGCCGACGAGGCGTACCCGATCGGGACGCCCGGGCACCCGGTGCGGGCATACCTCGACATCGCCGAGATCATCCGGGTGGCCAAGGACGCGGGCGCCGACGCGATCTACCCGGGGTACGGCTTCCTGTCCGAGAACCCGGACCTGGCGCGCGCCGCGCAGGCCGCCGGGCTCACGTTCGTCGGACCGCCGCCCGAGGTCCTCGAGCTCGCCGGCAACAAGGTGCGCGCGCTGCAGGCCGCGCGCGAGGCGGGCATCCCGGTGCTGCCGTCCTCGGCGCCGTCCGCCGACGTCGACGAGCTGCTGGCTGCCGCCACCGAGGTCGGCTTCCCGATCTTCGTCAAGGCGGTCGCGGGCGGGGGCGGTCGCGGCATGCGACGCGTGAACACGCCCGACGAGCTGCCCGAGGCGCTGGCCGCCGCGATGCGCGAGGCCGACGCGGCGTTCGGCGACCCCACGGTCTTCCTCGAGCGCGCCGTGCTGCGGCCCCGGCACATCGAGGTGCAGATCCTCGCCGACGGAGCGGGCAACGTGGTGCACCTCTACGAGCGTGACTGCTCGCTGCAGCGCCGGCACCAGAAGGTCATCGAGATCGCCCCGGCGCCGAACCTCGACCCCGCGATCCGTGACGCGCTGTGCCGTGACGCCGTCGCGTTCGCGCGCAGCATCGGCTACCAGAACGCCGGCACGGTCGAGTTCCTGCTCGACACGGTCGGCGAGCGGGCCGGTGAGCACGTCTTCATCGAGATGAACCCACGCATCCAGGTCGAGCACACGGTGACCGAGGAGGTCACCGACATCGACCTGGTGTCCTCGCAGATGCGGATCGCGGCGGGGGAGACCCTCGCGGACCTGGGCATCACGCAGGAGAACGTGCGGATCAACGGTGCCGCGCTGCAGACCCGCATCACCACGGAGGACCCGGCGAACGGGTTCCGGCCCGACACGGGCCGCATCATCGCCTACCGGTCGCCGGGCGGTGCTGGTGTCCGGCTCGACGGCGCCACGGCGACAGCCGGTTCGGAGATCTCCGGCCACTTCGACTCGATGCTGGTCAAGCTCACCTGCCGGGGCCGGGACTTCCCGAGCGCGGTGCGCCGGGCGCGGCGCGCGCTCGCCGAGTTCCGCATCCGCGGTGTCCGCACGAACATCCCGTTCCTGCAGGCCGTGCTGGCCGACCCCGAGTTCGTCGCGGGTCACGTGTCGACGTCCTTCATCGACGAGCGCCCCGAGCTGCTCGCCGCGCGGGAGAGCGCCGACCGGGGCACGCGCCTGCTGGCGTACCTGGGCGACGTGACTGTGAACCGTCCGCACGGCGGACGTCCCGCGGACGTGGTCGACCCGCGGACCAAGCTGCCGACGATCGACCTGACGGTGCCCGCGCCGGCCGGCAGCCGCCAGCGGCTGCTCGAGCTGGGCCCGACGGGCTTCGCCTCCGCGCTGCGTGCGCAGACGGCGCTGGCCGTGACCGACACGACGTTCCGTGACGCCCACCAGTCGCTGCTCGCGACCCGGGTGCGCACGCACGACCTGCTGGGCATCACCCCGGCGCAGTCCCGGCTGCTGCCCGGGCTGCTGTCCGTCGAGGCGTGGGGAGGGGCGACCTACGACGTCGCCCTGCGGTTCCTGGGGGAGGACCCCTGGGAGCGGCTCGCAGCCCTGCGCGAGGCCCTGCCGGGCACCGCCCTGCAGATGCTGCTGCGCGGCCGCAACACGGTGGGATACACGCCGTACCCCGCCGAGGTCACCGCCGCGTTCGTCCG
This sequence comes from Cellulomonas soli, assembly GCF_013409305.1. Classification (GTDB taxonomy): domain Bacteria; phylum Actinomycetota; class Actinomycetes; order Actinomycetales; family Cellulomonadaceae; genus Cellulomonas; species Cellulomonas soli. The sequence continues at coordinate 3,741,803 of NZ_JACBZJ010000001.1, read as the reverse complement.
CGAGGCGTCGGCCACCGGGATCGACATCTTCCGCATCTTCGACGCGCTCAACGACGTCGAGCAGATGCGGCCGGCGATCGAGGCCGTCCGAGACGGCGGCGTCTCGGTCGCGGAGGTCGCGCTCTGCTACACGGGCAACCTGCTCGACCCGGCCGAGGACCTCTACACGCTGGACTACTACCTGCGGCTGGCCGACTCGATCGTGGAGGCCGGCGCGCACGTGCTCGCGATCAAGGACATGGCCGGGCTGCTGCGGCCCGCCGCCGCGGCGAGGCTGGTCACGGCCCTGCGCGAGCGCTTCGACCTGCCCGTCCACCTGCACACGCACGACACGACGGGCGGACAGCTGGCCACCCTGATGGCCGCCTCGGCCGCGGGTGTGGACGCGGTCGACGTCGCCAGCGCCGCGATGGCAGGCACGACGAGCCAGCCCCCGATGTCCGCTCTGGTCGCCGCCCTCGAGCACACCGAGCGCGACACCGGGCTGGACCTGCAGGCCGTGTGCGACCTCGAGCCCTACTGGGAGGCCGTGCGCCGCGTGTACCGCCCGTTCGAGTCGGGCCTTCCGGGCCCGACGGGTCGGGTGTACGAGCACGAGATCCCCGGCGGGCAGCTGTCGAACCTGCGTCAGCAGGCGATCGCCCTCGGCCTCGGTGGGCAGTTCGAGCAGATCGAGTCGATGTACGCCGCTGCCGACCGCATCCTCGGTCGGCTCGTCAAGGTGACCCCGTCCTCCAAGGTCGTCGGCGACCTGGCGCTGCACCTGGCCGCACGCGGCGCGGACCCGGCGGAGTTCGCCGAGAACCCCCAGTCCTTCGACATCCCGGACTCGGTCGTCGGGTTCCTGTCCGGCGAGCTGGGCGACCCGCCCGGCGGCTGGCCCGAGCCGTTCCGGTCGAAGGCCCTCGCCGGTCGTACCGTCCGGACGGGGATCACGCCGCTCACCGACGAGGACCGCGCCGACCTCGCGGGCGACTCCGCGACGCGACGCGACCGGCTCAACCACCTGCTCTTCGCCGGGCCCACCAAGGACTTCAAGACGTTCAAGGGCACGTTCGGCGACGTGAGCGTCCTGGACACCTCCGCGTACCTCTACGGCATGCAGACCGGTGACGAGGCCGACATCGAGATCGGCAAGGGCGTGCGGCTGCTCGTCGGCCTCGAGGCCATCGGCGAGCCGGACGAGCGCGGTATGCGGACCGTGATGTTCACGCTCAACGGGCAGATCCGGCCCCTGTCGGTCCGTGACCGGCACGTGCAGGTCGACGTGCAGACGGCCGAGAAGGCCGACCCTGGCACCCCGGGGCAGATCGCCGCGCCGTTCGCCGGAGCCGTCACGCCCGTCGTGCTCGAGGGGCAGAAGGTGGAGGCCGGTCAGACGGTCGCCACGGTCGAGGCCATGAAGATGGAGGCTGCGATCACGACCCCGGTGGCCGGCAAGGTCCAGCGTGTCGCGATCGGTGCGGTGCAGCAGCTCGAGGGCGGCGACCTGGTCATGGTGATCGTCTGACGGGCATGCTGGGCGCATGACGACCCTGACCCTGTGGGGCCACTCCTGCGTCCGTTTCGACGGCGAGGCCGGCGCCCTGGTGATCGACCCGGGCGTGTACTCCGACCTCGAGCACGCGCTCGACGGTGCCCACGGGGTGCTCGTGACGCACGAGCACCCCGATCACCTCGCGGTGGACGCGCTCGCTCCGCGGATCGGTGCGGCGCTGCCGCTGTGGGGGACGGCCGGGGCCGTGGACGCACTCGTGGCGGCCGGGGCTGATCCGGAGCACGTGCACGTCGTCCACGCGGGCGACGAGCTCGACGTGGCGGGCCTTCACGTGCAGGTGACGGGGGAGTGGCACGCCCTCATCCACCGTGACGTGCCGCTCGTGCACAACGTGGGCTACCTCGTCGAGGGTCGAGCCCTGCACCCGGGCGACGCGTTCGTCGTGCCCGACGGCATCGACGTCGACGTGCTGCTCACCCCCGTGGCCGGGCCCTGGCTCCGACTGGCCGATGCGGTGGACTTCGTCCGGGCGGTCGCGCCGCGCCGGCTGGTGCCCGTGCACGACGCGATGCTCAGCGAGATCGGCCGCGGCGCCACCGACGGGTTCCTCGCCCGCCTGGCCGGTCAGCCCGTCCGCCTCGACGTGGGCGAGAGCCTCACGCTCGCCGACTGACGTGACGGGCCCGGGGGTCGTACGGTGTTCGCGACAGCAGGCCACGGCTGACCGGGAGGACGAGGACCATGAGCGTTCCGGCTGACCACGAGGTACCCGTCCTCGAGTACGACGAGACCATCCCGCCGCGTCCGGAGGAGGAGGTCGCCGACGTCGCGCGGTCGACGCCGGACCGCGCGGGGCACGGGGGAGAGCCGTCCCCGGCTCCGGCCGTCGACACGTCGGCTCCCGACGCCTGACGGGTTCCAGCCGCCGTGTGAGGCATGCTGGGCGCGTGGCGCAGATCCGGAGGGCCGACGAGGGCGACTGGCTCCTCGTCCAGCAGGTGCGTCTGCGTTCGCTCCGTGAGGACGGCGACACGCTCGGGCCGTCGCTGGCCCGCGAGGAGATGTTCAAGGAAGCGCACTGGCGCATGCGCGTGCGGTCGAGCCCGACGTGGCTGGCCCTCGACGACGACGGCGCGGTGCGCGGCTGCGTGACGATGATCGTCGAGCCCGGCTCACCGGAGGACGACCGGCACGTCGTCTCGCTGTGGGTCGCCCCGGAGGTCCGTCGCCGAGGCCTCGGCTGGGCGCTGGTCGACACCGTGCGACTCGCCGCGATCGAGGACGGGGCCCGCACCGTCTCCCTGTGGGTCGAGGACGACAACCACGCAGCCGTGGACCTGTCGATCCGGGCCGGGTTCACCCGCACGAACGAGCGGCACGCGTTGACCCGCGACCCGTCTCGGACCGAGGAGCGCTACGTCCTCAGGCTCGGCTGAGACCCACGTGTCCGGCCGGCGGGGGATATGCGCCACAATGGGTTTTGTGACCGAATCATTGGGGGAGCGAAAGATCTCCTCACCAGGAAGTGCGTCCACGAAGGCACCGGTGGGCACGGCACTCAGCCAGCTGATCGGTCCGCTGCGCCGAGGCATCCACCGCGTCAGCCGTGCAGACGACGTCAGCGCACGGGTCACCGGATCGCAGGTTGCCGAACGGCACGTCACCGAGCCGCAGATCGAGGTGCTGCGCCTGCTGGCCAGCGGGGGTGCGGCGTGGTCGACCGGGACGCTCGCGGTGCGCCTGGACCTGGCCCCGTCGACGCTGAGCAACCTGCTCAAGGCGATGGAGCGCGGCGGGCTCATCACACGGACCCGCGTGGTCGACGACCAGCGGCGCGTCGACGTCGCGGTCCAGGAGAGCGGACTGGAGGCACTGCGCCGGCACGACGCGCACGTGGCGCACGTGCTCGACGGCTACCTGGCCGGGTTGTCCGAGCACGACCGCGACGCGCTGGAACGGGCGCTGCCCGCGTTGGCCCGGCTGACGGACGCTCTCGGTGGCGCATCCGCGGGGAGCAGGTGACGTGCTCACGATCCTGATGGCGCACCCCGGGCTGGCTCCGGGGAGTGGCAGCCTGCTCTGAGGGGCCCGCTCTGATCGTCGTAATGACATAATATGCATTATCGGCGTATCGCCGAACGGTGTGACGGACCCCTTCTAGGCCCGGAAGTGCCACCCGGTCCGGACCCTCTCTTCGGAAGGTTCTGTCTGAGAATCGACATGCTGTGCCGGGACGGCTCGGGCGACGACGGACGCGCCCGCGCATGAGTCGCCCTCATGCGCGTTGCGTGGGCGAGTGAACGCACGAGTTCCGCATGAGTGCACTGCATGGGCCGCACCGGCACGGCGATCGAGCCGGCTCCTGTGCCGGTCGCCGCGCCCGCCGCTCTTCCCGCCACAAGCCCGCCACGTGCCCGCCACGGACGGCCGTGCCACGATGCACTCATGAGCACCGCGCATCTGGCCGAGCAGATCGCCCATGTCGAGCAGCAGGAGCACGACCTGCTCTTCCGGCGGTTCACGCACGACGACGCCTGGCAGCTGGGGTGCATGCTCGTCGAGCTCGCCACCGAGCGCGCGCTGCCCGTGACGATCGACGTGCGACGCGGCCGCCAGCAGGTCTTCCACGCGGCGCGCCCCGGCACGGTCCCGGACAACGACCGCTGGATCGAGCGCAAGGTGCGCGTGGTCGAGAGGTTCGACGCCTCGTCGTACCTGGTCGGGCTGCGCCTGCACCACGCCGGCACCAGCCTGAAGAAGTTCGGCCTGCCCGCACAGGAGTACGCGGCGGCCGGCGGAGCCTTCCCGGTGCGCATCGAGGATGCCGGGCTCGTCGGCGTCGTCACGGTCTCGGGACTCTCTCAGGCCGACGACCACGCGCTCGTCGTCGAGGCGATCCGAGCCTTCCTGGCCTGACTCCCCCAGGCACGAACGACTGTCCGTTCGCACGCCTGTTCGAACCGCCCACAGCGCCCGGCATCGACGGGCTGCCGCACCGCTGCAGCTCTGTGCCGGTTCCCCTGGTGGCGCGACGGGTCACCGTCGTGCCATGAACAACGACTCGACGGCCGACCGCACGTGGGCCTCTCCCCTGCCGGCCACACCACCTGTCGGGACCTCGCCGCTGGTGGACGGCCGTGACCACCCGCTCTCGCCCGCGCCGACGGAGCCGTTCCGCACGCCCGAGGAGCTGCTCGCGGTGATGCTCGAGCTCGTCGGCCCCGAACGGACCGGACCTGCCGCCCTGTGGGTGCTGTTCCTCGACCGGGACCGGCGGATGCTGCCCGCCGTGCTTCCCATCAGCGATCTGCCACCGAGTCCGCACCCGGGGCTGGTCAACGCTCTCGTGCAGGTCATGGCCTCGGTCATCGATCGTGAGGCCCCCGGTGGCGGCGTCGCGTTCGGCCTCGTGCGTGCCGCGGGCGGCGACCGGGGTGCGCACGAGGCCGCCTGGTCGCACGCGTTGCGCACCGCGGCCGACGACGCCGACGTGCCGGTCCTCCTGGTCGCGGCGATCGGCCGGGATCGGGCGCGTGTGCTGGAGTGGTGAGCCTCGGGCGCGTGAGCCCGCCTCAGGCCTCGGTGAGCTCGTCGATCGCTGCGAGCTGGTCGAGCGTCGGCTCCCACGCCACGGAGGCGACGTTCGCACGGACCTGCGTCGGCGTGCGCGCACCGGAGATGACCGAGGCGACGGCAGGCTGCGCGGCCAGCGCCCCGAGTGCGAGGGTCGGGAGGTCCACACCCCACTCGGCGGCCAGCGCGGACAGCCCCTCGATCCGGTCGAAGTCCGCGTGCTGCAGGCGCAGCGGCATCCGGGTCAGCCGCGACCCCATGGGTGCGGCCTCGCCGCGGCGGTACTTGCCCGTGAGCAGCCCGGACGCGAGCGGCACGTACGGGAGCAGACCCACCCCGACGTGCTCGAGCGCGGGCACGAGCTCGGCCTCCGCCTCCCGAGCCAGCAGGTTGTACCGGTTCTGGGCCGAGACGAACGGGGTCAGTCCGGCGGTCCGGGCAGTCCAGTCGGCGTCCACGACCTGCCAGCCGGAGAAGTTCGACGAACCGAGGTAGCGCACCTTGCCCTCGACAACGAGCTCGTGCAGTGCCCCGAGCGTCTCGTCGAGCGGCGTCACCGGATCAGGGGCGTGCATCTGGTAGAGGTCGACATGATCGGTGCGCAGTCGACGAAGGGAACCCTCCACCGCGCGACGGATGTACCTGCGGGAACCGCGCACGCCCCAGTCGGGTCCGTTGAGCCCTGCGACGTCCATGCCGAACTTGGTCGCCACGACCACGTCGTCGCGACGTCCGGCGAGCGCCTGGCCCAGCAGCTCCTCGCTCTGACCGGGCGCTCCCCCGTACACGTCGGCCGTGTCGAAGAACGTCACCCCGGCCTCGAGCGCGGCGTGCACGATGTCAGCCACCCCGTCGGGCTCGAGGGTTGCTCCGAACGTGTTGCAGCCCAGGCCGGCCACGGAGACCGTCAGCCCGCTGTCACCGAGCTGGCGGAAGGACATCTCGGGCGAATCCGGGCCCTGGCTCGGCATCGAGGTCGTCACCGTGCCACCCTAGCCACGTCGTGCACCCGTTCTGGTCGGCACGCGCGCGCCGCGTTCACGAGACCTTCACGGACGGCTGGAACACTCGACGGGTGTCCGCCGTTGGAACCGGTGGCAGTTTCTTCATCTTCAACGGCCGTAGATACGGCACGGAGGTCCCCTCATGGCGAACCGGTCCCTGCGCGGCATGCGCATCGGGTCCCACAGCATGGAGACGGAGGACGGCGTCGACTTCGCCCCCCGTCTCCAGGCGCACTACGACTGCCCGAACGGGCACACGATCATCCTGCCGTTCTCGGTCGAGGCCGACGTCCCGGTCGTGTGGGAGTGCCGCTGCGGCGTCGAGGCGCTGCTGCGTGACGCCTCACGCCCCGAGGTCAAGGCGGGCAAGCCGCCCCGCACGCACTGGGACATGCTGCTCGAGCGCCGCACCGTCGGCGAGCTGCAGGAGCTGCTCGACGAGCGGCTCGGCCTGCTCCGCGCGGGCAAGCTGCGTCGCAGCGCCTGAGGCGCGCTGTCGGCCTCCGTGCCGGCAGGCGGCCTCGACGTCACGCGTCGCGCGCAGCCTCTCGCCCACCCCGGAACGCTCCCGCCACACGGCGGGAGCGTTCCTGCATCCCCCACCAGGTGACGCGGACCAGCGCCTCCCCCACGATGTGCCGGCTCATCTTCGAGCTTCCCCGTTCGCGCTCCACGAACGTGATGGGCACCTCGACCACGCGTCCACCGGCACGCACCGCACGCCAGGCCATGTCGATCTGGAAGCAGTAGCCCTGCGACGCGACACCCTCCATCGCGATGGTGCGCAGCAGCCCGGCCCGGTACGCCCTGAACCCGCCGGTGGCGTCCTTCAACGGGATGCCCAGCGCGAGCCGCGTGTAGAGGTTCGCACCCCTCGACAAGAAGAGCCGGTTGGCGGGCCAGTTGACGACCGTGCCTCCCGGCACCCATCGCGACCCGAGCACGAGGTCGGCGTCGACGAGAGCGGCGAGCAGCCTCGGCAGATCCTGCGCACGGTGCGACCCGTCCGCGTCCATCTCCACCACGACGTCGTACCCGCGTTCGAGCGCCCACGCGAAGCCGGCCATGTAGGCCGTGCCGAGACCGAGCTTGCCGCTGCGGTGCATGACGTGGATCGCCCACCGTCCACGGACCGCCTCGTCCGCCTGCGCGAGCTGCTCGACCAGGGCACCGGTGCCGTCCGGTGAGCCGTCGTCGACCACGAGGACGTCCGCGTCGGGCACGTGCTCACGCAGGCGTTCGAGGGCGACGGGGATGCTCTCGCGCTCGTCGTAGGTCGGCACGACCACGAGGACGCGGTCGGTGGTCTGGCTCATGCACCCTCGTTCCGGTCGGCGTCGCGCTGCGCGCGGCGGATGCGGCGCGCCCCGGCGATCCCGGCGAGCACGACGCACACCGCGAGAGCATCGGCGATCCATGCGGGCCACGCCCCTAGCCTGGTGGCCAGGGTCTGCGACTCGCGCAGCGGCAGCGTAGCGACGAGCTGTTCGGCGGTGAAGAGACCGGAGTCCTTCACGATGGCGCCGTTGGGCGCTATGACGGCGCTGACGCCGACGGTCGAGATCTGCACGGTCGCCCGTCCGTGCTCGACCGCCCGCAGCCGGGACATGGCCAGCTGCTGGGTCGACTCGTCGGTGTAGCCGAACGAGGCGTTGTTGGTCTGCACCACGAGGATCTCGGCCCCGGCACGCACGGACTCGCGCACGAGGCCGTCGTAGGCGACCTCGAAGCAGATCACGTCTCCGATGCCGACGGTCCGCCCCAGGCGCGCGGAGTCGAGCGGGACGTACCCGACCTTCGTCCCCGCGACCATGTCGGTCGTGACCAGGTCGACGGCCTTGGAGAACGGCCGGACCCAGGAGCGGATGGGGATGTACTCGGCGAAGGGTGCCGGGTGCTGCTTGCTGTAGCTCGCGACGACGCCGACCCCGGGCTCCCAGAGCACGGCGGTGTTGTAGCGCCCACCGGCCTGCGGGTACTGGATGGTCCCCACGAGCATCGGCGCCTGCACGGCCTGCGCGGCGCCGTCGATGAGGGCGGCTGCCTCTGCGTCGACCTGCGGGTCGACGTCGGTTCCGTTCTCGGGCCAGAGCACGACGTCGAGCTCGCCCGGGTCGACCTGGTCCAAGAGCGCCATCGTGCCGGCGACGTGGTTGTCCAGCACCTGACGGCGCTGGGCGAAGGCGTCCAGACCGGGCGTGGGCACGTTGCCCTGCACGGCACCGACCTTGAGGGTGCCGTCCTGCGCCTGCGTGTCCAGCGGGATGAGGAGCGCGACGACGAACACGGCCGCGACGACAGCGAGGGGGACGGCGAGCCGGACGAGCGCGAGCCGCCGTGCCGCCATCCACGCGAAGGCGAGCAGCACGCCGATTCCTGCGACGACCGCGCCGACCAGCGGCGTCCCGCCCCACGAGGCCAGTGCGACGAGCGGAGAGTCCGCCTGCGAGAAGGCGAGCCGGCCCCAGGGGAAGCCGCCGAACGGCTGGGCGGAGCGCAGCTCCTCGACGCCGACCCACAGCACGACGAAGACGAGCAGCTGCAGGGGTCGGCTGCGCCACACCGCGTTGCCGCGCCGCGCCCACGCCCACGCCGCTCCGAAGAGCGCGACGAAGCCGGCCTCGAGGACGCTCAGCGCCCACCACGGGACGAGGCCCACGGCCTCCCCCGCCCAGGTGATGAGGGGGACGAAGAAGGCGAGCCCCCAGACGAAGCCGACGAGGGCGTTCCAGCGCGCGCTGTCACGCAGCAGGGCCAGGAAGAGCAGGGCCATGCCGATCGGGGCCAGGGCGGACCACCCAGGGTCCGGGAAGGCGATCCGTGTCAGCAGGCCGCCGACGGCCGCGAGGACGATCACCCACCAGCGGGACGGTTCGGGGGCGGGCACCCCCGCAGAGTACGTCAGCAAACCAGGTGGTCGAGGAGGAGCCCGACCGACCGGCCCGCGTGAACTTCGTACCGAGCGGTGCGCTGCGCGCACCCCCGTTGTCTGTTGAACACGCGGGCCCGGCCGGAGCCGTCGTGCCCCCTCGCGAACCGGGTCCCTGCGCCGCGCGGGGCGCCTCTCAGGGCGCCGTGCACGACTGGACCGCAGGTGCCCGCAAGGGCGGAACACGTGCCGAACCTACCGGTTCGTTGGGCACTGTCAAGCCCACTCCCGCCGCCTCGTCGACCGTCTTCCCAGGCCACGTCGGCGATGTCCGGCTTGTCCCGAATCGGCGATTCTCGGCGCGCCGTCCGGCGTGTCGCGACACGCTTGCCGACACGCCGGGTTCAGCGTCGAACGCTCACCCGAGCGCGTCGAACAGGACGACACCGTCCCTGACGGTCCTCACGCACACCGGCTCCGGGCTGTCCGGGCCGAGCTCGGGCAGCAAGGGCGTGCCCGCGCGGGCGTCCGTGCTCCACGAGGACGTGCGCGCGTCGGCCGCCTGCACCACGAGGTGCTCCGCCTGCCAGATCGCCAGGTGCGCAGGCGCGCCGATCCGCAGCTCACCGGCACCGGTGTGGTCCAGACCCGCCGCCCGCCAGCCACCGCGCGTCGCCGCACGGAAGGCCGCCCGAGCGGAGATGCGCTGGTCCGCCTCGTGGTGCCGGACCGCGGCCCGGACCCCCGCCCACGGGTCGAGCGCGGTCACGGGCGTGTCGGACCCGAACGCCAACGGGACGCCGGCCGCCGCGAGGTCCGCGATCGGGTTGAGGACCGCAGCCCGCCCCGCGCCCAGCCGGGTCGCGTAGAGGCCGCCCGGCCCGCCCCACGAGGCGTCGAACGCCGGCTGCACGCTCAGCCGGATCCCGAGCAGCAGGAGCCGGGCCAGAGCCGGGGCGTCGATCATCTCCGCGTGCTCGAGCCTGTGACCCGCGCGCGCGATCGCCTCGACCCCCTCGACGTCGGAGGCCGCACCCAGCCCGATCAGCAGCTCGTCCATGGCACGGTCGCCGATGACGTGGAACCCGCCGTGCACACCCGCGCGGGTCACGGCCGTCACGTGGTTGCAGATCTGCTCGGCCGTCAGGTACAGCACACCGTCCGACGGCGAGGCTCCCGCCGGTGCATCGGCGTACGGGTGACGCAGGGCGGCGGTGCGCGAGCCGATCGACCCGTCGATGTTCAGGTCGCCCCCGATCCCGGTCAGTCCAGGGATCGCGGCGAGCAGCGCCCGGGCGTCGTCGACCGTCACGCACAGCTCGCCGCGGTAGCCCACCACGTGCGCAAGGCCGTCAGCAGCACGCTCGGTCATCGCGAGGAGCTCGACGAGCCCCTCGCGCGTGTCGATGAACGGCGCGCTCTGCTCGTGCACCGAGACGACCCCGTGCGCGGCCGCATGCTGCAGGGCACGGCGGTACAGCGCGGTGCGCCGTCCCGGTGCCACCTGGCGCGCCGCCTCACGTGCGGCGTGGTGCGCCTCGCGCTCGACGCGACCGTCCTCGGTCCAGCCCGGCAGGCCCAGGAGTCCGGCGCTGTCGGCGAGCGAGGTCGAGACCACCGCGCTGTGCACGTCGACGCGCGCGAGGTAGACCGGAGCCCCACCGGCCGCACGGTCGATCTCCTCGCGTGTCGGTGCACGACCCTCGGGCCAGGCCTGCTCGTCCCAGCCGAAGCCGAGCAGCGGCTCATCGTCACGGCGGTCGGTGCGCAGCTGCGCCGCCCGGTGCACGGCCTCGAGGGCGTCGGCCAACGAGCGGACGCCGCCCGCCGCGGTCAGGTCGACGCTCTCGAGCGCCAGACCCGTCTCCAGGACGTGCACGTGGGCGTCGACGAAACCGGGGGCCACGAGCGCGCCGTCGAGATCGACGACCTCGTCCGCCCGCGAGACCAGACCGTCCGCCGTGTCGTCGGCCCCGAGCCAGGCGATCGTGCCGTCCTCGACGAGGATCGCCTCCGCGAACGGATCGGCAGGCGAGTGGATGACACCGTGGCGGTACAGGGTCGCGGTCACATCCGACCACGATAGGCCAGAGGCCCGCCGACCTGCGGGCAAGGGCCGACGACGCGCGGCAGTCCCGGCGGACGATCACACCGAGGAGTAGGCGACCACTCCCCTGCGCAACGCGTCCACGGCCTTGCTCGCGGTCGTGCGCACCCGTTCGGTCGGCGCCGCCTTGGACAGCTGGTCGAGCACGTCGATGACCTGCTTGCACCACCGCACGAAGTCGCCTGCGGCCAGCTCGCTGCCGCGCAGCACCGCGTCGAGGCTGCGCCCGGCCGCCCACCGGTGGATCGACTCGACGAGCCCGAGGTCGAGCGGCACCGTCGTCGACAGGCCGTGCGCCTGCTCGAGGTCGTCCAGCTCGGACCACGCGCGCACCGTCTCGTCGAGCGCGCGCCCGAGCCTGCCCTGAGGCCCGCCGGGCACGTGCGGCTCGCCGTGCTCGTCGCGGCGCGACTGGTACACGACGCTCGAGACCGCCGCGGCCAGGGCCGGGGCGTCCAGCTCGTCCCACAGCCCCCGGCGCAGGCACTCGGCGAGCAGGAGGTCGTTCTCCGCGTACAGCCGGCGCAACCACTGACCGGCGTCGGAGACCCGCAGCGCGGGCACCGGCGTACCGGCCGTCTCCAGGTACCCGAGCTCGGCCAGCACGTCGCAGATCCGGTCGAACACGGCGGCGATCGACCCCGTGCGCCCGGCGATGCGCGCGACCAGTGCGTCGTGCTCGGCCTTGAGGCGGCGCCAACGGTCCGCCCAGCGAGCGTGGTCCTCGCGGTCGGGGCACGCGTGGCAGGGGTGCGCGCGCATCTGCCGGCGCAGCGCCGCGACCTGGGCGTCGTCGGGCACGGCCGCCGACGCTCCCCGGGCTCGCCCGCGTCCGCCGCCCTTGCCGGCAGGCCGGTCGGCCCGAGGGGACGCCGCGACGTCGCCGCGCTCCACAGCCGCCCGCAGCGCCGCCGCGAGGTCTCGGCGCGCGGCCGGGACCCTGCCGCTGAACCCTGCGGGGACCCGCAACGAGCCGACGGTGCGCGCGCCCGTTCCGACGTCGGCCACCGTCAGCCGCCGCACCTGCCGGTCGACGCCGAGAACGGTGGGTCGGGGGCCGTCGAACCCGGGCTTCCCACCCGGGTCGATGACGACCACGTGCGCCGATCGCCTGCCGGTCGGCACCTCCAGCACGTCGCCGACGCGCAGGCCCTCCAGGCTGCGGGCGACATCGGCGCGGCGAGCCGACGCGGCGGCACGCGACTGCTCGCGCTCTGTGTCGGAGATCTGCCGACGAAGCCTCGCGTACTCGGTGAAGTCGCCCAGGTGGCAGGTCATCGCACGCGCGTAGCCCTCGAGCGCCTCGGTGTGCGCCTGCGCCTGCCGTGCCAGCCCGACGACCCCGCGATCGGCCTGGAACTGCGCGAAGGACGTCTCGAGCACCTCCCTCGAGCGCTCGCGGCCGACCTGCGCGACGAGGTTGACCGCCATGTTGTAGGTCGGCCGGAAGCTCGAGCGCAGCGGGTACAGGCGCTTGGACGCCAGGCCGGCAAGAGCGACCGGGTCGAGCCCCTGGTGGTCCACGACGACCGCATGCCCCTCGGTGTCGATGCCGCGGCGGCCGGCGCGGCCCGTGAGCTGGGTGTACTCCCCCGGCGTGATCTCGACGTGGTTCGACCCGTCCCACTTGACGAGCTTCTCCAGGACGACCGACCGGGCCGGCATGTTGATGCCCAGGGCCAAGGTCTCGGTGGCGAACACGACCTTGACCAGGCCGCGGGAGAACAGGTCCTCGACCGTCTCCTTGAACAGCGGAAGCATCCCGGCGTGGTGCGCGGCGACACCGCGCGAGAGCGCCTCGGCGAACTGCCAGTAGCCGAGCACGTCGAGGTCCTCGGGCGGCACGGACGCGCACCGCTCCTCGACGACCTGCCGGATCTGCGCCTGCTCGGCCGGCGTCGTGAGCCGTACGCCGGCCGCCAGGCACTGCTGCACGGCGCCCTCACAACCCGCGCGGGAGAAGATGAAGACGATCGCCGGCAGCAGCCCGTCCGCGTCCAGCGCGTCGACGACGGCGAACCGCGCGGTCGGCCGGCCTCCCCCGCGTCGACCACCCGCGCCCGTGCCACCGCCCCGGTGGCCGCGGTCGCCCGGACCGCGTCGACCACGGGACGGCGGGCCCTCGGCGCGCTCGCGGCGGCGCAGCAGGTGCAGGAGCTCGGGGTTGATGGGCGGGTCGACACCCGGGTCGGTCGGGTCGACGTGACCGGCATAGAGGTCGGCGAGCTCGCCCCGCGCGAACACGTGCTGCCCGAGAGGCACGGGGCGGTGCTCGCTGACGACCACCTCCGTGTCGCCGCGGACGGTCGCGAGCCAGTCGCCGAACTCCTCGGCGTTGGACACGGTGGCGGACAGCGAGACCAGCTGCACGTCGTCGGGCAGGTGGATGATCACCTCCTCCCAGACCGGACCGCGGAACCGGTCGGCGAGGTAGTGCACCTCGTCCATCACGACGAAGCCGAGACCCGAGAGCGTCGACGAACCCGCGTACAGCATGTTGCGCAGGACCTCGGTGGTCATCACGACGACCGGGGCCTCGCCGTTGACCGTGGTGTCGCCGGTGAGCAGGCCGACCCGCTCGGGGCCGTAGCGGCGCACGAGGTCGCCGTACTTCTGGTTCGAGAGCGCCTTGATCGGTGTCGTGTAGAAGGCCTTGCGGCCCGTCTCGAGCGCGAGGTGGACGGCGAACTCGCCGACGACGGTCTTGCCCGCACCGGTCGGGGCTGCGACGAGCACCCCGCTGCCGCGCTCCAGGGCGGTGCACGCCTCGAGCTGGAAGTCGTCGAGCGGGAACGCCAGCATCGCGCGGAAGCCGTCGAGCCTGGCACCCGCCGCACGACGACGCGAGGCCGCGTACCGCTCAGCTGGCGAGGGCTCTGCGGGTGAGGGCTCGTCGGACGGGCGGCTGGTCGAGGTGCGCGGTGCCACACGCACACCCTAGGTCGCGACCGTGAGCTCCCCGCTGTCCGCCGTGCTCGGGCGCCGGTGTCGGCCGGGTCTCAGGCGAGCACGGCCAGCGCGCCGGGGACGACCTGGGCACGCAGCGGCACCGGGCCGATGTGCTCCCCGTCGGCGAACGCCGGTGGCGGGGTCGCACCGAGCGCGTCGACGGGTTCGATGAGGATCGACCGGGTCCGGAACACGTCGACGGCGGGATGCCGCACGTGCTTGCCGCGGTAGATGCTCGGGAAGATGCGGACCGCCCCGGACCGCGTGAACGGTCCCGCCACCACCACGTCGAGCAGGCCGTCGTCGAGGACGGCGTCCGGTGCGATGTGCAGGCCGCCGCCGATCCACGGTGCGTTCGCGACGGCGACGAGCGTGCCGGCCGACTCCCACACCATGTCGTCCAGGGTCAGCCGGTACCCGTACGGGCGGAACCCGCCGAGCTCGGCGGCCACCGCGCGCACGTACCTGGCCGATCCCGACGGCCAGCGCAGCGTGTTCGCCCGGGCGTTGACCGCAGCGTCGAGCCCGCACGAGAGCACGCCGACGTACCACTCGTGGGCACCGTGGTCCGGTGTGCCGACACGGACCGCGTCGACGTGCCGGGGCCCGGCCGCCAGGCCCGCGTCGATGCGTGCCACGGCGGCCCGCACGTCCGAGCGTGGGAGGCCCAGCGCCCGGGCGATGTCGTTGCCCGTCCCCGCGGGCACGATCCCCAGCGGCAGCTCGGTCCCGACCGCCACGTTCGCCCCGAGGTGCACCATGCCGTCGCCGCCGACGACGACGAGCGCGTCGAGCCCGTGCACGGCGGCGGCCCTCGCGCGCTCCGACGCCAGGGCGATGGTGGGGGCCGACAGGTCCTCGACCCTGTGCCCCTCGGCCTCGAGCAGTGCCCGCACCTGGCGTCCGACGGCCGTGCCACGCCCCTGGCCTGCGGTCGGGTTGACCACGAGACCCAGGTGACTCACGCGCGGTCCTCGGTCTGGTCGGCCTTGTCGGTCCCCGCGTCGACCTCGGTTCCGTCGAGCCGTGGCAGCCCCGCGGCCACGCGGCGGGCGTCGACCCGTCGGTCGTGCACGAACGAGAGACCGAGAGCGACGAAGTACAGCACGCAGATCGGCAGGGCCAGCACGATCATCGTGATGGCGTCCGGCGTGGGGGTCATGACCGCGGAGAACACGAAGGCGAGCAGCACGGCCCACCGCCAGCCGCGGGCCCACGTCCGGGCACGGACCAGCCCGGCCAGGTTGAGCGCGACCATGATGACCGGCAGCAGGAAGGCCAGACCGAACGCCAGGATCATCCGCATGACGAAGCTGAGGTACGTCTGCGCATCGATGAGGTTGGTCGCACCCTCCGGCGTGAACTCCGTGAGGATGGCCACCGCGTTCGGCAGCACCCACCACGCCATCCCCGCGCCGGCGAGGAACAGCGGCACGGCCGCACCGATGAACCCGAAGGCGTAGGCCCGCTCCTTGCGAGTGAGCCCCGGGGTGATGAAGGCCCACAGGTGGTAGAGCCACCACGGGCTCGAGATGATCACGCCGAGGAAGAACGACACCTTGAGGCGCATGTCGAACGACGTCGCGACCCCGGCGAAGTTGAGCGCGATCAGGCCGTCCCGATCGTCCGAGACGACCATGAGAGGGCGCTGGAGCGCAGCGAAGACCGGGTCGTAGACGAACCAGCCCACGACGGCCCCGACGGCGATGCCGAGCGCGGCGAGGAAGACCCGTCGCCGCAGCTCGACGAGGTGCGCGCGCAGCGGCATCCGACCACCGGGATCACCCCCGCGGCGCGTGCTGGTCACGGGGGCTCAGGCCCGGGGCGCCGTGCCGCTCCCGGCGTCGGACGCGTCGTCCGGGCCGGTCGTCCCCGGTTGCGCGGGGGTCGGCGGGGCGGCCGGGGCCTCAGCCGCCGGTGCCGCGGGCGCGGGCGCCGCGGGTGCGGCAGGCGTCACGGGGACCGTCGGCGCAGGCTTGTCGTCGGCTGTCAGGTCCTTGACCTCGGCCTTGAAGATCTTCAGCGACTGACCCAGGCTCTTGGCCAGGTCAGGGAGCCGGTTCGCCCCGAACAGCAGGATGATGACGATCAGCAGGACGATGATGTGCCACGGCTTCAGAGCGTTCATGTGGGGCAGTTCTCCCTCGCGCCTATCGGGACGACTGATAGTAGCCGCGGCACGTGACGCTCCTGGACATCAGGGCGCTCCTTCGCACGCCGATCAGCGCCAGACCGCGCGCCAACGCTCCCGTGTCGCCTCGTCGCGTTCCCACCGTGCGTCCTTGCGCGCCTCGCGGGCCTCACGCAGGTGTGCGAGGCGGGCCTGGAGCTCGGCCTTGTCGGCGAACAGCGTCGGCACGATCGGCTCTGCTTGCGCATCGCTGACCCGGCGCAGCTCCTCGGCCTTGTCGGCCAGCTCTGCCAGCACCCGCGAGGCACGCCCGAGCTCGTCCATCAGTGCGCGCGCCGACCGCCACAGGCTGCGCAGCAGGAACCACGCGCCGACGAGGGTGCCCACGACGAGCACCGCCCACACGCTGAACCAGAGCACCGCGCCACCCTAGCCGGGCTGCCCGGGCACCTGCGCGTCGGGCACCAGGTCAGCGCCGAGGTCGCCTGGCTGAGTGCCCGGGCCCGCCAACGGGCCGTAGGCCGCCAGCGCCGCCCGGGCGGACCGGGCGACCTCCGCCGCGACACGGGCGGGATGCGCCTCCACGACGTCCTCGGCGACCTGCAGCACCAGGTGCCGCAGCCAAGCCGGCTGGGTCACCCGCAGGTCGACCTCGAACGAGCCGTCGCCGTGGTTGCGGACGGCCTCCACCGGGGTCGACTCGGCGACCCAGCGACCGCGGCTGCGCAGGTGCAGCGTCACGAGCTCGCCTCGCGGGTCCGGACGGAACTCCTCGGCGCCCCTCTCCACGAGGTGCTCCTGCACGGGCTCGTCGAGCACGTGCGCCTCGACCACCCGGTCGACCCGGAACATGCGCTCGCCCCCGGCGCGCAGGCACCAGGCCAGCAGGTACGAACGCTCGTCCCCGGTGACCAGCCGCAGCGGGTCCACGTCCCTCTCGGTCGTCACGTCGGAGGCGTCGACGTACCGGATGCGCAGGCGTCGCCGGCGTTGCAGGGCTGCACCGAGCGCCGCCACGACCTGCGGGGCGCCGTCGAGGGCCAGCTGGACGTCGACCGCCGCCGCGGCGTCCCCGGTCGCGGCGGTGAGCTTGTCCAGCACGCTCGCGAGGACCGCGGCGCGTTCGGGGTCGAGCCCGGGGGCGAGCGCCGACTGCATCGCCCGCAGTGCCGCGACCAGGGCGACGGCCTCGCGCGTCCCCAGCCGCAGGGGCCGGGTCAGCCCACGCGACTCGGTCAGTCGCACGACCCCCTGCTCGTACGAGTCGGCGTCGAAGTCGATGAGGTCGTACGGGAAGTACCCCGGGGTGCCCGTCACCCAGAGGGTGTCGATGTCGCTCATCACCTGCTCGGCGCTCACACCGAACTGCTCCGCGACGACCTCGATCGGCACCCCGCTGCGCCCGTCCAGGTACGCGACCATGCCGAGCAGCCGCAGCAGCCTCTCGCTCGCCCGCTCAGCCACGACCGACCACCTGCCCCGCTCCCGTCGGTCCCGACCCCGTCGGTCCTGATCCCGCCGGTCCCGATCGGGCGTCCCGGTCGAACGTCGACGCGACCCGCAGCAGGCGCAGGACCGTCTCACGCAGGGCCGGCGGGTCCAGCACCACGACCGCGTCGCCGTAACCGACGAGCTCCTCGGCCAGCTCCCACGTCGACCGGTACGGCACGTGCAGCACGTCCCGGTGCGCCAGCAGCCCGCCGAGCGCGGGATCCTGCCCCGGGTCGGGCGAGCCGTCGGGCGCAGCGACGGAGCGTGCGCGCGTGGCACCCGCCCGCTCGGGCAGAACGGCGAGGGTGGCCACCCGTTCCTCGCCCGAGGCCCAGGAGGCCAGCACGGCCTCGAGCGCCTCCCGAGTCGGCGGCACCACCTGTCCGGGCTCGCCCACGACCCGCACCTTGCCCTCGATACGGCTCAGCCGGAACGAGCGGCTCGCGGCGCGGTCCCGGTCGAAGCCGACGAGCACCCAGCCGCCACGGCGGGTCAGCAGCTGCCACGGCTCGACGGTGCGGTCGCGGACCTGGCCGGTACTCGCGGCGCGATAGGTGAACCGCACGGCCTGACGGGCCTGCACGGCGTCCACCAGCGGGGACAACGCGCCTCCCGCAGCGCGCACGCGCGGGGCGAGTCCCGCCACCAGGTCGGTCGACTCGGGCCCCTCTCCCGCGGCGCGCAGCTTGGTCAGTGCGCGCGAGGTGTCCGTGCGCAGGGCCTGGTCCTGCCAGAACTGGGCGGCCAACGCGAGCACACCGAGCTCGGCGGGAGTCAGCTCGAGCGGCGGCAGGGCGTAGGCGTCCTGGTCGATCCGGTAGCCGATGTCGTCGCCGTGCGCACCTGTCACCGTGAGGATCGGCACGCCCAGGTCACGCAGCGTGTCCTTGTCGCGCTCGAACATCCTCTCGAACGCGTCGTCGCTCGGCGCGTCCCCGTACCCGGAGACGCTCGCGCGCACCTGCTCCTTCGTCATCCGGCCCGCGGTGTTGACCAGGGCGATCACGAGGTTCAGCAGGCGCTCGGCGGGGGGGATCTGGGCGGCCATCGGCTCCACCGTAGCGGCCGGTACCGTGTCCGGGTGATCACGTGGCGTGCAGGTGTCGTGGTGTCGCTCGGAGCCACCTGGCCGGGCGCCGCCGAGCTGACGGTCGAGCTCGAGCCCGTCCCTGGCACGGGTACCGGGCCCACCGAGACCGCACCGGTGCTGCCTGGGACCGTGCGTGCCCTGGCGTACCCCGAGCTGGTCGGGGAGATCGGTGTCGGCGCCCGGGTGCTGCTCAACGTCTCGGCCCAGGCCCGAGGGCTCGGAACCGGCGGGTACGCGCTCGTCGTGGCGCGCACCGACGCGCTGCCGGCCGACCCGCCGGCAGGGCCGGGGCATCTCGTCAAGGCCCGCTACACGCCGCTGCAGGCCATGGTCCTGGGCGTCGACGACCAGGAGTCCACGCACCACGAGGTGCTGCGCGACGCCGACGACCTGGCCGGGATGCCCGTCGTCGTGGCCGACCTGCACTCGGCGCTCCCCGCGATCGTCGCGGGCGCCCGCTTCGCCGCCGCGCGTGCCGGACGCCCGGTCCCCCGCGTCGCCTACGTCATGACCGACGGCGGGGCGCTGCCCGCCTGGTTCTCCCGCACCGTCGCCGGGCTGCGCTCGTCCGGATGGGTCGAGGCGTGCATCACCACCGGCCAGTCGTTCGGCGGCGACCTCGAGGCGGTCACCGTGCACACCGGTCTGCTCACCGCCCGGCACGTCGTCGGCGCCGACCTGGTCGTCGTCGCCCAGGGACCCGGGAACCTCGGCACGGGTACCCGCTGGGGGTTCTCGGGAGTGGCGGCCGGGGAGGCGGTCAACGCCTCCGCCACGCTCGGTGGGCGGGCGGTCGCCTCGCTGCGCGTCTCCGGCGCCGACCTGCGCGAACGGCACCTCGGCGTCTCCCACCACTCCCTGACCGCGTACGGGCGCGTCGCGCTGGCCTCCGCCGACGTCCCGGTCCCGCGGTTCGACCCCGACCCGCACGGCGGGCTCGACGCCCTCGGGCGCCGGGTCGACGACCAGGTCGCCGCGCTCGCAGCACCGCACGGTAGGCACAGGCTCGTGGACGTGCCCGCCGACGCGGACCTGCTCAGCGCGCTCGCCGGGACGCCGGTGCGGCTCTCGACCATGGGCCGGGGCCTCGAGCAGGACCCGGCGGCGTTCCTCGCGGCAGCGGTCGCCGGGGTGCACGCCGTCGCACTGCTGGACTGATCGCTCGAACGGTCGGGGCGGCTCAGTCGTCCTGGGTGGTCGCGGTGTGCAGCGCCACGAGCGTCGCCAGCCTGCGCGCCTCCCGCTCCGCACGGGCACCGTCCGAGCGCTGCACCCCCATGACGGCCAGCGTGTCGCCGTCGTCGAGGTCGAGCTGCACCCACGGGCGCCCCTGACCGAAGCGCACCGAGACGATCTGGGCCCAGCTCAGCCGTCGTGTCACCACGAGGTTCCGCACGGTCAGCCCGTCGGCGTCGGGTCGGGCGACGACGCTCGCCTGCCGCCAGCAGAACCAGGCGAACGCGGCGCCCGCCACGGCGAACGCCGCACGGTCCGAGGCCGTTATGTCCGGGATCACGGCGGGGAGGACGACGACGAGCACCGCGGTCAGCACGAGCAGGACGACGACCAGCGTGAGGGTCACGGCCCGGGCGAGCCGCGGCCGGAACGGCGCGTGCAGATCACGTCGGTCGTCGGTGCCACCGGCGGGCGGGGTCACGTCCGTCATCCGAGCCTCCTCGGGCCGTCCGCCGGGCCTGCGGTCAGAGCGTGGCTCGCGGTCGGATCGTGGCCTGCCGGTCAGAGACGGCAGGCGTGGATCGAGGTCACGAGGATCGCGCGCGCACCCACCTCGTACAACGCGTCCATCACCCGGTTCGTGTCCGCGCGGCGCACCATCGCCCGCACGGCCGCCCAGTCGCGGTTGTGCAGGGGCGACACCGTGGGCGACTCCAGACCGGGCGTGATGGCCACGGCCGCCTCGACCTGCGCGAGCGGCACGTCGTAGTCCATGAGCACGTACTCGCGCGCGGTCAGCACGCCCTGCAGCCGCCGCGTGAGCACGTCGAGCCCGGCGGGCTCCTCGCCGTCGGAGCGGCGCACCAGCACCGCCTCGGACCGCAGCAGGGGCTCGCCGAAGATCTCCAGCCCGGCGGCCCGCAGCGTCGTTCCGGTCTCGACGACATCGGCGATGACATCTGCGACACCCAGACGGATCGCGGTCTCCACCGCGCCGTCGAGCCGCACCACACCCGACGGAGCGACGCCCTGGCCCCGCAGGTAGGACCCGACGAGCACCGGGTACGACGTGGCGACCCGGCGCCCGTCGATCTGCTGGACGTCGTCCATCGACCCGGCGACCGCGGCGAACCGGAACGTCGAGCGCGCGAAGCCCAGGGGCAGGTGCTCGGTGGCCGAGGACTCCGAGTCGAGCAGCAGGTCACGGCCCGTGATGCCGACGTCGACGGTCCCCTGGCCCACGTACACCGCGATGTCGCGGGGGCGCAGGAAGAAGAACTCCACGTCGTTGTCGGGGTCGGGCAGCACGAGCTCACGGCTGTCGCGGCGCTGCCGGTAACCGGCCTCACGCAGCATGTCGGCGGCGGGCTCGGACAACGAGCCCTTGTTCGGGACGGCGATCCTCAGCACGGTGTCCTCATCGGTGTCGTTCGGGAGAGCGGGACGGGTCGGTGGGTGGACCTGGGCGCGAGCGACCCGTCACAGATGCTTGTAGACGTCCTCGAGCGTGAGGCCGCGTGCGAGGACCAGCACCTGCAGGTGGTAGAGCAGCTGCGAGATCTCCTCGGCGGTGCGCTCGTCGGACTCGTGCTCGGCGGCCATCCACACCTCGGCGGCCTCCTCGACGATCTTCTTGCCGATCCCGTGCACGCCCGAGTCCAGCTCGGCGACGGTGCCGGAGCCCGCGGGGCGGGTCACGGCCTTCTCGGACAGCTCGGCGAACAGCTGGTCGAAGGTCTTCACGAGCGGAGCCTAGACGGCCTGGCGGGCAGCGTGCGCAGCGCGACCACGGTGGCGACCGCAGCCTGGGCAGCCTCGGCGCCCTTGTCCTCGTGCGAGCCGGGGAGCCCGGCGCGGTCCAGCGCCTGGGCCTCGTCGTCGCACGTGAGCACGCCGAAGCCGACCGGCACGCCGCTGCGCACCGAGACGTCGGTCAGCCCGTGGGTGGCTGCCTCGCACACGTACTCGAAGTGCGGCGTCCCGCCGCGGATGACGACGCCGAGCGCGACGACCGCATCCGCACCCGCCTCGGTCGCCGCACGGGCAGCCACCGGCAGCTCGAACGTGCCGGGCACGCGCAGGACCGTCACGTCCTCGACGTGCGCCTCGGCCAGCGCGCGGCGGGCGCCCGCGAGCAGCCCGTCCATCACGACGGTGTGCCAGCTCGCCGCGACGACGACGACCTTGAGGCCGCTCCCGTCGGTCGTGAGGGAAGGTGCTCCTGCGCCGCTCATGCCCTGGTCTCCTGCTCGTGGTGGGTGTCGGTGGTCACGTCCAGCGGACCGAGGTCCGGGTCGAACGCGTGGTCCGTGGTGTCGGTGCCCGGTGAGGGCGCGGCCGCCAGCACGGGGTCGACGTGGATCGAGGGTCCGTCGTCGCCGAGGTGCAGCACGTGGCCCATCTGGGTGGCCTTCGTCCGCAGGTACGCCTCGTTGTGCGGGGTACGCCCGACCTCGAGCCCGCGCACGTGGTCGACCTCGATGCCGTGCGACTGCAGGCCGACGACCTTGGCCGGGTTGTTCGTGAGCAGCGTGACGGCGCTGACGCCGAGGTCGGCCAGGATCGCCGCGGCGGCCCCGTACTCGCGCCGGTCGGCGGGCCAGCCCAGGTCGAGGTTCGCCTCGACGGTGTCGCGCCCGGTGTCCTGCAACGCGTACGCGGCGACCTTCGCGAGCAGGCCGATGCCACGACCCTCGTGCCCCCGCAGGTAGACCACGGCACCACCCTCGGCGGCCGCCAGCTCGAGCGCCGCGTCCAGCTGCGGGCCGCAGTCGCAACGGGCCGAGCCGAACGCGTCGCCGGTGAGGCACTCGGAGTGCACCCGCACGACCGGCCGCTCGGCGAGACCGGCCGTCGAGACGAGGGCCACGTGCTCGGCCCCCGTGCGCAGGTCGCGATACCCGTGGATGCGGAAGTCGCCGTGCCGGGTCGGCAGGTAGGCGGTGTGCGTCGCGTGCACCCGGGGACGACCCGGCGCGCCCGGCGCACCGGTCCCCTCGGTGGGCGCCACGTCGTCGTGCGCTGTCCGCCAGGCCACGATGTCCGCGATGGTCAGCAGCACGAGCCCCTCGGCCTGCGCGAGCGCCGAGGCGTCGTCGAGGCGGGTCATCGTGCCGTCGTCGTTGACCAGCTCGGCGATCGCGGCGACGGGTTCGAGCCCGGCCAGCCGGCACAGGTCGACGGCCGCCTCGGTGTGCCCCGGGCGGTGCAGCACCCCACCGGGCACCGCCCGCAGCGGCAGCACGTGACCGGGACGGATGAGGTCCTCGCGGCCCGAGGCCGGGTCGGCCAGCACGTGCAGCGTGCGCGTGCGGTCGGCCGCCGAGATGCCCGTCGAGACACCGGTCGCGGCGTCGACCGTGACCGTGTACGCCGTCCGCCGCGGGTCCTCGCTCTGCGGGACCATGAGCGGCAGGTCGAGCGCGTCGGCCCTGCCCGCGGGCATCGGCGCGCACAGGTAGCCCGAGGAGTGCCGGATCGTCCACGCCACCCACTGCGGCGTGGCGGACTGGGCGGCCAGGATGACGTCGGCCTCGTTCTCCCGCTCCGGGGAGTCGGCCACGAGCACCGGACGCCCGGCACGCAGGGCGTCGAGCGCCTCCTCGACCGTGCCCAGCCGGATCTGCCGGGCCTGCCCGTTCACCACGGCCTCGTTCACCACAACCTCGTTCATCGCAGCACCCCCGCCGCCGTCAGCAGCCGTTCGGTGTACTTGGCGAGCGCGTCGACCTCGAGGTTGACCCGCGAACCCGGCTGCAGCGTGCCCAACGTCGTGGCCGCCAGCGTGGTCGGGATCAACGAGACGCCGAACGCGTCGTCGGACACGTGGGTCACGGTCAGCGAGACGCCCGACACGGCGATCGACCCCTTCTCGGCGACGTACCTCGCCAGCTCGGCAGGAACCTCGACCTCGACCTCGTCCCAGCGCGGACCAGGGGTGCGGGCACGGATCAGCCCGACGCCGTCCACGTGCCCCTGCACGACGTGCCCGCCGTACCGACCACCCACGGCCAGGGCACGCTCCAGGTTCACCGGGCTGCCCACGGCCAGGTCCCCCAGCGCGGTGCGGCGCAGCGTCTCCGGCATGACGTCCGCCACGAACGTGCCGTCGCCCGGCAGCTCGGTCACCGTCAGGCACACCCCCGACACCGCGATCGAGTCGCCAGGACGCGCGTCCTGCACGACCAACGGACCGCGCACGCGCACGCGGGCGTCGGTGACCGCACCTCCCGCGTCTCGCGCCGGCTCCAGCTCCTCGATCGTGCCGATCTCCTCGACGATCCCGGTGAACATCAACGCTCCTCGTCCGCGTGCACAGGTGTGCTGGTGGGTCTGCTGGTGGGCTTGCTGGTGAGGCTGGTGACGGGTTGCGCGAGCGGGGTCGCCACGACGAGCACGTCAGGACCGAGCGGGATGACCTCCTGCGGGACCAGCCGCAGGGCGTCGGCGATCGTCCCGACGCCGAGGTCACCGACCGCCGAACGGCCAGCACCCAGGAGCACCGGTGCGACGTAGGCGTGCACCTCGTCCACGACACCCGCCCGCAGGAAGGCCGCCGCGAGCGTCGGCCCACCCTCGACGAGCACGTGCCGGACCTCCCTGGCGTGCAGCACCGCAAGGACCGCGACCGGGTCGTGCGTGCGCACCTCGACGAGCTCGCCGCCGGGCCCCCGCAGCCGCGCACCCGCGGGCACCTCGCGCAGGCCCACGACCACACGCAGCGGCTGGTGGTGGTGCAGCTCGCCGGCCACGTTCCGTGCCGTCAGCGACGGGTCGTCGACCAGCGCCGTCGCGGTCCCCACCACGATCGCGTCGACCTCGGAGCGCAGCTCGTGCGCGTGCTGCCGAGCGACCTCGGACGTGATCCACCGGCTCGTCCCGTCGGCGGCGGCCACCCGGCCGTCCAACGACGCGGCGAGCTTCAGCGTGACGAACGGCCGGGCCCGGCGCACCGCCGTCAGCCACGGCCCGAGCACCCGCTCCCCCTGCTCGGCCAGGACCTCGGACACGACGTCCACCCCCGAGGCACGCAACCGCTCGGCACCCCCGGACGCCTGCGGGTTCGGGTCGTCGACCGACACCACCACGCGACGGACCTGCGCGGCGAGCAGAGCCTCGCTGCACGGCCCGGTCCGACCCGTGTGGTTGCACGGCTCGAGGGTGACGACCGCCGTCGCACCGCGCACGTCCTCGTCGCGCTCGCGGGCGTCGACCAGAGCGGCGACCTCGGCGTGCGGCGTCCCGGCCCCGCGATGCCAGCCCTCGCCGAGCACACGGCCGTCCGGGCCCAGCAGCACGCAGCCGACGCGCGGGTTGGGGCCGTGCGCAGGCCCGAGGCGGGCGAGGACGAACGCACGCTCCAGCGCGCCCAGCTCATCAGGGGTGACGTCGGGGGGTCCCAGAAACGTCTCGGGCGACGCGTTCGCCCCGGACGCGGGCAACGCCGCCTGGTCCGCCGTCGTGCTCATCGCCACCTCCCGTGCCGTCAGGGCTCCGGGGGTACGACCGCAGGGCAGAGCCCTGCAGCCACGTCGGCGCACAGGTGCACCGACGCCACGTACGCCTCCCATCCGGACTTTCACCGTCGGTCCTGGAGTTCCACCAGGTCAACCGCCCGGCCCTTGCGGACCGTGCGGGTCGCGGACTGTCACCGCCGGCTCGGAATTGCACCGACCCCGGAGCACGTGTTCTTGCTGCGTCAACGATCATGCCACACGGCCCATTCCCGGACCTGTGAGGCTTCCCTCCAGGTCACGTCGCCACCCGTCGGCCACGGGCGCGGGCGGCAGGCGCTGGCGTCAGACGGGTCAGCGCCCGGCGTCGTCCGCCAGCGCACGCAGCGCGGCGATCTCGGCCGGGACGTCCGGCGCACCGTAGACCGCCGATCCGGCCACGAACACGTTCGCCCCCGCCTCCGCGATCCGGCGGATGGTCGGGCGCGCCACTCCCCCGTCGACCTGGATCCACGTGCCCGTCCCGGCCGCGTCGATCGCCGCACGGGCCCGGCGGATCTTCGGCAGGGTGCCCTCGATGAACGACTGGCCGCCGAAGCCCGGCTCGACCGTCATCACCAGGATCATGTCGATCTCCTCGAGCAGGTCCAGGTACGGCTCCACCGGGGACGCCGGCTTGAGCGCGACCCCGACGCGCACGCCCAGGCGGCGCAGCTCGCGAGCGAGTCGCACCGGGGCCTTCGCCGCCTCGGTGTGGAACGTCACCGACGCCGCGCCCGCCTCGGCGTACACCGGGGCCCACCGGTCGGCGTCCTCGATCATCAGGTGCACGTCGACCGGCACCGGGGACACCTCGGCGATGCGGCGCACGACCGGCAGGCCGAGCGTGAGGTTCGGCACGAAGTGGTTGTCCATCACGTCGACGTGCGCGTAGTCGGCCGTCGCGATCGCCGCCAGGTCACGCTCGAGGTTCGCGAAGTCCGCCGACAGGATGCTCGGGTTGATCAGCGCAGGCACCCGGTCAGCCTAGCCACGTCGACGCCCGACCCGTGGCGTCCCGGCCGACCGGCCGCGGGCTCACGCGAGCCGGCGCAGCAAGCTCAGGTGCATGGCGTCCGTCCCGTGCACGTGCGGCCACAGCTGCACGTCGTGCCGCCCGTCACCCGCAAGCCCTTCGATCCCCGGCGCGATCGTGCGCAGCACGCCCGCCGCGTCGACCGTCTCGACCACGAGACCCTGCTTGGTGGCCGCGCGGACCGCGTCCGTGACCACCAGCCGCGTCTCCGCCAGGTGCGGGGAGCACGTCACGTACGCGACGACACCACCCGGACGCGCCGCGCGCAGAGCCGAGGTGAGCAGCTCGCGCTGCAGCACCCCCAGACCCGCCAGGTCGGCCGGGGTGCGACGCCACCGCGACTCCGGACGCCGCCGCAACGCACCCAGGCCCGTGCACGGCGCGTCGACCATCACCCGGTCGTAGCCGGCCGGCTCGTCCTCACCGATCGTGCGGCCGTCGCCCGTCCGGACCTCCTCCACGGCGCCGGACGGCACGGCCCGCAACGCCTGCTCGACCAGCCGCGCACGGTGCGGCTGCACCTCGTTCGCGACCAGCCGTGCACCACGGCCCGCAGCCGACGACGCCAGCAGGCTCGCCTTGCCTCCCGGGCCCGCGCACAGGTCGAGCCACCGCTCGTCGAGCCCGTCCAGCGGTGCGGCAGCCAGGGCGAGAGCGACGAGCTGGCTGCCCTCGTCCTGCACCCCGGCCCGGCCCTCACGGACCGCCGTCACCCCGGCCGGGTCGCCGCCGTCCAAGACCACCGCCGTCGGTGCGAGAAGCCCCACGGACGCCCCCTCGCCCGATCCGAGCAGCTCGTCGGTGGTGCACAGCCCCGGCCGGGCCACCAACGTCACCCGCGGCGCCACGTCGTCCGCCCGCAGCAGGTCGCCGATCTCGTCGGCCGACCTGCCGTGCGCCACCAACGCCTCCCGCAACGCGCGCACGACCCACAGCGGGTGGCTCTCCACGACCGACAGACGCGCCAACGGCTCGTCGCCGGACGGGTCCACGGCGTCACCGATCAGCCCCAGCCACGTCGGCAGGTCCGCACGCGAGACCGCCCGCAGGACCGCGTTGACGAACTGGGCGCTGCCCGCACCCGTCCGCGCCCGGGCCAGCCCGACCGTCTCCGACACCGCCGCGTGCGGCGGCACACGCATCCCCAGCAGCTGGTGCGCACCGAGCCTTAGCAGGTCCAGCACCGGCGGGTCGATCTTCGCGGTCTCGCGAGCGGCAGCCTGCTCGATGACCGCGTCGTAGCGTCCGCGCAGCCGCAACGTGCCGTAGGTCAGCTCCGTGGCGAAACCCGCGTCCCGGCCACGGATGCCGCGCTCACGCAGGAGGGGCGGTAGTACGAGGTTCGCGTACGCGTCCGACCCGTCGACCGCCCGGAGCACGTCGAACGCCACCGCACGCGCCGGGTCGGAGTCCCGACGACGCTGCGCCGGCGCCGACGACGACCGCTGCCCACGACCCTCCGCCCGCGCGGCACCGCGCTCGCGGCCGCGAGCATCTCGGCGTCCCGAGTCCTGATGACCCGAGTCCCGCCGACCCTCACTCCGCCCGCCTGTGCCCTGCCCGCCCTTGCCCTGCCCGCCCTTGCCCTGCCCACCGTCCGCGCTCATGCCGAGACCTCGCCGTTCGCACCGAGCACCGTGGCGTCGTCGAGCCGTGCCCCTCGGACCCAGTCCGCGGCCGCCATCGCCCGCTTCCCCGCCGGTGTCACCTCGCCGAGCCGCACCGCCCCGCCGGCGGTGCCGACGAGCACCTCGCTCTTGCCCGCGCGCACCTGACCGGGCGCAAGACCGTCCACGCCCGGGACGGGCACCACGGGACCGAGCCCCAGCCGTGAACCGTCGGGCAGCGTGGTCCACGCTCCGGGCGCCGGGGTGCAGCCCCGGATCCGCCGGTCGACCGCATGGCTGGGGTGACCCCACCGGACCCGCGCGTCGTCGACCTCGATCTTGGGCGCGTGGCTGACGCCGTCGAGCCCCTGCGGCGTCGGGACGAGGATGCCGTCCTCGAGCGCGTCGAGCGTGCGCACCAGCAGCCCGGCACCCACCTGCGCGAGCCTGCCCAGCAGATCGCCCGAGGTGTCGCGCGGGCGCACCGTCTCGGTGAGCGTGCCGAGCACCGCGCCCGTGTCCAGACCCTCGTCGAGCCGAAAGGTCGTCGCGCCTGTGACCTGGTCCCCCGCGATGAGCGCGTGCTGCACGGGTGCGGCGCCGCGCCAGGCGGGCAGCACCGAGAAGTGCAGGTTGACCCAGCCGTGCGCGGGCAGGTCGAGCAGCTCCGGCGGAACCAGGTTCCCGTAGGCGACGACGGGCGCGGCGTCGATGTCGAGCCGCTCGAGCGCCTCCCGGACGCCCTCGTCACGCAACCGCCGGGGCTCCAGGACATCGAGGCCCGCCTCGAGCGCGAGCTGCTTGACCGGGCTCGCCGACAGCGTCCGCCCTCGACCGGAGCGGGCGTCGGGCCGGGTCAGCACGGCCACGACCTCGTGACGGGAGCCGAGGAGCGCCTCGAGCGACGGCACCGCGGCCGCAGGGGTTCCGGCGAAGAGCAGTCGCATGCCCCGATCCTAGGTGCGCGGGCCCTCGTCCCCGTCCAGCGGGAGACCCCGCGCCACGAGCTCGGCGCGCAACGACGGGGCATCGGTGAACAGCACCGCGTCGAAGCCCGCCTCCGCCGCGGCTGCGACGTTCGCCGCCGAGTCGTCCGTGAAGACCGTGCGTGCGGGGTCGAGCGCGAACCGGGCGGCGACCAGGGCGAACACCCGCAGGTCGGGCTTGGCGATCCCCTCGACCCCCGAGACCACGATCCCCTCGAGCAGGTCGACCGCCGGAGCTGCCGGACCGGCGTGATGGAACGTCTCCGCGGACCAGTTCGTCAGCCCGTAGGTGTGCACGCCCGCACGGAGCAGGTCGCGCACGATCTGCTCCGACCCCTCGACCGGGCCCGGCAACGCCTCGGCGAAGTGCTCGAGGTAGAGGTCCAGTGCCACCAGCCTGTGGGGGTGGCTCTCCGCCACGGCCTCGCGCGCCGCCTGCCAGCTGCGACCCGCGTCCTGCAGGTGGTTGAACGCGAAGAAGTCGATCTCCGCGAAGAACGCCTCGACCTCGGCGCGGTCGAGGCGGCCCTCGAAGGGGGCGTACGGGTCCCACCGCAGCAGCACGTTGCCGAGGTCGAAAACCACAGCCTCCGGGGCGGGGCGACCACCGGTCACGTCGGTCCCACTCGACTCGGTCCCGGTCGACCGGTCGGACTCTTCCACGGGCTCTCCCCACGCTCTGCGTCGCCGCGCGCCTCGCGCGACCGGACGGCTGTGACGGTTCTGACAGGTCTGACGGGTCTCGACGGGTTCATACGGGCTCGGGTGCGTCGACCTGGGTACGCACGGTGCCGCCCTCCCGGCGGGCGCTGCGCACGGCCAGCGACGCGGCGAGCGTGCGCGTCAGCGCGGGTCCGCCCGCCCGAGGGACCCGGACCAGCGCGCGCACGTCAGGGTCGAGGCTGTCGGTACCGCGCCGCACCGCGCCGCCACCGTCGTCGTCCACCGGCACCGGGCCCAGCACGTCGGAACCCTCGGGCAGCACGAGTCGCCCGAGCACCGCGGTGACCGCGTCCCGCGGGCCTCGCACGGTCGCCGTCCGCACGGCCGGTGGCAGCGCCAGCTCGACCCGCTCCGCCAGCTCGCGCGCGGCGAAGCCGACGGGATCCCACCGCACCAGGGCCTGGGTGGGGCGCGGCGCCGCGTCACCGACGAGCAGCACCTGCCCTCCCTCGCCGATCGGACGGACGAGCGCTGCCGCCGTCATCCACCGGCGCAAGGCATCCTCCGAAGCCCGCAACGAGGTGCCCGCCGTCGCGACCGCTGCATCGAGCAGCACGGCCGCGGCATAGCCGAGCGGGGCGACGGGCTCGGCTCCGGGCGTCGACACGACCAGGGCGGGCGAGTCCGGCACGGACGCCAGCACACCCGCGGCCGCGCGCGCCCCCGAGACGCGGACCGGGATCTGCGGGAAGGCCCTCCCGAGCTCCTCCGCGGTGCGCTCGGAACCGACTCGGACCGACCGCAGGGCCGCGTCCCCGCACTCCCCGCACCGCCAGCCCGTCGCCAGGCGCCCGCACCAACGGCACGTGGGCGTCCCGTCGGCGCGATCGAGGCCCAACGGCCCGTGGCACGTCGTGCAGCGGGCAATCGTCCGGCACCGACCGCACGCCACAGCCGGGACGTAGCCGGCGCGGGGCACCTGGACGAGCACCGGGCCGTGGACGAGGGCGTCGCGCAGCGCCCGCCACGCCGGCGCAGGCAGCCGCGCGGCCGCCGCGGCACCTTCACGCGCGAGCTCGACCGAGGTCAACGCCTGCACCCGCGGCGTCCGGGCACGCACCTGTGCACGGTCGGCGACGACCTGCCGTGCCCATCCGCTCTCGACCAGGACCTGCGCCTCGACCGTGCGCGCGTGCGCCGCGACCAGCAGGCCGGTGCCCTCCAGCTCCGCCCGCAGGGCGAGCACCTCGCGCACGTGCGGGTACGGCGCTCGCGGCTCGGCGTGCAGCGGGTCCCCGTCGTCCCAGCAGACGACCAGGCCGAGGTCGGCGACGGGCGCGAACGCCGATGCCCGCGTCCCCACGACCACCGGGGCGAGCCCCCGGCGTGCTGCGAGGAACGAGCGGTACCGCGCGGCCGGCCCGTCGTCCGCCATGAGACGGACGACGCCACCACGGGTCCCCCGCGACCAGGCGGGGACACCGACGTCCGCCAGCGCGGCGCAGACCCGGTCGACGTCCCGCGCGTCGGGGACGACGACGAGTGCCCCACGGCCACCGAGCACCGTGGCCGCCACCGCCTGCGCCACGGCCGTCGCCCAGTCGGCACCGACCGGGCCGGGAAGCGCCGACAGCACGGCGCGAGGCGAGCCCCCCGCCCCGAGATGCTGCAGGAACGCCGGACCGCCCCGGTAGGGCGTCCAGGCGGTGGCCGAAGGACTGACGGCCACCGAGGTCGGGACGGCGTCGATCCCCGCGTCCTCAGCCTCGACGCGCGCGTGCCGGGACGGGAGCGCCAGCCTCAGCACGTCGGCCAACGTGCCCGCGTAGCGGTCCGCCACCGCACGGGCGAGGCGCAGCACGGCGGGGGCCAGCACGGGCTCCGCCGAGACGACCTTGCGCAACGGCACCAGGGCGCCGTCGTGCTCCGCCTCCTCGACCCGTGCGAGCACGTAGCCGTCGACGTCCTGCCCGCCGAACCGCACCTTCACCCGGGTGCCCGGTACCGCGGCCTCGGCGAGCGTGGCCGGCACGAGGTACTCGAACGGTCGGTCGAGGTGCGGTGGCGGCAGGTCGATCGCGACCCTCGCCACAGGGTCGACCTCGGCGGGCACGACGGGACCCGTCGACGCGCGCGGCCGTCGCCTCGCGCGAGGGACGGGCAGCCCCGCCAGGGTCAGCTGCTCACCGGGACCCGTCATGCGGGCTGCCGTCAGCCGACGGCGGACTGCAGGTCGGTCACGCGGTCCGTGCGCTCCCAGGTGAACTCCGGCAGCTCCCGACCGAAGTGCCCGTACGCCGCCGTGCGCTGGTAGATCGGACGCAACAGGTCCAGGTCGCGGATGATCGCGGCCGGACGCAGGTCGAACACCTCACGGATCGCGGCGGTGAGCCGCTCGAGCGGCACCGTCTCGGTCCCGAACGTCTCGACGTACAGGCCCACCGGGTGCGCCTTGCCGATGGCGTACGCCACCTGGACCTCGCAGCGACGGGCCAGGCCGGCGGCGACCACGTTCTTGGCGACCCAGCGCATGGCGTAGGCGGCCGACCGGTCGACCTTCGAGGGGTCCTTGCCGGAGAACGCGCCGCCACCGTGCCGGGCGATCCCGCCGTACGTGTCGACGATGATCTTGCGCCCGGTCAGGCCGGCGTCGCCCTGAGGCCCACCCACGACGAACGTGCCCGTGGGGTTGACCAGGAGGCGGTAGTCCGTCGAGTCGAGCTCCAGCCCGAGGCCCGCCAGCACGGGCGCGACCACGTGCTCGGCGATCGCGGGACGCAGCTGGTCGTCCAGCCGCAGGTCGGGCTCGTGCTGCGTCGAGAGGACCACGGTGTCGAGGCGGACCGCGCGGTCGCCCTCGTAGCCGATGGTGACCTGCGTCTTGCCGTCCGGACGCAGGCCCGCGACGATGCCCTGCTTGCGCACGAGCGTCAGGCGCTCGGCGAGACGGTGCGCCAGCCAGATCGGCAGCGGCAGCAGGCTCGGGGTGTCGTCGCTCGCGTAGCCGAACATGAGGCCCTGGTCACCGGCGCCCTGCTGGTCGAGCGGGTCGACACCGGCGTCCTCGCGGATCTCGATGGCCTTGTCGACGCCGGCGGCGATGTCGGGCGACTGCTGGCCGATGGACACCGAGACGCCGCACGAGTCGCCGTCGAAGCCGATGTGCGAGGACGTGTAGCCGATCCCCCGGACGACCTGGCGCACGATCTGCGGGATCTCGACGTAGGCGCTGGTGGTGACCTCGCCGGCGACGTGCACGAGACCCGTGGTCACCATGGTCTCCACGGCGACACGCGCCTGCGGGTCCTGGTCGAGGATCGCGTCGAGGATCGCGTCGGAGATCTGGTCGCAGATCTTGTCCGGGTGGCCCTCCGTCACCGACTCGGACGTGAACAGGCGCATCGCGGGCTCGGTCATGGCGGACAGCCTAGTGGTCGTGGGTGACGCCCCGGCCCGTGTCCCGCGGTGAGGACGTGTGTGTCAGCCGCCGTGCGTGCCGAAGGCGCTCCGCGGGCCCGCCAGGGCAAGGACGGCGTCCCACACGGTGTGCGCGATCTCGTCCTTCGACCCCGACGCCGTGATCACCACGTCGCCCCCGCCGTCCAGCACGGTGACGTCGTTGTCCGCCGTGCCGAAGCCCTTGCCGTCGCCGACGGCGTTGACGACGAGCAGGTCGGCGCCCTTGCGCAGCGCCTTCGCCCTGCCGTGCTCGAGCACCGAGCCGTCGGCGTCGCCGGTCTCCGCCGCGAACCCGACGACGACCTGGCCGTCACGGAGCCGGTCGTGCGCGAGCTCGGCCAGCACGTCGACGGTCCGCACGAGCCGGATCGACGGCACCGACCCGTCGTCGTCCTTCTTGATCTTGGTCCCGACCACCGTCTCCGGGCGGAAGTCGGCCACGGCCGCGGCCATGACCACGACATCGGCCTCGGCGGCGGCCTCCCGGACGGCCTCCCGCAGCTCGGCGGCCGAGCCGACCCGCACGACGTCGACGCCGGCGGGCACGGGCAGCGCGACGTTCGCGGCGACGAGCGTCACCTGGGCACCCCGGGCCAGTGCGGTGCGAGCGAGCGCCAGTCCCTGCATGCCCGACGAGCGGTTGCCGAGGTACCTGACGGGGTCGAGCGGCTCGCGCGTGCCGCCTGCGGAGACCACGACGCGCCGACCGGCGAGGTCGTCCGCGGCGGAGCGAGCGGTCACGAGGGCGAGCGCCGCGGCGAGGATCGCCTCGGGCTCAGGGAGTCGACCGGGGCCCGAGTCGGCACCCGTGAGGCGACCGAAGTCGGGTTCGAGCACGTGCACGCCCCTGGCCCGCAACGTCGCCACGTTGGCGCTGGTCGCCGGGTGCTGCCACATCTCGGTGTGCATCGCCGGGGCCAGCAGCACCGGGCAGCGTGCCACGAGCAGGGTGGCGGTCAGCAGGTCGTCGGCGAGTCCCGCTGCCGCACGGGCCAGCAGGTCGGCCGTCGCCGGGGCGACGACGACCAGGTCGGCGCCCTTGCCGACGGCCACGTGGGCCACCTGGTCGACGTCCTCGAACACGTCCGTCGTCACCGGCTGGCCCGACAGGGCCTCCCAGGTGGCGCGGCCGACGAACTCCAGCGACGCCCGGGTCGGCACGACCCGCACCTCATGGCCCGCCTCGCGCAGCAGGCGCAGCAGCAGGACGGACTTGTAGGCGGCGATGCCGCCCGCGACACCGAGGACGATCCGCATGGACGGAGGGTCAGTCCTCCGGAGTGGCCTCGACCGTCAGCAGGCCCGCGTCGATCTCGCGCATGGCGATCGACAGCGGCTTCTCCTGCGGACGGGTCTCGACCAGCGGGCCGACGTACTCGAGCAGGCCCTCGTTGAGCTGGGAGTAGTACGCGTTGATCTGACGCGCACGCTTGGCCGAGTACAGCACGAGGGCGTACTTGGAGTCCGCGCGCTCGAGCAGCTGGTCGATCGGCGGGTCGGTGATCCCGGTGGGGGCTGCGACGGTTCCGGACACGGTGGTCTCCCGTACGTGAGGGGGTCTGGGTCGAGGTCCGCGCGCCGCCCGACGCTGCGACACCGGTCACGAGGACACGGGGTGCGAGCAGGTGCGGGCGCGCGGAGGCTCCGGACAGTCTACCTGGTCGGCAGGCCCATGACCTCGATCAGCTCGTCGGTGGCCCTCGTCACGTCGTCGTTGACGATGACGTGGTCGAACTCCGGCTCGGCCGCGAGCTCGACACGCGCGGTCGTCAGGCGCCGCTCACGCTCCTCCGCGTCCTCGGTGCCGCGACCGACCAGGCGGCGCACGAGCTCGTCCCAGGACGGTGGGGCGAGGAAGACGAACCGCGCGTCCGGCATCGTCTCGCGCACCTGGCGCGCACCCTGCAGGTCGATCTCCAGGAGTGCCGGCTCACCGGCCGCGAGCCGCGCCTCGACCGGGCCGCGTGGCGTGCCGTACCTGTTGCGCCCGTGCACCACGGCCCACTCCAGGAGCTCGCCGTCGAGAACCATGCGGTCGAACTCCTCGGCGCTGACGAAGTGGTAGTGCACGCCGTCGATCTCTCCGGGCCGCGGGGCCCGCGTCGTCGCGGACACCGACAGCCAGACCTGCGGGTAGCGGGCACGGACGTCGGCGGACACCGTTCCCTTGCCGACGGCTGTCGGTCCGGCGAGCACGGTCAACCGGGCGGGGGTCGTCGTCATGGGTGGTGCGTCGCTCCTCGGACGTGCAGGTCCCGGCCCGGCGCAGTGCCGGACCGGGACTCGGGCGGGGCGATCAGCCGAAGCGTTCGACGAGGGCCTTCACCTGGTGGGGACCCAGGCCACGCACACGACGCGTCTCGGAGATGCCGATCTCCTCGATGATCGCACGAGCCTTGACCTTGCCCACACCGGGCAGGGCCTCGAGGAGTGCCAGGACCTTGAGCTTGCCGATGGTCTCGTCCTGCTGACCCAGGGTGATCACCTCGGAGAGCGTGCCCTGGGAGTACTTGAGACGGTTCTTCACCTCGGCGCGGGCCTGCCGGGCGGCGGCGGCCTTCTGGAGCGCTGCGGCGCGTTGTTCGGGAGTCAGCGGGGGGAGAGCCACGCGCGTCACCTTCTCGTCAGTGGGCCGGCGACCACGCTGAGCAGCGCGACCGTGATTAAGAAACTAGCGACCCCCCGGGACCTCGGCAACGCGACAGGCCTTGAGGGTGAAGGACTGCCCGCGCAGGTCAGGACGGTCTGGGTGCCACCACAGGGGTCGACGGGGCACCTCGGGCCCGTGAGAGGACCGAGGGGTGGCACCCGAGCGTCTCAGCGCAGCGCCGCGGCCGCCTCGTCCGCACCCCGGCGTGCCGCCTCGCGCAGCCGCTGCGGGTCCGGTCCGGCAGCGAGGACACCTCGGGAGGACGACGCCAGGACGGCCTGCCGGGCCGTGCCGAACACCGCGGCCAGCTCGGCCGGACCGGCCCCTTGCGCACCCACCCCGGGTGCCAGCAGCGGCCCGTGGACGGCCTCCAGGTCGAGGTCGAGCCGACGAGCCGCGTCGCCGATCGTGGCACCGACCACCAGCCCCACCGAACCGAGCGACGCACCCGACCGGTCGATCTCGGCACGGTTGAGCGTCCCGGCCTCGGCGGCGATCCGGGTGGCCACCGCCACACCGGCCGAGTCCCGCGCGTGCTGGACGGCGGCACCCTCCGGGTTGGAGGTCAGCGCCAGCACGAACAGCCCGCGCCCGGTGGCCGCGGCAGCCTCCACGGCCGGCGCGAGCGAGCCGAAGCCGAGGAACGGGGACACCGTGAGCGCGTCGCCCGCCAGCGGGGAGCCGTCGCGCAGGTAGGCGTCCGCGTAGGCGGCCATCGTCGAGCCGATGTCACCCCGCTTGGCGTCCACGACAACGAGCGTGCCGAGGTCACGGCCTGCGGCGACGACCTCCTCGAGCACCGCGACCCCGGCCGACCCGTGCCGCTCGAACAGCGCCGACTGCGGCTTCACGGCGGCCACCCGTCCACCCACCGCGTCGAGCACGGTCAGGGCGAACCGGCGCAGGCCGTCGACGTCGTCGCCGAGCCCCCAGGCGGCCAGCAGGCCGGGGTGCGGGTCGATGCCGACGCACAGCGGACCGTGAGAATCCATCGCTGCGCCCAGGCGCGCGCCGAAGGTCGGCCGCTCCCCCGGCCTCGGAGCGCCCTCGTCCAGGACGCTCATGCAGCCGACCCCGCGCGGGCCGCGCGGCGCGCCGCCGTGGCCGCGTCGTGCTCCTGCAGGCTCGTGACCCGGAACGGACCGGCCTGGGCCGCCTCGATCGCCTGCACGGCGGCACCGAGCTGCTGCACGGTCGTCACGATCGCCTTGTCGGCCGCCGTGGTGGCCGCACGGATCTCGTAGCCGTCGGCGCGGGCGCCCTGACCGGACGGGGTGTTCACGACCATGTCGACCTCACCGGCCGTGATGAGGTCCACGATGGTCGGCTCGCCGTCGTCGCCGCGGCCCGAGGAGAACTTGCGGACCACGCGCGAGTCGATGCCGTTGCGGTGCAGCACCGCAGCGGTGCCCGCCGTGGCGAGGATCTCGAAGCCGAGCTCCGCGAGGCGCTTCACCGGGAAGACGATCGAGCGCTTGTCCCGGTCGGCGACCGAGATGAACGCCCGGCCACCGGTCGGCAGACCGCCGTACGCGGCCGACTGGGATTTGGCGAACGCCGTCGGGAAGTCGACGTCGAAGCCCATGACCTCACCCGTCGAACGCATCTCGGGGCCGAGCACGGTGTCCACGACCACGCCGCCGTCGGTACGGAACCGCTTGAACGGCAGCACGGCCTCCTTCACGGCGATGGGCGCGTCCAGGTCCAGCACGCTCGCGTCGTCGTGCGGCAGGACGCCTCGCGCACGCAGGTCGGCGATCGAGTGACCGGCCATCACCAGCGCCGCGGCCTTCGCCAACGACACGCCCGTGGCCTTCGAGACGAACGGCACGGTGCGCGACGCCCGGGGGTTCGCCTCCAGGACGTAGAGGATGTCCGAGACCAGCGCGAACTGGATGTTCAGCAGCCCGTGCACACCCACACCGCGGGCGATCGCCTCGGTGGACAGCCGGATGCGCTCGAGCTCGGCGACCGACAACGTCACCGGCGGCAGCGCGCATGCCGAGTCGCCGGAATGGATGCCGGCCTCCTCGATGTGCTCCATGACGCCGCCGAGGAACATCTCCTCGCCGTCGAACAGGGCGTCGACGTCGATCTCGATCGCGTCGTCGAGGAACCGGTCGATGAGCAGCGGCGGCAGGGTTCCGGCGCGCCCCCCGTCGGCCGCGTTGTCCAGCGCACGCTGCACGTACTCGGCCAGGTGCTCCTCGTCGTACACGATCTCCATGCCGCGCCCGCCCAGCACGTACGACGGGCGCACGAGGACCGGGAACCCGATGCGGCGGGCCGTGTCACGGGCACCGGCCAACGTGGTGGCGGTGCCGAACGCCGGCGCCGGCAGCCCGGCGGCCTCGAGGACCTTGCCGAACTCGCCACGGTCCTCGGCGGCGTCGATGGCCTTCGGCGACGTGCCCAGGATCGGCAGCCCTGCGGCCTCGAGCCGGTGCGCCAGCGACAGCGGGGTCTGCCCGCCCAGCGTGACGATGAGCCCCGCGACCGGGCCGGCGGCGA
Organism: Cellulomonas soli; assembly: GCF_013409305.1. Classification (GTDB taxonomy): domain Bacteria; phylum Actinomycetota; class Actinomycetes; order Actinomycetales; family Cellulomonadaceae; genus Cellulomonas; species Cellulomonas soli. The sequence goes on along the minus strand of NZ_JACBZJ010000001.1, from coordinate 3,703,511 downwards.
GCTCGGCGTGGTAGACCTCGAGCACGTCCTCGAACGTCAGCGGCTCGAAGTACAGCCGGTCGGAGGTGTCGTAGTCCGTCGAGACGGTCTCCGGGTTGCAGTTGATCATCACGGTCTCGAACTCGCCCTTGAGGGCCAGTGCCGCGTGCACGCACGAGTAGTCGAACTCGATGCCCTGCCCGATGCGGTTGGGACCCGAGCCGAGGATGAGGATCGCGGGACGCGTGCGCGGGGCGACCTCGGTCTCCTCGTCGTACGACGAGTAGTGGTACGGCGTGCTGGCCGCGAACTCGGCGGCACAGGTGTCGACCGTCTTGTAGACCGGACGCAGGCCCACGGCGTGCCGGGCGCCGCGCACCGCGTCCTCGGTCGTGCCGCGCAGCTGCGCGATCTGCGCGTCGGACAGGCCGTGCCGCTTGGCATGGTTCAGCGCCTCGCGGGTGAGGGCGTCGGCGTCCGCGGTGGCCTGCGCGACCTCGTTGACCAGCTGGATCTGGTCGAGGAACCACGGGTCGATCTTGGTGCGGTCGAACACCGTCTCGAGCGGCACCCCCGCACGCAGCACCTGCTGCACGTCCACCAGGCGGCGTTCGGTGGGCCGGGCGATCGAGGCGATCAGCGTGTCGAGCTCCGCCCCTGCCGCCGGGGCGCCCTCCCAGTGGAACTGCGCACCCTTCTTGTCCAGGGAGCGCAGAGCCTTGCCCAGGGCCTCGGTGAAGTTGCGGCCCAGGGCCATCGCTTCGCCGACGGACTTCATGGTCGTGGTCAGCGTCGGGTCCGCGGCGGGGAACTTCTCGAACGCGAACCGCGGGACCTTCACCACGACGTAGTCGAGCGTCGGCTCGAACGAGGCCGGCGTGGAACCGGTGATGTCGTTGGGGATCTCGTCGAGCGTGTAGCCGACGGCCAGCTTGGCTGCGATCTTCGCGATCGGGAAGCCCGTGGCCTTCGAGGCCAGGGCCGACGACCGCGACACGCGTGGGTTCATCTCGATGACGACGATGCGGCCCGTGTCGGGCTCGACGGCGAACTGGATGTTGCAGCCGCCCGTGTCGACCCCGACCTCGCGGATGACCGCGATGCCGATGTCCCGCAGGTTCTGGTACTCGCGGTCGGTGAGCGTCAACGCCGGGGCGACCGTCACCGAGTCGCCGGTGTGCACCCCGACCGGGTCGACGTTCTCGATCGAGCAGACGACCACGACGTTGTCGTGCTTGTCGCGCATGAGCTCGAGCTCGTACTCCTTCCAGCCGAGGATCGACTCCTCCAGGAGCACCTCGGTGGTCGGCGAGTAGTGCAGGCCCTGGCCGACGATCCGGCGCAGGTCGGTCTCGTCGTACGCGATGCCGGAGCCGAGGCCGCCCATGGTGAACGAAGGACGGACCACCATCGGGTAGCCCAGCTCGTCGACGGCCGCAAGGGCCTCGTCGAGCCCGTGCACGATGACCGAGCGGGCGGACTCCCCGCCGCACACCTCGACGACCTGCTTGAACTGCTCGCGGTCCTCGCCCTTCTGGATCGCGGCGATGTTCGCCCCGATCAGCTCGACGCCGTACTCCTCGAGCACCCCGGCCTCGTGCAGCGCGATGGCCGCGTTGAGGGCCGTCTGCCCGCCCAGGGTCGGCAGCAGCGCGTCGGGGCGCTCCTTGGCGATGATCGAGGTGAGCACCTCGGTGGTGATCGGCTCGACGTAGGTGGCGTCGGCGAACTCGGGGTCGGTCATGATCGTGGCCGGGTTGGAGTTCACCAGGACGACCCTCAGGCCCTCCTCCTTCAGGACGCGGCAGGCCTGCGTCCCGGAGTAGTCGAACTCGCAGGCCTGGCCGATGACGATCGGGCCGGACCCGATCACCAGGACGCTGTGCAGATCAGTGCGCCGGGGCATCAGGCGGCACCCTTCTTCTCGTTCATGAGGTCGAGGAAGCGGTCGAAGAGGTACGCGGCGTCGTGCGGGCCCGCGGCGGCCTCCGGGTGGTACTGCACCGAGAATGCCGGCAGGTCCAGCGCCTGCAGACCCTCCACGACGTCGTCGTTGAGGTCCACGTGCGAGACGACGACCCGGCCGTAGCGGCCCCCCTCGTGGGGGGCGACGCTCGGCCCGTCGAGCGGGGCGTCGACCGCGAAGCCGTGGTTGTGGGCCGTGATCTCCACCTTGCCGGTGGCGCGGTCGAGGACCGGCTGGTTCACGCCGCGGTGCCCGTAGCCCAGCTTGTACGTGCCGAAGCCGAACGCCCGGCCGAGCAGCTGGTTGCCGTAGCAGATCCCGAAGAACGGGATCCGCCGGTCGAGGACGTCGCGCAGCAGGTCGATCTCGTGCGTGGCGGCCGCCGGGTCACCGGGGCCGTTGGAGAAGAAGACGCCGTCAGGCTCGAGCGCGAGGACCCGCTCGATCGTCGCCGTCGAGGGCACGACGTGCACGCGGATGCCGCGCTCGGCCATGCGCTGCGGGGTCATCGCCTTGATGCCGAGGTCCACCGCGACGACGGTCGCCACGGGCGCACCGGCCGGCTCGACGACGTACGGCTGCTCGGTGGAGACCTCGCCGGCCAGGTCGGCTCCCGCCATCTGCGGTGCGGCCAGGACCTGCGCGAGCAGGTCGTCGTCGTCACGGCGACGCCCGTCGGCCAGCAGCGCCTCGCCCGAGAAGATGCCGGCGCGCATCACGCCGCGCTCGCGCAGGTGCCGGGTCAGCGCGCGGGTGTCGATCCCGCTGATGCCGACGATGCCCTGGGCGACCAGGTCGTCGTCGAGCGTGCGGGCCGAGCGCCAGTTGGACGCCCGCCGTGCGGGGTCGCGCACCACGTAGCCGGCGACCCAGATGCGGGCCGACTCCTGGTCCTCGTCGTTCACGCCCGTGTTGCCGATGTGCGGGGCGGTCATCACGACGATCTGCCGGTGGTACGACGGGTCGGTCAGCGTCTCCTGGTAGCCGGTCATCCCGGTGTTGAAGACGATCTCGCCGAGCGTCGTCCCGACCGCGCCGTACGCCTGTCCGCGGTACGTGCGGCCGTCCTCGAGCACGAGCACTGCGTCGGTCATGCCGTCTCCTCCTGCTGGTCCTGCGCGGGCGCGGGTTCGCCGGCCGTCGTGTCGATGAGTGCGCGCGCCGCGGCGACCAGGACCTCCCGGTCGGCTGCGTGCCGCGTGTGGAGCCCCGTGTCCAGACCGCGGCCGTCCTCGGGGGCGGGCAGCCAGGTCAGCAGCACGATCCCGTCGCGGCCGACGACCTTGCCCGCGATGCCCGGGGCGGTGCCGGCCGCCCGCAACGCCTCGGTCGGGACGAAGACGTCGGCGACGCCCTCACGGGCGATGGTCACGCCGGCATCCCACACCTGCACGTGGGCGGCGCTGCGCTCCCCCAGCTCGTGCGCGGTGACGCGGTCGAGCCAGTCGCCCGCCCGCGTCGAGGACACGTAGACCGCCTCGAGGGCGGGTGTGCGCGCCTCGCCGAGGTCGGCCGGGGCCGCCGGCAGGGCGGGCACGACCTCGCCGGTGCGGCGGGTGCGCGCGCGCCACCCGGCACGCATGCCGAGCAGCACCAGCGCCAGGAGCAGGACGAGCAGCGCGATCGAGACCGGGGTGGGCATCAGCGCACCCCCGCCGTGATCGTCGCGGGCACGGCCACGCCGTCGAGGACGGTCGCGCGGCCGCGCAGGAACGTCGCCACGACGCGTCCCGGCAGCTCACGGCCGCGCAGCGGCGAGTTCGCGCTCTTGGACGCCTGCTCCTCGGGGACCACCACCCGGCGGGCGGCCGGGTCGACCAGCACGAGGTTCGCCGGTTCACCGACCGCGATCGGTCGCCCGTGGTCGGCGACCCGACCGATCTGCGCGGGTGCCTGCGACAGGACGCGCGCCACGTCCGCCCAGGTGAAGCGGCCCGTGTCGACCATGGTCTGCTGGACCACGGACAGCACCGTCTCCAGGCCGGTCATGCCGAACGCGGCGGCCGCCCACTCGCAGTCCTTGTCCTCACGGGTGTGCGGGGCGTGGTCGGTCGCGACGATGTCGATCGTGCCGTCGGCCAGCCCGTCACGGACGGCGTCGACGTCGGCCTGCGTGCGCAGCGGCGGGTTGACCTTGAACACGGGGTCGTAGCCGCGCACCTCCTCGTCGGTCAGCGCCAGGTGGTGCGGCGTGGCCTCGGCGGTCACGTCGATGCCACGGGACTTGGCCCAGCGGACGATCTCCACCGACCCGGCGGTCGACAGGTGGCACACGTGCAGCCGCGAACCGACGTGCTCGGCGAGCAGCACGTCGCGGGCGACGATCGCCTCCTCGGCGACGGCCGGCCAACCGGCCAGACCCAGCTCGGCCGAGACGACGCCCTCGTGCATCTGCGAGCCCTCGGTGAGGCGCGGCTCCTGCGCGTGCTGGGCGACCACGCCGTCGAACGCCTTGACGTACTCCAGCGCGCGGCGCATCACGACCGGGTCGTGCACGCACCGGCCGTCGTCGGAGAACACCCGCACACGCGCGGCCGACTGCGCCATCGCCCCCAGCTCGGCCAGGCGCTCGCCCTCGAGACCCACCGTCACGGCGCCGACGGGGTGCACGTCGACCCAGCCGGCGTCGCGGCCCAGCCGCCACACCTGCTCGACGACACCGGCGGTGTCCTGGGTCGGGTTCGTGTTCGCCATCGCGTGCACCGCGGTGAAACCGCCGAGCGCCGCGGCGCGCGTGCCCGACCAGACGGTCTCGGCGTCCTCACGACCCGGCTCCCGCAGGTGGGTGTGCAGGTCGACCAGTCCGGGCAGCAGCACGAGCCCGGCTCCCTCGACCACGGTCACGTCCACCGCGCCGGCGCCGGCGTCGGCGCCGATCGCGGCGATCACGCCGTCGGCCAGGAGCACGTCGGTCGCCGGTCCGCCCAGCGGCGCGACCCCTCGCAGCAGGTAGCTCGTGCTCATGCCTCCACCTTCGTCTCGTCCGTCGACAGGCTGCCTTCCGGCACGCCCGCGCTCGTCCCTGGTCCACCGCGGTGCTCCGGCCCCGAGCCGGACAGCAGCAGGTACAGCACCGCCATCCGCACGGCCACACCGTTCGCCACCTGCTCGACGATCACCGCACGCGGCGAGTCGGCCGCCTCGGCGGAGATCTCGAGCCCGCGGTTCATCGGCCCGGGGTGCAGCACGATCGCGTGCTCCGGCATCGCCGCGAGCCGACGGGCGTCGAGCCCGTAGCCGCGCGTGTACTCCAGCGGGCTGGGGAAGAACCCACCGCCCGCGCTGGACATCCGCTCGCGCTGCACGCGCAGCATCATGATCGCGTCCGGCTGCACCTCCTCGACGACCTCGTCCAGGTGGTAGGACACGCGGGCCGGCCAGGCCTCCACGCCCACGGGCACGAGCGTCGGCGGCGCGACCAGGGTGACCTGCGCGCCCAGGGTGTGCAGCAGCTGCACGTTCGAGCGGGCGACCCGGCTGTGCAGCACGTCGCCGACGATCGCCACCTTGAGACCGGCCAGGTCACGGCCCGTGACGTCGTCACGCCCGCTCGCGCCGACCAGGTGCCGGCGCAGCGTGTAGGCGTCGAGCAGCGCCTGGGTCGGGTGCTGGTGGGTGCCGTCGCCCGCGTTGACCACCGCGCCGTGCGTCCACCCGGACCGGGCCAGCGTGTGCGGCGCACCCGAGGACTGGTGCCGGATGACCACCGCGTCGGCGCCCATGGCCTGCAGCGTGAGGGCCGTGTCCTTGAGGGACTCCCCCTTGGAGACGCTCGAGCCCTTCGCGGAGAAGTTGATGACGTCCGCCGACAGCCGCTTGGCGGCCGTCTCGAACGAGATGCGCGTCCGGGTGGAGTCCTCGAAGAAGAGGTTCACCACGGTGCGTCCGCGCAGCGTGGGCAGCTTCTTGATCTCGCGCGCCTGGGTCGCGGCCATCTGCCCCGCCGTGTCCAGCACGTGCACGGCCTCGGCGAGGTCCAGGTCGGCGGCTGAGAGCAGGTGTCTCATCGTGCGCCCCCCTCGGCTGCGTCACCCTCGATGAGGACCGCGTCGCGTCCGTCGATCTCCTCGAGCAGCACGCGCACCCGCTCGGTGTGCGAGGTGGGCAGGTTCTTGCCGACGTAGTCCGCGCGGATCGGCAGCTCGCGGTGACCCCGGTCGACCAGCGCGGCGAGCTGCACCGCCCGGGGCCGACCCAGGTCGCTGATCGCGTCCAGCGCCGCACGGATCGTCCGCCCGGAGTACAGGACGTCGTCCACGAGGACGACCACCTTGCCGTCGAGACCGCCGTCGGGCTCCTGGGTGGCGCCGATGCTGCGCGTCGGGTGGTGCGCGAGGTCGTCGCGGTACATCGTCACGTCGAGGCTGCCGACCAGCAGGTCAGGATCGGTGCCCGCCAGCCCCGGCTCCACCGCGACCAGACGTTCCGCGAGCCTGCGGGCCAACGGCAGCCCCCGTGTCGGGATGCCGAGCAGCACGACGTCAGCGGCGCCCTTGTTGCGTTCGAGGACCTCGTGCGCGATGCGCGTCAGTGCGCGTGCGATCTCCGCCGGCCCGAGGACCACGGTCGAGGCGACGGTCTGACCGTCCGTAGGTGCAGGTGTGCCAGAGCTCATCCGGCGACCCTCCTTCCCCGCCTCACAGGACGGGCCTTAAAGGAATGTCTGTCGGCCGTCAGAGTAACGCGCCGCCGGAGCGCCCCGCGCTCGACGTCCGGCGCGGCGTCGACCACGGACGTGACGTCGACCACCCGCACGATCGGACGGGTGGGAGCACCCGGCGCTCCCGAAGGGTCCTGAACCTCCCGGTACGCCACCCGGTAGCGTGGCGACGACCTGCGGACCGAGGGTCCGTCACCCGGCCGAGACCTTCACCACGGCCACCGAGCGACCGATGAGAGGAACGTGCTGGATCCCTCCCTGACGTGGGTCACGATCCTCCAGCTGCTCGGCGCGGGGGTGGTGGGTGGCTTCTGCGCCTCCCACTGGCTGTGGTGGCGGGGGGAGCAGCGCGACGTCGGCGCCTTCTGGGCGCTCAGCTCGTCCGCCGTGATCGCCACCGAGCTGCTGCTCGGCGGCCTGCTGCCCATGATCGGACCCTCCGCGCTCGTCACGGGCGTCGAGCTCGTCCGTGTGCTGCTCGTGGCCGCGATCGTCCTGCTCGCGCTGCCCACCATGCGCGCACTCACCGACGGGCCGACGGTCCGCCCCTGGGTGCTCACGACCACCGCCCTGCTCGCCCTGCGCCTGACCTGGGCGGTGCTGGCCGTGCTGCCCTCCGCCTGGACCACCTGGCTGCCCGACGTCGTGCTCCTGCCTCAGGTCGGCGTCGCGACGCTCGTCGCGCCGATCGCGGTGGTCGTCTCCTACCTCGTCGTCGCGGCCGGCAGCCGCTCCATGACGGCGCGCGGGCTCACGCTCGTGGTGGGCGGCACGATCTCGGTCGTCGCCCTCACGGTCGGCTCCGCGCTCCCGGACGGGGCCGCAGGACCGGGCCTGCTCGGCCTATGGCCGCTGCCGCTCGCCGGCGTGCTGGAGGTCTTCGCGCTGCGCCAGATGCGTCGCGCGCAGCTGCACGCGACCCGTCAGCGCCAGATGCACGACGTGATCGCGCGGCTGTCGAACACGGCCTGGTTCGTCAAGGAGCCCGAGACCCTGCTGCTGCGCGCCCGGGACGCCGCCCGCGAGCTGCTCGGCGACCCCGAGCTGCAGGGTTCGCTGCGCCCGCTGTCCCAGGGCCGGTTCGTCGCCGAGCTGTTCTCCGCCGAGGGCACCCACCGCACCCCCGAGGCCCGGGCGTTCCTGCTCGACCTCGCCCAGATCGTCTCCGCAGCCGCCGAGCGGCACGCCCTCGCGCACCGGTTGAGCCGTACGGCGTTCACCGACGCGCTGACCGGGCTGCCGAACCGGCACGCCGTCGACAAGCACCTCGCCGAGATCCTCGAGCAGGCGAACGTCGAACGCACCCGGGTCGCGCTCGTGTACTGCGACGTCGACGGCTTCAAGTCGGTCAACGACAAGCACGGCCACGCACGCGGCGACGACCTGCTGATCCGGGTCGGGCACTTCCTGCGCGCGGCGTGCCTGGACGGGTGGTTCGTCGGGCGGCTCGGCGGTGACGAGTTCGTGCTCGTCGTGCCCAGGGCTGCGTCCGACGCCGACCTGCTGACCCTCGCACGCGCGCTGCGGCAGGACTTCGCAGCGCTCGGTCCCGCCGAGACCCTGAACGCGCAGCTGACGGTCGGCGTGGCCGCATGGGACCCGGGCGACGTGATCGACCCTGACGGTCTGCTCCGGCAGGCGGACACCGCGATGCTCGAGGCCAAGCGCACGGCGTCCGGCTACCGGGTTTTCGACCGGGCGCTGCGCCGACGGGTCGCCTCCGAGCACCACCGGCGCAGCGAGCTGGAGGCCGCGGTCACCGAAGGGCGCTTCAAGGCCTACTTCCAACCGGTCGCGGATGCGATCACGCTCGAGGTCGTCAGCGTCGAGACCCTCGCGCGGTGGGAGCACCACGGCCGGGTGCTGCTGCCCGCCGACTGGCTTCCGCTCGCGGAGGACACCGGGCTGATCGTGCCGATCGGCCTGTCCGTGCTCAAGCAGGCCCGGCGGGCGCTCGACCGCTTCCAGATCCCGGTGGCGGTCAACGTGGCGGCCCGCCAGCTCGCGGAGCCCGACTTCCTCGAGCAGGTCAGCGAGGCCTGGGGCGACGCCTACTGGGAGCACCTGACGCTGGAGATCACCGAGACGACGATCCTGCGGGCGGGGTCCGCGGTGCCCGTCCTCGAGGCTCTGCGGGCGCGGGGGGCACGGATCGCTCTCGACGACTTCGGGACGGGCTACAGCTCCCTGGCCCGCCTGGCCCGGCTGCCCGTCGACGTGCTCAAGATCGACCGGTCCTTCGTCAAGGAGGTCGGCACGGTCCGTGGCCGGGCCGTGCTGCGCACGATCGTCGAGCTGGCGCGCTCGCACGACCTGGACATCGTCGCCGAGGGGGTCGAGGGGGTCGCCGAGCTGACGGCGCTCGTCGAGCTCGGCGTGCCGCACGTGCAGGGCAACATGCTCGGCCGCGCCGCCGCGACCGTCCCGGTGCGTGGCCCCCGGCCACGTCCGCTCGTGCCGCCGTCGACGTTCTGACGCCGGCCGACGCCGACACCCTGACGACGGGGCCTCTCCCCTCCTCCCGCAGCACGACGGACCCCGTCCGCCCCGCAGGGTGGACGGCGTCCGTGTCGTTCGGTCGCCCGGTGTCGGGCGTGGGCTCAGGCGAGCAGCGTCGGCTTGAGGTCGACGATCCGGCCGAGCAGGCCGTTGACGAACGCGGGCGAGTCGTCGGTGGACAGCGACTTCGCCAGCTCGACGGCCTCGTCGACCGCGACCGCGTCGGGGACGTCGTCGTTGAAGAGGACCTCCCAGACGCCCATGCGCAGCAGGACCCGGTCGACCGCGGGCATCCGCTCGATCGTCCAGCCGTGCGCGTGCGTCGAGATCAGCTCGTCGATCCGCTCGGCGTGCGCGACGACACCCTCGACCAGGTCCACCGCGTACTGCGGCAGCGAGGTCTGGGCACCCGGGTCGGCGATCCGCTGGGCGAGCAGCGTGATCGGGTCGACCCCGCGCTGCTCGGCCTCGAAGAGGACGTCGAGCGCGCGCTTGCGAGCCTTGGTGCGGGCGCCCACCTCAGTCGTTCACACGGCCGAGGTAGCTGCCGTCGCGCGTGTCCACCTTGACCTTGGTGTTCGACTCGAGGAACAGCGGGACCTGGATCTCGTAGCCGGTCTCGAGCGTGGCGGGCTTGGTGCCGGCCGACGAGCGGTCGCCCTGCAGGCCGGGCTCGGTGTAGGTGACCAGGAGCGTGACCGACGGGGGCAGCTCGACGTAGAGCGGCACACCCTCGTTCGTGGCGACCAGGGCGTTCTGGTTCTCCAGGAGGAAGTGCGAGACGTCGCCGACGACCGTCTCGGAGATGTTCAGCTGGTCGTAGGTGTCCGTGTCCATGAACACGAAGTCCGTGCCGTCCTTGTACAGGTACTGCATGTCGCGCTTGTCGACGTTCGCCGTCTCGACCTTCAGGCCGGCGTTGAACGTCCGGTCGACGACCTTGCCGGACAGGACGTTCTTGAGCTTGGTGCGGACGAAGGCGCCACCCTTGCCGGGCTTGACGTGCTGGAACTCCACGACGGTCCACAGCTGGCCGTCGATGCGCAGCACGGTGCCGTTCTTCAGGTCGTTGGTGGTCGCCACGATCGTCGCTTCCTGTCGAGGGGTGAGGTCTGCGTGCCGACCGGCGGGACGTGCCTCGCACTGTGCGCACCGTGCGCAGGGTGTGCGCGGGTGCCGCCGGTCAGGGAACCGCCGACCATCGTACCGGTCATGCCAGGAGCCACCGACCGAGGTACCCCAGGGCGGCCGCCCAGACCAGCGAGGCGAGGGTGCCGATGACGAACCGCTCGGACGCGCCGGGGTTCTGCCGCAGCTCGGGGTAGCGGCCCAGGCCCTTGACGGCGACGACGACCGCGACGACCTCGGGCTGGCCGATCATCAGGCTGCCGGTGACCGCGAGGCGTTCGAGGAGCCCGATCCAGGTGCCGCCGCGCAGGGCGGTGCGGGCACGTTCGCCCTCGGGCCCGTCGCCCCCGTCGGGCTGCTGGTCCGGGGCGAGGTGGTCGGGCGCCTGCTGGTCGGGCGCTGCCTGCTTGTCGGGCGCCTGGTGCTTGCCGGGGGCCTCCCCTGCGTCCGCGGAGCGTGAGGCGAGGTGCAGGATGCCGCGGGTGACGGGCCACCCGCCGAGCGTGGAGGCGACCAGCAGCACGAGCACGAGCGGGATGGCGGCAGCAGGCTGCACGGACCCTCCTGGTGCGGACGAGCACCTGCGGTCGCGGGTGCGTGCGCACGCTACCGACGATCGGGCGCCGGCGCACGCATCCGCGGGCGGGCGCCGTGCGGCACCGGCGTGTCAGTCGTGCTCGCGCGCCTCGGCGCGTTCGAGGAGACGCCCGGCCGCCGGGCGAGCCGCGAGCTCCTCGGCCCACAGCGCCGCGCGCAGGCGCTTGCTGACGGCCTGCTGGCTGATGTCGAGCCGCGCGGCGACGTCGTCCTGCCGGGCCTCCGGGCCCAGGTCGTCGAGGAGGTCGACGACCTGCCAGCCCTCCGCGCTGCGTCGTGCGGCGACGGCTGCGGTGAGGACGAGGAGCGCCTCGGCGTCGAGCGCGGCGGTCGCGTCCCGGCCGCGCACGGCGAGCGGGACCGTCCGGACGCGGCTCTTGGCCGCCTCGACGGCCTCACGGGCGAGCACGAACGCGGGCCCCGCCCCGGCCCGGGTGCTCTCCGGCAGGGGCAGCTCGACGGGGCCGGCGCCGATGCCGACCGACCAGCCGCCGTGACGCAGCACGCGCAGGACGAGGTCGACGACCGCCGTCGGGTCGTCGAAGACGGCCTGCACCTCGTCGCCGACGGTGCGCTCGAAGTCCCGCACGGGCGGCGCGAACCTGCGGGCGGAGGCTGAGAGGGTCCCTGCCGCGGGCTGCGGGTCGGTGGAGCCCTCGAGCACCGCGAGGAAGGCCTCGACGCGGTCGCCCACCACGCGGCTGCCCTGCTGGTCGATCGTCAGGACGAACATGCCACAACCCTCTCAGGTTGTTCCTGAGATCACAACCTTGAGTGGTTGTGCTAGAGGCGACCGGCGATCGCCCGCAGAGCCAGCTCGTAGGAGCCGAAGCCGAAGCCCGCGACCGTGCCCGACGCGACCGGGCCGATGACCGACACGTGACGGAACGTCTCGCGGGCGTACGGGTTGGACAGGTGCACCTCGACCAGCTGCAGGCCCGCCTTCGTGACCTGGGCGGCCGCGTCCCGCAGCGCGTAGGAGTAGTGCGTGAACGCCGCCGGGTTGAGCACCACGTGCGTGGCCGCGTCGACCGCCTCGTGCAGCCAGCCGACCAGCTCGGACTCGTCGTCGGTCTGCCGCACCTCGACGCTCAGCCCCAGCTCCTCGCCCCACGACCGCGCCGCGGCGACCAGGTCCGCGTAGGACGCCGACCCGTACACCTCGGGCTCGCGCACCCCCAGCCGACCGAGGTTGGGGCCGTTGAGGACCAGCACGCGCGTCATGCCCCGAAGGCTACCGGCGACGAACCCCCGGACCGCGGAGCGGCGAGGGCGCGTCAGCAGTCCGCCAGCCGTGCCTCAGAGCGAGACCGCCGACCCGACCGGGGCCGCGCCCTCACTCACCTCGGCGTACGCGGCGGCCAGCAGGGTCGGGTCGGGACCCTCGAGCCGGACCGGCTTGCCGAGGTCCTCCAGGACCACGAACCGCAGCAGGTCACCCCGCGTCTTCTTGTCCCGCCGCATACCCGTCAGCAGCCGCTCCCACCGGTCGCCCCGGTACGAGGTCGGCAGGCCCAGCGAGGTCAGCACCGAACGGTGCCGGTCGACGACGTCGTCGCTCAACCGACCCGCCAGGCGGGCCAGCTCGGCGGCGAAGACCATGCCGACCGACACCGCGGCACCGTGCCGCCACTGGTAGCGCTCGACGTGCTCGACCGCGTGGCCGAACGTGTGCCCGTAGTTGAGGATCTCGCGCAGGCCGGCTTCCTTGAGGTCCTCCCCCACGACCGCCGCCTTCACGGCCACAGCACGCTCGATCAGCTCGGCCAGCACGGGCGAGGCGGACGCGGCGACCGGGTCCTTGAGCAGGTCGACGTTGGCCTCGACGAGCTCGAGGATGCGCGTGTCGGCGATGAACCCCGCCTTGACGATCTCGGCGAGACCGGCCACGAAGTCGAAGGGCGCCATCGACGACAGCGTCGCCAGGTCGCACAGAACCCCGGCCGGCGGGTGGAACGCGCCCACCAGGTTCTTGCCCTCGGCCGTGTTGATGCCCGTCTTGCCGCCCACCGCCGCGTCGACCATCGCGAGCACGGTCGTCGGCAGGTGCACGACCTTGATGCCGCGCAGCCACGTGGCGGCCACGAAACCCGCGAGGTCCGTCGTCGCCCCGCCGCCGACCGCCACGACCGCGTCCGAGCGGGTGAAGTCCGCCTGGCCGAGCACGCCCCACAGGAACGCCGCGACCTGGGCCGTCTTGGACGCCTCGGCGTCCGGCACCTCGGCCAGGTACGCCTCGTAGCCGTGCTCGAGCAGGTCGGCCCGCACGGCGTCGGCCGAGACGGTCAGCGCCGCGGGGTGGATCACGAGCACGCGGCGCACGCCCTCGCCGAGCACACCCGGCAGGTCGCCCAGCAGGTGGTGCCCGATGACCACGTCGTACGGCTGCTCGCCGTGCACGGTGACGGTCCGACGGCTCGTGGTGCTCATCCCTGGCTGCTCCCCTGCTCGTCCTCGGCCTGCGTCGTCGCCGCGCCCTGACGCAGCGCGGCCAGACCCTGCTCGATCTCCTCGGCGACCTCGACCGGTCGCCGTCCGTCCGTCGACACCCGCAGCGTCGCGAGCCGCTCGTAGACGGGCCGGCGAGCCTCCATCAGCGCCTGCCAGCGCGCCCGGGGGTTGCCGAGCAGCAGCGGACGCGCCTGGTTGAGCCCCACCCGCGGCGCCGCGTGCGCGAGCGAGACGTCGAGGAAGACCACCACGCCGCCGGCCGCCGTGTACGCGGTCAGCGCCGCCTGGGTCGTCCCGTCGAGCACAGCCCCGCCACCCAGCGCGAGCACACCCTCGTGCTCGGTCAGGGCACGGGCCACCGCGGCGCGCTCGAGCTCGCGGAAGTGCGGCTCGCCCTCCTCGACGAACAGGTCGGAGATCGACCTGCCCGCACCGGCCTCGACGTCGGCGTCCGTGTCCCGCACCGCGAGCTGCCACCGGTCGCCCAAGGCGGCCGCCACCGTCGACTTGCCCGCACCCGGGGGGCCGACCAGGACGATGCGCGGCGCGCTCACCGCAGCAGCTCGGGCACCGAGGCGACGAAGGCCTCGAGGTTGCGCCGCACCTCGGCGACCGAGTCCCCGCCCGTCTTCTCCAGCAGCGCGTCCGCGACGACGAGCGCCACCATCGCCTCGGCGACCACCGCCGCCGGGGGCACCGCGCACACGTCGGAACGCTGGTGCTGCGCCCGCGCCGGCTCGCCCGTGGCGGTGTCGATCGTCGCGAGGGCGCGCGGCACCGTGGAGATCGGCTTCATCGCCGCCCGCACGCGCAGCACCTCGCCGTTCGTCATGCCGCCCTCGAGGCCGCCCGCACGGTTGGTCCGGCGCACGATGCGCCCCGCGTCGTCCCGCTCGATCTCGTCGTGCGCCGCCGAGCCGCGCCGCGCAGCGGTGCGGAAACCGTCGCCGACCTCGACACCCTTGATCGCCTGGATGCCCATGAGCGCACCCGCCAGGCGTGCGTCGAGCCGCCGGTCGGCGTGCACGTAGGAGCCCAGCCCCGACGGCAGGCCGTAGACCAGGACCTCGACCACGCCGCCGAGGGTGTCGCCGTCCCTGTGGCACTCGTCGATCTCGGCCACCATCGCGGCCGACGTCTCGGCGTCGAAGCAGCGCACCGGGTCGGCGTCCAGCGCCGCCACGTCGTCCGGTGTGGGGAGCACGGCGTCCTCCGGCACGGCGACCGGTCCGATCCCGACGACGTGCGAGACGAGCCGCACGCCGGCCGCCTGCTCGAGCAGGTGCGCGGCCACGGTGCCCAGCGCCACCCGCGTGGCCGTCTCGCGCGCGCTCGCGCGCTCCAGGACCGGCCGGGCGTCGTCGAACGCGTACTTGCGCATGCCCACCAGGTCGGCGTGCCCCGGGCGCGGACGGGTCAGCGGGGCGTTGCGTGCCCGGTTGAGCACCTCGGGGTCGTCGACCGGGTCGGACGACATCACCTCGGCCCACTTGGGCCACTCGGTGTTGCCGACCTCGATCGCGACGGGCCCGCCCTGCGTCAGGCCGTGCCGCACACCGCCGAGCAGCCGGACCTCGTCCTGCTCGAACTTCATCCGGGCGCCCCGGCCGTAACCCAGCCGGCGGCGGGCCAGGGCCGCCTGCACGTCCGCGGTGGCGACCTCGACCCCGGCGGGGACGCCTTCGAGGATGCCGACCAGCGCCGGGCCGTGGGACTCACCAGAGGTCAACCAACGCAGCATGGACGGATCCTCCCATGACGAGGCCCACCTCCCGGGCTCGCGCTCAGGAGGTGGGCCGTCGATCGGTCAGCCGGTCAGTGACCGGCGATCGGCGCCAGCGGGTTCTTGCCCGGGACCGCGCCCGGCAGTGCCGGGGCCGCGGCCGCGGGGTCGACGGTCTCCGCGACGCCGAGGGCGTCGGGCAGCACGTAGACGTACCCGTTGATGACGAGCTCCTGGTCACCGGCCGCGGTCGCCGGCTTGCCGCCCGAGGCCTCCGCCTCCTTCTGCGAGGTGCCGACCAGACCCGAGACCAGGAAGAGTCGCGGCGTGCTGTTCTGCAGGTCGTAGAGGAAGGCCACCGTGTTGTCGTACGTCCCCATCACGGTGATCGCCACCGGGATCGCGACGAAACCGGTCGGGACGCCGGACGCCGCGGCGGGGTCGGTGGTCGCGGTGCCCGTCGTCGCGTCCGTCGAGCCGTCTGCGCTCTCCGTCGTCTCGGTGGCCGCCGGTGCGGCCGAGGCTGCGAGGGTCACGGCGGTCGGGATCGAGGGCGTGATGTCGGTGACCGTCACCGAGTGCGTGCCGGCGATCTGGTCGACCTCACGCAGGTACTCGGACATCGCCGCGCTGGTCGGGATCTGCGTCTGCAGACCCGCGAGCTCGGCCTTGTACTCGGGCAGCTTGTCGAAGTCCGCCTTCAGCTGGGCGATCTTCAGCTCGAGCAGCTCGTTCTCCTGCCGGGTCTGCTCGGCCTGGGCGCGCACCTCGTCGGCCGAGGTGAGCGCCGGCGAGATGGCCAGGAACCACGCGGCCACGACGATCAGCAGAGCGACGACGACCGTCCCTGCGACCCAGGTGTTCTTCTTGGCGCCGCCCATGTCAGCCCTCCCCCTCGACCTGCTCGAACCGGAGCGAGAACGCGTCGGAGGTCACGACGACCGCCGACGACACCGTGTAGTAGGCACCGGTCTCGTCGCTCGTGAGTGTTGCCGCACCGGCCCACGCCGAGGCGAACCCGGGGACCGAGTCGAGCGCGTCGACCCAGGCCGCGACGTCCGGGATCGTGGAGGAGCGGGTGGTGAACTGGATGGAGCCCATGCCCGCCGCCTGCAGCGGATCGGTCGGGGCAGCCGCCGCCGCCATCGGGGTCGCACCCGTGACCGTGAAGGTGTCGATGCTGACGCCCTCCGGGAGCACGGCGGCGATCGCGTCGATGTAGGGCTTCCACTGGACCTCGGTCGACATGCCGAGCTGGCGTGCCGTGGTGGCCTGGTTCAGGGCGTTCAGCACGACCGGGACCTCGGCGTACTGGGTCTGCTCGGCCTGCAGGACACCCGTGCGCGCCTGGGCGTCCGTCAGCTCGGCGTCGGCCAGGCCGCCCGAGATGAGTGCGGCTCCGTAGCCGGCGACGCACAGGGCGAGCGTCGCGACGAGCCCGAGGCCGAGCCAGCGCTTGGTGGCGCGCAGGCCGCGGGCCGCGCGCACCTCGGGTGGCAGCAGGTTGACCTGCGGCAGGGCTCCGGTCCCCGTGAGGGCCGCGCCCCCCTTGCGTCGCTGGGACGTGGTCACGGCACTCATGCGGCAACTCCGTAGGCGAGTCCGACGGGCAGGGCGAGGAGCGACTCCAGACCGTTCAGCGCCTCGCGCTGCACGGTCTTGGCCGACCGGAGACCGGCCAGGGGGTCGCCGAGCGTGACCGGCAGCCGGCTCGCGCTCGACAGGTACTGCCCGAGCCCGGGCAGGTGGGAGCCGCCCCCGGTCAGCACGGCCACGTCGATCGCGCCGCCGCCGTTGTTGCTGGAGTAGTAGACGAACGTGTTGCGCACGGCCTCGACCAGGGCGCGCACGACCGTCGAGATCGCCTCGGCGGCGCCGGCACGCTCGGGGTCGGTGGCGAAGCCGATGCCGATCTCGCGCTTGACCTGCTCGGCTTCCGCCGCCGAGATCCCCATGGCGCTGGCCACGGCCGCGGTCACGTTCTGGCCGCCGGTCGCCAACGAGCGGACGAGCCGGGGCGTGCCCTGCGTCGTGATGACCACGGTCGTGATGCTCGCGCCGATGTCGACGAACGCGGCCGTCGCGCGGCTCAGGTCACCGCGGGCGAGCGAGCGGACGAGGGCGAAGGCGTTGAGGTCGACCATCCGGGGGCGCAGCCCGGCGCCCTCGACGGCGAGGACGTTGGCGTTGACCGTGTCCCGCTGCGCCGCGACGAGCATCCCGTGCACGGTGCGGCCCTGCGGACCGTCGTACTCGTTGGTCGGGAAGAAGTCGAGCAGCGCCTCGTCCGCGGCCATCGGGAGCATCTCGTGCACCTGGAACGGCAGCGACTCCTTGAGCTGGGCGAGCGGCATCCACGGCAGGTCGAGGTCACGGACGACGACGCGCTGGTTGCCGACGCCGAGGACGACGTCCTTGGAGTCGAACTTCGCCTGCTGCCACAGCTGGCGCAGCGCGCCGGAGACGGTCTCGGGCTGCGTGACCTCGCCGTCGCGCACCGCACCGAGCGGCAGCGGCACCTGGCCGTACCGCACAAGGGTCGGCGGCGTCTTGCCGGCCGGTCCACCACTGCCGAACTCGAGCTCGGCCGCGCGCACGCACGTCCAGCCGATGTCGAGGCCGATGACTCGTGAGCTGGCCACGGAGGTCCTTCCGACGGACGGGAAACGTTCCTCCGTCCTATCGGGTGCACCGACCTGCGACTTGAGGACCCGGGGCGAGCTCTTCGCGACACGGACCGGTCCGTGGGTGCCAGGACCGTGGTCGCCCGGCTGTGCACGTGCAGGGCGCCTCAGAACAGGCTCAGGTACCACTCTCCGACGGCCTCGCCCACCGCGATGCCGACGAGCGCCCCGAGCAGCATCCACGGCCCGAACGGGATCTTGGACTTGCGTCCGGCTCGACCGACGAGCAGCAGGCCGATCGAGAACAGGCCTCCGAGGAGGTACGCCGCGAACCATCCGAAGGCGAGCGTGGCCCAGCCGAACCAGCCGAGGTACAGCCCCAGCACGCCTGAGAGCTTGAGGTCCCCCCTGCCCATCCCCGCGGGGTACACCAGGACGAGGACGAGGTACAGCGCGAACATCGCGGCACCGCCGATGAGTGCCCGCACGAGCGCACCCCAGTCGGCCTCGCCGCCCGGGTTCCACGAGGCGAGCGTCAGCAGCGCGAGCGCGACGAGGTAGGACGGCAGCACGATCACGTCCGGCAGCCGCCGCGTGTCGATGTCGATCAGGGCCAGGGCGATAGAGATCGAGACGAGGTACAGCAGCCCCGGCAGCACCCAGCTCGGCCCGGTGAACAGCCCGGTCGCGACGAACAGGACACCGGTGGCCGCCTCGACGAGCGGGTAGCGGACCGAGATCGGCTCCTGGCAGTCACGGCAGCGCCCGCGCAGCAGCAGCCAGGAGACCACGGGCACGTTGTCGCGCTCACGGATCGCATGGCCGCACCGCGGGCACGCGCTCGGCGGGCGCACCACGGACATGCCCTGCGGCACACGCCAGATCACGACGTTGAGGAACGAGCCGACGGCCAGCCCGAGCGGGAGCAGCAGCAGCGCCGTCAGGGCGAGGGTGGCGGCATCGGCGGTGTTCGTCGTCATGGCGCCCGCCACTATGTCATGCGGTCTCTCGCTTGGCGACGATCTCGACCTTGTACGACAGCGCGTCCTTGTTCTGCACACCCCACACCGGGAGGCTGTCGTAGGTCAGATTCATGCTGTTGTTCATCTCGACGGCACAACCGGCATAGATCTGCCCGTTGATCATGCTCGTTCCGGACGGCGAGTAGAACTTGTGCGGCGTGTACATGAGCACCCGGATGTTCGTCCTCGCGATCAGACCGTTGTTGATCTCGATCCCCGTCCGCGAGCAGCTCGGCGTCGCGTAGTCCTGCATGAGGTAGAGGTTCTTCGTCGAGCCGGACAGCCCGGAGAACGTCGGCTGGCCGTTGATCGAGAACCCGGACGCCGCCCAGATCGCCACGTCCTGCGCCAGCACGATCTCGTGCCCGCTCATGTTCGAGAAGTTCACCACGCAGCTCGCGGGCATCCGGATGAGCACGGGGGCCGTCAGCGTCGTCCCGTGGGTCACGAGCCACCGCGCGAGCGAGCCCGACTGGTCGTACCCGGCGTCGCAGCTCGGGAAGGTCACCTGCGTGTAGCCGGCACCGCCGGCGGACACCGGCGACGTCCACGAGGAGTCCCCGAGCAGCTGCGGGAACGGCGCGCCGGGCGGCGCGTCGACGACCTGGTAGCCGTGGCACTTGTCCAGGACGGCGGCTGCGGAGCACACGTCACCCGTCACGGTGCCCCACGCCCGGGCCTTCCCGTTGAGCACCCGCCCGCTCGACGTGCCGAGGTTGTTGAGCGCGATGCTGCCCGCCGAGGAGGTGATGTCACCCATGACGGTCTTGTCGTTGGGCTGCACGAGCACGTTCCCGACCGACATCACGTTGCCGGCCACGTACCGGCAGTCGTGCTCGAGCGTGGTGGTGCCCTGCGAGTAGATCGAGCCGTACACGTACCCCTTGCAGCTGAGGTTGCCGTTGGAGTACACGTCACCGTTCTGACTCCCGGCGGAACCGGCGATCACGGTCAGGCTGTTGTTGATGACGACCGAGGAGTTGCCGAACACGGCCTTGTTGAGGTCGGTCTGCAGCTTGAGCCGCACGACCGTCTCGAACGTGCGCACCGCCGGGGCCTGCTGGGCCACGGGCGTCGACGTCGACGTCGCCCGGACGGCGGCGGTCGCCGCCTCGACCGCACCGGTGCGCACCGCGGAGCAGGCGACGACGGCACCCGCGGCGTCGTAGAACGTGATCCGCGAGTCGATCGTCAGCTCGTCAGGGCCGACGTCGGTGACGAACGGGGTGATCGCCCCGCACAGGACACCCTCCTGCAGGGTGCTCAGGGGCGCGTAGTGGATCCGGGAGACCAGGTGGTCGACCTGCCCCTCGGCGCTCGCGATCGAGACGGCACGCTGGCGCTCGCGGCCGCTCATGCCGTTCTCCGCGATGGCCACGGTCACGAGCGTCGCGACGGCGAGGGTGGCGAACACGATGATCGCCACGGCCAGCACCATCGCGATGCCGGCGTCCTGGTCCTGCGCGGCGTACCGCTCGCGCCACCGGTGCAGCGCACCCGTCGTCGTCGCCGTCGTCCTCGGGCTCGTCATCGACGTCCTCATTCCGCGGGGACCGGGACGCACTGCCCGGTGTCGTAGCCGTAGCTGGTGTTGCGTCCGGAGATCGAGGACTCGATCGACACGTCGCGGTCCTTGTCCTCGTCGTGGGCGAGCAGGGTCACCTGCAGGAGCCGGCGGTCGTAGGGGGTGGTGGCCCCCTGCAGGGTGAACGGCAGGTGCGCGGCGTCGAGGCTCAGCCCGCGGGCGACGGTCCGCCAGTCGCTGACGTCGCTGGTGGTCTGCCAGTCGAGGGACCAGCTGCGGGTGCGCAGCTGTGCTCCCCCGCTGCCCGGGTCGACCTGCAGCACCTGCCACTGCACGCAGCGCGCCGCGCCGAAGGTCTGGGTGTAGATCCGCATGCACGTCCCGGTGTCCGAGCCGTCCGTGGCGCTCTGGCACGAGGGCACGTAGCCCGGCTCGTCCTTGGGGCTGAAGAGCACGTTCCCCGAGCGCATCTGCTTGCTGATGTCGGCCAGGCCGAGCCGGATCTGCGCCTGCGCGTCGGCGCGGTCGCTGGCTCCTCGGGTCGTGGTGAGCAGCGAGATGAGTCCCGAGGTCGCCAGTGCGATGACGACGGAGAAGACGCCCATCGCGACGAGCAGCTCGGTCAGGGTGTACCCGGCGTCGTCCTGCGGGCGGGGGGCGCGGGTCTCACGCAACGGGGGCCTCCTGGTACGCGGCGACGGCGGTGGCCCCGCCGAGCTGGACGTCCACGGCCCAGGCCTGCCCGGCGGCGGTGTCCGTCACGGTGAAGCGGCCGCTGATCGACCCGCTGTCGACCTGGACGACGCATGCCTCGTCGGCGCAGTCGGACGCTCCGTCGAGCGTGCTGCCGCCGGTCGTGACGACGAGCGTGCCCGTCACGGTGACGCTGCCCGCCGTGACGGGCGGGAAGCCCGTGCCGGTCGAGTCCCAGACGTAGGTGGCGTCCAGACCCGTGAGCGGGACGTCCGTGTAGGCGACGCCCGTCCAGAGCCGCAGCGTGCCGGAGCGCGCCTGGGTCGGGGTCGGCGTGGTCGCGCCCCGCTCCGCGACGGCGGATTCGGTCAGGCCCGTCAGCTGCCAGAGCCCTACGGGTGCGACGCCGGGCAGGAACCGCGCGGTGCCGATCGAGCGGGCGGCGCTCGCGCGGGCGCAGCCTGGCGCGGTGGCGCCGCAGACCCCCGCGCTCGTGCCCTTGTAGACCTGCGCGGCGCCGGCGGACGTCCGTACGCCCTCCGACGTGAACAGCTGCGCACCACCCAGGGCCAGCGTCGCCGGGCCCCCGTGCACGAGCCCGGCCACGGCGCACGGCCGCAGCGCACCGGCGGGTCCGGTCGAGACCGCGGCGGCCGCCCCCGTTGCCGTCGGCATCAGGCAGGCGCCGCTGCCGGCGGACACCGCGCCGCCCAGGGACCCGGTCGTGGTCCCGGTCGCGGCTGTCAGGGTCGTCGCTCCGAGCACGGACGTCGTGCTGCGGCCGGGCACGGACACGACGCCGGAGAACGTCTGCTGCACCGTGGAGGTCGGGTCCGAGCCTGCCGTGAGCACCTGGGGTGAGGAGCTCGCCGTCCCGGTCGAGTCCACTCCCCCAGCGGCGACACCCGTCGAGGTCAGTGCGACGGACTGCTCGACCTCGAGCGTGCTGCTGGCGGCCGGCAGGACGAGCGTGATCGAGGGCTCTGCCGCCTGCGGGACGCCTGCGGCGTCGACGGGTGTCACGCTCACGCTCATCGCGTCGGTGCCGCCGCGGGCGGAGAACGCGGCCTGGCACGGACCGGAGAACGGGTGCAGCGAGTCCTGCAGGCACCCGCCCGGCGAGAACGTCTCCGTGCGCTCGACGGACGTCCCTGCCTGGCCGTTCTTCTTCTTCCAGGTGGCGATGGCGGTCAGCGCGAACGCGTCGGAGGTCGCCGACCGGGTGACGTACTGCCGCACCGTGTACGTGGTCGAGTCGACGGTCGTGGTGTACGCGCACGGCGACTGCGTGTTGACCACGAGCGTCTCGGGCGCGATGGCCAGCACGGTGCTGGACGGGCTGAACACCGCGCTGGCCCCTGCCCCGCTCACGTTGTCCGTGGTCGCGGCCAACCCCAGCGTCGTGTCGCACCCGGCAGCGCTGCCGGCGGTCACGGTCGAGTATGGGAGCGCTCTCATCGACTCGATCGACTGCGTCGCCAACGCCGCACCCGACTGCCGCTGCCGCGCCACCGCGATCGTCACCAACGACGAGAGCAGCACGCCGATCGTCACGACCATCATCGCCACGATGAGGAACATCGCGAGCAGCACTTCGACGAGCGTGAACCCGCCCTCACCCTGCGCGCCATGGGCGCGCTCCCAACGTGCGTGCAGCCGGCGCACCGCCACCCCCTGAGCTCAGGCGAGCGCCCCCTGAGCACCCGACCACCAGGGTTGTCGGCACGTCTGACCTGCGACTCGATGAGAGGACGATGAGAGTTGGAGGGGCCCGCCGACGGCGGACCCCTCCACGTCACCGCATGCGCGCAGGGCGCCTCAGTCGCGCACCTCAGCCGGGGTGTTGACCTCACCGAAGTAGCGCTGGGACCACTGCGCGTTCGTCCAGGCCGGGAAGTACGGCGGTGCGGCGTTCTTCAGCCGGGTGTCGTACACGTACTTCTTGAGGTATCCGGTCGTCGACACCGAGCCGGACCCCGTGCCGACGATGCCGCGCCACCGCTGGGCGATCGACCCGTTCACCTGCAGGGTGCCCAAGGATGCGCCGTCCGCGTACTTCTGCACGTAGAACGAGTGGTTGAGCGTCTGGATCGAACCCATGATCTGCAGCCCGGACACCGACGTCTTGCCCGTCGGGTCGCTGTACTGCCTCGGCCACACCGAGCTGTTCGTGGTGCCCGAGGTCGACGCGGACCACTTGTACGTGCACCCCGAGGTGCAGCCGCTGGCTTCCTTCACCGGGCTGTACGTGCCCATCCACGGGTGGAACGCCTCGACGCTGTTCGTCGCGACCAGTCCGAGCATGTCGTTGCTCGTCGACTCCAGGCCGCCGGCGTAGACCAGGTCGCCGGTCACGATGATCGACTGAGCGGCTGCGACGGTCAGTCGCCCCTTGAGCACGCCTTCGAGGTACACGTTTCCCTCGGAGCAGTACTTGGTGGTCTCGGTCATGTTCGTGTCGTACGTGTACGAGGCCGAGGTGCCGGTAGGCGTGCTCGGCGTGGTCGCGGTCTTGGTCCCCAGCGGGAGCGCGGAGCCCAAGGGCCCGCCGATCTCCCCGCTGTAGCACTCGCGCGCGGGCACGGAGCTCGGTGCAGCACTGACGTAGACGACCAAGCCCGTCGGGACGTTCACCGTGGCACCTGCGCCGGTGAGATCGGAGAGCTTGCCGCAGGGCTCTCCCGAACCCAGCCCGGTCGCCACCGGCCCGAGTCCGCCGTTGCTCTTGTTCCAGACCGTCATCGTGCCGTTGGAGTTGAACACGATGCGCGTGGACCCGTAGTAGCGGCAGCCGGGGAGCGTCGCGAACACCGCTGAGGTGTCGGCGAGGTAGTACGGCGCCTTGTACTGCGGCCGCACCGAGTTGAAGTTCGCCGTGCTGTAGGTTCCCCCGTCGTTGCGCAGGCACCACTTCCAGTTGCTGACGGCGGTGCTCGCCGTCACGTTCTCGCACTCCTTGTTGGCAGTGAAGAACCCGTCGGTGAACGTCGGACCGGCGGCGGCGACCGAGTCGTTGCTGAAGACCGTTCCCTCGAGGTAGTCGCCGGAGGCGAACGTGATCTCCTTGCAGCCGTACGCCTTCCGGTTGTTGTACCAGTACAGCGGTGTGACCCCCGCGGGGACGCTCCCGCCGCACTGGGCGGACGCCGGATTACTCGTTGGGTACGCCTGGACGTTGGCGGGGTCCGCGGACTCGTAGTCCGTGTAGTAGACGTAGTCGGTCGAGGACGCCTTGCGCAGGACGGACTCGACGCTCCGGTACTCCCCGTTCGCGCGGCCCGTGACGGTGAGCGTGATCGGACCGCCGCTCTCGGCCAGGCTCGAGTTGACGGCGTAGTGGTAGAACGCGTCGAGCTCGCCGGTCCGCGTCGGGTCCACCGGGAGCCAGCCCGCCTCGGTGCTGTCGCTCCATCCGCAGGTGTTCGTGGTTGCGTCCATCGGTCCCTGAAGGGCGAGATTCGTGCAGTCCACGTCCTTGTAGTAGAGGCCGAGCCGGTTCAGCCGCGCGATGTAGTCGTCGACCCCGCTCTGGGCGGCACCCATGGCGCTCGTGTAGTCCTGGTCGTACCGCGCGAACTTCTGGCTCGCCACGGTGAACGCCAGCGCGGTGAACGCGAGCATCGCCAGAATCAGCATGGATCCCACCACGAGCACGAGGGCCACACCCTCGTCACCCGCGGTGCGGAGCCTGCGCAGAATCCCCGAGCCGGGCATCATGGCACCACTTCCGTCGACGGGAGGACCGCCTGCGCGTTCGGCAAGGTGATCCTCTGGATGTATGTGGTCGGCCCCGCCTGCACCGAGGAGGGCAGCTGGACCGTCACGTGCAGCTCGATCGCGAGCACCTTCGACAGGCTCGCCACCGTGAGGCTGCCGCCGCTCGCGGCGGGCGAGAGCGGGGTGCTCGAGGCGGCGGAGTAGTAGTTGAACAGCGGCGCCGTGATCTGCACGCCCTTCGCCAGGGTTCGCGTGCTCAGGTGGGCGCGGCACTCGGGCGTGGCACCGGCAGCTTCCGCGTTGCAGTACACATAGCCGGCCTCGGTCGGCGTCGCCGAGTCGGGCACCTGAACCTTCTCCACCAGGCTCCGCACACCGTCCGCACCGGTGACCACGGTGTAGGTCACCTTGCTCGGGCCGACCGTGTTCCCCGGGTTCTCGAGGTTGGCGTAGAACTGCACGGTGAAGTCCTGGCCGACGACGAAGGCGTCGACCGCGCAGGCACCGGTGCACGAGGCCGTCAGCTGGCTGGGCATGATCGCGGTGCGCAGCGTCTTGGCCATCCGCTCGGTGGCCGTGCGCGCCGAGTCGATCTGCTCCTGCCGGTTGATGCTCTGCTGATTCGTCCGCATGAAGCCGATCGACAACGAGGTCACCGCGATCAGCACGACGCCCAGCAGGATCATCGAGACCAGCAGCTCGGGCAGCGACATGCCCTCGTCGTGCCTCCGGAGCGGTCGGCGCGTCACGGTCCCACCGTGGTCGCGCTGCCCGCGTTCTTGTCCAGCGGTGCCGTGGCCGGCCCCACGTCGAACCTGCCCGAAGAGGTGCATGTGCCGGCGCCCTTGTCCCAGACGAATGCGTAGAACTTCGTGGTGCCACTGATCGGTCGATCGACCGTCACGGACAGAAGGGCGTTGTTCGAGGCAGTCGGACCTGCCTGTGCCGTGGACGGCGACACGCTCGTCTTCGTGCACGTGGGGGCGGCCGACGAGCTCACCACGAAGTAGCGGGTCTTCGGGATCTGCTTCAGCGTCAGAGTGGTCGTCGACGGCGTCGCCGTCCAGACGCGGGTGTTCGCCAGGCCGTACGCGGCAGTCACAGGGCTGATGAGGTCCGGGTAGCTCGTGCACGTACCGGTGGCTGCGCCATTGGTCTGGTAGACGAACCAGGTACCGGCCGGCAGCGCCACGGCACCCGAGCGCGCGCCGTCGATGTTCACGGCGCCCGCACCGGAGGCACCGGGGCACGTGCTCAGCGAGCTCACGCCCGAGGCGGCCCGGTTGAGGGCCCACACCGTTCCGCCGGCAGGCACCGAGGTGAGCTGCAGCGTCGTCGTGCCCCAGGGCACGTCGTCGTTCCCGCCGGCGGCGAGGCTGACAGCGGTCGGGCCGGCCGAGCAGCTGAATCCCAGGCCGCTGGCGTACAGGTCGTACGAGCCGGGCAGCAGCGAGATGCTCGCCGTCGGCGCCCCGGCCGCCAGGGTCACGCCCTGACCGGCGGCACAGGTCGTCGAGGTGCCGGCGGCGACCGCGACGATCGAGGAGGTGCCCGCGGGCAGGTTCGTGACGGTCGCAGACGCCATCTCGAACGTGACGTCGAACGTGAACGTCCCCCCGGGTGCGAGGGTCGTCTTGCTGAAGCCTCCGGCGGGCGGCGTGGTACCGAAGTAGGCCCCGTAGTCCGTGGGCCACAGACCGCCGATCGCGGTGGTGACACCCGTGACCGTCCGGGTCGTGGTGCCGCTGGCGCCGGTGTACTCGGAGGCCACCAGCGAGATCGTCGCGCCGGCGACCTGGGCGTTCGACAGGGGCTGCCCGTCGGCCCGCACGAGGTGGATGTTGATGGTCCCGGGGTGGGCGACCGTGAAGCTGGCACCGGAGTAGAGGGTGCCCTTGGTGAGCACACCGGTGGACTTGCTGGGGTTCGTCGCACCGGACATGTCCACGTAGCCCGTGTCGGCTACCTGGACGGTGTAGGTGGTGCCCGCCGTCGCGTCCGGCGTCACCTGGATCACGGCGCAGCCGGTCGCGTCGGTGTAGCCCGTCGTGCTCGAACCGCCGCTCGCGGTCGTCACCGCGACACCGATGAGCGGCGTGGCGCTCTGGTCGACCACGGAAGCGGCGATGAACGAGGCTCCGCTCGGGACGCCCCTGCTCTTGTCGGGCGCGAGGCCCGCGGTCTGCACGACCGGCTGGACCGAGCCCATGTTCGGCCAGGTCACCGAGACGGTCACCGCGAGCTTCGGGTACTGCACGAGCGAGCCGCCCTCGCACGCCGAGCCACCGGTGCCGGTGATGTCCCACTGCGCGCTGCGCGTCACGGTGTACGGCGTGCCATCGACCACCAGGGGCGAGCCCGTGGTCCCGCCGGCGAGCTGGTGCGGGTTGGTCACCAGGCCGGCGTTGGCCAGGTTCAGCGGGCCGTTCTTGGTCGACCCGAACTCCTGGCGGACCATGTCGATCTCGCGGGAGGCCAGGTTGGCAGCGGCGACGCGGCTGCGGTTGCTGACGCCGAGGGACTGCGTCTGCAGGATGATCCCGATGACGGCGGCCGCCATCGCGCCGAGGATGACCATCGCGATGACGATCTCGATGAGCGTGAAGCCGGCGTCGAGCGGCCGCCTGGTGGCGCTCTGCTCGTGCGTGCGGATCTTCACTGCTCGCTCCTCGTGTCGGGGGGTGTGGGTCGGGCCTACGAAAGCACGGTGGGGCGGGCGGGTCCCCCCGCCCGCCCCACCGTCACGTGCTCAAGCTCACGGGCAGCCGGAGGTCCGGTTCAGCCCGTTCTTGGCCGAGTACGAGACCGCGGGGTGCGTCCCGTCGCTGTAGGCGACCTGCACGCACCAGGTCTGCTCGGCGATGTCGTCGGTGCCCGGCTTGAGCGTCACGGAGTCGATGCCGTTGCTCACAGCGCCGATGTCGTTGGTGGCCGTCCCGTACTTGATCGTGTAGCGGTTGGACGCGATCGCGACGTCGGTCGCAATAAGGTTGGTCGTCGCGTCCACGTAGTAGGTCGCGATCTCCTTGCCCAGGGTCGAGACGTCAGCCACGGCCGCCGTGTCCTGAGCCTTCTTGCGCTGGTTCAGGAACACCGGGATCGCGATCGCGGCGAGGATCCCGATGATGATCATGACGACGAGGAGCTCGATCAGGGTGAAGCCCTGGTCCTTCTCGTTCATGGACTTGCGGATACGAGCGATCACGTCTGCTCCTGGAGGGTGTCGTGCGGTCGATGTCAACAACAGTCCGGCGGGGCCGGTTCGAGTCCTGCATCCCTCTCATCGACCGCCGGGAGCCCGTGCTTGAGAGGAGGATTCGGACATCCGGACAATCACCCGAACGGCCTACCGATACCGCGTACGGCCTACTGGATGAGGTCGAAGACCCCGAAGATCGGCATGTACATGGCGATCACCATCGTGCCGATGATGGCGCCGATGACGACGATCATGAGGGGCTCGATGAGGCTGGTGAGCTGCTCGGTGGTGGCCTCGACCTCCTGGTCGTAGAAGTCCGCGACCTTGCCGAGCATGGTGTCCAGGGCGCCCGTGTCCTCACCGACGGCCATCATCTGCACCACCATCGGCGGGAACACCGGGTGCTGCGACAACGGGCCGGCCAGGGACTCACCCCGTCGCACCGACTCCTGCACGGCCTTCGCGGCCCGTTCGATCACCAGGTTTCCGCTCGTCTCCCCCACGATGTCCAGGGCCTGCAGCAGCGGGACACCGGAATGGATCATCGTGCCGAAGTTGCGGGTGAACCGTGCCACGGCGATCTTCTGGAACAGCTTGCCGAAGACGGGCATCTTGAGCTTGAGCGGGTCGACCCGTTCGCGAATTCCACGGTCGTTCTTGTGCTTTCCCCACCAGACCGAGAAGACCGCGAATCCGATGATCGTCGGGATGATGGTCCACTTCACGAACGCAGCGCACATCATGAGGATCTTCGTCGGCAACGGCAGCTCGCCGCCCAGGTTCGTGAACATCCCGGCGAAGACCGGAACGATGAACAGCAGCATGCCGATCGTGGCCACGATCGCGATCACGAAGACGACCACCGGATAGGTCATCGCGGACTTGATCTTGCCGCGCAGCTTCACCTCGGCCTCGAAGTTGTTCGCCACCGAGACGAGCACCTCGTCGAGGAACCCGCCGACCTCACCGGCCTTGACCATGTTGATCATCAGGGGCGGGAACACGGCGGTGTGCTTCTGCAGCGCCGCCGAGAACGAGACGCCGACCTCGACGTCGTTGCGCACCTGACCGAGCACCTTGGCCAGCGGCTTGGACTCGGTCTGGTCGGCGAGGATCGCCAGCGCCCGCAGCAACGACAGGCCGGAGTCGATCATGGTCGCCAGCTGCCGGGCCATGATCGCCAGGTCCTTGAGCGTGATCTTGTCCGAGAACCCCGGGATCTTGATCTCCGCGTTGAGGCCGCCCGTGCTGACCTCGGAGATCGAGACCGCAGCCAGGCCCATCTCGCGGAGCCGGTTCGCGACCGCCGCCTGGTTCGGTGCCTCGACCCGTCCCTTGACGAGCTTGCCGGCGCGGTCCCGGACCGCGTACTCGTACGTCTTTGCCGCGGTCGCCATCAGAACGCCTGCCCTCCGAAGCCCGCGCCGGCAGCCATCGCCGCGGCGCCCTGGGACGTGCCGGAGAACCGGCCCGTCAGTCGGTTGAAGTCCTCGACGTGATGGCACTTCTCCAGGCCGACCTCGTACGAGATCTTCCCGGTCTTCACCAGGTCCGCCAGGTGCTGGTCCATCGTGTGCATGCCCTGCTGGGCGCCCGCCTGCATGGACGAGTAGATCTGGTGCGTCTTGCCCTCACGGATGAGGTTGCGGATGGCCGGCGTCGCGATGAGCACCTCGGTCGCGACCGCGCGCCCCGGCGTGTCCGACCTCTTGCACAGGGTCTGGCAGATGACGCCCTGCAGCGCGCCCGCCAGCTGCGTGCGCACCTGCGACTGCTGGTGCGCCGGGAAGACGTCGATCACGCGGTCGATCGTCTGCGCGGCGTCCTGGGTGTGCAGCGTCGCGAACACAAGGTGACCGGTCTCAGCGGCGGTCAGAGCCACCGAGATGGTCTCCAGGTCACGCATCTCGCCGACCAGGATGATGTCCGGGTCCTGCCGCAGCACGTGCTTGAGCGCGTTGGCGAACGAGTGCGTGTCCGCGCCGACCTCACGCTGGTTGATGATCGACTTCTTGTGCCGGTGCAAGAACTCGATCGGGTCCTCGACCGTCATGATGTGGTCCTCGCGCGTGCGGTTCGCGAGGTCGACGATCGCGGCGAGCGTCGTCGACTTGCCCGAACCGGTCGGCCCGGTGACGAGCACCAGACCACGCGGCAGGCCGGCGAACGTGCCGACGACCGGCGGGACCCCGAGCTCCTCGAGCGGCTTGATCTCGTACGGGATCACACGGAACGCCGCACCGATCGACTCACGCTGCTGGTAGATGTTCACGCGGAACCGCGCCAGGCCACGCACGGCGTACGAGAGGTCCAGCTCGAGGTTCGCCTCGAACGTCTCGCGCTGCTTCTGCGTGAGGATCCCGAACAGCGTGCGGCGCAGCGGCTCGGGAAGCATCGGCCCGAAACCGTCGAGCGGACGAAGCGAGCCGGAGATCCGGACCATCGGCGGCGCGCCCGACGTCAGGTGCACGTCCGAGGCACCCAGTCGCACCATCTCGGTGAGCACGGCGTCGATCGGCAGGTCGGACGCCTCGGCATCCTGCCCGAGACCGATCCGCCCCGGCCGGCTCGCACCGCGCGGCGCGTCGGACGGCTGCGGCACCGACGGCTGCGGCACGGTCTGCTGCGGCACGGTCTGCTGCGGCGGACCAGCCGGGGCGGGCGGCGCGGGAGGTGCCGGAGGCGCGGCGGGCGCAGGCTGGTAGACCGGTGACGGCCCACCCGGCAGACCCGCACCGTACGCAGGCTGCTGCGGTGCCGGCGGCTGCTGAGCCTGGTACTGCGGCTGCGCCTGGAACGCCGGCTGCCCCTGAGGCTGCGTCGGGGCCTGGTGCTGCCGCGGAGGCTGGTGCTGCGGTCCGACGGGCTGCTGGGCCACGGGCTGCTGCGGGTTCGGCACCTGGCTCTGCGAGGGCATCGGCGAGAACACGGTCTGGCCCGCGACCGGCGGAGCACCCGGGCCCACCTGGGGTCCGGCAGCGCGGTACGGCGGCAGCGGCCGCGTCGGCTCGCCCGTCGGGTGCTGGTAGGACTCGCTCACGTCATTCCCTCCACGTGCTCACCCGGCGGCCCGACGGGCCGGCCGGAGGCCGGGCGCGCCCGTACCTGGTGCTCTGCACACTCATCGGCCGGACACCCGCCCGACTTGAGGTGTCGCTCACGCGACCACGCGCAGGATCTCCTCGATGGACGTCTGCCCGAGCGCCACCTTGTGCCACCCGTCGTCGCGCAGCGGGACCATGCCCTGCTTGACGGCGGTCGCCTGGATGTCCGCGCTCGAGGAGTGCGCGACCGCGTGCCGCTCGATGTCCTCGGTGACCCGCATGACCTCGTGCAGGGCGAGCCGGCCCTTGTACCCGGTCTTCGAGCACGCCACGCACCCGTTCGCCCGGTACAGCTCGGGGATCTCCTCACCCGGCATCCACGGGAACCGTGCGGCGAGCATCTCGGTCTCGGTCGGCACGTACGGCTGCTTGCACTTCGAGCAGAGCCGCCGCGCGAGCCGCTGCGCGACCACCGCATCGAGCGCCGAGCCCACGAGGAACGGTTCGATGCCCATCTCGGTCAACCGCGTGATCGCCGAGGGTGCGTCGTTCGTGTGCAGCGTCGAGAGCACGAGGTGACCGGTGAGGGCCGCCTCGATCGCGATCTGCGCCGTCTCGTGGTCACGGATCTCACCGAGGAGCACCACGTCGGGGTCGGACCGCAGGATCGAGCGCAGCGCGCCCGCGAACGTCAGGCCCGCCTTCGGGTTCACCTGGACCTGGTTGATCCCGGCCAGCCGGTACTCGACCGGGTCCTCGACCGTGATGACGTTGATCTCGGGCTTCGAGACGGCATTGAGCGTCGCGTACAGCGTCGTCGACTTGCCCGACCCGGTCGGCCCGGTGACCAGGATCATCCCGTACGGCTTGGTGTACGCCTCGCGGTACGTCTCGTAGTTGTGGTCGAGGAACGACAGGTCGCGCAGGTCCAGGCTCGCGGTGGAGTTGTCGAGGATTCGCATGACGATCTTCTCGCCCCACACCGTCGGCAGCGTCGCCACACGCAGGTCGATCTTGCGGCCGTTGTGCACCACCGACATGCGACCGTCCTGCGGCTTGCGCTTCTCGGCGATGTCGATGTCGCTCATGATCTTCACCCGGCTGATCACGCCGCCCTGGATCTGCTTGGGCGAACGCTGCGTCTCGTGCAGCACGCCGTCGATCCGGTAGCGGACCCGCAGGTCGTGCTCGGTCGGCTCGATGTGGATGTCCGAGGCGCGGTCGGTGATCGCCTGCGTGACCAGCAGGTTCACGTACCGCACGATCGGGGCGTCGTCGTCGACGAACTCCCCCATCTTCGACAGGTCCGTGTCCGCCGGAGCCGCCTCGTCCTCGAACGCCGAGGACAGATCCTCCATCTCGTCGTCCGCACGACAGAACCGGTCGATCGCGCGCAGCAGGTTGTCGTACGTCGCGACGACCGAGATCACCGACATGCCCGACATGCTGCGCACGTCGTCGACCGCCACCACGTTGCCCGGGTCGGCGGTCGCGAGCACGAGCGAACCGCCCTCGAGCGCGACCGGCAGGACCGTGTACCTCCGGCACAGGGCGCCCGGCACCATCGACACCGCCGCACGATCGACCGCGAACTCGTCGAGGTCGACGAAGTCCATGCCGACCTGCGCGGCGAGCGCCTTGACGAGCTGCCCCTCGGTGAGCACGCCGAGCTCCACGAGCGTGCGTCCGAGCGACGATCCGCCCGCCACGGTCTCATCGAGGGCAGCCAGCAGCTGGCCCTCCGTGACGAGACCTTCCTCGAGCAGGATCTCCCCGAGCTGCTTCACGCGTGCACTCCTCCCGATCAGCGACCCGACGGACGGGTCGAGGGGAGCATCGGCAGGTGAGGGCCTGGTCCTGAGGGGTCTGGGCGATTCGACCGGGTGACGTCCGGGTCGTCCCGATCAGTCCTGAACGGTCCCCGGCAGGCTCGACTCGAGCGCCGCGGACATCGCCTCGACGGGTCCGGGGCGTCCGGTCATGAGCCGGACCTGCTCGACCGCCTGGTGCAGGAGCATCCGCTCCCCCGGCACCGCCGTGCCGCCCAGGGCCGTCCAGGCCAGCTGCAGCGCGGTCGGCCGCGGGTCGTAGGCGACGTCGAGCAGCACGCCGACCGGCCGGGTGCCCGCCGCGGTCAGCTCAACCGCCAGCGCGTCGGCCGCGTGCGGCGGGAGCGTGCACACGACCAGGTCCGCGCGGACCATCGTCGCCGCAGCCGTCTCGAAGGTGCGCACGACCGGCTCGACCCCCATCCGGTGCGCCGCCCTCAGCAGCGCACCCGAACGTGCGACCGCCCGCACGTGCACCACCGGTGACGCGCACCCCAGCTGCGCGAGCGCCGCCAAGGTCGAGGCCGCCGTGGCACCGGCACCGATCACCGCAGCCGTGCGGCCGGCGACCGGCGCCGTGGACCCCAACCCCTCGCCCAGCGCCGCCACCAGGCCGTGCACGTCGGTGTTCGCCCCGGTCAGCACCGGCGACGAACCGCCGGCCTGCACGAGGACCGTGTTGACCGCCCCGACCACCTCGGCCAACGGCTCGACGTGGTCGAGCAGGCCGATCACCGTCTGCTTGAGCGGCATCGTGAGGCTCAACCCCGCCCACGAGGAGTCAAGCCCCCGCACGAACGCCGGGAGCTGCTCCTCGGTGACGTCGATCGCCTCGTACCGCCACCCGTCCAGCCCGAGCGCCGCGTAGGCGGCCCGGTGCAGCACGGGCGACAACGAGTGCGCGATCGGGTGCCCGAGCACCGCGGCACGCTTCACCGGTCCGGAGACCACCATCAGCCTCCGTTAGCGGCGATCCAGGCGTCCATCTCCGCCACGTTCTCGTTGTGCTCAGCCAGAGTCGTCGCGAACTTCGTCTCACCAGTGTCGAGGTTGACGGTGCACCAGAAGAGCCAATCGCCGTCCGCGGGTGACAAGACCGCATCGATCGACTTCTCGCCGGGCGACGCGATCGGAGTAGGCGGAAGCCCCAGGAGCTTGCGCAGGTTGTACGGGTTCGACGTGTCGTTGAGGATGTCCGTCGTCAACTCGGTCCCTGAGATACCAGCTCCGTAGGCGACCGCCGCGTCGATGCCCAGCGTCATCTCCCTGTCGAGACGGTTCTCGATGGCCCGCGCCATGATCGGGCGGTCTTCGTCGCGCTTGGCCTCACGTTCGATGAGGGACGCCTTGATCAGCACGGTCTCCCACTGGTCGTTCGTGACGCCCTTGGAGTTCAGCACCTCGACCGTCTTGGCCACCATCTGCTGCAGGATGCTGACCGCGGTGGCATCCGGCTCGACGTCGTATGTGGACGGGAACAGCCAGCCCTCGACGTGCCCGCCGGCCTCGGCCGGCAACCCGAACTGCGTCGGGTCCGCCAGTGCCGCAGAGACCTCCTCCGCCGGGATCAGCGTGATCTCGGTGATCTTCGCGGAGATCTGCGCGGCGGTCAGCCCCTCCGCGATCGTGAGCTTCATCGTCGCCCGGCTCGCCGGGTCGAGCAGCGCCACGACCGCGTCGGACGCCTTCATCTCCAGCAGCATGTTGTACGTGCCGGGCTGGATCGAGGCGGCGTCCGGGTTCGCGGCGAACGCCTTCGTGAACGCCTTCTGGGTCGCCACGACACCCGCCTCGACGAGCACCGCGCCCATGTCGGCACCCGTCGCCCCGGCGGGGATGGTCACCTGCGCGGAGGGGTGACCCGGACCCGGGTAGTCCTCGACCGACGAGGACGAACCGCCGCCACCGAGGTCGAAGTCGATCCCGAGCACCGCCACACCCACGTACCCGGCGCCGCCGAGCAGCACGAGGACGAGAAGCAGCACGAGGACCGAGCGACGCCGGCGCTGCTTGCGCTCACGCGCCTTGCGCGCGGCACCACGGTTGCGCGCCCGGCGGGACTCCACGGGCGCAGGTGCCGACGCCGCAGGGTCGCCACCGAAGAGCTCGTGCAAGTTCTCCGGTCGCTGCTGCGTGGTGGCCCAGCGGGGGGTGTTGCCGTTCGTCACGTCGAAGTCTCTCCAGCGTCGTGCGTGCCGTCGTGCGTGCGGGCACCCGCAGCCCCCCCGCGCACCGGGCGGGCGTGCTGCGGATCGACATCGACCCGCTCGCCGGGACGACGCCCCGACGCACGCTCCGCATCCAGCGCGGACTGCAGGATCACCACCGCGGCCGCCTGGTCGACGACCTGCCGGTGGCGACGTCCGGACCTGCCGGACGCGTACAGCGCCTGATGGGCGGACACCGTGCTCATCCGCTCGTCGACCAGACGCACCGGGACGGGTGCGACAGCCTGCGCCAGGAGCACAGCGTACGCGCGCGCACCCGCCGAGGAGGCCCCTTCGGCCCCCGAGAGGTGCCGCGGGAGCCCGACGTACACGAGGGCTGCACCTCGTTCGTGCACCTCGTCCACGATCCGGAGCACATCGCTCGGCACCGGTCGGGCGTTCGACGCCTTCACGCGCGCCAACGTCTCGACCGGGGTCGCGACGAGCCCGTCGGGGTCGCTGGCGGCCAGCCCGACGCGGACCGTGCCGACGTCGACGGCCAGTCGCGACCCGCGCGTGACCTCCTCGTCCCGGTCCGCGACGTGGTCCCGCGGCGTCGTCACCCCCACCTCAGACGCCCACGCCGTTCACGACGGCCTCGAGGGCCTCGCCGAGGCGCGACGGGTCCGTGCCACCGCCCTGGGCCAGGTCGTCCTTGCCGCCGCCACCGCCACCGAGCACGCCCGAAGCGGTCCGCACCAGCGCACCGGCACGCACACCCTTCTCGCGCGCCGCGGCGTTGGTCGCCACGACGACGACCGGACGGCCCTTGCTCGTGCCACCGATCGCGACGACCGCCGGAGCGGACTCCCCCAACCTGTTGCGCACGTCGAGCACGAGCGAGCGCACGTCGTCGGCGGCGGCGACCTCACCGGCGTCGTGAGCGACCACGCGGACGTCGCCGACCGTGCGGGCACCGTCGGCGAGCGAACCCGCCGCGGCGAGGAGCCGTGCCTGGTGAAGCCCGGCGAGCTCCTTCTCGGAGTCCTTCAGCCGCGTGAGCAGCGACGACACGCGGTCGGCGAGCTCGTCGGGGCGCGCCCCGAGCAGGCCGGACAGCTGCCCGACGAGCGCGCGCTCCTTGGCCTGGAACCCGTACGCGCCGTCCCCGACGAGCGCGTCGACGCGCCGCACGCCCGAGCCGATCGACGACTCGCCGAGCAGCGTCACCAGGCCCAGCTCGCCCGAACGCTGCACGTGCGTGCCCGCGCACAGCTCGCGCGACCAGTCGCCGCCGATCGAGACGACCCGGACCTCGTTGCCGTACTTCTCGCCGAACAGGGCCATCGCGCCCAGGGCGCGCGCCTCGGCGATCGGCATGACCTGGTCGGTGACCTCCAGGTCGTCCTGCAGGCGCACGTTGACGCGCTCCTCGATCTCGCCGAGCACGCCCTGCGGCACGGCCTGCCCGGACCGGAAGTCGAACCGGATGCGGCTCGGGGCGTTCTCCGACCCGGCCTGCGTCGCGGTCGACCCGAGCGACTCCTGCAGGGCCTTGTGCACCATGTGCGTGGCGGTGTGCGCCCGGGCGATCGCGCGGCGGCGCACGATGTCGATCGTGGCCGTGCCCGGCTCGCCGAAGGTGACCGTGCCGTCGACCAGGCGACCGTGGTGCACGGACAGACCCTTGACCGGCGCCTGCACGTCGTCGACCTCGATGCGGGCACCACCGTCGAGCACGATCGTGCCGGTGTCGGCCAGCTGGCCACCCATCTCGGCGTAGAACGGCGTGACGTCCAGCACGACCTCGACGTCCGCCGGGGCGGTCGCGGCCGGTGCCGGCACACCGTCGACGAGCAGCCCGACGACCCGGCTGCGCGCGGAGGCGTCGGTGTAGCCGACGAACGTCACCGGCTTGGCGGTCTCCTCCGAGAGCGTCTGGTGCAGCTCCTGGTACGCCTGCGTGTCGGCCCGGCCTGCCCGCTTGGCCAGCGCGTCGGCGCGCGCCCGCTCACGCTGCGCCTGCATGAGGTCGCGGAACGCCTTCTCGTCGACGGACACGCCCTGCTCGGCGGCCATCTCGAGGGTCAGGTCGATCGGGAAGCCGTACGTGTCGTGCAGCGCGAACGCCTGCTCGCCCGACAGCACGGGGGCCGCGACGGCCTCCTGCTTCACCGTGCGCACCGCCGTGTCGAGGATCGTCGTCCCGGCGGCCAGCGTGCGGCGGAACGTGTCTTCTTCGGCGTACGCGACCTGGCTGATCCGCTCGAAGTCGCGCGCCAGCTCCGGGTAGGACGCCGCCATCGCGTCCTTGCTCACAGGCAGGAGGGAAGGCAGGGCCAGGTCCTCCACCCCAAGCAGGCGCATGGCCCGCACCGAGCGGCGCAGCAGGCGACGCAGCACGTAGCCACGGCCCTCGTTCGACGGCGTCACACCGTCGCCCATGAGCATCAGCCCGGACCGCACGTGGTCGGCGACGACCCGCATGCGCACGTCGTCCTCGTGGTTCGCGCCGTAGCGACGGCCCGACAGCTCCTGCGCGGCACCGATGACCGGGAAGACCTCGTCGATCTCGTACATGTTGTCGACGCCCTGCAGCAGGTAGGCCACGCGCTCGAGGCCCATGCCGGTGTCGATGTTCTTCTGCTTGAGCTCGCCGAGGATCGGGAAGTCCTCCTTGCCGCCCCCGTCGCCGCGCTCGTACTGCATGAAGACCAGGTTCCAGATCTCCAGGTAACGGTCCTCGTCCACGACCGGGCCGCCCTCGGCCCCGTACTGCGGGCCGCGGTCCACGTAGATCTCCGAGCAGGGACCGGCCGGGCCCCGAGCACCGGTCGACCAGAAGTTGTCCTTCATGCCGCGGCGCTGGATGCGCTCGTCGGGCAGACCGGCGATCCGCTTCCACAGCGCGACGGCCTCGTCGTCGTCGTGGAAGACCGTCACCCAGATCGTGTCGGGGTCGAAGCCGTAGCCACCGGCGCTCGGCGGGCTCGTGATGAGCTCCCAGGCGTAGGTGATCGCCCCCTCCTTGAAGTAGTCGCCGAACGAGAAGTTCCCGTTCATCTGGAAGAACGTCCCGTGCCGGGTCGTCTTGCCGACCTCTTCGATGTCGAGGGTCCGCACACACTTCTGCACGCTCGTGGCACGCGGCCACGGAGCCGTCTGCTCCCCCAGCATGTACGGGATGAACGGCACCATGCCGGCGATCACGAACAGCGTCGACGGGTCGGGCGAGATGAGCGGGGCCGACGGCACCACGGTGTGCCCGCGGCCCTCGAAGTAGTCGAGCCAGCGCTGACGGATCTCGGCGGTACGCATGTCGTCCTCGTCGTTCGTGTGGTGGTGCCGGTGGTGGCCTCAGGAGGTGCAGCGACGGCGGTGGCCGTGCTGTTCCGCCACGGAGGAAGGAGTCCCGCGAGGGACCCCGGGTGGGTCAGAAGAACGTGTAGCCGTCGTCGTCGTCCGGGTCCTCGACGGGGTGCTCGGCCCAGGCGGGGGGCACCGCCGCGGATCGTCTGCGGTCGGCGGCCGGTGGTCGTCGACGGGCGTCGCGCCGCTCACGCAGCTCGTCGAGGTCGACGTCGCCGTACAGGTCGTGTCGCAGCTGCTGCTCACGCTCGGCCATCCCCGCCGTGAACGCCTCGCGGGTGGTCCGCGCCACACGGGTGAGCCGGACGGCACCCTCCACGGCGTCGGTCGTCCCCGCCGGCAGGTGCTCGTCGACGAGCGCGCGCCCCTTGCGGATGACGAGCACCGTCAGCGCGACGCCGACACCGACCCACAGCAGCCGTCGCATCAGCGCTTCCGAGCCCCGCGCGCGCCCGCCGCCGCGGTGGCCAGCGCGCGCCGCACGCCGTAGGAGAACGCGGCGACCTTGATCAGGGGCGAGCCCACGGTCGCGGCGAACAGGGAGGTCAGCGCCGACACGTTCTCCGAGACCTGCGCGGCCGCCGTCGTCACGGTGTCGACCTTGTCGAGCTGCGTGCCGGTCGACGCCACGACCGCGGCGGTCTCGTCCAGCACGGGGACCGTGTGGTCCGTCAGCTCCTTCACCGAGACCCGCGTCTCGTCGAACACCTTGCCGAGCTTCACGAGCGGCAGCGCCAGGAACCCGACGAGCGCCACGAACGCGACGGCCGAGATCATGCCTGCGACGTCACCGAGCGACATGCAGCGCCCCTCCCTCGACAGCTACCCGACGAATCGTGCTCGGGCCGGTCCGACCCGCGTGGAAACCCTACCCGGAGGGTGAGCGGGACGACGCTCCGGCCGCGCGTGGCGCCCGACCGCATGCCCCCCGCCCGGACCCCCGTCGACTCCCGGGCGCACGAACGCCCCGCGTGCGCCGGGGCGCAGCACGGGGCGTTCGACGAACCTGGGGCGAGCCCCCGGAGGTCAGATCAGCGAGCGTAGAACTCGACGACCAGCTGGACCTCGCAGGTCACCGGGACCTCGGCGCGCTTCGGGCGACGGACCAGCACGGCGGACAGCTTCTCGAGCTGCACGTCGAGGTAGCCCGGGACGGCCGGGAGCACGTCGCGGTGGGCACCGGCGGCCGCGACCTGGAACGGCACGGTCGTCTGCGACTTGGGCTTGATCTGCAGGGTCTGGCCCTCCTTCACGCGGAAGGACGGACGGTCGACGATCTTGCCGTCGACGAGGATGTGGCGGTGCACCACGACCTGGCGCGCCTGCAGGATCGTGCGGGCGAAGCCGGAACGCAGCACGAGCGCGTCCAGACGGGTCTCGAGGTCCTCGACGAGCGCCTCACCGGTCAGACCCGGGGCCTTGCGGGCGTCCTCGTACGCACGGGCGAGCTGCTTCTCGCGCAGCGCGTACTGGGCGCGCAGACGCTGCTTCTCGCGCAGACGGACGGCGTAGTCCGACTCGGTGCGACGACGGGCACGACCGTGCTCGCCGGGCGGGTAGGGGCGCTTCTCGAAGTGCTTGACGGCCTTGGGCGTCAGCGCGAGGCCGAGGGCGCGGGAAAGGCGCACCTGGCGACGAGCGCGGGTCACACTGCTCACAGCTGTACTTCCTGTCGTGTAGACGTCACACCCGCGAAGGTCTCCGGCGGGCGTGGGGCCGACCATGTGCACGAGCAACTCGTGCGGCTAGGGCCCCAGGTGGCTGTCCGACGGGCGCGCAGTGCACGCCGCACCTGGACAACCCTTCGATACTACACGCCACCGAGGTGGTCCCCGTCCCGGGGTACCCGCGTCAACCCGGAGTCGAGGTCACTCGTGCGCGTCGAGGATCGACCGGATCCGGTCCATCCGCTCGGCGACCGCCCGCTCGTAGCCGCGGTCGGACGGCTCGTAGTAGCGGGTGCCCACCAGGTCGTCAGGCAGGTACTGCTGCGCTGCGACCGCGTGCGGCTCGTCGTGCGCGTACCGGTACCCGGCGCCGTGCCCCAGCCCCTTCGCGCCCGCGTAGTGCGCGTCGCGCAGGTGCGCCGGCACCGGCCCCATCCGGCCGGCCCGCACGTCGGCCAGCGCGCGGTCCACGCCGAGGTACGCGGCGTTCGACTTCGGGGCCGTGGCCAGGTGGACCACCGCCTCGGCGAGGATGATCCGCGCCTCCGGCATGCCGATGAGCGCGACGGCCTGGGCGGCCGCGACCGCGGTCTGCAGCGCCGACGGGTCAGCCATGCCGACGTCCTCGGCGGCGGAGATGACGATGCGACGGGCGATGAACCGTGGGTCCTCCCCCGCGGCGATCATCCGCGCGAGGTAGTGCAGCGAGGCGTCGACGTCCGAGCCTCGCACGGACTTGATGAAGGCGCTGATGACGTCGTAGTGCTGGTCGCCGTCGCGGTCGTAGCGGACCGCCGCGACGTCGATCGCCCGCTCGACCGTCGCGAGGTCCACCAGCGCCGAGCCGTCCGGCAACCCGTCCTCACCGTCGGCCACCCCCACCGACGGCACCGCCTCCGCGGACAGCGCGGCGCCCGCAGCGGCCTCCAGGATCGTCAACGCCTTGCGGGCGTCACCGCCGGCCAGCCGCAGCAGGTGCTCCTCCGCGTCCTCGTCGAGCCGGACGGCACCGGCCAGGCCGCGCTCGTCCTGCACCGCCCGGCGCACCAGCCGCCGCACGTCGTCCGTGCCGAGCGGCTGCAACGTCAGGAGCAGCGAGCGGGACAGCAGCGGGGAGTTCACCGAGAACGAGGGGTTCTCCGTCGTCGCAGCCACCAGGGTGACCCACCGGTTCTCCACGCTCGGCAGCAGCGCGTCCTGCTGGGCCTTGGTGAAGCGGTGCACCTCGTCGACGAACAGCACCGTCTCCGTGCCGTCACCCGCGAGCCGACGACGCGCGTCGTCGATCACGGCGCGCACGTCCTTCACACCCGCCGTCACGGCGGACAGCTCGACGAACCGCCGGCCGGAGGTCGCCGCCACCAGGTACGCCAGGGTGGTCTTCCCGGTACCGGGCGGGCCCCAGAGCACCACCGACGTCGGTGCGGCCCTGCGTGCGGCCTCGGTGGCCGGCTCGACCAGCCGGCGCAGCGGCGACCCGGCGACGAGCAGGTGCTCCTGGCCGGCCACCTCCTCGAGCGTGCGGGGACGCATCCGGACCGCGAGGGGTGCACCGGCCGCCACGGCGGGCACGCCGTCGGCCGTCGTGGTGAGCGCCTCGAACAGGTCCATGACCGACGAGCCTACGCACCGGGCCCGACACCCCACGCCGGGCCTCAGACGTCGTCCCGTACGGTGCCGCGGCCGGGCCGCCCGACGCCGCCGCACGTCCACAGCGGCCACCTGGTGCGCGCCGAGCACCCGACCTGCGACGATGACCGGCGTGTTCGCACGCCTTGGTCGCGCCGTCGCCCACCACCCACGCCTGAGCGCGCTCGTCTGGCTCGTCCTGACGGTCGTGAGCCTCGCGCTGGCCGTCGGCGGGGTGCACGGCGAGAACCTCTTCGACCGCCTCACGACGGGCGCGCCCTCGGTCCCCGGCTCCGAGAGCGCCGTCGCGGACCAGATCCTGGCGGACAACGACCAGGTCGGGCAGTCGCTGACCCTCGTCGTCGACGGCGTGCCGCCCGAGACCCCCGGGGTCGCCGAGGCCCTCGCACCGGCACGCGAGGAGCTCGCGGCCATCGACACGGTCGCCGCCGTCATCGACCCCTACGCGCTGCCCGACACGATCGAGAACCAGGCGGCGGCGCCGCTGCTGGCCGCGGACGGGCAGGGGTTCCTCGTCGTCGTGGAGCTGGAGCCGGACGCCTCCGACGCCGCCGTCGACGCCGCGCTCGAGCAGGTCGCGCAGCGCCTCGGCGAGATCCCCGCGGAGCTGGCCGTCGTCTCCCCCGGCGCGACGGGGATCGTCGGCGGCGAGTCGCTCATCGTCGACGCGATCACCGAGCAGGTCGCCCAGGACCTGCGGATCGGCGAGACGATCGCGCTGCCGATCGCCCTGCTCATCATGCTGCTGGTCTTCGGCGGGTTCCTCGCCGCCTCGATGCCGATGGCCGGTGCGCTCGCCTCGATCGGCTGCGGGCTGGCCGCACTGCTGGGCTTCAGCTACCTCATCGACCTCGACTCCTCGGTCGTCAACGTCGTCACCCTGCTGGGCCTGGGGCTCTCCATCGACTACGGCCTGCTCATCGTGTCCCGGTTCCGTGAGGAGCTGCACCGGCTCGTCGACGACGACGGCGGTTCGGGGGCTCGTCGACGCCGCGGCGACGGCCCCGTGGTCGAGGCGATCGAGACGACCCTGGCGACCGCCGGGCGCACGGTGGCCTTCTCGGGGGTGACCGTCGGTGTCGCGATCAGCGGGCTGCTGGTCTTCCAGCCGCAG
This sequence comes from Cellulomonas soli, assembly GCF_013409305.1. Lineage (GTDB taxonomy): Bacteria > Actinomycetota > Actinomycetes > Actinomycetales > Cellulomonadaceae > Cellulomonas > Cellulomonas soli. The sequence goes on along the minus strand of NZ_JACBZJ010000001.1, from coordinate 3,660,908 downwards.
ATCCTGCGGGCGATCGGCGCCGCGAGCATCAGCGTGATCGTCGTGGCCGTCGCCACCGCCCTCACGCTCGTCCCGGCCCTGCTCGTCTGGAGCGGCCGCCGGCTGGCCCGGCCCGGCCTGCTCGCGCGCGTCCCGGGCCTGCGTGCGCTGCTCGCGCGCACCGCCGACGTGCAGTCCGAGGAGGGTGCGTTCTCCCGCCTCACCGGGCGCGTGCAACGCCACCCGTGGCTCGTGATGTGCGGGGTCCTCGTCGTGCTCGGCATGCTCGCGGCGCCGGTCGCCCACCTCGAGCTGCGCAACTCCACGACCGAGCTCCTGCCCGCCGACGCCGAGCAACGCGCCTACCTCGAGGCGCTCGAGGCGAACTACCCGGCGTCGTCCTCCGCGACCATCACGGTCGTCGCAGAGACGAGCCTGGAGGAGGCGACCGCGTGGACCACCCAGGTGGCGGGCCTGGAGGACGTCACCTCGGTCGACGAGCCCGTCGCGACCGGCTCGTACGTCGTCATCGGCGTGCGGGCAGCCACCGACGACCCGGGCGGCCAGGTCGCCCGTGACGTCGTCACCGAGGTGCGCGCGCTCGAGCCCGGCTTCCCGACCTGGGTCACCGGCCAGGCCGCCAGCCAGATGGACTTCACCGCCGCGCTCCTCGAACGGGCGCCGTGGGCCGCCGGCATCGTGGCAGCCGCCACGCTCATCCTGCTGTTCCTCATGACGGGCTCGGTGGCCATCCCGATCAAGGCGCTGCTGACGAACGTGTTCTCGCTGGCCGCCGCGCTGGGCGTCCTGGTGTGGGTCTTCCAGGACGGGCACCTGTCCGGCCTGCTGGGGTTCACCTCCACGGGCGGGATCGAGACGTACGTCGTGGCGCTCGTCATCGCGTTCGGGTTCGGCCTCGCAATGGACTACGAGGTCTTCCTGCTCTCCCGCATCAAGGAGCTGCACGACGCCGGCGTGGGCAACGACAAGGCGGTTCGCCTCGGGCTGCAGCGCTCGGGCCGGATCATCACCTCGGCCGCCGCGATCATCATCGCCGTGTTCGCCGGCTTCGTCGCCGGTGACCTGCTCGTCATCAAGGAGGTCGGGTTCTCGCTGGCCGTCGCGGTGCTCATCGACGCCACGATCGTGCGACTGCTCCTGGTCCCGGCCACGATGACGATCCTCGGCAAGGCCAACTGGTGGGCACCGAAGCCGTTGCGCGCCCTCTACCGGCGCATCGCGATCACCCACTGACCGCGATGCCCAGCCCCCTGCCCACCGATCGAGGTGAGTACCGGCGACGACGCCGGCACGCCTGGGTCTGGACCGTGGCCGGGATCCTGGTGCTGTCGGACTTCGCCGTCACGCTCCTGCACTACGCGCTCGCCGACGACCCGCAGGAGCGGGTCACCGGCGCGTTCGCGTTCTTCCTGTGCGCACTCGTCCTGATCGTCGTGGGTACGGGCCTGGCGGCGGTCTGGCGGCACACCTGGCGCGCCCGGCCGCACCAGGTGCCCGAGGGGGCGGCGCCCGGCATGGCAGCCGGGGTGTTCGAGCTCGACCTGCCGCCGGAGGACCACATCGGACTCTCCGGGCAGGTCGACCCACCACGTCGCTGGTGACCCCGGGCTCCGTCAGTCGGGCGGTCGCTGCACCCCGGCCGGTCCGAACGACGTGAACTGCGCCCACGTGCGGTAGCCGAGCCGCTCGTAGACGCGACGCGCCCCGTCGTTGTCGGCGTACATGCCCAGCGACACCCAGGGCGCACCCGCCTCGAGACCGGCACGCGTGGCCGCGGCCACCAGCGCCGACCCGACACCGGCGCCGCGCAGGCCGGGACGGACACCCAGGCCGTGCAGGTGCCAGGTCACGGCGTCCCCGGGTCCGCCGCGTGCGGTCGCACCGACCACCCCGGCGAGCACACCGTCCCCTGTGCCGGCGTCGATGCCCCACCACGCGACCTCGTCGGATCCCGCGGGGTCGGCCGTCGTGCCCGGGTTGGCCACGCGCAGGCAGTCACGAACCGCTGCCGCCTCGGCCGACGGGTCGAGCCGGCGCACGGCACCCTCGGCCGCCACCCGTGGGGGCTCGGCCGATGTCGTGAGCCAGTCCCACTCCGAGACGTGCGTGAGCCGGAGCGAGTCCAGCGTCCCGATCGAGGTCCGGGTGCCACGGGGCACGCTCAGCCACCGCGTCGGCCGCATCGACCCCCGCTCGCTGGGCACGTCGCACGCGACCGCGTCCAGGAGGTCGCCCACCCTCTCGGGCGCACCGAGACCCCGCACGATCGACCCCGCGCCGGAGGTGACGACGAGCAGCAGCGCCTCGTCGTCACCCCGCACCACGGGCGTGCCCCACAGGGCTCGCTCGCTCAGCACGAAGCGGTCCTGCCGCCACCGGGACGGCAGGACCTCGAGCGGACCGCTCACGCGGTCGGGCTCGCGGGGACCTCCGCCTTCGGCTTCGGCTTGGCGTCGACGCCGGCCTCACGGCGCTGCTCGACCGTGATCGGTGCCGGGGCGCCGGTCAGCGGGTCGTAGCCGCCGCCCGACTTCGGGAACGCGATGACGTCGCGGATCGACTCCGAGCCGGTCAGCAGCGTGAGGATCCGGTCCCAGCCGAACGCGATCCCGCCGTGCGGCGGGGCACCGAACTGGAACGCGTCGAGCAGGAAGCCGAACTTCTCCTGAGCCTCGTCCGGGCCGATACCCATGACCCGGAACACCCGCTCCTGCACGTCGCGGCGGTGGATACGGATCGAGCCGCCACCGATCTCGTTGCCGTTGCAGACGATGTCGTACGCGTAGGCCAGCGCCTCGCCCGGGCTCTCCTCGAACCGGTCGAGCCACTCCGGAGTCGGAGAGGTGAACGCGTGGTGCACGGCCGTCCAGGCCGAGCTGCCCAGGTCCACGTCGTCGTCCTGGCCGGACGGCTTGAACAGCGGCGCGTCGACCACCCAGACGAACTCCCACGCGTCGGCGTCGATCAGGCCACCGCGGCGGCCGATCTCCAGGCGCGCCGCACCCAGCAGCGACCGGGCGTCGTCGGTGGCACCGGCGGCGAAGAACACCGCGTCACCGGGGTTGGCACCCACGGCCGCGACCAGACCGGCGCGCTCCTCCTCGGAGATGTTCTTGGCGACCGGACCGCCGAGCTCACCGTCCTCGCCGACCGTGACGTACGCCAGGCCCTTGGCGCCACGCTGCTTGGCCCACTCCTGCCAGGCGTCGAAGCCGCGACGCGGGGTCGACGCGCCGCCGGGCTGCACGACCGCACCGACGTACTGCGACTGGAACACCCGGAACGGGGTCTGCGCGAAGAACTGCGTCAGCTCGACGAGCTCGAGGCCGAACCGCAGGTCGGGCTTGTCCGTGCCGTAGCGGGCCATCGCGTCGGCGAACGTCATGCGCCGGATCGGCGTGGGGATCGTCACGTCGATCAGGTCCCACAGCGCCACGAGCACCTGCTCGCCGAGCGCGATCACGTCGTCCTGCTCGACGAAGCTCATCTCGACGTCGAGCTGAGTGAACTCCGGCTGCCGGTCGGCACGGAAGTCCTCATCGCGGTAGCAGCGGGCGATCTGGTAGTAGCGCTCCATGCCGGCGACCATGAGCAGCTGCTTGAACAGCTGCGGCGACTGCGGCAGCGCATACCAGGATCCAGGGGCGAGCCGGGCAGGGACGACGAAGTCGCGGGCGCCCTCGGGCGTCGAGCGGGTCAGCGTCGGCGTCTCGATCTCGACGAAGTCCTGCGCGTCGAGCACCCGCCGTGCGGCCGCGTTCGCCTTGGCACGCAACCGCAGCGCGCGGGCCGGAGCCGGGCGGCGCAGGTCGAGGTAGCGGTGGCGCAGACGCGCCTCCTCGCCGATCGTCTCGTCGAGCGCGGAGGACACCTGGAACGGCAGCGGGGCGGCCTCGTTGAGGACGACGACCTCGGCCGCCACGACCTCGACCTGGCCCGTGGCGAGGTGGGCGTTCTCGTTGCCTTCCGGGCGGCGGCCGACCTCACCGGTCACCTGCAGGACGAACTCCGAGCGCAGACCGTGCGCGACGGCCTCGTCCCGGATGACGACCTGGGCGATGCCGGACGCGTCCCGCAGGTCCACGAACGCCACGCCACCGTGATCACGCCGGCGGTCCACCCAGCCCGTGAGGGTGACGGTGGTGCCGATGTGCTCGGCTCGCAGCGAGCCGGCGGTGTGGGTGCGGAGCACGGGTGGTCCTTCGCTGGTGGGGGGTCGCGCGCCCGGTCGGACGCCCGCACGATCCTAGTGCCCGACACGGCCGGGCCGTCTCCCGCAATACGCGCTCAGGCGTGGCCGCCCGGGTGCAGCGCGCCCGGGGCGTCCTGCGGCACGACCGGGACGCGCGGCACCACCCGGTCGAGGCGGACGTACACCTCCTGGTCCGCCGGGCGCGGGTCCTGCTCACCTGCGTTCGGCCACAAGGACGCGGCCCGCTCGGCCTGCGCTGCGATCGTCAACGACGGGTTCACCCCCAGGTTCGCGGTCACCGCGGCACCGTCGACGACGTGCAGCGTCGGGTAGCCGTGCACCCGCTGGTAGGGGTCGAGGACCCCCTCGGCACGCGTCGCCCCGATCGGGCAGCCGCCGATGAAGTGCGCGGTCAGCGGCATGTTCGCCACGTCCCCCCACGAGCTGCCGGGCACCCCGCCCATCTCCTGCGCGAGCAGGATCGCCGCCCGGTGCCCCTGCGGGATCCAGGTCGGGCTCGGCTCCCCCGGACCCGGGCGGCTCGCCAACCCCCACCCGCCGAGCAGCCCGCGACGCGGCCGGGTGTCCAACGAGTTGTCGAGCGCCTGCATGACCAGGGCGATCGCTGTCCGCTCGCTCCACCGGTACGGGGACAACGCCCGCAGCGTCGTCACGGGCCGGCGGACGACCTCGGCGGCCAGACGGGCCAGCACCTTGACCCACCGGACCCCCCGCGGAGCACCCGTGGTGAGCACCGTCTGCAGGAGCGCCATCGCATTCGACCCGGCCGCGTACCGGACCGGCTCGACGTGCGTGCGCTCGTCGGGGAAGAACGACGACGTGATCGCCACCCCCAGGTCCAGACGGGACGTCGGGTCCACGCGTGGCCGGCTCGCCCCGAGCAACGCCTCCGAGTTCGTGCGGGTCAGCGTGCCCAGGCGGTCGGACACGAGCGGCAGGTCACCGCGACTGCGCGAACGGTGCAGGAGCACCTGGGTGTTGTATGTGCCCGCCGCGAGGACCACGTGCGTGGCACGCCACGTACGACGCACCCCGTCCGCCGTCCCGCGCGAGGCCACGAGCCACGGCCCGTCGCCGACCGGCGGACGCAGACCGGTCACGGTCGTCAGCGGCACGACCCGCACGCCTGCCCGCTCCGCCAGGTGCAGGTAGTTCTTCACGAGCGTGTTCTTCGCCCCGACACGGCAGCCCGTCATGCACGCCCCGCACTGCGTGCACCCCGTCCGGCGCGGACCGGCACCCCCGAAGAACGGGTCCTCGACCTCCTGCCCCGGCGCGCCGAACAGCACCCCGACGGGCGCAGGCCGCACCGTGTCCTCGACACCCATCCGGGCCGCCACCCGGCGGAACAGCACGTCCGAGGCGGTGACCGTCGGGTTCGGCGTCACGCCGAGCATGCGGGAGGCCTGCTCGTACCAGGGCGACAGCTCGGCCTCCCAGTCCGTCAGGTGCGACCACTGCGGGTCCGCGAAGAACGGTGCCAGAGGCCGGTAGAGCGTGTTCGCGTACACCAAGGACCCGCCACCGACCCCAGCGCCGGCCAGCACCAGCGAGTCCGAGACCCGGTGGATGCGCTGGATGCCGAAGCAGCCCAGCCGAGGCGCCCACAGGAACCGACGCAGGTCCCAGGACGTGGCCGCGAACTCCTCGTCGGCGAACCGGCGACCGGCCTCCAGGACCGTGACCCGGTACCCCTTCTCGACCAGGCGCAGCGCCGTCACCGACCCGCCGAAGCCCGAGCCGACGACCAGCACGTCGCACCCCTCGTCCGCGGGGCGGGAACGGTCGCGACCTTCGCCGGTGACGGTCATGGACCGATCGTGCCCGAGGACGGGCGCTCCGTCGTGCCGTTCGTGCCTGTCGTGCCGTCGACTCAGGCCTGCGGCACCGTCGCAGGCAGCACCGTCGGCCACAGGTCCTCGGCCGGCGGCGCCCACGAGCCGGCCTCCGCCGCCACCTGCTCCCCCGACCGGATGTCCTTGACCTGGTCCGCCTGCACGACCCCGTCCGCGTCCGGCTCACCCACGAACCACACGAACGGGATGCCCCGACGGTCCGCGTGCCGGATCTGCTTGCCGAACTTCGCCGCCGACGGCGCCACCTCGACCGGGATGCCCCGCGACCGCAGCGCGCCCGCCACCGCGTCCGACCGCGTGCGCGACTCCTCCGACGTCACCGCGACCAGCACCGCGCTCGGCACCTTCCGCGACACCCGCACGAGCCCCGCGCTCAGCAACCGCGACACGAGCCTCGAGACCCCGATCGACAGCCCCACACCCGGGTAGGTGTTCGCACCGTCCGTCGCGAGGGTGTCGTAGCGACCGCCCGAGCAGATCGACCCCAGCTGCTCGTGACCCACCAGCACCGTCTCGTAGACCGACCCCGTGTAGTAGTCCAGCCCACGGGCGATCTTCAGGTCCGCGACCACCACGCCCGGCGCGCGCACCGCCGCCGCCTCGATGAGCGCACCCAGCTCGGCGAGCCCCTCCTCCAGCAGGTCGGAGACGACCGCGTGACCGACCGCCAGCGCCCGGACCTCGTCGATCACGCTCGCATCCGCACCGGAGATCGCCGCCAGGTCCAGGCACGCACGCGCCTGCTCGGGCGTCGCACCCGCCTCCGCCACGAGGAGCTCCGCCACCGCGTCCGCACCGACCTTGTCCAGCTTGTCGATGCTGCGCAGCACCGCCTCGACGTCCGCCAGCCCCAGACCCCGGTAGAAGCCCTCGGCCACCTTGCGGTTGTTCACCAGGACTCGCACCGGCGGCACACCGATCGACCGCAACGACGTCAACGCCTCGGCCATCACCAACGGCAGCTCGACCTCGTAGTGGTACGGCAGGTCACCGGCACCGACAACGTCGATGTCCGCCTGCACGAACTCCCGGAACCGACCGTCCTGCGGCCGCTCACCCCGCCACACCTTCTGGATCTGGTACCGCCGGAACGGGAACGCCAGGTGCCCCGCGTTCTCCAGCACGTACCGCGCGAACGGCACCGTCAGGTCGAAGTGCAGCCCCAGCTGACCAGCCTTGTCCGCCTGCGCCTCCGCCGGATCCTCCTGCAGACGACGCAGCACGTAGACCTCCTTCGAGGTCTCGCCCTTGCGCAGCAGCTGGTCCAGCGGCTCGACGGCCCGCGTCTCGATCCCGGCGAACCCGTGCAGCTCGAACGTGCGGCGCAGCACATCCAGGACGTGCTGCTCGACGATGCGACCGTCAGGGAGCCACTCAGGAAAGCCGGACAGAGGTGTGGGACGCGCCATGGTCACGCATCCTCCCAGATGGCGCCCTCCGTCGGGTCAGACGCCCGCCAGGTACGGGTTGCGCCGCAGCTCGCTCGCCACATCACTGGCCGGACCATGCCCCGGAAGCACCCTCGCCCCCGGGGGCAGCACCGCCACCACCTCACGCAACGTGCGCGCCATCACCACCGCGTCCCCGCCCGGCAGATCGGTCCGACCCACGCTCCCGGCGAACAGCACGTCACCGGCCAGCACCACCGGCACCAGCACGCCCCCACCCGCGGAGGCATCGAGCAGGTACAACGTCGACCCCTCCGTGTGCCCCGGCGCGTGCCGCGCCACGAGCCGCACCCCGCCGAGCACCAGCTCGACGTCCGCAGAACGACCGCCCACGCCCGGCTCGACACCGAACGGCTCGACACGCGCAGGACGCACGTACGCCCCCGGGTCCACACCGGCCGCCCGCAACGCCTCGCCCAACGGGCTCGTGGCGTCCGACGCCGCCCCCGCCACCCCGGCACCCAGCACACCCAACGTGCCGAACGGGTCCGCCAGCCGGTACACGTCGTCGCGGTGCAGCAGCACCGGCACGTCCCACCGCGCGGACAGCACCCCGCAGTCCCACGTGTGGTCCAGATGACCGTGCGTCGCGAGCACCGCCCGAACGATCCAGCCGCGCTCGCGGACCACCGACTCGACCCGCGCGGCGACACCCGCGCCGGCGTCGACGACCACGCACGAGCCGTCGTCCGCCCCGACGACCAGGCATCGCGCACCGAGAACGGGGGCCAGCACCTCGACGATCTGCACGGCCCCACGGTAGAGGTACGGGCCCCGCACCGACCTGCCGCCGCCTGCCCGCGGTGGGACGCGCGCCGCACGTTGGTCGCGAACTCGCGCCGCTTGCCTAGACTGTGCCGGGTCCCTTCGTGCAGTGCAGCAGGTCGAGCGCCAGCTGCCGCACGCCGACGCGAGGAGAGTGTGCGTGTCCAGCAAGCGCGAGCGTGCCTACGAACGCCGCCGCTACGAGAAGTGGCAGCAGCGCCGTCAGGTCGCCGAGGTCCGCCGTCGTCGTCAGCGCGTGATCGCCGGGAGCGTCGTCGCCGCCCTCGTCCTGGTCCTCGGTGTCGTCGCCGCGGTGGCCCTCAACAACGAGAGCTCCGCGTCCGCGACACCGACCGCGACCGCCGTCCCGACGGCCACAGCGACGACGAGCGCGACCGACACCTCGCTGGTGCCCGACGCCTCGCTCGCCCAGGGCCGTACCTGGACCGGCACGATCCACCTCGCGCAGGGCGACATCGGCATCGAGCTCGACGGCGCGGCGGCACCCCAGGCCGTGGCGAACTTTGTCACGCTCGCCGGCCAGGGGTTCTTCGACACCACCACGTGCCACCGCCTGACGACGTCCCGCCTGTACGTGCTGCAGTGTGGCGACCCCGAGGGCACCGGCCAGGGTGGCCCCGGCTACACCTGGGGCCCGATCGAGAACGCCCCGACCGACGACGTCTACCCGGCGGGCACCATCGCCATGGCCCGCGTGAGCGGCGACGGCGCCTCCATGGGCAGCCAGTTCTTCCTCGTCTACGAGGACTCGCAGATCCCGTCCGACTCGGCGGGTGGTTACACCGTGTTCGGCCACATCACGTCCGGCAGGGACGTGCTGCAGGCCATCGCTGACGCAGGCACCGCCGAGGGGACCGAGACCCCGGTGTCCGACGTCATCATCGAGGGAGTGGAGACCCAGTGACCGAGACCCCGGCAACGCCGTCCGAGGACGACACGCCCGAGACGCCCGCCACGGCTGCTCCCGTACCGGAGGCGGCTCCCGAGCCTGCCCCGTCTGATGTCGCGGCCACCGAGCCGCCGGCCGTCGACGCGACGGACACGGTGCCCGAGGCCGAGCCGACCGAACCGGAGACGGTCACGGACGGCCCGGCCGACAGCGGCGAGCCCAGCACGCAGGAAGTCGCGCCGGAGACCGGCGAGCAGCCCGACCCGGTCGACCCCGCACCGGAGCCCGCCGCCGCACCGTCTCCCACGACGGTCCGCCCCGGCCCGCGCCCGGTTCCCCGCCCCCCGGTGCACCCTGTCGCACCGGCCGCCGTCACGGCCGCAGCGTCCCCGGTCGCAGCCGCCCCGGTGGCCCCGCCGCAGGACGCAGCCGAGGCAGCCGCAGCCGCCACGTTCGGCCGGGTCGACGAGGACGGCACCGTCTACGTCACCGACGCCGCCGGCGAACGCGCCGTCGGTCAGTTCCCCGGTGCGACGCCGGACGAGGCGCTCGCCCTGTACGTGCGCCGGTTCCTGGACCTGCAGGCCAAGGTCACGGTCTTCGAGGCGCGTCTGCAGGCCACCGACCTGTCCGTCAAGGAGATCGACCAGACGCTGACCAAGCTCGGCGAGGAGATCACCGAGCCGGCGGCGGTCGGGGACCTCGACGGCCTGCGCGCACGGCTCGAGGCGCTCCGTGGCGTCGCGGCCGAGCGTCGTGCCGTCGCCGAGGCGGAGCGCGCCGCAGCACGCGAGGCAGCCGTCGTCGCCCGCACCCAGATCGTCGAGCAGGCCGAGAAGATCGCCGAGACCGACCCGTCGCGCATCCAGTGGCGCCCGGCGGGCGAGCAGCTGCGGACCCTCCTCGACCAGTGGAAGGAGGCGCAGCGCTCCGGCCCGCGCCTCGACCGCCCGACGGAGGAGTCGCTCTGGAAGCGGTTCAGCCACGCCCGGACGACCTTCGACCGTGAGCGCAGGCACTTCTTCGCCGAGCTCGAGACGCGCAACGCCTCGGCCAAGTCGGCCAAGGCCGAGCTCGTGGCCGAGGCCGAGCGCCTTCAGACCAGCACGGACTGGGGTGCCACCGCGGCCGCGTACCGGGACCTCATGACGCAGTGGAAGGCCTCCGGACGGGCCAGCCGGTCCGACGACGACGCCCTGTGGGCGCGGTTCCGCGGTGCCCAGGACGCGTTCTTCGCCGCCCGGGACGCCGCGACCGCCGCGACCGACACCGAGTTCCGCGCCAACCTCGACGTCAAGGAGTCGCTGCTGGCCGAGGCCCAGGCGCTCCTGCCGATCGGTGACCTCAACGCCGCGAAGGCGACGCTGCGCTCGATCCAGGACCGTTGGGAGAGCGCCGGCAAGGTCCCGCGCGGCGACGTGCAGCGGGTCGAGGGCGCTCTGCGCGCCGTGGAGACCGCGGTCCGTGACGCCGACCAGGCCCAGTGGCGTCGGACCAACCCCGAGACGCGTGCCCGCGCCGAGGGTGCCGCCGCCCAGCTCGAGCAGGCGATCGCGGGGCTCGAGGCCGACCTGGTCGCCGCCGAGGCCAAGGGCGACGCCCGCAAGATCGCCGAGGCCCGCGCGGCGCTCGACGCGCGACGCGCATGGCTCGAGCAGGTCCAGCGGGCCGCTCAGGACGCTCGCGGCTGACGCTCCGTCCACAGGCGGCCGACCTGCCGTCACGCACGAGGGCCGTGCCCGGGCATGCTGCCGGGCATGGCCCTCGTCATGTCCCCACCGCACACCCGTCCACCGCTCGGCTGGGTCACCGCCGAACCCCCGAGCGTCGCCGTGACCGTCCACGCCGACGAGGTCGGTCCAGCGGCCTGGTTCGCGCTGCACCGTGACCGCGTCGTGCGCACGGTGTGGGGCGAGCTGGCGATCGCGCGCGACGCGACCGAGACGCCGGAGGTGCGTGCACAGGCCCTCGCCTGCCTCGTGCCCGACCGGGGTGTCGTCGCACGGGCCAGCGCAGCGTGGGTGCACACGGGCCGCCACTCCCCTGCCCGTGTCGACGTGCTGGTGCCTGCCCGTGCCCGGCGGCCCGACCCGCACCCGCTGCGCGTGGCGTGCGAGGCCGACCTGCGGCCGGGCGACACCCTCACGCTCGGGTCCGTCCGC